>JAFSTO010000004.1 GCA_017450435.1 Paludibacteraceae bacterium
AACTATCATGAAAAAAATTATGTTCAACGAACCTTATGGCTTGCAGCAGGCCACGTTCGACGGCAGCAAGACTATGACACGCCGCATAGTCCCGGATGTCATACTCAATTATGTCCCGATCTACCAACAGCAGTACTACGAACAGACATTAAGCACAATATCTGTCGAGGATGCTATCATGAATATGGTCGGACCGGAGAAGATGTTTCAGCGGTACGTTTACCAAGTCGGCGAGATAGTAGCAATCGCGCAGCGGTATGAGGATTTAGCTAATGGAGGCTATCTTGACATAATGATGGACGGCCCTCTCTCAATGAAGAAAGAGTATGCTGGAGCGGGTTATAAAAATAAGATGTTCGTCAAGCCGGAATTGATGCCGAGACACATCAAGATAAAGAGCCGACGCTTGGAGCACCTGCAAGACATATCTGATGAAGATTGTCTAAAAGAAGGTATTACATTCGTAAATGTTGGTATTAACCACTTTGGCGTTCGTGATTTAGTGAAAGGGGTAGTTTACTATTTCTACACTCCTTATCAGGCATACAAATATCTGATTGACAGGCTGAATAAACGCGGCTTCTTTGAGACCAACCCACTGGTGTTCGTTTATGAATATGAAAGAATAGACTAAAAATAGAAATCCTTATGAAAGCTTTTAGATTTACTTTTTTTGTTGATGGTGCAGAGGTTGCTTTTGTAACTGTACACCCATCGCAGTTAGATCGGTTCCGGCAGTTAATGACTCGGCTTTGCCGGTACGCCGCACGCTTCAACTACAATGTGCAATTTGAAACGAAGGAGGTAGAAATATGAAAGAACGCAAGTTCAGAGTTGTGGCAGACAGCTGCCCGCTCAAAAAGAAAGACTGTAGCAAGTGCCGTTACAACAACGGTTTTGATTTCAGAATGAAAACCTATTGCTACTATGGCGATAAGGACTGGAGATAGGAGGACTGATTATGTCAGATAAAGAAATCAAAGAGTTGGCGGAGCAGTATATCCGCGACACAAGGACTTTCTCAATCAAAGTGCAAGACCTTGTGGAGTTCGCCATCCTCTGCCGCAATCGTGACAACACCGTTCGCAGTGATAATACCCAGATGGTCATCAATCTGCAGGCCGAGAATGAACGCCTGCGTAATCCATGGAAGGATGCGGAGAAAGAGAAACCGGAAAAGGCAAATAAGTTCCTGTCGGAGCCTGTGTTGTGCAGATATACGAGAGGAGGTAGAGAATACCATCATGTATCTCAATACGACTACGACTATAAACAATGGCAGATAGACAATGTCACCCATTGGATGTATATACCGGAAGTATGAAACGCAAAGTTTGAAAGGTAAAACCATTAAAGAATATAAGTTATGAATAAAGACGAATTGAAAAAGATGGCGGACAGGGGCTGCACTACCCGAACGGCACACGGAACGCCACGGCAAAGTGGCAGCAACATAATGAACAGGGGCGAGTCGCCCGATATAACAACAACTAAAATCAAAAACAACAATGGAAAATTACAAAGAAAAAAAGGTTATCATCCGCTCAAACGGAGCCGGTGTGTTCTTCGGAACGTTGAATGATTACGACATGCAGAATGGCGTAGTCGAGTTGCTTAACACACGCAGGCTGTGGTACTGGTCAGGCGCATGCTCATTATCACAACTCGCCACAGAGGGAGTGAAATATCCTAATGATTGTAAGTTCACAGTCATTGTGCCGCAGATGCAGGTGGCGAATGTGCTTGAGGTTATTCCCTGCACCGAACAGGCTGTTAAGAACATTGAAAATGTGCCGGTATGGAAGAAATAATTAAACAATTTCTACAGGTCAGCTATGGCTATGGCTATGGCTATGGCGA
>JAFSTO010000021.1 GCA_017450435.1 Paludibacteraceae bacterium
GCGGGAGTCTCCGAGATTGTGGAGGAGGTAGAAGTCAAAGTATCCTGCTCCCGACCTCTTGAGGGAAGTGCGGTATTGTTCGAGAGCGTCTTCACGGGTCTTGCAGTTGATCCACGCGGCGTTCTTAGTGGCGAGCTGGAATTTGTCGCGGGGATAACGTTCAACGAGTGCTTTGCGGATAGCTTCTTCACTGCCGGAATATGCCCAAGCTGTGTCGAAATAGGTGAACCCTGCGGCTAGGAACTCATCGACCATTTGTTTGACCTGCTCAATGTCGATAACGTCGTCTTTGCCCTCAACTCTTGGAAGGCGCATGAGGCCGAAGCCCAATTTCTTGATGTTGTCGCCTAACATGATTAATTTACCCCTCTCGTAAATGGATGGTGCTATCTTAACACGTCAAGCATACTTTCAGGCAAAATCTTACTGTTTGGCCATAGTGTAGGCAATGAAATACTGGTACGTGTAACCGTCAATAGTGATGGACCCTTTTTCGTTGATGCTCGCTGTTGCCTGTGATGTGAGAGTTAAGTTGCTGTTGCCGCTGGTTGAACGCCAACTATTTCCGCCGATACGGTGAGCTATAAGAGTCCTGTATCTGAGCCCTATTCTCCTAAGGTATGTGCCGTCCTGATATATATTCCAGTATATGACTCCGTCCAAGTCGCCGCTCATGTTATCCGAGCTGCCCTGTAGATTGCTTACTGTAATAGTGCCAGAACTTAACCTGAGCTCGAAAGTTCTCCCGTTCCCTGAAGCTGTGCCTGCTCCCTGAGAGATTGACCACGTGCCCCGATATGTCTCGATTCCGTAAAATATTGTCGGGCTGTCCGGTCCGTCTTTCGTTACGGTGTAGCTGGCTGTGTATTGATAGCCGTCTGAAGTAGTGCCTTCCTCTGTAACGTCTGCCGTCGTTGATGATGTGATTCTAACGGTTACTGTGCTCTTGCCGTCCGGGAAGGTGTAACGCCATACGTTTTCGCTTACGGTGCGTATTTCTATAGTCTCCTGGTCATTGTTGCCATATATTGTGGTGGAATATTGGCCGTTCAGGTAAGCGTCCCATTCCATCGAGGTCGAAACGATTGCTGTAGCAGTATTGCCGTTGGCTTGTACATTGGTGAATAATGCGTTTGCGTGTACCATTCTCAGGTCAAAAGTTCCGTATGGTCCTGTGGCTGTGCCCGTAGCGTCTGAGGCTGTCCAAGAACCTTTAAGTATGCTGAAGTCGTATGTACTGATAGGGTTTTGTGGGGTTGAGTTATTGTTCTGATTCCCGTTATCCTGAGTAACACTTTCATCACTGCTGCCTCCTCCGCATCCGCCTGACGAAACAGCGCAGAACACAAAAAGGGCAAGAAAGAGCCATAAATATTTCCGCATGACTGATTACCTCCATGAAAATATTTGCACGGACAACTTGACAGCCTCACTCTATGCTATAATTATTGACAGCATAAAGCAGAGGAGCGGTCAACAGAAATTGACCGTGCTATTTACAACTATAAGCAAGCAGTATTGTAGCACAACTCCTTTGCTTTTTCATTTCTGGACAC
>JAFSTO010000022.1 GCA_017450435.1 Paludibacteraceae bacterium
AAATAGTAAATTTTCTCTCACAATATGATAATTGCCCAATCGCGAATTTGTTAATCTCTTGATATTTCACTATTTACGCAAAAGCACTTGCCCAATCTTTTCTTTGGTCATTTTGTTTAAAAGTAGTAATTTTGCAGTGCCAATTCGGAAGTCAAAACAGACAACCGATATTGGCACTGCAAAAATTATTATATAACTCAAATTTCTCTATCATGAAACACAAAACAATTTCTCTTGTACTTGCTTGTTTGATTATTCTATCACATTAAGCGATAAGAATAACTATTTGTCTAAACAATTTATCATTAAACATTGATATGAAACAACACATATTTGCTTTATTCTGCCTTTGTACCTCTTTTGTAGGTACAAAGGCATGGGATTTTGCATTACCTAATCAAAATGGTGATACTATTTATTATTCAAAATATACTGATAAAAGTGTTACGGTTACAAACTCGGGAGACCCTTCTATAGTATATGATGTTGATACACTTTATATCCCGGAATCAATAGTTATAGGTGACACATCGTACATAGTAGAGGCATTAGAAGTGAATGCTCTACTTTATGGACGAGTAAAAGTTGTAGTACTCCCTAAAACAATTCATCCACTAATTAACACATATTTGCTATTTGGATTAGGATTAGCCAATGATAGTATTACGGATTATATAGTTGATAGTAATCACCCAAGAATAACATCTCTTGATGGTGTGATATATAGTAAAAATTTAGATTCATTACTTTGCTTTCCAATGAGCAGAAGAGGAGACTATAAATTTCCTCCTCAGACATCTACAATTTGCGATGGGGCTTTCTTTTATTCATCTTTAGATAGTATTAATATTCCAAATACTGTTACGGATATACATCAATACTCATTTATTGCCGTAAAAAACTTAAAAACCTTACGTTATCCTAACTCTATCACACGATTAGAAGCAGTTGGCGTATATGGAATTAAGTTAGAAGAATTTATATTTGGTTCAGGTTTAAACTATATCGGAGGTGCTCAATTTGGCGGAGTAGCGGGTGTACTCAAGCGCATTGTCTGTCTTGCTGTGACACCTCCGGTTACAACGGTGCAGCAATTCTATGGTAGTGACTCGCTCACGTTGTTCGTTCCGCGTAAGAGTATAGGCCTATACCGTCAGGCACAAGGCTGGAGCACTTTTCCTGCCATCGAACCCATCGAACCGCCGGTTGTGTCGGGCGTCAACAATGCCGAGATAAGCTGGGTCACCAACGCAGAAGCATCGTCATACTCTCTCACACTGTATCTCGATTCTGCGCAGACAAGGCGGCTGCTCACGCTTACCTTCGACGACAGAGGATACCTCCAAAACATGGATATCAACCCCGATGTATATACATCTTCGGGAGCACCTGCCTTTGATGGATATGCGGCACAGAGTTCTATACCGAGCCGTGTGCGACAGGCTCATGAGGAAGAGACGCCGGAGACGGAGGTGAATGAAGAACAGTTCAATACCTATCTCTCGTTCACCGTAACCGGTCTTCGTGCCGGCAGCGAGTATTTCTTCGTCCGACGCACATACAACGCCATGAACGAAGTTATTGATGAAGAACAGGGTTCGTTCGAGACACTCCCCGACACGGAGACGGGTTTGGATAACGGAAACACCACAATAGACCTAACACCGACAACCGCCACCAAACGACTTCAGGATGGACAAGTGCTCATCGTCTCACCCGAAGGCAACACCTATACGCCCGACGGAAAAGGATTAAAATAACGGGTTTGGTGATAGCCTGTCGGCATCGGTAAAGAAGCGCCTACTTATAAACCGGACGTAGCGGGTGAGATACATTCCGATAGTATTCAGTCAAATGTAATCAAAACCGGCGCAATTTTTGTACAACCATTATCAGGGGCGGATTATGTGTTTGAAGATGGTTATAATCTACGCCCGCTTGATGAGGTAAGCAGTTATATCTCCGAAAACAAACACCTGCCGGAAATTCAATCCGCAGATGATATGCTTGAGAATGGTATCAGCGTTGAACGCTTCCAGATACAACTGCTACAAAAAATAGAGGAGCTGACACTCTATATCATTCGGCAGGAAGAACGGATAAAGGATTTAGAAAACAATCAAAAATAAGGAGGACAAAACTATGAAAACTTCGCTAAAACTTTTATGTTGTGCCATCTGTATTTTTTTAGGCATATTTTTTACAGGATGTGACACACCTGAAACCTTAGAAAATGTAAACTATTCATTTTGCTTTTTCAAGTTAAAAGACTCAAAGTATAAAGACTATATTATTATGACACAACATGATGCTCCTCTCATTTCCAATTGGAATCCTCCAATCATGTTCGATACCTGTATTGTTCCACTATTTCCAAAACGGGAATATGATAAACCATATTTCCTCACAAATATAAGTGATCCTATGGATTATTTTTACAATGAATGTGATTTGGCTGAAGCGGATATTTATTACAATCTGCATGATGGTTATCTTACGTTTTTTCCTTATACATCAATTGGGGCACAGCAAAACGAATGCACTCTATTAAAAGAAAAATGGTCAGAAATATGCGGACTGTCCCCTGATAACGTAACCATTTTAGAACCTTATAGTAATATATTTGAAGAGGTATGGGTTATAAAAATAACTACTTTGGAGAAACTTACACACAAGTCTAGATCTAAAATGACAATGCAGGATATTGAACTTGCAATAAATATGATTATAGATAATGAAACTATTGAAAAATATTGTTTCAAAGTTGGTTATCCTATGTTTTCACGTCGTTAATTCCAAAACTATGAAAACAAAAATTTTTTTATTGTTAGCTAATGTCTCAGCATTAGTATTGGTTAGTTGTGGTAAGACTAATCATCCGGACTATGTGCCGGATTCACAAGTTGCGATTATCAAACTAACGCCGGAACTGCAAGAACACGTGTTTGTTTCGCCTATTGTTGACTCTGTTCTAAAAACTTCTGATAACAGATTTATTCTATATAATGGAGTGGGGTTGGCCTTATTCAATCCTAACCATAATGATAGTATTTTAGCAAATTTTGTTCAATCTGAATTTAATATATTAGGAACAAATCCGTATGTACTATTGGAGAATGGATATGCTATAATTGATTGGAAGTGGACACATTTTCATCCATTGTCAGGCGAGCTTAGAAATACTCGAAACAACTATGACAACCCAAATACATATATGGTACCATTTTATAGTACTCATTTCCCATCTGCACCTAATTTGTTAAAAAATGAGGAGTATTATTTACTGTCTCTCCCATGGCAAGACCTTAAAGATTTGAAAGCTATATGGGAAACGAATGAAGGACAACTGATTGATAAACCGGAAATATTTTACATAAACACTAATGACATAGAAAAATATGGAAAACTGTCTATATCAAGCAAGGATGTGCCGTTTTTAGAACTACAACAAATTTATAATTTATATAGCAAAGATGAAGTATCATATTGTGATTGTGTAAAAAAAATGAATATGCTTCAGGATTTATACGTGGAAACACTAAAGCAAATGATTAATAATAACGATATTGACACATGGAAAAAGTATTATTAAAAAAGATGTCTCTGCTTTTTGTTTTGATAATGTATTCGTTCTTCTTTTCTTTGCAAACATTTGCAAATCCATATTTAATTCAAATAAGAGATAACATAACAAAATCATAATATTAAAACTATGAAAACTAAAACATTCAAAACTACTTTATTAGCTATAATAACTATATTAATTTTTTCATGTGATAAAAACACAAATACCTTTGAAACAGAGAAAAAAGCATTAGAATACTTTTCTGAGTACACATACGATAACTACACTATAGAAGAAAAGGAGTATTTTATAAATGAAAAAGGAGACATAGATATATATGTGGTTACACAAAGTGGCATCTATGCTACAAAAACAAATAATAAAACAGAAAACATTTTTTTATGTATAACAATGACGAAACAACACACTGACGATACACGAATAGCACTAATAGGAACATATCAAAACGGGGTAAAATGGGAATTAGGTATAGGAAACGATATCGCAGACGCTATTGAAAGAGTAGAACACGCGTTTGAACTTGAAGAGGACGAAATGTATTTAGAAAATACTATGGGGCAATGGATGATTTTGAAAAAAGGAATTGGTATCTACAAAATGGGAGACAACTACGGACATTCTTTGGAAAAATTAGTAATTAATGCGAATCAGCAGTTAAAAATAAGATAAATAAACGCGATGGATAGTTTCCCCATCAGATGCAGCCAAAGTCCCTGCGTAAATCGGACTTTATACGCTGTTTGAATATCCGTTTTTTCGTTCAACCAATTGAAAAAGGCTTCAATAGGCTGTCTAACAGAGGCCACATTCGGGAATAAATATGTACACGGCGCCAAGCTGCTCCATGACGGACAACTGCTCATCATCGTACCTGATGGCAAAACATACACACCCGACGGAAAAGGATTATTTTGAGAGACGGTGAAAAACACCGTCGTTACCGTATTGTGGTCTCACTTCCTACAGCGCAGCAGTCTTAAGAGGCGGTATTTTTACCGTCTCTTTCTTTGTGTGTGACGTTTTTTTAATTTATTATTGCGTAAATCAAATAATTGTACTACCTTTGCATCGCCAAAGAAAAAGGGCGTTCAAAACTTATCCGGAAAGCTAACAGAAGTTCTCAAAAAATTTAACATGAACAAAACATTATCAGTTATCGCCATGGCAATAGCAATGGTATCATGCGGTGCCGACCAAGGCACTCAGAGCGTAAAACAAGAGAAGGCAGAAGCCGCATTAGAAGTAATTAACAGCCGCGTCTCAGTAAGACAATTCACAGGAGAAAAACTCAGTGCCGAACAGATTGAGACTATTCTTCGCGCCGGCATGAGCGCTCCCACAGCAGTCAACAAACAGCCGTGGGCTTTTGTAGTGGTTGACGATGAAGCGATACTGAAGCAGCTAAGCGAAGCCATACTTAGTTCTCGTATTGAGAACGGTGCATCGCATGTGGTAGTAGTATGCGGCGACATGGATAAAGCTCTTGAGGGTGAGGCACAAGGCTACTGGGTGGAAGACACCTCGGCTGCAACAGAGAACATGCTGCTTGCCGCTCACGCGATGGGATTAGGCGGACTATGGGTTGGCGTGTATCCTATATCAGAGAGAGTTCAACAGGTAAGCAAGATAATACAAACACCAGAACATATCATTCCTATGTGTCTTGTGGTGCTCGGACAACCGGCTGAGCAACCCGCCGTGAAGGATAAATGGAAAGTGGAAAACATCCACTACAACAAATTCTGAAACCTCAGCCAACGACTATCTGCTGTTGATTATTTCGGTATAGATGAAAGGATTATATACTATTCTGCTATTGGTCTGCTCAAACGTTTTTATGACGCTGGCATGGTATGGCCACCTGAAGATGGCAGAGATGAAATGGTTTCAACACCTTCCATTGATAGGTGTTATTCTTTTCAGTTGGGGCATAGCCTTCTTCGAATATTGCCTGCAGGTTCCTGCCAACAGGTTAGGTTTCGTCGGTAACGGCGGGCCGTTTAACCTAATGCAACTGAAGATTATACAAGAAGTTATAACATTGACGGTGTTTATACTTTTTTCAGTTGTGGCTTTTCGCATGCACCTGAGGTGGAACCACTTTGTGGCGGCAATGCTGATGATAATGGCTGTATATTTCGTTTTCAAACAATAAACACTCCGCAAGGAGTTATTGTCGGGCTCAGCCCGATTTCTGATGATTATGATAGAGAAGAAAAAAATTATCCTTACCGGTGATCGTCCGACAGGACGCTTGCACATTGGTCACTATGTAGGTTCGCTGAGACGTCGTGTAGAACTGCAGAATGACCCTTCGTTTGACAAAATCTTCATCATGATTGCCGATGCTCAGGCGCTCACAGATAATGCCGACAACCCGGAGAAACTGCGTCAGAACGTACTGGAGGTGACATTAGACTACCTTGCGGCAGGCTTAGACCCGGGAAAAGTAAACATCTTCATTCAGAGTGCTGTACCTGAGTTGACGGAGTTAGCCTTTTACTTCATGAACCTGACGACGGTGAGCCGCGTACAGCGCAATCCGACAGTGAAGACCGAGATACAAATGCGTAACTTCGAAGCAAATATCCCGCTTGGCTTCTTCTGTTACCCTGTATCTCAGGCAGCCGACATAACCCTTTTCCACGGAACGGTAGTACCTGTGGGCGAGGACCAAAAGCCAATGATTGAACTAACAAACGAGATTGTCAGACGCTTCAACTCCACATACGGTGAAGTGCTACATGAGGCACAGATACTACTTCCTGACAACCAAGCATGTATGCGTCTGCCGGGAACAGACGGCAAGGCAAAGATGTCAAAATCGTTAGGAAACTGCATTTACCTTAGCGACCCGGCAGAAGTGGTTGAGAAAAAAATTAAAAGCATGTACACCGATCCCACCCACCTGCGTGTGACTGACCCCGGACACTTGGAGGGCAATGCAGTCTTCACGTACCTGGATGCCTTCTGTCGTGACGAGCATTTTGCGAAATACTGGCCTGAATACAATAACCTGCAAGAGCTGAAGGACCACTACACACGCGGCGGAATAGGCGATATGAAGTGCAAGATGTTTCTCTGCAAAATCATGCAAGAAATGTTAGAGCCCATCCGCGAGCGCCGTCACTATTGGGAGCAGCACATCCCTGAAGTTTACGATATTCTGCGTAAGGGGACAGAGGCTGCCCGCACACAAGGGCGCCAAACAATAGAAGAGGTTCGTGCTGCTATGCGCATCAACTATCTTGATGACAAAGAGCTACAAAAAGCGCAAATGGAAAAATACTATCCTACAGAGTGATATAAAACCAATAATAAATGAACAAACTAAGCTCTCTTTTCGGCAGCAGACGGACGTGGGCATGGCCATACGTATTGTTTCTAATACTATTTGTAGTGTTGCCGCTATTACTTATAGTATATTACGCCTTCACCGATCACTCAGGCAGCTTTACCATAATGAACTTTGTTAAGTTCTTCCACACTTCAGAGGCTATCAACACACTTGTTTATTCGCTTGCGATAGCCATGATTACAACTATTGTATGTCTTTTATTGGGTTACCCTGCAGCGTATATAATGGCGACAGCTGAGTTTAAGACCCCGGCGGTCATGGCGATGCTTTTTATCCTGCCTATGTGGATTAACTTCCTGCTTCGCACTCTGGCTACTGTAGAGCTTTTTAATATGTTTGGTTTGCCTCTTGGCGAAGGAGCTCTCATCTTCGGCATGTGCTACGACTACCTGCCTTTTATGATATATCCTATCTATAACACTTTGCAAAAGATGGACCGCTCGCTAATAGAGGCAGCCGAGGATCTTGGTGCCAACAGGCGCGAAGTGTTTGTCAAGGTTATTCTCCCATTATCTGTTTCCGGTATTTATTCCGGCATAGTGATGGTGTTTATGCCGACGGTAAGCACATTTGCAATAGCCGAACTGCTCACACACAACAAGATTACGTTGTTTGGTTCGCTTATCCAGCGCAGCTTTGGCGAAGGTGGTATAACAATGTGGAACTACGGCGCAGCCTTGTCGCTGATAATGCTGCTCATTATTGCCCTTACCTCATTCTTCGACCAAGGCGATAGCGATGACTCACAAAAAAGCGGTATAATCTAAATGGCACAAAACAAATGACGACTACATTTTCATCAGCTCAGATTGAGGCACAAAACCGCGCTCGCCGTTTACGTGCCAAACAAGTAGGCGGACAAGCTTACCTATGGCTCCTGCTGGTTGTGCTTTACGCCCCTATCCTTCTCATTATCATCTTCTCGTTTACCAAGAGTAAGGTTTTAGGCAACTGGACGGGTTTTACCATACAACTTTACGAAAACCTCTTCACGGGCTACGATGCCACAACTCAGGTAAGAGTGGACCCCAACCTTTACCGCGCAGTGTTCTTCACTTTCCTTATTGCGCTTATAGCCGCCACAGTGTCCACCATTCTCGGGACTCTGGCTGCCATCGGAATATTCAACATGAAGCAAAAAGCACGCAGGAGCATACAGTTTCTCAACTCTATTCCGATGATTAACCCTGACATACTGACCGGCATCTCGCTCTTCCTGTTGTTTGTATTCTTCGGCATCAGTCGCGGCTTAACAACAGTCTGTATTGCCCACATAGTGTTCTGCACACCCTACGTGGTTCTGTCGGTAATGCCTCGCTTGACGAAGATGAATCCCAATATCTACGAAGCAGCATTAGACCTTGGTGCCACTCCTATGCAAGCGTTGAGGAAAGTGCTGATGCCGGAATTGTGGCCCGGAATGGTGAGCGGATTTATTCTCGCATTGACCCTTTCCATCGATGATTTCGGCGTTACGTTCTTTACCAAAGGCAGCGGCGGATTAGAGACACTATCCACCTTTATCTACGCCGACGCCCGCAAGGGAGGTCTGACACCGGAACTAAGACCGCTTTTCTCACTTATATTTATCGTCACGTTAGTACTGCTTATCGCAATTAACATACGAGCAGCCAAACAGAAGAAAAACAAATAATATCCCTGTGAATTATCCGATGAGTATCTCCGAACTGATGAGGCGTCACGTACCAATCGTGGCGCTTCTTGTTTGGGTTATTCTAAGTCAGCTGATACCCATTCCGTGGTCACCTCGCCACAGCACCGATACAGATGCTGCGTATCATACTATACTATTACTTTCTGAAGGCGAGCGAAAGTCACAATCAGTAGCATACGAGGCTGTCTTGTTAGATAGTATCAGCGCATGGCAACGCAAGGAAAGACTAATTGCATATATCGTTCCAAGCTACGATAGCGTGTCCTCCCGTCCATATATAGCCGGCGATGTGGTGGTCGGCAAAATGTTAATAAATAACGGACGTGGCGTCATGCGGCAATGGGAGAGCGGGGTAGCGGAGCACCTACGCGGTCAGGACATTAGTCTTACATCCGGCAAGCTGACCTACTATTCCATCCGTTGCAGACAGGCTATTGAAACGTTGTTTGAACGGTATATAAACGACAAGCAAGCACTCGCCTTGATAGATGCTTTGCTGCTTGGCGACAAAAGACATCTTATTGCCGAGCAACGTTACGCTTTTAGCGATGCAGGTGCAATGCATGTGTTAGCAGTCAGCGGACTGCATGTCGGCGTGGTACGAGACGTGATAATATTCATTCTCACACTTGGCGGATTGCTTTTTATCCCATGGGAGAAGAAACGTCTTAGAGCCGCACACCGGATAGTGATTATTGCCGGTGTATGGACTTACGCCTTTCTTACCGGAATGTCGGTTTCGGTAATGAGAAGCGCACTGATGTTCTCGCTTATGCCTATAGGCAGACATCAGACAGATAGTCCGATAAAGTATAACAGACTCGACGCTGCAGCATTTATCATCTTGTTCATCAATCCAAATGCATTGTTTTCACCGAGCTTTTTACTCAGTTTCTCGGCTGTATCGGCTATAATGTATTACGTGCCTGAATGGGAGAAAATCATTACACACCACCTTTCCATCGGACATCGCAAAACAAACACAATATACGCGCACTTTACCAATTTACTGAAAGATGGGATCCTCGTTTCTATAGCAGCACAGATTGGTGTTCTGCCATGGACACTCTTTTTCTTCGGTCAAGTAAGTAACTATTTCGCACTCACCAATCTGATTGTTATTCCTCTCACATGGCTTATAGTGGTAATATCGCTATCGGCAGCCGTCACCGCAGCACTCCCTGTGCCTGAAGTAATAAAGTCATTCATGATGAGTGGTAGCGAAAATCTTGCCTGCCTAATGAACAAATACGTTCATACAATACAGCATCTTCCCGGTGCAACGTCGTTTTTCACATTTGATATAGAACTAACTGTTTTACTGATAATATTTATTGTTATGCTAAGTATATCTACTCATTATTTCCTTTCCAACCGCAAGTTAGCTTTGGTGGCTTTTCTTACCTCAATAGTCATCGGAGCGGCAATGATTATACATTACTCTCATATATTACCATAAGATTTTCACTACTTTTAGGTATTGCACATAACATAGAAAAAAAGTAATTTTGCAGAGTGAATTCATTTGCAGATGTCTGAACAAAAAAAAATCAAAGTAGCCGTTGTCGGCAGTAGCGGGTCGGGCAAGACATCGCTTACTTATGCTTTGCAAGCTCAAGCTGCCTCTCATGGTGATTCCGAGCGGGTGGTATTTGAGGAGCTACATGACCTTGACCGCTTGCACGGTCACGAATATCAAGTAGTAGTACAAGTGGTGGATGCAACGCGATTAGAAGAGTCGTTGCTCTTCACCCCTCACATCATCGATGAACAGGAAAAGATTGTGCTTGCTATCGGGCGTTACGACCGTTTGCTTGAAACGCAACATACCCTTAATCTTCCTCTTTTCCGTGACCTTATCGGCGCCCCTGTCCAGAGCGTTTCTGTACGTCGGAACCAAGGTATAGGCGAGCTATACGGTCTTATCCTTGAAGTAAACGACAAAGAGACATCAGAAGCTCACCCCGTTCATCACGGCTGGCACCAAGACGAGACAGATGCCTATCGCGCTTACGTACACGGCGTTCTGACGCAGACTCTCACACATAGCCCGAACGACAAACATACGCGACTGGAGTGGATAGACAGCATGCTTACCAATCCATGGATTGGTTTTCCGCTAATGATTGCCATACTCTACCTCGTGTTTGAGTGTACGTTCGCCATAGGCAGTTACCCTCAAGGGTGGATAGAACAAGGCGTTGACGCACTATGCACCCTATGCCGCAGTGTGATGAGTGCCGGCTGGCTATCCTCTCTGCTGATTGACGGTGTGATACAAGGTGTCGGAGCCGTATTGTCGTTCCTTCCGAATATTATCATCCTGTTCTTCTTCATCTCCATCATGGAAGACTCCGGCTACATGGCTCGTGAGGCATATTTGATGGACGGTATAATGCACCGTGTAGGCTTGCACGGACGCTCGTTTATCCCAATGCTTGTCGGCTTCGGCTGCAATGTGCCGGCAATTATGGCAGCACGTGAGATAAACGACCCGCGCGACCGCACACTGACGATGTTGATGGTGCCGTTCATGTCATGCTCGGCAAGGCTGCCGGTGTATATGATGCTGGTGGATGCATTCTTCCCTCATCACAAAGCAGTGGTGATGATTTCGTTATACGCTGCAGGAATAGCGTTGAGCATACTATTTGCTTTAGTAATGAAACACACACCATGGTTCAAGAAGCCTCAAGACGACTCTGTAAACGAACTACCGGACTTTATCTTCCCCAACTGGAGGCGGGTATGGGAACACGTGTGGGAAAGATGCAAAGACTACCTTGAAAAAATAACCACCGTCATATTGTGGGCATCAATCATCTTATGGGTATTAGAGTATTTTCCGACACAAGAGTTAGAAACATCATGGTTAGCCACAATAGGTAAAACACTTGAACCGTTGTTTATCCCGCTTGGCTTTGATTGGAAGATGGCAGTGTGCCTGATTACCGGTCTGCCGGCTAAGGAGGCAATAGTGTCAACTATGGCTATTCTCTACAACGGCGATCTTGCAGCCGCCGGATTTACTCCATTAACGGCATACGGATTCATGCTTTTTGTGTTACTGTATTTCCCGTGCGTGGCAACTGTGGCAACATTGAGAAAAGAAACAAACAGAAAATGGGCTGCCTTTCTTGTGATTCACTCACTTATTCTTGCATGGCTCATTAGTTTTCTTGTCTATCAAATCGGCTCACTGCTGTGAGAAGGAAAAATAATTGAATTCGTATATTTTTGTAAACACCACTTCACCTATCCTCAAAAAAGGGGACAGGAATTGTTGTGTATTTTAATAATATTTGGGTATTGTACACAATATAAATAAGCAGTAATTTTGCAACCGAATATAATAGGCTCAGGCATGTTAGAAAAAATCATTGTCATAGTGATTGTGGTGATAGCAGTAGTCGGAATGTCATTGTCCATCCGAAGACAAGCTAAAGAAGAGCAATGTGACAACACATGCCGGGATTGTCCGATAGCAAATAGTTGTAAAAAAGAGGAAAAGAAAGAGTTGGAACAATGAGAAGACCCGTTACATTACTTATTCTTATAATACTTTCCCTGCCGTCATTCAGTCAAGTCAGCGGCACGGTGCTTGACTTGGACGGACAGCCCCTTGTTGGCGCAAACGTATGGTGGCTTGGCACAAGTACAGGCACCGTCACAGATGTTAATGGTCAGTTTTCACTTGCCCGTCAGCGCGGCCGTTCCTCTTTGGTAGCGTCATACGTCGGTTACGTCTCTGACACGATGCACGTACATGATACCGAGCAGCCTGTAACCATTGTGCTTGTTGCCAATACTATGCTTGGTGAAGTAGATATAACCGAGCGTCGCACAGCTGTTTTACGCTCTCGCACCGCAGCTTTCGATGTAGAGACCCTTAATTCCGATGAACTATGCAAAGCGGCGTGTTGTAACCTAAGTGAAGCCTTCGAAACGAATGCGTCAGTAGATGTGGCATTTTCAGACGCCGCCACAGGAGCTAAGACCATTCGCCTGCTCGGTTTGAGCGGCACATACGTGCAACTGCTTAACGAGAATACACCGGGCATAAGAGGGTTGGCTCAACAGTTCGGAATGGAATATATCCCCGGACCATGGATGAACTCTATTCAGGTAAGCAAAGGCACCTCTTCCGTTATTAACGGCTATGAGGCCACCACCGGACAGATAAACATAGAACTTCTAAAGCCTCAGACGCAAGACCCTGTGTCAGTAAACCTCATGCTCAATAGCGAGTTGCACGCTGAAATAAATGCAGAAGGCGGTTGGCAGATTCCTCTTAAAGCAGGACAAACCGAGTCGGAAGACAAACTCTACACCGGCGTAATGCTCCATTATCAAAACGGCATGATGCCGATGGATGAGAACAAAGACGGCTTTATTGACATGCCACTTTCGCATAATCTCAATATCGTCAACCGTTGGTTCTATCGCCACGACGATTACACATTGCAGGCGTTTGTGCGTGGACTATATGACCGTCGCGACGGAGGTCAGCAGGGCTTAGCCAAAAGCGGTACAACAGAAACAAGCGGCAGCAGTCTGACAGCAGCACCATACCTGATAGCACTGCGTACACATCGTATTGACGGCTTCCTGAAAAACGGTATAGTCTTTGACGATGAGACATCTACATCGCTTGGAATAATTGCAGCTGCCTCTTATCATGACCAGCATAACAGCTATGGCAACCGCCTATGGGATGCCTCGCAGACCAACGCATATCTCAACGCCATCTTTCAAACAGCAATGGAAGGGCCCGCCAAACACGGCATTGATAATGACCACCGCATATCTGCAGGATTGAGCGCTAATTACGACAAATACCAAGAGACGCTTCTGCTTCCTTTGCCTCAAAGCACATCTGCTATGCCGGCGGTTTATCCCGCTACGCCGGCGCAATACAACTTCTCAAGACAGGAGGTGACGCCCGGCATATTTGCAGAATACGCCCTGAAGATTGACGATATCCTCTCGCTTGTAGCAGGGGTACGCGCCGACTGGTCATCACGTTATGGTTTCTTCTTCACTCCTCGTATGAACGTGCGTTACTCACCTTGGCAGTGGTGGACGATACGCGCCTCAGCCGGACTGGGATACCGCAGCCCGAACATTATTGCAGACAACGCATTCTTTCTACCATCCTCGCGCACATTGACAACAGCCGCAGGATATGAACCGGAACAAGAAAAAGCGGTGAATACGGGCGTTTCAACCACTTTTCATATACCTATAGCATCACGTGAGTTATCTGTTTCAGCAGAGTATTACTTCACCAATTTCTTTAATGGTGTAATAGCAGACCTTGACAAAGACAAACACGGTGTATCGCTATACAATATATCAGATATTTCCGGTCGCTCGTTCGCACATAATGCTCAGCTTGAGGCGTCAATGGAAGTGTTGCGTGGTTGGACCATCACAGCAGCTTTCCGTTATACCGACACCCGCCAAACAGCGTTTAACGGAACCACATACAGCCTGAGACTAAAGCCGTTAACCAACAGATGGAAGGGCATCATAACCACCTCGTATCAAACACCGCTAAAGAAATGGCAGTTTGATTTGACAGCGCAGTTCAATGGTGGCGGTAGGATGCCGGATGGTTTTAACGATTATCTGCTCACCACAATCGGCTCCAATCAGTATTACACCGCAACCGACGGCTCGCTCTACTATCGCTGGTATCCGCAACTGATGGCACAAGTAACCAAGTATTTCCGCACATGCTCTGTCTATCTCGGAGCAGAGAACATGACCAATTTTCGACAGGACTCACCTGTACTGCATGCTGATGCACCTTTCTCAGAAGATTTTGATGCTTCAATGGCTTGGGGACCTGTTACAGGATGGAAAATATACTTGGGCTTCCGTTGGTCATTACCCAAACCGGAGTAGAAACGCTGTTTCTTATCATATACGATAAAAACGGTATTTTATACCATCTGTTATAAACTAACTAAAATCAAGAATATGAAAAGATTATTATCCATTTTACTTATCTGCCTGTTCCCCCTTATCGGTATATATGCAAAAGGAGAACGTCGTACAGTGGTGTTTGATGTACAGATGCACTGCCAGAACTGCGTGAACAAGATTGAAAAGAACATTGCCTTTGAGCGTGGTGTAAAAGACTTGCTCGTTGACCTCAAAGCAAAACAAGTAACCGTAGTGTACGACCCGCAAAAGACGGATATTCCTACCCTTCAACAAGCGTTTGAGAAGATAGGCAAACCCGCCAAAGTACACACAGCGCCCACCGACACAAAAACAAAGCCGACAGAAGAGGTGGACGCCTCATCGTCAGCATCTATACCTAATGCTCAATAAGCGAAAAGGAAAACAATAGCACTGCGAAGGACGAGCAGCTTCTTCGAATAATAATATTTCAGCAGTATTTTCCATCTGCAGACCAACCCGCAAGTATAGACTTTCGGGTTGTTCTGTTTGGTGTATTCAACAAATTTTCGTAACTTTGCACATCAAAACACATAAATACAATGGAAAAAATTCAACTTCCCGAAAACGCCAATCGTGAGCTTCGCGATGGTGAACATTACGAACCCATAATGAAAGCCGAGAGCAATCCACGCGAGGTGACGGTCTATTCCGTCCTGATGGGTCTTATGATGGCAGTTATCTTCTCCGCCGCCGCAGCCTATCTTGGTCTGAAGGTGGGTCAGGTGTTCGAAGCGGCTATCCCTATTGCCATTATTGCAGTAGGCGTGTCATCCGCCACAAGGCGCAAAAACGCACTCGGCGAAAACGTCATCATCCAGAGTATCGGCGCATGCTCAGGCGTAATAGTAGCCGGTGCTATCTTCACACTGCCGGCACTATACATACTCCAAGCCAAATACCCGGAGATACAGGTTAGTTTCCTGCAAGTCTTTTTGTCGTCACTGCTTGGCGGTGTGCTCGGAATATTGTTTTTAATTCCATTCCGCAAGTACTTTGTAAAAGAGATGCACGGCAAATATCCGTTTCCTGAAGCGACAGCCACCACTCAGGTTCTTGTCTCGGGTGAGCAAGGCGGCAACCAAGCCAAGCCTCTACTCATTGCCGGTCTGCTTGGCGGTTTATATGATTTCACTGTTGCCACCTTCGGTGCGTGGTCTGAGGTATGGACCTCCCGTGTACTGCCATTTGGCACACTCGCTGCGGAGAAAGTGAAATTGTTCTTCGGTATCAACACCGGTGCTGCGGTGCTTGGATTAGGCTATATTATCGGTCTCAAGTACGCTGCCATCATCTGTGCCGGGTCAGCACTGGTGTGGTTTGTTATTGTGCCGGTTATGCCTCTCATAGGAGATCAGTTGCTTGCTATTATCAACCCTATATACGACGCCACAGCAACACCTATTGACTCACAGTCCGCTGAATGGATTTTCAAGAATTTCGCCCGCCACATCGGCATAGGCGGTATAGCAATGGCAGGCCTAATCGGCATAGTCAAACAGTGGGGGATAATCCGTTCAGCAGTCGGATTAGCCGCTAAAGAACTCAAAGGCGGCAAGCAGGCGGATGCTGACGAATTGCGTACAGATAGAGATTTATCGATGAAAACGATAGCTTTCGGAGCATTAATAGCGATTGTAGCCACTTTTGTGTTCTTCTATTGCGGAGTGGTTAACTTCAACCTTCTGCACGCGATTGTAGGCATACTGGTCGTAACCTTTATCGCCTTTCTCTTTACGACCGTGGCAGCCAACGCTATAGCTATTGTAGGCTCTAATCCCGTATCAGGTATGACGTTAATGACGCTCATACTGGCATCGGTAGTAATGGTAGCAATAGGTTTGAAAGGTTCGGCAGGCATGGTGGTTGCCCTTGTGATGGGTGGTGTCGTGTGCACAGCTCTTTCCACTGCAGGAGGATTCATTACGGACCTCAAGATTGGCTACTGGTTAGGCACCACCCCGAAAAAACAGGAAGCATGGAAGTTCGCGGGCGTCTTAGTCAGCGCCGCCACAGTAGGCGGGGTGATGATTATCCTCAACAAAACATACGGTTTCACGGGTGACAATGCTCTTGTTGCTCCGCAAGCTAACGCCATGGCAGCAGTCATTGAGCCGCTTATGTCAGGTAGCGGCGCTCCGTGGTGGCTCTATTTGACGGGCGCAGTATTGGCACTAATATTAAACTTTTGCGGCGTGCCGGCATTGGCCTTCTCACTTGGAATGTTTATTCCTATACAGCTTAATATACCTCTCCTTGTCGGTGGTTTTATAGCATGGCTTGTAGGCAGAGGTGAAGATAAAGAGCTCTCCCGCCGGCGCACAGAGAAGGGGACCCTTATAGCCTCAGGTTTCATAGCCGGTGGCGCATTGATGGGGGTGGTGTCGGCAGCACTACGCTTCGCCGGTATTGACTGGTTTATGAGCGGGTGGGCAGGTAGTAGCGCAGCGCAACATTTGTCTTTCGTGGCATACACTGCTCTTTGTTGCTACCTTTATTTAGCGGCTAAAAAAGCTGAATAACAGCTATAATGACATTTTACAAATACAATAAAAGAGACACCGGAATCGATGTCTCTTTTATTGTATTTATTCAGGAATAATGTCTGTTATTCTACGCGATGCACACCATCGCTTATCTCCGCGATATAGAAATCTGCCTTGATACCGGTCTTGGCATGATAAGCCTCTCCCACTTTCTCTATGAATGCCGGAATTGCCTCATCCTTAACAAGCGAAACAGTGCATCCGCCAAAACCGCCTCCTGTCATACGTGAACCTATCACACCGTCAATCTTCCAGGCTTCTTCAGCCAGAGTGTCAAGATGAAGCCCCGTTACTTCATAGTTGTCACGCAATGAGACGTGCGAAGCGCACATTAGTTTGCCGAACAATGTTATATCACCTTTCTTCAAAGCCTCTACGGCATCAACGGTGCGCTGGCATTCGCCAACCACATGCTCTGCACGGCGCAAAGCAATGGGGTCTTTGATAGCACCTTTGATTTGCTCAAACTCCGCCTCACTGAGTTCGGCGAGGTTCTTCAGTTGCGGACGAACACTACGCAGTTCTTCAAGCGCCTTCTTGCACTGTGCTACACGGTCGTTATAAGCACCGGAATCAAGCTTATGAGGAGAGTGAGTGTTGGAAATAACCACCTTAACGCCATCGAGTTTGACCGGCACAAGTTCGAATTCAAGAGTATCACAATTGAGGTAAATAGCGTGGTCCTTCTTTCCCTGTGCCGAAGCAAACTGGTCCATTATACCACAATTAACCAACGCAAACTCATGTTCCGACAACTGACCTATTTTAGCAAGCTCAGTCTTATCATAACCGGCACCAAATATATCGTTGAAAGCGCAAGCAGTGACTACTTCGAGCGCGGCGGAAGAAGAAAGTCCGGCACCGGCAGGCACATTACCCCAGATGAGCATATCGTATCCATCAACAGGCTTAAAACCACGCTTGATATACTGAGCAATACAACCGAGCGGGTAGTTAACCCAAGAGTTGTCAGGTAACGGTGTTGTCAACTTGTCAAACGACAGCTCGATAATCTGCGGCATGTTAAGCGATTTGAAACGCATCACATGCATATCATTCTTAGCGAGCAGCATGTACGTGCCGAAACTAAGTGCACAAGGGAACACATGTCCGCCGTTATAGTCGGTATGTTCGCCGATAAGATTAACACGCCCCGGAGCGAAATAGACCGCTTCAGATTCTTTTCCATAAGCCTCAAGAAAGGCTTGTTTAAGTTCTTTTAGTTCCATGATATTGATGTTTTTTAAAGTAATATAAGTGTGTTCTAAAGACCTTTTACCACCGAGTGTTTAGCCTCAAACTCTTTAAGATAGAAGGGCGTCCAGTATGCCACATCCACAAAGTTCCCTTGCTCAACAAGCTGCTCTGCCAGCCCTCCCATATATGCGGCATCAGGAACAATATCTTCGATGAAAAGGGCGTTTTTGTGCTGAGACAATATGCTTTTGCACTTATTCATACCATTTCCGAAAAAAGCCACACGCTTGCCGGATAAGATGTCCGCCATAAACGTGTCGGTCACCACCTGTGCTGTTGCATCCTCCATCACAGAGAGGCTGTCAGAATATAGAGCCGTGTAAACCTCCATACGCCGCGCATCCATCATCGGACATAGTATCACATCCGGTAGCGATGAGAATGCAGAGCGTGCAGCAGCAGCCATCACCTGCAGAGTAGGCACCGCCACCAGTGGCAGTTCTCTACCAAAAGCTATTCCCTTTGCGAACGAAGCACCAATGCGCAGGCCGGTGTAGCTCCCGGGTCCGGCACTCACAGCCACAGCCTCCGGACGAAACCCGTCGGCAGCAGCAAGACGCAGCAACTCATCAGCAAAAAGCGGTAATAAACGGGCATGCTCGCTCCCCGAGACTTGCAGCCGGCACATACGATTGCCATGAAGCAACACTACATCAGCGCCCCGGGTGAGAGAAACGGAGCAAGCATCGGTGGATGATTCTATATTCAATATTAGCATAGCCGCACAATATTAGCATACAAAGATACCGCTTTTTCGGTGATTACACAAATAAATGCCGTATTTTATTGTTTTTTTTAATTATTAGTTCGTTGAGTGAGAATTTTTTTGTATCTTTGCGCGTCAAGTATAGTCAACTAAAAAAGCCGAACACACAATGAGAACAAAAGAAGAACTACAAGGCGTCAGTTTGCTTGGAGAAAACAAAACCAAGTACCCTGCAGACTACGCTCCGGAGGTATTAGAAACGTTTGTCAACAAACACCCTGAAAATGATTATTTGGTTACGTTCAATTGTCCTGAGTTCACCTCCCTCTGCCCCAAAACAGGCCAGCCGGACTTTGCAAAGATAATCATCTCATATATTCCCAATGAGCGGATGGTTGAGTCAAAGTCACTGAAACTATATCTCTTTTCTTTTCGTAATCATGGTGATTTTCATGAGGATTGTGTCAATATCATCATGAAAGACCTTGTTCGTCTGATGGACCCCAAGTATCTTGAAGTAACCGGCATCTTCACTCCCCGAGGAGGTATCAGCATCTACCCTTTTGCCAACTACGCAGACAAGGAACACGAAGAGATGAAGAGAAGAAGACTTGAGGCCAGAATGTGTGAGGTTCTCAAATAACGAACAGACCGCCGGGTCGTTTAAATAAACATTCCTATGAAAGATTCCGTTATCGTACTGAGCGGTGGCATGGACAGCGTGACGATGCTTTACGAATATCAAGACCGCATAGCATTTGCGTTGTCTTTTGACTACGGCAGCAATCACAACGCTCGCGAACTCGCCTTTGCCCATCTTCACTGCGAGCGTCTGGGCATACCGCAGCGGGTGGTGAATTTGCGCTTTATCATGGAAAACTTCCACTCATCGCTGCTTAGCGGTGCCGCAGACATACCATCAGGCAGCTACAACGATGAGAACATGCGCTCCACTGTCGTTCCCTTCCGCAATGGTATAATGTTGTCCGTAGCAGCAGGTTTTGCAGAAGACATGGGTTTGAAGTATATCATGCTTGCCAACCATGCCGGCGACCATAGTATCTACCCTGACTGCTCGCCGGCTTTCGTAGATGCAATGAGCGATGCTACCAAAGCAGGAACATACAATCACGTGGAGGTTTTTGCGCCATATACCAATCTGAGCAAAACAGATATTGCCAAGCATGGCAAAGCTTTGGGTATAGATTACTCAGAGACATGGAGCTGCTACCGCGGCGGAGAACACCATTGCGGCACATGCGGCACATGTGTGGAGCGCCGAGAAGCACTTAGAGATGCCGGAATAGAGGATAAGACGATTTATATTGATGATTGATTTTGAACATCATAACCTATAAAACAATACAATTAAATTATGTATTACGTTGAGAAGACGATAGAGATAAGCGCAGCTCACAACCTGATGCTCTCGTATGAGAGCAAGTGTGAAGCACTACACGGCCACAACTGGAAAATTGTTGTTTACTGCCGGGCTAAAGAGCTTAACCAAGACGGAATGGTAACCGACTTCACGCACATCAAGCGCATAGTAAAAGACACTTTTGACCACAAGTACATCAACGATGTGCTTCAGGTCAATCCATCGGCGGAGAACATCGCCCGCTGGATATGCGACAACGTGGAGAACTGCTACAAAGTGTCGGTGCAGGAGTCGGAAGGAAACATCGCCATCTATGAAATGGATTAGATTTATCACCACATAACACATTCCACCTATGTTTCTCTCTCTTTTTCTTTTTGCCCTGAATATCTGCGAGACAAGTTGCGGCACCTTTGAGATACAGAACACCTCAGCCGAGCAGCAGAATATTATTGTACAGGAGGTTGATGGTCCTGTACAAGGCAGCCATGATATAGCCCCGGGGGAGAGTATTACTCTTAATCTCACGGCTGGCAGATATGTAATAAACTCCATGCCGGAACAGCAGTCCTACCGCGTCACGGCTCAGTACTGCGGCACGTTCTATATCTGTCCGCTCTCGCTACCGACAAACATCGAGTACGTGGACATGGGTCTGCCGAGCGGCACATATTGGGCGAACATGAATCTTGGTGCTACAGAACCATACGAGCCCGGATGTTATTTCGCCTTCGGAGAGACTATGCCCAAAGAGGTTTTTACATGGGAAAACTATAAATATGTGCTTGACCCCGATGCCGGGACCACCACTAAATATAACTACAGCACGAGTTGGGGCTTACCCGTGGATGGACTGATGCGGCTTGAGCCTGAAGACGACCCCGCCCATGTTCACTGGGGAGAAGGCTGGCAGGTTCCTGATATCGCTGATATTACCGAACTTATCAATAACGTCACCTTCTCTGTTGAGAGCAGAAACGGGCAGAAAGGAATGAAAGTTGTTTCAAAGATTAACGGCAATGAACTCTTCTTTCCTTTTGCCGGACATAAGTCGGATTACCTTTGGGGATACAACAGAGAGGGCGAATATCATAGTTCGGAACTCTATGAAAACATGTGGGGATACAACCATGTTAAATTACAAACTTATTTTTCCCCCAACGTGCGTTTCCGTACAGCTACCTACGCCCGCGGTAGCCACATGACCGGTTGTTCTGTCCGGCCCGTTTTCAAAAGCACCCCTCCTACTCCGCCAACTCCTCCCACCCCACCTACACCTCCTACTCCGCTGCCTACACTGCCTGTCAAGTCAGGGCTGTTCTCTATATCCCCGACTGATAAAGTACAGATTGCACCGGGCAACCTGCAGTATCAGGCGAGCACCGGAACATGGCGCTTTGCAGAGCATCAATACGATTATGTAGGCACAGAATCAAACGGGAATGTAGAAGGAAGCGACAACATGGAAATATCTTCTACCTACAGTGGTTGGATTGACCTTTTCGGCTGGACCACCAGTGGCTATAACGGGCACTACCCGTGGTTGCACACATCAAATAACAGCGCTTATTGTATAGCAGGCAACAGCGGCGGCACAAGGTATGATTGGGGGGTAAATAACCCTATAAGCAATAGCGGGAACTACAAACACGAATGGTACTCGCTCGATACTGATTCCTGGGGGTACATATTTGACTACCGCCCCAATGCAAGTTCTCTGCGAGGAGCTGCCATAGTGAACGGTGTTAACGGATATGTGCTTTTGCCGGACGACTGGGTGCTACCTGCCGGACTGACGTTCCTACATGATCCGACAGACTTTTATTCAACTAACGTTAATGTTTACAGCGCAGAACAATGGGTACAGATGGAAGACGCCGGAGCTATATTCCTGCCGGCTGCCGGATGCAGAGGATTCAGCGGAACAGATATGTACGTTAATAAAACCAACCAAATCGGGTATTACTGGACAGGTAGCGGTGGAACAGCTACCGCAGCAAGGCGATTTATGGTCATTAGTAATGAAATACACTACACATCGTGGGGCCATGTGAACAAAACAGGTATGTCTGTTCGTTTAGTAAAAGACTATGTACAGGATTAACGAGATATTTTATTCCCTTCAAGGGGAAGGAGCCAATAGCGGTACACCGGCAGTATTTATACGCTTTTCCGGCTGTAACCTCCGTTGCTCCTTCTGCGATACGGAGTTTGACTCTTATCGGGAGATGAGTTGCGAAGATATCTTAGCAGAGATAGGGCAGTATCCTACCAACTTCGTCATACTCACCGGCGGTGAACCATCGTTGCAAGCTGACGATACACTCATTGAAACTCTGCACGAACACGACTACGTGATAGCCATTGAGACCAACGGCACGCATGCGTTACCCGACAGAATAGACTGGGTGACCATTTCGCCGAAAGAAGGCAGCCGCATTGTGCTGACCGAAGCAGATGAGGTAAAAGTAGTGTTTACCGGACAAGAGGTGGAGCAATATTTGGATATTCCGGCAGAGTCGTATTACCTACAACCTTGTTGGAAAAACGGTAAAGATAACCGCAAAGAAGTGATTACATATTGTCTTGCCCACCCGGAGTGGTCACTATCAATGCAACTACACAAGATACTGAACATACAATAAGACATAGAAAATAAAGAAAATATAATAAAAAAACTATACAATGTCAGATTTATTTATCTACAACACTCTTTCTCGTCGGAAAGAGCTCTTCAAGCCGCTTCATGCCCCACATGTAGGGATGTATGTGTGCGGCCCGACAGTCTATGGTGATGCCCACCTCGGTCATGCCCGTCCGGCTATCACTTTCGACCTTCTTTTTCGCTATCTCACTCACCTTGGATACAAGGTCCGTTATGTTAGAAACATCACTGACGTAGGTCACCTTGAGCATGATGCAGACGAGGGTGAGGACAAGATTGCAAAGAAAGCCCGCTTGGAGCAGTTGGAGCCGATGGAAGTGGTGCAATACTACGTCAACCGATACCACCACGATATGGAGGCGCTGAACGTACTACCACCATCGATAGAGCCGCATGCCAGCGGACATATAATAGAGCAGATTGCTTTCATACAGAAGATTCTCGACGCCGGCTTTGCCTACATAAGCGAGGGTAGTGTGTACTTCGACGTGGAAGCGTACTCGAAGAAATATCACTATGGCAAGTTGTCCGGAAGAAACCTCGATGAGATAGTGACCGAAACCCGCGAGTTAGACGGTCAGCAGGAGAAACGGCACTCTTACGACTTCGCCCTGTGGAAGAAGGCATCGCCGGAACATATCATGCACTGGCCGGCACAGTTCCGCTACCATACAACACTTGAGAGCGGCATGACCAAAGAAGAGACTATCGTATCAGAAGGTTTTCCCGGTTGGCATATCGAATGTTCCACAATGGGCACCAAGTACTTGGGAGAGCAGTTCGACATACACGGCGGCGGTCTGGACCTTATGTTCCCGCACCATGAGGCAGAGATAGCACAGAGTTGCGCCGCTTTAGGAACCGACAGCGTTCACTACTGGATGCACAACAACATGATTACCATAGCCGGCAAGAAGATGGGTAAGAGTTATAACAACTTTATCACCTTACGCCAATTCTTCACCGGTGACCACCCCCTGCTTAGCAAAGCCTTCTCACCGATGACGATACGCCTGTTTATACTGATGGCTCACTATCGCTCCACAGTGGATTTCTCGTCAGAAGCCTTAGAGGCGGCAGAGAAGGGGCTGCAAAGACTGAATGAAGCGTACTCAAGACTGATGAAAGTACAAAGTGGCAAAGAACAAAGTGACAAAGAGCTAAGTGACAAGATACAAGAGTTATCGACACGCTGCGAAGAGGCGATGTCGGACGACTTGAACTCACCGCTTGTAGTATCAGCCCTATTTGACTCAGCCAAACTGATTAACAGCATAGCTGACGGTAAGACGCAAGCGGCTGCGGAGGATATAGCCAACCTTAAAAATTTGTGGCAAACGTACGCAATTGATATCCTTGGTCTGCAGCTTGAGGCGGCGGAAGCGGGCATAACGGGAGGGCAGAACATTGACGCCTACAAAGGAGCCGTTGACCTGTTGCTTAACGTGAGACTTGACGCTAAGCGCGAGAAGAACTGGGCGCTGTCTGACCGCATACGCAACGACCTCACTGCGCTTGGATTTAGCATAAAAGACGGTAAAGACAGCTTTGAATGGAGCCTGTAAGAAGAAACATTTATCAATAATTAAATCACAATTAAACAATATTTAAAACATATTTAAACCATAATGTCATATCTGCACACACTATTTATTCAACCAAGTATAACCCAATCGCTTATAGTGCTGGTTCTAACCATTGCCGTAGGTATCTTTCTCGCTGATAAACTTAGGATTAAAAGTTTCTCATTAGGCGTAACGTGGATACTTTTTTGCGGTATCATCTTCTCACATTTCGGGCTGAGGTTAGTTCCGGAGGTGGAGCATTTTGCCAAAGATTTCGGTTTGATATTGTTCGTTTATTCGATAGGCTTATCGGTAGGCCCGTCGTTTTTCTCATCATTTGGAAAAGGCGGATTAAAACTGAACATGTTCGCCGCATCCATCGTAGTTTTGGCATGTATAACCACTATTGTTATTACCACCATAAGCGGTGAAGATATGGCCACGATGGTGGGTGTGATGTCGGGTGCCGTAACCAACACCCCCTCACTCGGTGCCGCCGAACAGGCATATAGCGATGCCTTCGGACATTCGCTGCCGACTATCGCAACAGGATATGCCGTTGCTTACCCCTTAGGTGTGATAGGAATAATTGTATCAATGCTGATAATAAAGGCAGTGTTCCGAATCTCGCTTAGCAATGAGGAAAAGACGATTAAGCAGAGCGAAGACAGCGGCAAGACCCCTATTCTTTTCGATATAGAGGTAAGCAACCCGCAGATTAGCAGCATGACCATACGTCATCTGCATCACACGCTGAATATACCTATGGTTATCAGCCGCATCATTCATGCAGACGGCACAGAGATTGTTCCGCAGGCAGAAACGAGTTTTCAAAACGGAGATATCCTCCGCGTCCTAACCGACGGTGAACACCAAGAGATATTATCGCTTATAGGCAAACCCATCAGCCGGGAAGAACAACGTATATCATCGTCAAACAATCTTATCTCCCGCCGAATAGCCGTCACTAAACCCGAATGGAACGGTAAACAGATTAGGAGACTTGGCATAAGCGACAAATATCACGTCAATGTAACTCGTGTCAACCGCGCCGGTATAGAGCTGATTGCCACTGCTGATATAACACTCCAATTGGGTGACCGTATAACCATCGTAGGAGACAAGGAAGACGTACAGAAAGTGGCGGACCTCTTCGGTAACGAATTGAAGAAATTGGATATTCCTAACCTCTTCCCTATATTCTTCGGCATCGTCCTCGGAATAGTAGCCGGCACATTGCCTATACATATTCCCGGCTTAGGACAGCCCTTCAAGCTGGGTCTTGCCGGCGGTTCTCTTATTGTGGCTATACTAATAGGCAGGTTCGGACCATATCATCACCTTGTCACATTTTCCACCACCAGCGCCAACATGATGATACGCGAGATTGGCATATCCCTCTTCCTTGCCGCAGTAGGCTTAGGTGCAGGCGCATCGTTTGTGCCGACCATAGCTGCCGGCGGTTGGGTTTGGATAGGTTACGGTGTAATAATCACACTATTGCCACTGCTCTTGGTTGGTATAATAGCACGCAAATGGGGCAAGGTGGATTACTTTACGCTGATGGGGCTGATTGCCGGTTCAACCACTGACCCGCCGGCTCTTGCATACGCCACTTCATGCTCAGATAACAATAACCGAGCCAGTGTCGGATACGCAACAGTCTATCCGCTGACGATGTTCCTGCGCGTTCTGCTCGCCCAAATGATGATTCTTCTCTTATGTTAAGACCACAACAACTCATCTGTACAATATCCGCACTACTGCTGACTTCTGCTTTGTGCGCAGCACCTGCGGAGGGTGAGGCTAAAGCCACGAAATATGATAAGGCACGCGCCCATTGGCACGAGCACTATAAGGTGTATGGCTTTGCGAGAAACTACATCAGTTTTGACAGCCGTGAGACGGTAACTACTGTGGCAGGACTGTTCAGCTACATACCCAAGGACGAGTTATGGAACGTTACACCGGCTCAAGCCACTGCAGAAGGTATAGAACGCCACGACCTTAACGCTTCTCCTAATGTTCGTTTTCTCAGCATATCCACTCGCGTAGGTCTTGACATCAACTATTTGCTGGAGAAAACTCACATTGGCGGCAAGATTGAGGCAGACTTCTGCGCCGGAGTTAACGGTAATGGAGGCACAGCGCTATTCAGAATGAGGCACGCCTATATAACCCTTGGCTGGGACAGTCTGAGCAACAAGCGTAATACCAATGTCAAAATGCTGATAGGTCAGACATGGCATCCGTTGACTGAGGATATGCCGGATGTCATATCCCTTAACAGCGGAGCTCCTTTTAATGCCTTCAATCGCAGTCCGCAACTGAGAATCAGCACCTCAGCGAGCGGCATAACGGCAACCGTGGCAGCACTCTGGCAGATGCAGTATATGAGCAACGGACCAAGCGGCACATCAACCGAATATATCAATCACAGCTGTACACCGGAAATATACGCCGGCATCAGTTATAACACACATGGTGTAACAATGAAAGGAGGGGTGGACGTACTCAGTATCTGCCCCAGGCAAAAAGGACAAATAATAGGGACAGACGGTACGACAGCACTGGATGTGAAGGTTAAAGAGCGCCTGACTACAGTGTCGCCATATATCTTTGCTGAATACAAACACGGTCTGCTACGACTCGCTGCCAAGACTATCTATGCTCAAGCCGGTGAACATCTGAACCTAAGCGGAGGCTACGGGGTGGCAGAACAACGGCCGGACGGAAGCAGACGATACACACCTACACGCAGCTCGTCAACATGGCTGAGCATCAGCTATGGGGACCGACTGAAGGGGAGTATAATGGCGGGCTATGCACAGCTCTTCGGAACAAAAGACCAAGTAACCGGCGACACGTATTTCTGCGGTAACAGCTTCAAAAACGTTAACCGTCTGTGGCGTGTGCAACCATCTATAACATGGTCAATCGGCAAATATTTTGTACTTGGAGCCGAATACGAATTAACATCCGTTCAATACGGCACTTTTGGCAAGAATGACACTCATGCCTTGGCAACAAACGACCTTCACCGGGTGATGAACCATCGCGTGCAACTGATGACAATGTTAAAATTCTGAGAGAAGATGACATATATACTCAAACAGGACGAAAGCGGTAAGATGACTCTGCTTCGCGACGGCAGACAAGTGGAAGCAAACGATATATTGACTATCTACCCCGAAAAACGCGTTTACCGCCTTGAAGGAAAGATGGGGGCAGGCAAGACCACATTCACCAAAATGCTATGCGAGAGCATGGGCAGCAAGGACATCGTTAACAGCCCTACCTTTGCTATAGTAAACGTGTATGAAGATGCACAAGGTGATGATATCTATCACTTTGACTGTTACCGCCTTCAAACACTACATGAAGCGCTGGACCTCGGAGCAGAAGAGTATCTGTACTCAGGCAGATACTGCTTTGTGGAATGGGCAGAGAATATAGAAGAACTCATGCCTCAAGACACCGTAACAATCAAAATAGATGTACTTGATAACGACACACGACAACTGACAATAACCGAAGACGGGCAAAAATGATAAAGATAGACAACATACACAAAAGTTTTGGCACATTAGAGGTGCTAAAAGGCGTTAGTTTGTCCGTTGAAAAGGGCGAGATACTAAGTATCATCGGTCCGAGCGGTGCGGGTAAGACGACGCTACTGCAGATAATAGGGACACTTGACCGACCGGATAGCGGTTCAGTATGCATCAACGGTACAGACGTAATGACACTGGGAGAAAAACAACTTAGCCGGTTCAGAAACAGACATATAGGTTTTATATTTCAGTTTCACCAGCTTCTGCCGGAGTTCACTGCTCTTGAGAATGTGATGATGCCGGCACTGATAGCCGGTGAAAACGAGAAAGAGGCAGAAAAAAGAGCCGCACAGCTGCTCTGCGAGCTTGGACTGCAGGAAAGGACACAACATAAACCGGCGGAGCTATCCGGCGGAGAGAAACAGCGTGTAGCGGCAGCCCGAGCGATGATGATGCAGCCCGACATAATACTCGCTGACGAACCAAGCGGTAGTCTTGACTCGAAAAACAAGGAAGAGATGCAACGCATACTGCTCTCATTACGCGACAAATATGGGCAAACAATCATCATCGTAACACATGACAAAGAACTCGCAAAGATAAGCGATAGAGTAATAGAAATGAGAGACGGAAGGATTGTTAGTTAATGATGATTGATAAATGAGAATGAAAAACAGGCAAATATACATAGTAGTATCAGCACTATGCCTTGTGACGATGCTTGGCAGTTGCCGGAAGGAAAGACAGTTTTTTCCGAAAAACATTCAACCGGAGCAAGTAAACATCCTTCGCTTTGATTCCGCCCTACTCTCCCTTCCTACCGATAGCACAACCATGCTGCAAGAAATAGGTAGTCTGTACGAACAGTTTCCCGTGATGACCCCTGTTTTTGCGGAAGACATAGTAGGAATAGACCGCGACGACACCGCTTCACTATGCTGGGCATTGTCACATTTTCTTACCGACACGTTATTCGGCTTTGCTCAAACCAACAAACGTGAACAGGAACTGTTTGCAGATGTCAGTGACATCAGACTACAACTTGGCAAAAGCTTTGGCAGACTTAGAATTATATACCCTGACTATACCATACCTGATATATACTTCATTGTAAGCGGCTTTAATGCCGGACTGTTCTTGATGGACGGAGACGCGGTAGTCGTGGTAGTAGGAGCAGATATGTATCTTGGCAGCGACTATCCATATTACAACCGGGTAGTATATGAATATCAGAAGAAAAACATGCGGCGCGAATGTATAGCAGGCGATGTGATAAGCGCGGTGCTATACAATACCATACCATATACAAGCAAGCATAACCGGCTGCTTGACAATATGATATACCGCGGCAAGATAATGTATCTTGCTTCACACCTGCTGCAAGAAGAGAGCAAATGGCAGGTAATGGGTTACAGCCAAGAGGAGTGGCAGTGGTGCGAACGTAATGAAACGGCTATATGGCGACTGATGCTTGACAAACAAGACCTTTTCAAGACGGAGACTATAGTACTCACTTCTTATCTTAACGACGGACCATTTACAAGCGAGATATCGCAAGAGTCGCCTGCACGTTTAGGCACATGGATAGGCTGGCGGATAGTGGAACAATATATGCAACACAACAAAGACGTTAGTCTCGCCGAACTGATGGCAGAGGGCGATGCACAAAAGGTACTGGAGAAATCGGGATACAGACCGTAATAATCATGCATATAACAACACAAAACAGACACAACACACAAATCAATGAACAAGAGTGATTTCCCTATATTAAAAGAACAGATACACGGCAAGCCGCTTGTCTATCTTGACAATGCAGCCACTACCCAAAAACCACAGGTAGTTATCGATGCCATCAGCTATGCCTATAGCCATTTCAACGCCAATATTCACCGCGGCGTACACCACCTGAGTCAGGTAGCCACAGCTGAACACGAGCATGCACGGCAACTGACAGCCAACTTTATCGGAGCCGGCTCCGCTAAAGAAATAGTGTTTTCAAAGGGCACAACCGACTCAATCAACATGCTGGCGTGGAGCCTTGGCGAGTGGAAATACAATGGTCAATACGTGCTGAAAGAAGGCGAAGAGATTATAGTAAGCCGGGTGGAGCACCACTCAAATATTGTACCATGGCAGATGCTATGCGAAAGGCGGGGATTAAAACTCAAGGTTATACCGCTGAATGATGACCTTACACTTGATATAGAAGCTTTCAAAAAACTGCTTTCCAACAGAACGCGAGTCGTAAGTATTGCACACGTTAGCAACGTGTTAGGAATAATAAATCCTATTGAAGAAATAATCAAATTATCACATCAAGCAGGAGCATTGGTGTGTGTGGATGCGGCGCAGTCTGCACCACATCTGCCAATAGATGTCGGGGCACTGGACTGCGATTTCTTAGTTTTTTCCGCTCATAAAATATATGGTCCGACAGGACTTGGAGTTCTTTACGGCAAAGAGTCACTACTAAGCAACATTCCGCCGGCAGAGGGCGGCGGAGAGATGATAGAACACGTCAGTTTTGAAAAGACCACATACAACACTCTGCCGTATAAATTTGAAGCAGGAACGCCCGATTTTATCGGAAGTTATGCCTTTGGTAAAGCAATAGAGTACATACAAAAAACAGGCTTGGAAAATATACACCGCTATGAAACGGACTTAGTCGGCAAACTGGAAGAGTCGCTTCTCGAAGCAAAGCTTGGAAGTTGCACGATAAAGATATACGGACAAGGACAGAAAAAAGCCGGTGTAATATCATTTAACCTGTTTGATAGCAACAACAGACTTGTTCACCCATACGACATTGGCACTTTGCTTGACCAGCAGGGTGTAGCCGTCAGGACAGGACACCATTGCGCAGAGCCACTGATAAACACGTTGGGGGTGCCGGGCACAATCAGAGCGTCGCTCGCACTTTATAACGATGAAAACGACGTTAACCAAATGATTAAAGCCCTGGAAAAAGCCGCACAAATGCTATGTTGAAACTATAGGGCACCTCTAAAAATCAGTGAAGCGCCCTATATTGATTAACTCCGCTCAATAGTTTTTAATTCAAACCATTAGTGTCCGCTTAAAATATCATATTAGTTTTATAATCACTGATATTTAGTCAATTATATTGATATTTTGAGTAAACGGATTTGATTTAACAATGTTTTATATGTTTATGTCTTTGAGCGCTTTTCGCTCGTAAGAGTTGACAAATTGGTAGTAAAAACTATCCGGAAACTTGCTTACGAGGA
>JAFSTO010000023.1 GCA_017450435.1 Paludibacteraceae bacterium
GCGGCAAGACTCTCACTGTTAGCGACAAGTTCGTTCTCCGCACCGCTCCGTTCGCTTCGGCAGAGTTCGAGAACAACGGTACGCTGACCTTGAGCGGCAGTGCCAAGGTTTACTACACCCGCGTGGTGAGCAACAAGACCGAATACTACCCGTTCGGGTTGCCGTTCAACAGCGACATCGACGATGTTCAGCTCTCGCAGTCAATCAGTAGCGGTAGCGATGCGACGGCAGCCTACGGCTCATGGGTGTTGGATTCCTTCGACGGCGAACGTCGTGCCACCTACGGCGCCGATGGCGGTAACTGGAAACGCCTTGACAAAGCCGACGGCGAGAGCAACGAGATAGAGGGTACGCATGGCTACGTGATGTGGTCCGGCAGTGCTTACTATAGGGAGTATTACTTCCCTGTAAGTTATGTAAATCGCACGGTGAGCGACGATAACACAATTAGCGTAACGGCGTATGCATACGATTCTTCCGCTCCCGATGCTCCGGCAGTAACCAATGCTGAAGAGTGGTCTAAGCACAACGCCGGTTGGCAGAGTATAGTGTCTCCATATACGTTCAGTTATGGTCCGAGTGGTGTCAGCTTCCCGTGGTTGGTAGTGTCAGAGATGACGGAGGATAACCGGACCTATTGGCAGCATCCTGTGAGCGCGGATAACCCCATGCGTCCTGCTCGTCCGTATATCGTTCAGGCAATAGAAACGGGTAATATGACGTTCGGTGAGCGTTATAGTTTCAGTGCTCCGGCACCTGCTCCGTCAGCCGTCCGTGTAGATGAAGGTTCGGCGCCTGCAGAGACAAGCACTCAGGTGGTTCGCCTGACGGCAACCGACAGCGAGGGCGTGTTCGACGAGGCAAACATCGCCTTCTCCACTCGTTTCAGTGCAGACTACGAGCGTGGTTGGGATGTGTTGAAGATGCTTAATGAGGGCAGCCGTGTTCAGTTGTATATGGAGCTTGGTTGTGGTAAGTTGGCAGCTGCTGCGTTGCCTGATGATATAGGAATCATCCCGTTGGCGTTGTACTCTCCCGTATCAGGCGTATATACGTTCTCCGTTGACCAGAGTAGCGTAACTGACCGTATGGAGCACCTGTGGTTGGTAGAGGACGGCGAGCGCGTGTTGGCAGACTTGTTATCCGAGGATTACGCTTATCCTGTTCAGGAAGGCACGACACGCCGTCTGTCGCTTGGCGTGGAGTTGACAGAGCAATCGGACGACAGCAATGATAACAATAATAACGGTGACGACATCGGTTATGGAACAGCCACTGGCTTGGATTCGTTGTTCGGTTCCGGCGTTAGTGTGAGCGTAAGCTCAGGCGGTCGTATTGTCGTGAGTGGCGTGAGCGGTAGCACCTGTGTCCGTCTCTACGATGCCGCCGGCAGACTGTTACACAGCATCGAGCCGTCCGCAATAGGCAGTCAGTCGTCCACGTCCGACCATCACTCGTCAACCGTCAGCTTCAGCGTGAGCGCCGCAGGCGTGTATATGTTGCAAGTCGGCCCCGAAACCAGAAGAATAATAGTAAACTAAAAAAATAGAGAGACGAGAGAATATAGAGATCGTCTAGTGAGTCTAGTGAGTCTAGAGCGTCTAGTGAGTCTAGTGAGACTAGAGAGACTAGAGAGACTAGTGAGTACCTCCCCGAGAAACCCCATAATCATGGAAAAAAGAAAGAATATCATTTTACGAAAAGAGAGTCAGCGTCAGTGGCTGATAGTGTTGTGTATCGTTTTGCTTGGCGGCGTTGTGTTATACGCGGCGAGCGATGCGTTGCAAGGTGTGTTGGGCGAAGCGTCAAACGGTGGAAAGTCCGTTCGTGCAGAGATACGTCAGAAGAAGGTACGTTATCGTTTCCGTCGCATCTATAACGGTGGTGATGTGATGACCGCTCCTCATGTTGGTCAGTTGACGTCCGTTCCGACATATAGTGGCAGTCCGTCGTCTTTCGGTGGTTCGCAGTCCGGTGTCAGCCTTCTTCCCTCTGCAGTGCGCGTGTCTCGTTCCGGCGTCAGTGGTCGTTCGTCAGGTCTCCGTTATCAGGCGGTAGCTCCTGTGTCTTACTTGGAGTCAGAGCAGAGTTTGAAGAGTTACGTGAGCGGTGGTGGTTCTGTCGGCGGTGGTGCCACAGGTGGTGGTAGTGTCAGCGGCGCAGTCGGTGGTATAGCTATGGGCGGTGGTTATAGTGTCGGTTACGGCTTGTCCATACCGTCGGTTGGTGCTCTTCGTCCTTCATCTTCTTCGTCAACGGTTGACCCGTTAGAGCGCAGTGCTGCGGCTCCTGTGGTAGTTGATAACGCAGCCGCCGCAGCAGCGATGATGTCTGCCGTCGGTACTCTCAACGAGACAAGCACCGGCACTCCGGCGAAGAGGAGGATAAATTTTTACGATGAGGAGGCAGAGGAAACAGTTTCTTTTGATGAGAGTGGAACAGAAGAAAATGGTACAACGCACACGGTAAATGGCATTACGTATATTAAGTCAGAGACAGGTGTTTGGTATTATGAGGATGCCTTAGGGCAGAAATACACATGGAACGGCGTATCTTTTGAGCTAAACAAAAACATTCCTGAAGGATTCTTCCCGATAGGCGATGTGCCTTACTTGGCTTTGTTGTTAGCCGCCGCGCTCTTCGCTTTCCTCCGCCGGAGGAAAAGGGAAGAGGCATAGACTCACTAGACACTTTAGACTTTCTAGTCTCACTAGACACTCTAGACGTTCTAGACGCTATAGTCTCTATAGACTCTAAAAACAGCTCAGAGGCTTGCCAATCGGCAAGCCTCTGATGATTACTCTCTCCCTCTAACCTTCTAACCCGTTCTCCTCTAATCTCTAACCTCTTTTAAAACCCGGAGAAGACTACTTCTATGTCTAAGGGGTCGTCGGTGTTCTTGGCTGATTGGATAACCGTGGCACTGACTGTCTGCTCGTACTTGATGGCAGAGATACTGGTGGACGAGGCGGTGTAGGAGTAGTAGCTTGACGATGTGGTGCCATAGTCCACCGTCACGGGAATGAGAAGCATATCGAGCCTGTCGGGAATGTTAGAACCGGCAGTGTCGATGGCTTCTTTTTGTATGTCTCGTATAGTGGTAGTGAGCAGTGTGGCAAGGTCGTAGGTGTAGTAGTAACTGGTGTTGTTCTCCCCATCCACCTCCTTAGTGAGGAACCCGAGGATAGCGCTGGTGTCTGAGGGCAGGCGGTTGTGCGCGAAGAAATCTGTCAGGTTATTCTCTTTGATGAGCATCATCACATTGGCGGGCTGTGCCCAGTCGTCGCGCGTCTTCTTGCTCACACCGTCGTGTTGGTTGAGCACACGTATGACGAGCTCGGCTTTGTTGATATACGGACGTTTGGTCAGTGTATCGCCGCCGGCTGTGGCATAGAGCATCTTGAAGGTGATGCTCTTAGCCATCTGTTTGATGGGGATACTGACGCGGGTGTATATGTTCGCCGGTGAGACGATGTAACAAACGCTGTCGCTGTCGCGGCGCAGCTGCTCAATGTCTTCGTTGTAGTAGATATACCTGTTCACCTGTCTCACCTCGCTGTTGGCGTAGTAGCCTTTGATGTCGTTCACCACGGTATCTTTGCCGGCTTTGTTGTATGAGAAGTGGTAATAGAGTGCGATGTTCAGTTCGTTGACGTGCAGCAGGTTGGCGCTGCCGAACCCGCTGGCTATATATAGTCCTTTGAACGCCTTGGTGAAAGCCTCCAGCGACGAGAAGTCCTTGTAACTGAAGAGCTCCTTGGCGAAGCTGTCTTTCAGCTTCAGCTTCACGTAGGGCGTGTAGGTGTTGTTGCCGGTGCTTATTGAGTCGGTAGGACGGGCCGGCACGATGATACGCTGCCGCTCAATGACCATGTTCTCGTCGGAGACAGTGCAGAAATCGTTTACGTCGATGTCGTGGGCATAAGAGGTGTTGTAGCTGAGCGGCTGTTTGTCAATACGGTAGATAGAGAGCGCGAGGGGCGAGTTGCCGTCGCCGAACCATGAGTCGTAGTAGAAGAAAAGGCAGGCAGAGTCCACCACGGCGTTCTCGGGGAAGGTGAACCCTACGGGACAGGTGAATTGCGCAAGTATATCGGCGTGGATAGTGCCGAAACGACTGTCACACTCGCCGAGCAGGAAAGAGTCGGGGGTGGAGTAGATGGCTTGGGCAGAGACGACTGATGTAGAGGTGCTGAAAGTGTCGCACCCGACGATGATACGGTCTTCGTCGCTCAGTAGCGAGGAGCCCGTCTTACTACTGTCGCCGGAGCAGGAGAGGAAGACAAATGATGATAGCAGTGTGATGAGGTAAATGATTCTCTTCATGATAAGCATGTTGTTATACACCCGCACCCGTTCATTCGCCCAGCAGCTGCTTGTAGAAGTTGATATACTCATCGGTGTTGCCGTCTGTGTAAGGCAGCATAGGCTTGCCGCTCTGCACCGCATATTCCAGCACTTTCTTGTTGGTGGTAGGTGTAAGCATCGTTATAGCATCGGCGTTGTCGATGGCCAGCTTCATCAGACGGTAGTAGCTCACTTTCTTGTCAATAAGCTCCTGTACGTGCTCTTGCTTGACGCCGCGTATGAGCAACTTGCGACCGAAAGCAACGGGGAAGGTGTTCTTAAACGGCTTGTCGTCCAGCGCCACGATGATTTTCGCATTGCTGAAGAACGGCGAGTCGGCAAACGAGGTGCGCAAGAAGAGTGCAGCCAAGGCGGACATCCAACCCGAGCATTGGATGATATTAGGCGCCCAGCGCAGACGCTGTACAGTCTCCAACGAACTGCGAACGTAGAAGATACTGCGCTCGTCATTGTCGCTGTACTCCTTGCCGTTCTCGTCGGCGATGCCGCGACGACGATGGAACAAGTCGTCGTTGTCGATGAAATAAATCTGTATCCTTGCCTGTTGTATAGATGCCACCTTCAGCAACAGCGGGTGGTCCACACCGTTGATGGCAATGTTGATGCCCGACAGACGTATCACCTCATGCAGCTGATTACGACGCTCATTAATCTCACCGAACTTGGGCATGAACGTGCGCGTCTCTATGCCGTTTTCCTGACATGCCTGAGGCAGACGACGATTGATAAGACGCAAGTCACTCTCTTCATCGAGATACGGGTATATCTCTTGTGACAAAAACAGTACTTTTGTAGGATCTTTCATAAGGCAGGAGATTTTGTGTCAAACCAAGGATAACCATGTAAGCCGCTTTTTGCGCAAGCAAACATTTTCCCGTTGCAAAGTTACAAAAAAAAACTGATATTTCAGCACTAAAACGCTAAAAAAAATGTTTTTACATGCGTATTTTGCGTATATACCGAAATAAAAGTAACTTTGCGCTAATATCTGAATTCATCGGAATCCATCGGAATTTATCGGAAAATTAAATATAACAAACAATATGCAAATCATCACAACCAAAGAAGAGCTATGCCGCACCGTTCGTGCGCTGAAAGAGCAGAACAAAACCATCGGTCTCGTTCCCACTATGGGTGCCCTGCATGAGGGGCACGCCTCGCTTGTCAGGCGATGTGTCAGCGAGAACGACGTCGCTGTAGTGAGTGTGTTCGTCAACCCTACGCAGTTCAATAACAAAGAGGACCTTGAGAAGTATCCCCGTAATATCAATCGCGATGCCGAGTTACTCTCGTCGCTTGGTGCCGCATTTGTGTTCGCCCCTACGCCGGAAGAGATGTACTCGGCGGAGGAGATGGCAGAGCGTTTCGCTTTCGACTTCGGCGGTTTGGACGAGGTGATGGAGGGCAAGATGCGCCCGGGACATTTCAACGGAGTGGTGCAGGTAGTGAGCAAGCTCTTCCGTATGGTGCAGCCCGACAAAGCGTACTTCGGCGAGAAGGACTACCAGCAGCTGGCTATCATCCGCCGTATGACGAAGGTAATGCATTTCGACGACATCAAAATAATCGGTTGTCCTATAGTGCGTGAGGCTTCCGGACTGGCTCTCTCCTCGCGCAACGAAAGACTGTCAGAGGCGGAAAAACAGACGGCGGTGAACATATCGCGTGTGTTGCGCGAGTCGCTCTCCTACGCTAAGACACACTCTGTCAGCGACACTGAGCAGTGGGTCATCAAGAGTATCAATGCCGTCAGCGGATTAGAGGTGGAGTACTACGAGATTGTTGACCGGACCACTTTGATGCCCGTCAGCGACTTCTCACATGCCATCGGCTGCGTCACCGTCTATTGCGGTCCCGTCAGACTGATTGACAATATCAAGTACCCGGGAACATGTGACTAAGTAAAACGTACAACTTTCCCCCACCTCCGGAAAACCAATCAATGAGAATCATAGCCGATAAATACATTCCGTACCTGAGCGGTCTGCTTGAGCAGTATGCTGATGTGCTGTATGCAGAGCCGGAGTCAGTCACTCCGGCTCTGGTGCGTGATGCCGACTGTCTTATCGTACGTACCCGCACTCGTTGTGACCGTCAGCTGCTTGAGGGCAGCCGTGTGCGTCTTATCCTTACTGCCACCATTGGCTATGACCATATCGATACTGACTACTGCCGCGAGGCAGGTATAGCGTGGCATAACGCTCCCGGCTGTAACGCTGATGGTGTGTGTGACTATGTGGAGAGTGCGCTGCTCGCCACCGGCACCTTGCTTCAGGGGAGCGTGTTAGGTATCGTCGGGGTAGGCGAGGTGGGAGGACGCGTATGTCGAATGGCGCGTGAACGGGGCATGCGAGTGTTGCTGTGCGACCCGCCAAGGGCGGAACGGGAAGGAGCAGAACCGTTCGTTTCCATCGAAGATTTAGCGCGAAAGAGCGACGTCATCACCCTTCACCCCGCTTTGTCGCGCACCGGTAAGTACCCTTCGTGGCATCTCATTGACGAAGCACTGCTGAGGCGGACCAAACCGACGGCGCTTATCATCAATGCCGCACGCGGCGGAGTGGTGGACGAACAGGCTCTAATAAGAAGCGGCAGACGATGCGTCATCGACTGCTGGGAAAACGAACCGCATATCAACCCTGATATGCTGTGCTATGCCGACTATGCCACATGTCATATAGCGGGGTACACCCGTTGGGGCAAGTACCGCGCTACGGATATCTGTCTGCGCGAATTGACGCGTTTCTTCGACATCTCTCCCATACGGATTCCCAAAGAGCAGGTGCCGGAGCATTGCTCAACGGTGTTCGACCTAACGCCCCTCTCCGAGGAGCTGAAGGCTAAGCCGCAGCTGTTCGAGCTGCTGAGAAAAAACTACCGGCTCAGATAGGATTGGGGGGAGTCTCTCTGGTCTCTATAGATGCTATAGACTTAATCAACAGAAATTGTTGATTTTCCTTGCTTATATTAGAAAAAAGCACTACCTTTGCATGATATTTTGTTAATTTATAAAGTAAATCGTACATCGTACATAAGTAAATCGTAAATCAAGATGGCTTATCAAAAACTTACAACAAGAGCGGAGAATTATTCGCAGTGGTATAACGAGCTGGTTGTCAAGGCGGATTTGGCGGAGCAGTCGGCTGTTCGCGGCTGTATGGTTATCAAGCCTTACGGCTACGCTATATGGGAGCGTATTCAGCAGGGGTTGGATGCCCGTTTCAAGGAAAAAGGGGTACAGAACGCATATTTTCCGATGCTTATTCCTAAGTCTTTCCTCAGTCGTGAGGCAGAGCATGTGGAGGGTTTTGCGAAGGAATGTGCCGTGGTTACTCACCACCGTCTGAAGAACGATCCTGAAGGCAAGGGCGTGGTGGTTGACCCCGATGCCAAATTGGAGGAGGAGCTTATTATCCGTCCTACTTCGGAAACTATCATATGGTCCACTTACAAGGGTTGGATTAATTCGTATCGTGACCTGCCTATCCTGTGCAACCAGTGGTGTAACGTCATGCGTTGGGAGATGCGTACCCGTCTGTTCTTGCGTACTGCCGAGTTCCTCTGGCAGGAGGGTCACACCGCCCACGCCACAAAGGAAGAGGCTGAGGACTTCGCCCGCCAGATGCTTGACGTCTATGCGGACTTCGCCGAGAACATCATGGCTATACCGGTGCTGAAGGGTGTCAAGTCGCCTAACGAGCGTTTTGCCGGTGCGCTTAATACCTATTGCATCGAGGCGATGATGCAGGACGGCAAGGCTCTGCAAGCCGGCACCAGCCACTTCCTCGGGCAGAACTTCGCCAAGTCGTTCGACGTCACTTTCCTCAACAAAGAGAACAAAGCCGAATACGTATGGGCTACCTCATGGGGCGTGAGCACACGTCTGATGGGCGCGCTTATCATGACCCACTCCGATGATAATGGTCTGGTATTGCCGCCGCACCTGGCTCCTATACAGGTGGTGATTGTACCAATCTTCAAAAAGCAGGAGCAGCTTGACGAGATTCTTCAGAAGGTCAACCCGCTGGCTGACGAACTCAAGCGCCGCGGCGTGAGGGTGAAGGTGGACACGGCGGACAACATGACGCCGGGCTTTAAGTTCGCCGAGTATGAGATGCGTGGTGTGCCGGTCCGTCTGGCTATCGGTGCGCGCGACGTAGAAGCCGGCACTATAGAGGTGGCAAGAAGAGACACGCTGACCAAGGAGACGTTGCCGATAGAGGGAATAGAAGAGCACCTTGTTGCACTGCTGGAGGAGATACAGGCAAATATCTACAAGAAGGCTCTGGACTTCCGTCTGCAGAACACACGCAAGTGCGACTCGTATGAGGAGTTCAAGGAAGAGATTAAGAAAGGAGGGTTCCTGCTCTGCCATTGGGACGGCACGCCGGAGACAGAAGAGCGTATCAAGGAAGAGACCAAGGCCACTATCCGTTGCATACCGTTGCAGCGCGAGCCTGAACAGGGCAAGTGTATGGTAACCGGCAAACCATCTGAAGGACGAGTGGTGTTCGCTATCGCTTATTGATATTATCGGATTTATCGGAAAGCTTGGTTTGGATAGAAAACATAGTGCGGTTAGTGGTGCTGTTTCTTTTGCAGTTGCTGCTTGTGAATAATCTCTATTTCCTTGGGATTGTTCACCCATGCGTGTATGTGTTCTTTCTGCTTGCTCTGCCGGCGGAGGTCAACCGTTACTGGTTGCTCGTTATAGGTTTTCTTACCGGTCTTTTGATGGACGTGTTTTGCAACTCGTTTGGCGCTCATGCTGCGGCGTGCACTCTGCTCTGCTTTGTACGTCCGTTTTTGTTGGGCAGGTTAGTGCAGGAAGACGAGCGTCTTACCGGTACTATGAACGTCACGGCACTCGGCTGGGAGGTGTATATTAAATACGTGGTTATATTGGTATTACTGCATCATATCACTCTCTTTATGCTTGAGGCTTTCTCTTTCCGTCTTTTCTGGCTCACTCTGCTGCAGATACTGCTTAGCGCATTGCTTACAATTGTTATCATATTCGGATACGAGTTCGCCAGAGTGCGGTAGAGAACAATGATTAACAACGATTTATATAGACGCCAGTACGTGGTTATGGCAATAGCTATAGCCGTCGTGCTGGTTTTTATTATTCGTTTGTTTTACCTGCAGGTGGTTGACGACAGTGCCCGTGATCGGGCAGAGAGTATCTCTCTTGTCAAGCAGACCATCTATCCTCCTCGCGGACTCATCTACGACCGCCATGGCGAGCTGCTGGTGTATAACCAGCCGGTGTATGAGGTGCTTTTGGTGGTGCGTGATATGACTCGTGACCAGCCTTTCGACACCCTTGCTTTCTGTCGCACTTTGCAAATAGAGCGTAGTGTCTTTGAGCAGCGCATGGCAGATATCACCGACAGGTCTAAGAACCGCGGTTACTCTCGTTTCCGTCCGCAGGTGTTCATGACCCAGCTCAATGCGTCAGACATAGCACCTTTGCAGGAGGCGCTGTATAAGTTCCCCGGCGTGAGCGTACGTAAGCGTACGTTGCGCGACTACACCTATGCCGCTGCTGCGCAGGTGTTAGGAAGTATAGGCGAGGTCAATCAGCGCGATATAGACAACGACAACTATTACCAGTCGGGTGACTACAGCGGGCGCGACGGCATAGAGCGTACCTATGAGCGTGAGTTGAGAGGGGAAAAAGGGGTGGAGATTCTCATGCGTGACAACAGAGGTTGCATACAAGGGCCCTTTAAGAACGGAGAGGAAGACCTGCTTCCTTTGGCAGGCAATAACCTGACTATCACTCTTGACATACGTCTGCAGATGCTTGCCGAGGAGCTGTTGCAAGGCAAGATTGGCAGTGTGGTGGCGATTGAGCCGCAGACAGGCGAGGTGTTAACCCTCGCCAGCAATCCCACATGGGACCCTGCAGTACTCATCGGACGGCGCCGGAGCAAAAGCTATCAGCAGTTACTCTCTGACCCTACCAAGCCGCTGATGAACCGTGCCACTCAGGCGCAGTACTCACCGGGCTCCACCTTCAAGACGCTACAGTCGCTCGTCTGCCTGCAGGAAGGCGGCATAACAGAGCACACCAGTTATCCCTGCAGCGGTCCGGGCAGTACACCTATCAAGTGCACTCACCACCACGGATCGCCGGTCACTCTGCTCAATGCCATCGAGCAGAGCTGCAACCCCTATTACTGGCAAGCGTATCGCGACATGTTGGAGAAGAACGGCTATGGCAAGAACAACGCTGCTTTCCGTGCACGGTATCAGCTCTGGGTTGACGATGTACGCAGCTTCGGACTGGGCAGCCGTTTCGCAGACTCAGACATCGCCGACCAGTCTGCAGGCAGTATCCCGACGGCGGCGCTGTATGACAAGATTTACGGTAAGACAGGCTGGCGAGCTATCACTATTCGTTCCAACTCTATCGGGCAGGGCGAGGTGCTTGTGACCCCGTTGCAGCTATGTAACCTTGCGGCTACAATAGCCAACGAGGGGTATTATGTAACGCCCCACCTTATCAAAAGCGACTCGCTGCTCGACAATGTGCACCACACGGCTGTGGAGCAGAGGTATTTCCCTGTTGTCAAGCAAGGTATGGCTCGCGTGATGACCAACGGCACCGGTCGTTGGTATCAGTTGCCGGATAGTATCACCTCAGCCGGCAAGACCGGTACCGTTCAGAACCATGCCGGTAAGGACCACGCTATCTTCATCGGTTTTGCCCCTGTTGAGAACCCGCAGATAGCCGTGGCTGTGGTGGTGGAGAACGCCGGCTTCGGAGCTACGTGGGCGGCACCCGTCGCTTCGCTGATGATGGAGCAGTATCTTACTGATACAATACGGCGTAAACCGCTAAAAGAAAAGATTGCAGGTTCGGTGCTGAACACGCAGGTGAGGAAACTGACCGGTGAAGGACATTAGTAAACAACAGACATGCCATCGCGTAACAACATATTTCGTCAGGTTGACTGGTTCACTATCGGTCTGTTCCTTGCGCTTGTCATCTTCGGTTGGATGAACGTTCTCGGCGCCAGTTACAACTTCGACCAGACCTCCGCTTTTGATTTCGCTTACCGCTCCGGCAAGCAGTTGGTATGGATTGGCACATCGTTGTTGCTGGGGATGGTTATTCTAATGCTTGACTGGCGAGTTATCGACCTCTCGGCATATATCCTCTATGGTATAATGCTTGTGTTGCTGCTTGTTACGCCATTGCTTGCTCATGACGTGAAAGGTTCGTTGTCGTGGATACAGTTCGGTCCGGTGAGTCTGCAGCCGGCGGAGTTCGCCAAGTACACCACGGCGTTAGCCCTTGCCAAGTATATGGGCAGTTACGATTTCCGCATGCGCTCATGGCGCGACTTGTTAGTGCCTTTTGCGCTGATGGTGGTGCCGATGGGAATCATCATGGTGCTCCAGAAAGAAACCGGTTCGGCACTCGTCTTTACAGCGTTTCTGCTTATGTTCTACCGCCAGGGAATGAGCGGCTATGTGTTGCTGGCAGGCGTGGCAGCCGTCGGGCTGTTTATCCTTGCGTTGAAGGCCGGCACTATAGCAGCGTTGGTGACGGTGGCCGTGGTGGCATTGGTGGTGATAGGGTGGTATCTATGGCAAGGATGGAGAGACAACCGCAAGTGGCATCCGCAGAAGATTTTTATCGTTCTTGGCATAGCTGTTCTCTCTGCGGGCTATTGCGCTGTTTGCGGCTACGCTTTTGAGCACGTGCTTCAGCCACACCAGCGTGTGCGTATAGAGGTGCTGCTCGGCATGACTGATGACCCGCAAGGGGCAGGATACAACGTGGCGCAGTCGAAGATTGCAATAGGCTCAGGAGGACTGATAGGGAAGGGATTTAAGCAGGGAACACATACAAAGATGAACTTCGTGCCGGAGCAGGCTACCGACTTTATTTTCTGCACCGTGGGAGAAGAATGGGGCTTTGTGGGCTCGTCTCTGTTGCTGATTGCCTATCTGGCGCTGATACTCAGACTTATAGTGATTGCCGAGCGACAGAAAGATATGTTTTCGCTTATCTACGGCTATTGCGTTGCCGGCATTTTTCTGTTTCACCTTACGGTGAATGTCGGCATGGTGCTGGGGCTGATGCCGGTCATCGGTATTCCGTTACCTTTCCTCAGCTACGGCGGCTCGTCGCTTTGGGGATTCTCTATTCTCCTCTTTACACTGCTTCGTTTGGATGCTTCGAGGTTCGAAAAAATGCGATGATAATCACACTGTTGTAAAGATAATTCAAACACCGAGTCATCAGTTTGGCACGGTGTTTGCATTTTTAGGGTACAAACAGCTGTTGTACACCTAATGTTTAACACTTGGCTTAGCAAGGCGCCGCAGTAAGCCGACGCGCTTAGCTACAACCAAATTTAATTGCTACAGTTATGAAAAAGATTTTGTTAACGACCTGTATTATAGGTCTTGCTCTGAGCCTTAATGCACAAGAAGCAGCTCAAGGCAGTAAGGATAAGAAATGCGGCGAAGCCGCTCGTGTGGAACTGAGAAAAGGTCCGCGTCATGCTGAACACAGTGAGGGAAAGATGAAGCACAAGGGTCATCGTCAGATGGACGCACAGACTATGGCGGTGAAGAAAGCGCTGAGGCTGAAAGAGGCACTGCTGCTAAGCGACAAGCAGTTTGATGAGGTCTATAAGCTGTATTACGAGAGTTTTCAGAGCTTTGAGAAAAAAATCGCTGACAAGAAATCCGCGCCTGTATCACCTGAAGACGAAGCTGCAAAGGAAGCCCGTCGCGCTGAGCGCAAAGCTGCGCATGCTGAGCAGGTGGCAAGCTTGGAAAAACCTATGAAGAAAATCCTCAGTGATGAGCAGTTCAAGCGTTGGAAAGAACTGGAGACTACCGAGCAGCATCCACGCGGCGCCAGGCAAGGGTCAGATAAACGGTCCGGACAAGAAGGTGCATAAAGTAGCCGGCGTATAGTGCCTGAATGCCTACAAGAGGAGCTAAGGCAATGTAAGTCACTACGAAGCCGACGGCGGACCATATCATGCAGTTGCGAACGGGAACGGCGGCTGTGGCTCCGATATAAATGCCGTCCCACATAAATGCAAGCGAGGAGATAAACGGCATAAGAGCCAACCACGCAAAGTAATGAGCCGATGCTGCCAATGTGGCGGCATCGGCTGACATTATGCCTACCAACTGCTTACTGAAGAACCAATAAACAAGAGAGAATACTATTCCTACTGCCGTTGCCCAAATAAATAGCAGTTTCACCACCTCGTTGACTTGTGCCGTCTTGTGCCAAGAGGCTGACACGGTGTTGTCATCGGCTTGTACGCCGAGCTTGCCGGTAAGGGCTTCACCGGCGTATGCAAAGCCGTCAACAAAGTAGGAGAAGAACATGAAGAGCTTCATCATTATAGCGCTGACTGCCAGTTCGGTATCTCCGTAGCCGGAGGCAATGGCTGTATAGCCTACATACACCACCATGAAGCAGAGCGAGCGGATAAACAGGTTGCCGTTCAGCACGAACAGCCTGCGCATCTTCGTCCATGTCAGTGCTTCTCTCAGCCGAATAGTACAGGTGTCGTGCCACTTTCCTTGGGCGGTCTCGGTGTTTTGCCGCTTTAGCAGCACGGCGGTGCACACTGCTGCTGTCAGTAGTCCTACGTATTGTGCCAGTAGTGTACCCCATGCCACGCCTATGGCTCCGAGAGGGGTATAGACGGCTAAGTAGTAGCTCGCTGCCATGTTGACCACGTTCACCACTATGTCGGTTATCATCGGTGCTACGGTATTCTGCATACCGATGAACCAGCCCTTCAGTGCGAACAGTGTCAGTGTGGCGGGTGCTGCCCACACACGTATAAAGAAGTATCGCCTTGCAAAGTCCGCCACCTCCGGCGAGCATGGCATAAGTGCCAGCACTGCCGTTACGAAGACCCATTGCAGCAGCCATATCATCACAGCTGCGGCAATGGCTGTGCCGGTTGATTGTACGAGCAGTTCGCGTGTCTCGCGTCGGTTGTGTCTGCCGTATGCCTGCGCCGTCATACCGCTGGTGCCTACACGCAGAAAACCGAAGTTCCAATAGAGCAGGTCGAAGAGCATCGTACCAACAGCTATGCCGCCCACAGCCGACGCGTCGGACAGGTGACCGGTGATAGCCACGTCCACAATGCCGACCAAGGGAATTGTGATATTGGCTAATATACTTGGTACAGCCAAACGTAGAACCGAGCGGTTCATTCCGTTTGTATTTAGCCTTCTGAGGTGTTGTACCATTGCTCTAATTTTTCGTTGAAATCGCGCTTTTCAAGCGTTTGTGCCCACGTGGTGAGCTCGGTGGTCATATCTTCGCAGTGGATTTTCACATGCCGTCTCAGACACAGTCGGGTCTTTAGCCGGCTGGTGATGCTATTCTCCAAGCCTGTTGTTCTGACCATGATGATTCTCACCCCTTGTGGCAGTCTGCCGCACACCTCGTATGCCAGCCGTCGGTTGCCGATTTGTTCCTTTTCTGTCAGTTTGATATGTCCTGAAGGGTAGAACACCAGGTCGCAACCATCTGTCAGTGCTTGCAGTGCGGTGTCTGTCAGTGCTCGCGCCTTGTCTGCGCTTTGAGCACGATGGGAGGCGTCGGTTGCCGGTAGGTCAGGAACCATGATAGCGTTGGTCAGTCGCACTGCCCAGCCAATAACGGGTTTGCGGAACAGATACTCGTCACACATCGGACGGAGCGTCACGTCCCAGCACTCGGAGAAGAGCAGGGCGGGCTCTACATAGGCGGGGTGGTTGGGCAGCAGAAGATGCACACCGCCTGAGCGGATTAGTTCCAGACCTTCAGTCTCTACGCTGTAATGCAGGTGAAGAAGCCATCTGACAGCCTTACTCAGCTTTTGCCTGAACGACATGGCGTGTATCCTTTCCTTTGTTGTTGCGGCGGCTGTTGTGCCGAGCTTTGTTGCGCTCGCTGTTTTTCGAGCGATGCCGGTTGCGGCGGCCGCCTTTGTTGTTGTCCTGTTTTTTGTACTCAGGTGTCTCTCCAAGGTCTTCCGGTACAGGCAGTTTTTCTATATCTTTGTTCAAAAACGCTTCAATCTTCGCGAAGTACTTTTGGTCGCGCTCTGATACGAGTGTAACAGCTTCGCCGTCGTTCTCCGCTCTTGCCGTTCTTCCTATGCGGTGCACGTAGTCTTCCGCATCGCGTGGCACATCGTAGTTGATGACTAACGGTATGTCGTCCACATCAATACCGCGTGCCACGATATCGGTGGCAACAAGCAGGTCCACCTTACCGTTGCGGAAGTCCAACATCACGGCATCTCTCTCGCGTTGCTCAAGGTCTGAGTGCATAGCCCTGACCTGCATACCTGTTTTCATAAACTCGCGGCTGAGCTCTTTGACCGTCTGTTTCTTGCCTGCAAAGAGTATTACTTTGTTCAATTGGCGCGCTTGTAACAGACGACGGACAATCTCGTTTTTCTGTGGTTCGTAGCAGATGACAGCCTGCTGGTGTATTGATTCCGGCGGACGGGATATGGCGATATTCACCTCGGCGGGGTTGTTCATGAACGTCTTGGCAAGGCGACGCAGTTCAGTAGGCATGGTGGCAGAGAAGAGTATGGTCTGCCGCTCTTTAGGCAGTTGCTTGACAATGGTCATTATGTCGTCGAAGAAACCCATGTCAAGCATGCGGTCCGCCTCGTCAAGGATGAAATATTTAACCCCGGAGAAGTCCGGATTATGCAGGTTGATGTGTGATATCAGCCGCCCCGGCGTGGCTATCACTACATCGGCTCCTTTTGATAGTCCGTTTTCTTGTGTTGACCATGCTCCGGCGTCGTTGCCTCCATATATTGCTACTGATGAAAAGGGAGCGTAGTAGCTGAAGCCGTCTATCTGCTGGTCAATCTGTTGTGCCAGTTCGCGTGTAGGCGCCATGATGATGGCGTTCACCTTATGTTGGTCGTGACCATCGCGTTTTAGATTTGTAAGTAGGGGAAGTATATACGCTGCTGTCTTGCCGGTGCCCGTCTGTGCACAAGAGATAACGTCTCTACCCTCAAGGATAATAGGAATAGTGGCGGCTTGAACAGGAGTACACTCATCGAAATGCATGTCCCACAGGGCGTCAAGGATGTCGTCGGATAAGTCTAATTCGTCAAAAAACATATTTGGTAATTGATAAGTTGTTATTATTCCCATCCGTCGAAGACGTGTGCGTCGTAAATATTATCCTCATCGGCGTCATGCAGTGGTGTCCAAAGTTGTGCGAAGAAAGGGTTGCGTTTGGCTTCGGCGTCCCAGTGCCAAGGCCGTTGCTGCTCGTCCGGAACATGGGGGTAGGGATATGGGAAGCATTGCGGGCACCAGTGTCCGCCTAATAGTATGAGTCGTGGCGTTGCCGTGAAGCGGTGCCCTTCGGCACACTCCCATACGAGGGGTGTGTCCCATAGTTCAAGTCCTGTCGGTTCGGCGTATGCGGTATCATTTTCGCCGGTTGTTTCCAGTCCTATACATTTTCCGCCGCGGAATGCAGCTGCTTTCTCCATGTCTTGCAGTGTGAACTCAGACATCGGTTTGCGTTCATCATATCCGTGGTCAAGTAAAACCGGCGTGTTGGAGGGGTGCGAGAGGTCGGCGTGTTGCCAATCGGGTATGGTGTTGTATTTCTCCAAGCTGCCGTAGTATGCCGCTACTCTCAGTTGTGCCGTGCGTCGGTGCGCGTCATCCGTGGAGTGCAGACTCTCTTTTATCCACGTTTGTGTGCCGTGTACCGCTTTGTTGGCCATTGCCCGCATGGCGAGCTTCACAATATGTGGTACGAGCTTGGCAGCTTTTGTTGCTTTGGCTAAACGTATGCCGACAGGAACGCTACGGCTCCGGCTCATCTGCTCGAAGTACTCTTTTACTGGAATATTTGCTCTGAAATGCAGATACTGCTCCAGCACGTCGCCGTCAAGATACCACATACCGTGGAAGTTACGTGTTGTGAACCATTTGGCATCAAATATCTTCTCCGGCTTAGGGCAGCCTATGGCGTCCAATAGCAGTTGTTCAAACTCATAGTTGCTGAGTCGGTATTGTTCGCCTGAGCCGATATTGTAATATCTGTTCCAGAACTCGTCCGGCACCTGTGGTCGGCACACGCGTTCGAGCAGTCTGCCGGAGTCCTCCACTGTCGCCCATTCCAGCACGCCGCGTATAGGAACGTGGAACATGATGGGGTCGTAGTTCTTCAGTATGGCGGGGTATAGTATTCCTGACTGCCTGAGACTCACCCATTTGTGTATGTCTCCGTTGGTGAGTATTCGTTCTGCCATGGCTTTGGTCAGACCGTAGTGGTCGTATGCTGACACGCATATAGGGTCGCCCGTCCTGCCCCAGTGTAGCGGCTCGCGGCGGTCGCCCATTTGTGCCACCGAGCCTATATAAACCAGCTTCGGCTGTTTATCGGCCTGTGCTACGATAGCCTTGCGAATGTTCTCCGCGGCTCCAAGGTTGGTTCGTCGTGTGGCACGCGGACGATAGTCGGCTTGCGGACTGACCATACCGCCGACATGCAGCACTATGTCGCTACCGTTTACGCCACGCAGTACGTCTTCGTAGCACGACAGGTCGCCCCACACGATGTCCACATCGCTCTCAATACCGGCGAGCTTTCGACGGTTCTTTTCACTCGGGCGGGCAAGGATGCGTATGTTGTAATTTTCTTTGTGGGCAAGCAATTCCTTGAGACCTGCCCAGCCCATAGTGCCGGTCGCACCTGTCAGAAATACGGTAGTTTTCATTTGAATTTAAATTTCTTAAATAGGCGTTTGTTTTTTAAATTCTTCAAGAATCCGGCAGTGTCTTGTATGGCTTTCAGTTGCCAGATATTGTTCTCTTCCACAGCCACTATTGCCGTTTGTGACTCTGATACCATTAGCAGATAGTCGCCGGCTTCCACCTCCGTTGAACCTTTAGGTACGATATACTCGTCGCCGCGTTTGATGAGTATAACTAGCGACTTAGACGGTATGTTCAGCGATTTCAGTGTTATAGCCGATGGAGCCATTTCTTGTGTCACCTCCACCTCTTTTGTCTGCTTGAGAATCTCCTCCGGGAGGTCAATATCGAAGTGTGTGGGGTCAATCTTCGGTTGCTCCGGCAGCGACAAACCTAACTTGTCGGCAATACGCGAAAGCGAACCGCCTTGCAGAAGCAGCGAGATGAGTGTGCAGAAGAAGGCTATGTTAAAAAGTGTATCCGAGTGCGGCACATCGGCTGCCATACATTGTATAGCAAAGATAATTGGCACAGCCCCTTTCAGACCTACCCATGAGAGGAATACTTTATCTTTGAAATTCAGCCACTTGAATGGAATCATAGAAAGAAAGACGCTCAGCGGGCGTGACACGAAAATCATTACAACGCTCACTATCAGTCCCGGCACAATAACGTCCAGCAGGTGACTTGGTGTGACCAGCAATCCCAGCACGAGGAACATCGTTAGTTGCAACAGCCAGCTCAGTCCGTCGAAGAAGTTGTTGGTAAGGCGTTTGTGTGCGAACTTAGAGTTGCCTATCACCAGTCCGCCTATATAAACAGCCATGTAGTTGTTTCCGCCAATGAGCCATGTCACAGAGAAGATGAATATACAGGATGTCAGTATCAGCACCGGATAAAGACTCTCGTTGCTCATCTTCACCTTCTGCATCAGCCATACGATGAACTTACCCAGACCAAAGCCGGCGAAGAAACCTGCCACGATTTGCCAAACGATAGTGATGATAATCATCCACCATGAGCCGGTCTGTGAGCCGGTGATGATATTGATAAACGTCACTGTCAGGATATACGCCATGGGGTCGTTGGAGCCGGACTCCAACTCTAATATAGGTCGCAGATTGTGCTTAAGTTGCGTACCCTGTGTGCGAAGTATGGAGAAGACGGATGCGGCATCGGTTGACGACATCGTGGCTGCCATCAGTAATGCTGTCAATAGCGATATCTCCTCACCGGCGTGGGTCCAGCGAAGGATGAAGTATATAACCACGCCGCTGATAACGCACGTCAGCAGCACCCCCAGTGTCGCCAGCGTTACACCTTCGCGCATGATAGAGCGTATGTCCTGGAAGCGGGTGTTCATACCGCCGGAGAACAGAATAACACAGAGCGCGACGGTACTGATACCTTCTGCCGTGCTTATCTCATTGAACTCAATACCAAGACCTTCTTCACCGAACAGCATACCTACACCAAGGAAAAGCAGCAATGCCGGCATGCCGAACCGGGTACTTAACTTGTCAGTGAAGATGCTGGCAAAAAACATCAAGGATACTACAAGGAGAAATATAGGAACTTCCATCTGAGAATAGTTTTTAGAATGATATCATGTTTGTTCACAAGTAGAGACGGTGTTTCTCCACCGTCTCTAATGACTGCCCCCGAAGTGCCGGTTATTGTTTCTTCAGCAGAAACGTCTCTATTGCCCGTTTCATGTCTTCTTTCGGGGCTGCCCCTTTACTTAATGCCGGCTGACCTTCTGCCGGAACGAAAAGCAGGGTAGGAATAGAGGTTATTCTGAACAGTCCTGCTAACTCACGTTCTTTCTCGGTATCTGCTTTGTAAAACAAGACTTTACCTTCATACTCTTTTGCCAACTCTTCCATCACCGGTGCCAAACGTTTGCATGGTCCGCACCATGTGGTGTAAAAGTCAACGATACATGGCAGTTCACCGCAGTAATGCCATACAGAGTCTTTGCTGTAATCAAAAACTTTGGTCTTAAATTCCTCTGTCGTCAGGTACTTGACCTCTTGTGCTGATACGACGCTGCAACCCAATACAAAAAGCAGTAATAAAAGATTTTTTTTCATCTCTATATTCAAAAGCGTTTTTTTAGTTTTTGGTTTAGTGTTTGTATTCGTTCAAAAAGAAACTTTCTGTTACGTTTCGTATTATGATGTGCAAAAAACGAACCGATATAACAATAATTTTAATAAAAATAATTTATTTGAGTGCAAAATTACGAAATTTTCACTAAATTTGCAAGCGTTTTCTGAAAATACTGTTACTGAGAGTTGTTCGTAATAATAAACATATCCAATGGCAAATGATAAAATGCAAACAGAATTAACCTTTGATCTTGACCTTGCGTTGCGTGAGCAGACGGCATTGGTTGCCCCGGAGGAATTGTTCCTTGTGTGTGATGAAAATGTTTCATCGCATTGTCTGCCTGTTGTTCAGCAGACGCTGTCGTTACCGGCGGACAATATTCTTGTTTTGCCGTCAGGTGAGGACACCAAGACCCTATCTACAGTAGAGCATATATGGCGTTTTCTTGTTGTGCACCATGCCACTCGTCACTCGATGCTCATCTGCCTTGGCGGCGGTGTCATCACTGACATGGGTGGTTTTGCTGCGGCAACATACATGCGGGGTATTCAGTGCCTGAACATCCCGACCACGCTGCTTGGTATGGTGGACGCCTCTGCCGGCGGTAAGACAGGCATTGATTTTGACGGGATAAAGAATCTTGTCGGGGTTTTCTGTATGCCCAAACATACTATTATCTATCCTCCGTTTCTGAGTACCCTTCCGCCTCGTGAATTTCTTTCCGGCTGGGCGGAGATGGTCAAACATACTCTTATAGCCTCGCCTCTTCAGGTGGCGGCTCTGCGTGCGTTCGATCTGCACGGATGGTTTGCCGGCGGACAGAAGGATAAAGCAGCGGAAGAGGAGCAATTGGCTGACTTGATAAGCAGGAGTATAGAGGTTAAGAACTACGTCGTGGAGTCTGACCCCGACGAAAAAGGAATGAGGCAGACGCTGAATTTCGGTCATACGGTCGGGCATGCACTGGAGGCTCTGTTTTTGCAAAAACAGCAGAACACGACAGCCGGTTCAGCCTTGATGGCGGCGGATAGCGGTGGTGAAGCACATTCACGGACACTGCCTCACGGCTATGCTGTCATGTATGGCATGGTAGCCGAGCTGTATCTTAGCCATCTGCTGTATGACTTCCCTGAAAAAGATATTCTGCCTATAGTTGAGATGATGAAAGAATATTATGGAAAGCCCGTTTGTCCGTGCAGTGATTATAGTGTGTTGCTGGAGCTGATGAGGCATGATAAAAAGAATATCGGAGCGGGACAAATAACGTTTACTTTGCTCCATTCCATCGGAAATTATCGCTTAGGCTGCACGTGCTCTGATGAGCAGATTTGTGAGGCTCTTGACTTTCTGTTTAACTGTTAGTGGTGTCAAGCGGAGCGGCTGTTGAAGGGAGTGTGCGATAAACTACGTTGCAAGAAATTTGCAGAATATTTGTTGTTTATTATTGTTGAATCTTGTGTAAGTCGCTTTTTTTTACTACCTTTGCAGCGCGAAATAATCGCAGAGGTATTAGTTAAGGGCTGCCAAGAAATGGTGGTCAGTCTTTTTATGGATGCCTTGGGTAAGCTTTTTTATACATCTTGAAAAAATGATAGGAATATTCAACGATAATTTCCCTCCCGTTCTTGATGGTGTGGCTCTTACGGCGAAGAACTATGCCGATTGTTTGTATCACAAGGGTCATGAGGTGTGCGTCGTTACACCGTATGCACCTGAGATGCCTCAGTGCCCGTATCCTATTTACACCTATCCTTCCATGCCGCTGTTGATGCGGAAGCCATACCGTCTGGGAGTACCGCAGATAGATTATGGGTTTAGGCGTCAGTTGGCTTCTCTTCCATTCTCGCTTGTTCATGCTCACTGTCCGTTCACATCGGGAACCTTAGCTCTGAAGACGGCTCGCAAGCAGCATATACCAATGGTGGCTACGTTCCACTCTAAGTATCGTCAGGATTTTGAGCGGGCCATACCGTCTGACTATATAGTGGATGTGGTTATCAATCACATTGTGTCGTTCTACGAAAAAGCATACGAGGTGTGGATACCACAAGCTTCGGTTGAACCCACTCTGCGCGAATATGGGTACAAGGGCAAGGTGACAGTGGTGGAGAACGGTAATGATTTCGTTACGGAGCCGGCGGAGATTGAGCGTTTGCGGGGCGCGATGCGTCGTGAATTAGGATTAGCAGAAGGAGAGACGATGCTTCTTTTCGTGGGTCAACATATATGGGAGAAGAACATCCGTCTTGTAATAGAGGCGCTATCCCATATATCTAACCAACCGTTTCATCTGTATATGTGCGGCACGGGTTACGCAGAGGATGCTATAGCCGAGCTTATCAACAGTCTTCATCTTCAGGACAAGGTTACGATGCTGGGAGTTGTCAACGACAGAGAACGTCTCAAAGGAATAGATGCTGCGGCAGACCTGTTCCTCTTTCCTTCGTTATATGATAATGCCCCTCTTGTGGTGCGTGAGGCCGCAGCGATGCACACACCTGCGGTGATGATAAACGGCTCAACGGCGGCAGAAGTGATAACTGACGGCTTCAACGGATTCCTCACTTCAAACGACGCGTTGACATACGCACAGTTAGTGTCAGACCTTATTCAACATCCGGAAAAAGTGAAAAAGGCGGGCGATAATGCTTCACGAACACTTGCGCGCTCATGGGACGATGTGACAAACGAGGTGATACAACGATATACTGACATAATTGCCCGTTTCCATCGGGAAAACAATGGCGCTTTTTGAATGATTGAAAATAGTATAAACGCCAGTTACAAAATACAACGATTAAAACAACGACAGTAGTGAATTATCGCAAGTTCTTATATATATTCTTTCCTTGTTTAATCTTTCTCTTTATCTCCCCATCTGTGTGTGCTCAGCAACGGACGGGTTGTTCGGGTGTAGTGATTGACGCACAGACGGGCGAGACGCTGCCTTTTGTGCAGATTTATTTTGTGAATACAGCCGGCGGCAAGTCTGCCAACACGGGTTTGGGAACCACCTCTGATGCTGACGGAAACTTCAGTATATACACCAACGAGTCATATAATACCATCAATTTCCAGATGATGGGCTATAAGACAGAGATGCTCACATTGCGAAAAGGTCAGTCGCGGCAGAACCTGAAGGTGAAGATGAAACCTGACGTCTATGGCCTTCAGGATATTGTTGTTACTCCGAAGAACCGCAAGCGAGAGTATAGGCGTAAGGGCAATCCTGCTGTAGAGCTGATACGCAACGTCATTGCTCGCAAAGACTCATTTACGGTGCGTTCAGAAGAGAAATATACTGCAGAGGCTTACAGCAGAATGTCGTTTGCTTTGGATAATTTCTATCCGGACTTCAGTAAAGGAATTTGGAAAACGTTCAGTTTTGCAGAGAAGTATATTGACACTACGGGTGTCTATCCATCCCTAACAGTCAGCATACGTGAGCACCTTGCTAACGAGTATTATCAAAAGAAGCCTCATCGCGAGAAACGTATTATTCAAAAGAAGCGTATCTTCGGATTGGAAGATGTTATCGACTCGCAGTCGTTTCAGGAGAATGTGAATGCCATCTTTAAGGAGATAGACATCAATGACGACAATATGAACCTGTTGTTCAACCGTTTTGTATCCCCGCTCAATTCGTCGCTTGCCGTCAGTTTCTATCAGTATTACATTATGGATACCATCCTCGTAGAAGGTTATCCGTGTATTGACCTTGCATTTGTGCCGGTTAATTCAGAGAGTTACGGCTTTACAGGCCATTTGTATATCGTCAATGATTCGACATACAAACTTAAGAAATACGCTATAAATATTCCCCCTGATATCAACCTTAATTTTGTCAGCAACTACTCAATAGAACATTCTTACCGTCAGCTTGACAACGGCGATTGGGCGCCTGACCGCACCACCACGTTTGCCAAATTCTATATAATGAACAACACTCGTGGTATGCTGGCTCGTCAGACAAAGATTTATACCGACTGGGACTTTGATTCGGAGATTGAGAAATCCACTTTCTCATCGATGACTCCGGATGAGGTTCTTGACGACTCGCTTGCCCAGCGCCTTGGTATGGCGGCTTGGAACGAGTTACGACCTGAACCTCTAACCAGATATGAGACATCGGTGTATGACTTGGTTGGAGAGTTTACTTCCAACCCCACTTTTGCGTCGCTGGCGATGTTTGTTAATGCTGTTACTACCGAGTTTATACCGACGAAGCCGGCGCGCGATATGGATGATAGTAAGTTTGATATTGGTCCTATTTATCAGTTCGTTTCATGGAACAAACTGGAGGGGGTACGTCTGCGTGTCGGCGGTGCGTCCACAGCCAAACTGCATAATCAATTCTTTTTCCGCGGTTATGCCGCTTTCGGAACAACAGACCTGAGGGCCAAGTACAACGTGACGGCGCTTTGGTCATTCAATAAGAAAAAACATCAGGCATACGAGCCGTTGCGGCACTATATCCAAGCTTCTGTACAGTACGATGTAGAGGAACCAGGACGGGCTAACGATATTATCCGTCGTGACCATATACTTAACTCCATTCCTACTTCCAAGCCGGTTCTTAAGAATAATCAATACGTGTTCCATACTCGTTTGGATTACATGAAGGAGTGGCAGAACGGTCTGATGCTCAAGGCCGGCTTCGACTTCTCCAATAACGAGGCGGCCGGTGCAATGACCTATGACCGTATCAGAGCATATAATGGAGATGGAACGCCTGTCCTTACCGAGCGGGTGCATGACTACAACACTTATACTGCATCTTTCGAGTTGAGGTATTCGCCCGGTGCGAAGATTTTTATGGACAGAATGGGTATTCAGTCGCCTTTTGCCATTGAGAAGGATGCGCCGGTCATCAGTCTTGCCCACACGATAGGCTACCTTGACGACCGCTACTCCGGCGGACTCGGGTTTCTTATTAATAAAACCGAGCTGACGGCAGACAAGCGTTTTTGGCTTTCCGCCTTCGGCCATCTGGACCTGCGTATCCAAACAGGTATGGTCTGGAATAAAGTGCCGTTCACTGAGTTGTATGTCCCTAACTCTTCAACATCAATATTCCTTGCTCAACGCGCCTTCAACCTCATGCAACCGATGGAGTTCTTGATGGACGAGTATGTGGCGCTCTACGCAACGTATTTCTTCAAGGGGTGGATACTGAACCGGATCCCCGGTATCAATAAACTGAAGTTGCGTGGAGTGGTATCGTTCTCAGGTATATATGGTGGTTTGACTAACAAAAACAACCCGTATCTGGAAGGAAATACGGGGCTATATAAGTTCCCTGACAACTCGTCTTATGACGCCGATGGCAAATATATATCCGGATACACGTCATCCCCTATCGGTAAATTGCCGTATATGGAGATTACTGCCGGTCTGGAAAATATATTCAAGTTTATTCGAATCGACTATATCCGTCGCATCACTTACAACGACTACCTCTTGCCGGACGGTGTGCATCGGCGCAAGCTCGGTGCTTGGGGTAGAAATGGTGTGAAGGTGACTGTCAGATTTTCACTTTAAAAACCGATACCTATGAAACGCGCAATTGTTTTTACTACTTTGTTGATAACTCTCACTTGTTCTGCTTTTGGGCAAACCTCGCCCGATATCAAGCAGAAGATGGAGAACGCCAAGATTGCCATACAACAATGGGATAATGAGCATCTGCTTGATTCGCTTGACCAGGAGAACCTGCCGCGTAAAGTGACAGGCGGATTGATGGCAAGCGCCAACATGTCGAACTTCATCATTATGAACGCCGGACAAAGGGCGTACTCATATATGAAAATCGGCGGAGAGTTGGGCGCGTTTATTGATTTTACGGTAAGCAAACACTTTGCTATACAAGGCAGACTGATGTTCACTGCCGAGCAGAATCAATTTGCTATAGACGAAACGAGAAAGCGTATGTGGTCGTTCGGAATGGATATCCCGGTGTTCTTCCTCGGCCGATTCGGAAACATGGAGAAGGGATATTTGCAGTTCGGCGGCGGACCATATACCCACTTCACATTTGCCAGCAATATCCCGGACAAATACAGCAACGACCTTGCCACTGTCGTGGTTGAGAATAAAGACGCGGTTCTGCATGACAATCATTCCGGCTTGGGCGTAACCGTTGGTTATGAGTTCCCTTTAGGTATTCAGATCAATGCCAACTACCTTCTTAGTCTCTCTGATATCCTCAGTTACCGCAAGCATGCCGTTGTGTCGTCTTCACCAGGCTCTATGTATCCTCAGCGTGTCTCACTTGGCATTGCTTATAGGTGGAAGTAAGTTGCCGCAACATAACATCCAATATACAACAAAGCTCTTACGATATGTTCGTAAGAGCTTTGTTGTATATATCATTTTGAACGTGTGACCGTTATTATTCGCTCCAGCGTGTGTAGTGGCGGAAATAATCATTTCGAATCATCTTGTCGCTTAGGGTAGCAGCTTGTGCCGGTCCTATATGTCGTTGTGCAACGGCTGCACTGTCAAGAAGGTTTACTCCAAATCCCTTCCAGTCATAACCTTCTGCGCCGAGAAGCGAGAGCAGAGTGGGATAGATATCCATCTGATACGCCTCGGCAGTGACGTGTACGTTACCGTCTATGTGCGGCGAGTAGATGATGACAGGCAGGCAATCGTCAGCCGCATTATAGTTCATGCCGTGCTCTCTGCTGTATTTCATCATCTGGTCACGTTTCTCTTTGTGCAGAATGCGGTGGTCGCCGGTGATGACAATGGTGTAGTCTTTCAGTCGCTCATCACTCTCTAATTTTCCGATGAAAAGGCGCAAACCGTCGTCTAAAGCGTTAAAACCGCGTATGTAACTTGACATCACCCATGGCATATCTTTCGGCATCTCAAGATTGGACAGTTTCTCGTTGGCAAACGGTGCGTGTGTGGACTGGGTGATGCATTGTATGTGTCTCTCTCCGTGGTCAATCAGTTGGTTCAGACGTGCGAACAACAGTGTGTCTATATCGCTGAAGACGATGGTGGTGTCGTAGCCGAACGCCGGCGACATCTCCTTTTGGTTCCACACTGACGGGTCGTGGGGCAACAGGCAGACGGTATGTTCGTCTGTCAGTTTCATCAGTGCCGGATATTCATTGTGCGGATAGTGCAGACAGGTGGCTCCGGCATTGATAGGCAGCAGTCCCGTATTCAGTATCATCTGTCCGTCGGCAGACGGAGCACCTATGATTTGTGTGTGTACATGGTCGGCATACAGCACGTGTTCGCTACGGCTGAGACGCGCAAGATGTGGCATTACGTCCTCGCGGCATACCCAGTTCTCTAAACTCTCTAAAAGAATGATAATAAGCGGCTCGTCGCTTTTGATTTCGGGGTTGCCGTTGGCTAAAGGAGCAATAACTTCAAGGTCTTGTTCAGTCAGAGGGTGGTCGGGTAGCTCGTTCTTAACCATTTGAGCATAGTCAGAGATTATATACATCGGCGACTCCAAAACCGAAGTCTGTTCTACCGTTCTTGAGAAGTTCTGCCCATACACAGCCTCTCTGCCGGCGCGGCTTATGGTGTTGTGGCGATAGGCTCCGCTAAAGGCGTCACCGATGAAGTGGATAGCTATGCCTGTAAGCATTGTGATGAGGCACAGACGCCATGAGCGGCGAGATTTGTTGGTAAAAAAGAATACGCAACTCCATAGGGCTGTCATAAGATAGAACAGCAGGTCTATACCCCATTCTATATATATCAGAATAGAGGCAGAATAACCGTGCAGGTTGCCGGCCTGGTTAAACGCCTCTGCATCAAGCAGGATATAGTTGTTGCGCATATAAATGAGGTTTGCCACGCACCACGTGTCAATAACGAACGATAGCAGTATCATCCAGCGCTTGTCCTTCAGTAGAAAAGTGAGCGACGCCATCACTATCGCCATCGACAACTTAGGCAGCACTGTGGAGAAAAATGCTGCAGGCGATTCCCATAGGTTGGGAACCATGTTATAGTGGAAGGCATAATAGTTAAAGAGCAGGGTCTTGGCGAACGTAAATAATGCAAACAGAGAGAACACAATCCACGAGGCACGGTTACCTTTGCTCATCCATTCGCGCCATTGTCCTACGAATTCAGGAGTCTTCATTGTCGGGTGTTTATAGCTTATTGTTTAGAAAGGTAAAAACAGATGTTCAAATATTATGCCGAACAGTGGCATGACAGTCTGTTTGTTCTTAAAACTATTAATAATTCCAACTTTATGGATATATATAGGGATAATGTATTTTTACACTTGTTGTCCTGAAAAACTGTAATTCTCCAATACATGCAAAATCGCAAGTAACATTCTTCTTTTATTATCCTGATAAATCTGTTGTTTTTCAAAAGGCAGAGAAAGGTTTTGGGTGAATCAGAAAAAAACCGGTGTTGTTTATAATAACAAAGGCCTGCTTCATAATGAAACAGGCCTTTGTTATCACTTTGTGTAATTGAAAAATGTATTCAATACAAGTGTTCTTACAGCTTCAGGTCTTTCTTCAGTTCAGCTACTATAGCGTCAGCTCTGTGGTTGAAGTCGTCATAGTCTTCAGCTCCTCTAAAGCCGGCAACCGGCACCTCAAGGTAGAACTTGATTTTAGGCTCTGTGCCTGAAGGGCGTACGCTGACCTTCAGACCGCTCTCGGTGAACCACTGAAGGACATTGCTGGTAGCGCCAAGAGCCATCTCTATCGGGCTCTCTACACCATGCTCTACTTTCTTAAGAGTCTGGTAGTCCTTGGTGCAGACAACCTTCGAACCGGCAAGCACCTTAGGAGCATTGGCGCGGAAGTCACGCATCATCTGCTGTATCTCTTCTGCACCGCTCTTGCCCGGACGAACAACGTTAATGGTGGTTTCTTTCTGAAAACCATACTCTTTGTAGATATTCATCAGTAGTTCGTATAAGGTCATGCCGTTGTCTTTTGCCCAGGCGGCTATCTCGCAGATAAGGCAGATTGAGGCAGGGGAGTCTTTGTCGCGTACTTTGTCAAACGGCAGGAAACCGAAGCTCTCTTCGCCGCCGCCGATATAGTTCATCTTACCTTCCTCCATTCGGATGCGGTTGGCTATCCATTTGAAGCCGGTATATTCGTCGAACAGAGTGACGCCGTTCTTGTCGGCAATCTTCTTAATAAGTTCGGTGGAAACGATGGTTTTGACGAGAAAATCGTTCTCGCGGAGCTTGCCGAGTTTCTTCTTGTTGGCAATGATATACCATGAGAACATCATGCAAGTCTGGTTGCCGTTGATGATTACCCATTCGCCCTTGTCGTTGCGGCATACTATGGCGAGTCGGTCAGCATCGGGGTCGGAGGCGATAACGAGGTCAGCGTTGAGCTTGGTACCGAGTTTCATGCCGAGGGTCATTGCTTCGGAGTTCTCCGGATTAGGGCTGACAACAGTGGGGAAGTTGCCGTCAATAACCATCTGCTCCGGTACAACGTGAATATTCCGGAATCCCCAGCTGCGTAGTGCCTCAGGAATGATAACGCGGCCAGTGCCGTGCAGAGGTGTATAAACGATGTTCAGGTCTTTCTGTCGATTGATAACATCCTGGTCGATAAGCACGGTATGTACAGCCTGCAGATAATCCCAGTCCATCTCACCGCCGATGATGGTGATAAGGTCTTTGCTACCATTGAAGTGCACATCCTCCATCTTCACCTTCGCCACTTCTTTAACTATTCCCACGTCATGCGGTTGCAGCACTTGTGAGCCGTCTTCCCAGTAAGCCTTGTAGCCGTTATACTCTTTGGGGTTATGGGATGCTGTGACGTTAACACCGCCTTGGCAGCCAAGCTGACGTATGGCGAAGGATATTTCCGGTGTGGGACGCAGGCTCTCAAACAGATATACATGAATGCCATTGGCTGCGAAGACGTCGGCTACTGTCTCTGCGAACAGACGACCGTTATTGCGACAGTCGTGACCTACCACTACCGACACCTGACCATCATGCAAATGCTCAAAGCCACCATCATGTGCCACTTTGTTCAGGTAGTTGGCGTAGCCTTGTGTAGCCATTGCTACAATGTATTTATTCATACGATTGGTGCCGGGCCCCATTATTCCGCGCAGACCACCTGTACCAAACTCGAGGTCGCGATAGAAAGCGTCTAAGAGGGCGCTCTTGTCCTCGGCATCCATCATTTCTTTTACTGCGGCACGGGTCTCTTCGTCGTACATCGGACCCAGCCATTCTTGAGCTTTCGCCATTACGGCTTTCAGTTCGTCATTCATAGTATTATTGTTTTTAGTGGTGATAATTTTATTATTTTAGGTAATCATCTATGTTTTTAACGATATACAATGCACTACGCAAATTATTGTAAAACCTGATGGAGAATTATTTGTTTTTGCAAAGGTAATGCTTTTTTCTGATTTATACAAACATTGTGACAATAATATTTGTGATACTTTGCATATCTTACTTGTATGACAATCCAAATATTGATAACATAGACGAATGGCTTGGATACAATGCCGACACTCTGCAATATACGGACGAAAAAGCTTGCATATTTCCCAAAAAAAGTGTACCTTTGTACGCTAAAACAAACAATTATATCATGGAAAAATATACCAAACGCTACACATTAACAGCCGATGAAATGGACAATAATTATCGCATGAACCAACATGCGTACCTACTCTATTTCCAAGATACCTTTGCACGCTATTTCGGTCATTTACACATGGCTGCCTTTGATTTGGCCAAGGATAATAAACTCTTCGTTATCACCGAAATGAGTATTGACATGCTTCCGGTAGAAGTATTTTGGGCAGATGATATAGAGGTTACGATGTGGGTATCGGAATTATCGTCTGTGCGTATTGTGTCAGACTATTGTTTCCATAAGGTACGCACCGGTGAACTTTTAGCGAAAGGTTCCAGCACGTGGTGTCTTATCAATGCTCAAACACGCCGATTGGAACGCATAGACCCCTATTTTGACCGCATTACTGTGGTGCCTGAGATGATGACGGAGACTCATAAGAAACAGGTATTCCCCATCGGCGGCGAGGAATTGTTGCAGGTGGAGCATAAGGTGAATCTTTTGGACCTTGATTTCAACGGACATGTCAACAACCGTCGTTATCTGGCAATAGCCATGCTCACATCTACTAACGATTTTTTGACTGATTTTCGAACCAAACGAATGGTCATCCATTGGATGCGTGAAACCTATCGAGATGATACCATTCATTGTACCTTACGCAAAATACAACAAGGTGAATACGTTCATACATTGACCAATCATGCGGGTCAGACCGTCGCAGAAATTTATTCCATCTGGGAACCTCGCACCGATACAGGCGATGTCTGCGAAATGGTCTGCCGCGAGTAAAAAGCACTTCTTCCGATATTCGCTATACCGAGAGCCAAGCCCGATGAAGGTAATGCTTTCGGGGAAACGTACAGGAAAAGAGGCTGTCTAACAAGTTTTGTTAGGCAGCTTTTTTTGATGTACACCATCAGCGAATGGATGTCTGTAAGAATTTGTGAATGGTAGTCGTATTTTGATTAGAAAAAAAATAGGCTTTCTTGCTGTTTTTCAACAAGAAA
>JAFSTO010000024.1 GCA_017450435.1 Paludibacteraceae bacterium
AATATATCGCACTGCCTATTGACGCTACGGGCAACGCTGCGGCACAGGACGCTGAGTCAAAGCAAGCCTCCCGCAAGAAATTCGACATCCGCAAGATTATCGTCATGATAGCTTTCAATGAGCAGGCTCAACAAGTGGCAAAGACAATGTATCATACCCTGTTTTTCAACTCGGATTGTCAGGCACAGTATGCGCAGTTTTTCCGCGAAGTGCTGGCTACTGATAGCGGCGCAATGCTCTTTCACTGCTCGCAGGGCAAAGACCGTACGGGCGTTGCTGCGGCACTGCTGCTCGCGGCATTAGGAGCAGACAAAGAGACCATCGTGACGGATTTTGATGCTACCAATGCAATATATGTTGATGATATTCGCAAATATACACGGCGTGTACGGCTCTTTGGCGGTGGCGAAGAAGAGGTGGCGGTCGTCAATGCTTTTATAGGTGTCAATACCGATAATTTTGTCAAAGAACTCGACGAAATCGTCGAACAATACGGCTCAATGGATAACTACCTCAAAGGTCCTATCGGACTAACAGATGAAGATATTAAAACTTTAAGAGATAGATATTTAAAGAGTGCAGCACTATAAACACTATCAGTTATGAGCAATTTTAAAGAAATTGATTTATCCGCATGGACTCAGGTAGGCGAAGGTGGATTTGGTACCACTTATATAAATGAGAAGGAACCAAATGTTATTCTCAAGGTTAGCCACAATTCCGATGGTGAAACAGAGAATATGAGCAAAGAGTTTTACGCATCAAGGGCCGTTTTTGAATTGGGTGTACCAACACCGGAAATGATTGAATTAGTACGTGTTGACGACGGAATAGGAGTTATAAGCGAACTGATAAGGAACAAGAAGTCTCTTGCCCGTATGTGCGGTGATAATCCGGCTGATATTGACCGTTTGGCTACTCGTGTGGCCGAACTCTGCAAGCAACTTCACGAAATTGATGCGTCAGGGCAGGAGTGCCTGCCATCGAATAAGGCAAGGATGTTAGAGGCATTGGCAAAGACCAACATACTCCGAGGAAAGAAACTTAAAGAGGTAATGACTTTTATTGAAGAGCTGGAAGACTCGCCGAAACTGCTTCATGGTGATCTCAGTCTTGGCAATTTGATATTCTCGCTGCCCGAAGAAAAGCCTTATTGGATTGACCTTGGTCGCGCGGCACATGGAGTTCCGATGTTCGATATCGGACACCTGTTTCTGTTTTGCAACATATTTTCAAAGCAGAAGAGAGTACAAGAACTCACTCACATGAGCGAAGGACAGTTAGTCCAATTCTGGAATAGTTTTGCCCTTGCATATAATGGTAAGGAAGAGCTTGATTCATTCACCGCTGAGTGCAAACGTTTTGCTGCATTAGATGTGGTGTTAATCAGTTATATTCATCCTGTCAATTGGCATCAACGTTTGTTCCTCGGTTTGTTAGCAAAATCAATGTTTAAATAATCTCTTAGAAATACGCATGAAAATAAATAATATTGTTGTTATTTTTTTATTTCTTGCCATTCTGACTGCCTGCTCAAAAGGTTCGGATGAGTATCGTGAACCGCATTCGGAGGCTGACCTCAAAGGGCTTGTTTTGGCATGCACCAACGGCAGTTATTATCAGCAGAAGTACGAGACACGCGAAGATATCCGGCTTTTTTTAGCCTCAAGCGAGCCGGATGCTGTTCAAGCAGTTTGCCAAGGGCATGCTGATGTGTATATAGGCGATGAGGTGATGCTTACTCGTGCTGACTTAATGCGTTTGGGCATGAAAAAAAGTTTTGTAGGCGAGGAGAGTTTTGATGTGGCATTTGCTATCAAGAAGGGCAATACAGAGCTTGCCGCTCAACTCAATGATTTTCTTGCCTCGGCTCCGGTGAGCGATATTATCAACTATTGGATTAGCGATGGTCCTGATGTTGTGGAACCTGCTTATACCGTTCAGGATGGAGCAGAGCCATTGCGTTGCGTTTGTGCTGTTAGTATTTCACCAATCTGTTATATCGGTGATGGCGGTGAATGGCAAGGACTGGAGGCCGATATTCTGCGCCGTTTCGCACATTCTTTAGGCAGACCATTTGAGATGAAATACCAAGATATTGGTTCTAACATCATGGCAATCAACACCGACAAGGCGGATGTGTTCTCCGGCAATCTTTTCATCACTGAGGAACGTCAGAAATCAATGGATTTCTCCAACCCGTACTACAAATGTCATCCCGGCTATTTTATTGTTGACAGGTCAAGCGAAGCACACGTGAGTCTTGGAGAACGATTTCAGATGAATTTTATCAAAGAAAACAGATGGCGACTAATAGTTGACGGCTTGGTTGAAACACTCAAAATAACGTTGTTGTCAATCCTGTTAGGCACTCTCCTCGGCGTTGGCGTGTGCGTTTGCAAACGCAGCCGCCGCAAATGGATTCGCAAATGTGCTGACCTATACGGCGATTTTATCAACGGTATTCCGACACTCGTCCTGCTGCTCATCCTCTTCTATGTGGTCTTTGCTAACAGCGGTATGAGTGCCTCGTTCGTAGCTATCGTAGCGTTCGCCATGTGCTTTGCGTCCTCGGCGGGAAATATCTTCGACACCTCTATCTCGGCGGTACCCAAAGGACAGACCGAAGCCGGTCTGAGTCTCGGTTTTACGCCCTTCAAAACCTTCATGGGCATCGTCTTCCCGCAGGCGTTGCGCAAAGGTCTGCCGCTCTACACAGCCGAATGTATCTCGCTGCTGAAGAATACCTCTATCGTGGGGTATATAGCTATCGCCGACCTGACGCGTGCCAGTGACCTCATTCGCTCCCGCACCTTCGATGCGCTCATTCCGCTGCTCGTCATCACGATTATCTATTTTATCCTCGCTTGGCTCATCCGCAAGACCCTGAACCTCTGCCTCCTACGCAAATGAAAATTCAAACTATAATTCGGCTACTAACGGTGGACGATTGATGGGTGTCGCCACGTACCACAGCAGTAGCGAACTACCGGAAGCATACAAAAATATAAAAGGCGTTTATTGATAATGATAAAATGGCTAAGCAGAAAGAAATAATCGTGAAGGATACCACTATCCGTTCATTCTCCGAGAACGGGTGGGACTACATCTGCATTACAGACATCGCTCGGCAGAAGAATGCAGAAGACCCTAACGGTGTAGTTGGTAACTGGATGCGCAATAGGAATACTATTGAGTACTTGGGGTTATGGGAAGCATTAAATAATCCGCATTTTAACCCCCTCGAATTCGAGGGGTTTAGAAGTCAAGCCGGTTTGAATGCTTTCACTCTACATAATACAAAAAACACAGGAAAATGATATATGCAATTGCATATGTCGTTTTTTTTATGTAATTTTGCGGAGCAAAAAGAAAATGAATGTCAACTATTTCATACATATCGCAATTATCCCCGGTGCTTTTTTGGGATATTGACCGCGAGCACATGGATGTAGAGCGCCACTCTGCTGGTCTTATTCAGCGCGTGCTGGAATATGGCACGTTGCAGGACTGGCGTCTTACACGCGATTATTATGGCATGGATCGTATAGTGTCAGACTGCAAACGTCTTCGTACGCTTGACCCTATGGCCCTCTCGTTTGTCTGCGCAATGTCAAATACCAATAAAGAAGATTACAGATGTTATCAATTCAGACAGTCCGACCCGACACCTTGGAACTCCTAAAAGCTATCTCCGCACAACCGGAGATTAAGCAATTACGTCTGGTGGGAGGAACAGCCCTCGCGCTTCAATATGGTCATCGCCAGTCAGTGGATTTGGATTTTTTTGGCAAACTGCCGGAAGATAAGGATGAGTTGATAGATGTTGTGCACCGTGTGGGAGAGGTCATGGTGCTTAATCGCGGTAAGATAATTCTCCAAATGGTGGTCAATCAAGTCAAAGTGGATTTTGTGGACTATAGTCGCTATCCATGGATTGACGAGCCGGTACAAGGAGACGGATTTATATTGGCTTCTGATAAGGATATTGCCGCCATGAAAATAAATGCGATTATGGGGCGTGGTACACGCAAGGATTTTATTGACCTGTACGTCTTGCTACAACACTATTCTCTGCCTCAGATTATGGATTTTTATCGTCAGAAATACCCTGAGTTTTCAGAATATCGCGCATTACTCAGTATGACCTATTTCGACGATGCAGAAATGCAAGATATGCCGCTGATGCTTATTGATACTCCATGGGAATCAATGAGGGCATCAATAATACAAGCCGTAGAAGCTTATCAAAAATAAACCGTCCCCTTCCGAGACGCTAAACAGGAGAAAGACAAGCGCAAAGCGTTGCTGCAGTATATTCCAAAATGGAATAACATTAGTTAATCTACGAAATTGCACAAAAATGGTACTTTTCTGAACGATTTTTGCCGAAATACTTGAATATGTCAAAAAAAAGCAGTATTTTTACGACTGCAAAAAAGTTAAGTGCTATGGAGGAAAAAGATTTTAGACAGTACTCCGATGCTGAGTTTAGAGCTGCACTGATAGCCACTATGAATCTCAAACAGGAATGGATGGCTTCGGTTGACCAACGAGAGAAGGAATTAGGCTTGCGATGAGGCTTTCGGCTGACAACATCAATCAGTCCTCGCCCTATTGGGTTATCAAACTGGACGAACTGACCTTTCGTTTTACCACGGAAAACGGAGTGGTTTATCGTGTCGGCTTCTACAAAGATACCTATTTCTTGCGTGA
>JAFSTO010000025.1 GCA_017450435.1 Paludibacteraceae bacterium
ATGAGGAACATACAGAGCTCGTTATGTCGCTCATCTTCGACGAAAGAGGTTATCTGACTGAACTTATTCTCGGCACCGGGATGCCGTCACAAGCAGCGGAGCATAACCGTGCTCTTGCACCGCAGCGTAGCACAGAGAGTAACGACGAGGAAGATGGCAACGAGCGACGCTTCGCGGAGTACTACTCATTCACCATACGCAGTCTCTCGCCAAACAGACAATACTACTACGTGAGACAGTCTCTCGCCGGTGAAGAAGTTATTGACGAGGAGCATGGTTCGTTCGAGACTCTCACCGACACGGAGACCGGGTTGGATGGAAGCATTGTACCGTATGACGAGCGCATACATAGTGACAAACAGCTCCGCGAGGGACAGATGCTTATCATTGCCCCTGATGGCAAAACATACACCCCCGACGGAAAAGGATTATTTTGAGAGACGGTAAAAAAATACCGTCTCTACACCTTGGCGAAACAAGGTTGGAATACGTGGGGCGTAAACGTTGTCCGATACGTGTAGAGACGGTATTGCATACCGTCTCTCAAAGGGGTGAATCACAGGGCGGAATATTTTAAAAAAGAAGAAAATTGACGGGAAATTTTAAGAGACGGTAAAAAATACCGTCTCTACACGTGGGCGAAACTACGGGGTCCTCGCGAACAACGTACGTGGGGTGTCAGACAAGGTCGGTACTTTGTTACTTGGTACTTGGTCACCATTTAGTTGTATTTTCCATCAAAACGTTGTTCTGCGTCAACGACGAATTGGCGAATCTGTTGTTCGTCCTGCATACGGCATACGAGCAGTACTCCGTCTGACTCGGCAATAATACAATCGCTGATACCCTCAACCACGGCTAACTTACCTTTTTCTAAAGCAACGACATTGCCGTGTGCGTCATAGTATTGTGCGTCGCAGTGGAGGGTGACGTTGTTGTTATCATCTTTCTCTGACAGGTCGTGCAGCGAGCCCCATGTGCCGAGGTCTGACCAACCAAAGTCTGCGGCACAGACATACACATTGTCGGCTTTTTCCATTATGCCATAGTCTATAGAGATAGACGGGAGAGAGGGGAACATCTCGTTGATGAATGCTTGCTCGTCAGGAGTTCCCATTTGTGCACGTCCCTTATAGAAAGCTGCCATGACGGTGGGTAGGTGTTTCTCGAACTGACGTGTGATACTCTGCATGTTCCAAAGGAAGATACCTGCGTTCCAAAGAAACTCTCCACTATTAAGGAAGACTTCTGCGAGTTCGCGGTTGGGCTTCTCGGTGAATGTCTTTACTTTCCTGAACGTCTCTTCACCTTGTTCGAACTGTATATATCCGTATCCTGTTTCCGGCCTTGTAGGCTTCATCCCAATTGTGAGCAGCGCATCGTGCCTGCTGACAAACTGCAGTCCTTCACCTATGACACGCCGGAACTCGTCCACGTTGATTATCAGCGCATCAGACGAGGCGACAAGGATATTCGCGTTGTCGGTGAGTGCGGCTATATGAGCTACAGCGTAAGCAATGCACGGCGCGGTGTTGCGGCGAGCGGGTTCGCAAAGGATATTGTGCTCGGATATGTCCGGCAGCTGTTCGCGAACGAGGTCGCGGTAGGCCGCATTGGTGACGACGAGTATATGCTCTTGCGGGACAAGCGGCAGAATGCGGTCCACGGTCATCTGAATAAGAGAACGACCCGTTCCGAAGAAGTCGAGAAACTGTTTGGGACGCGCCGTACGGCTATACGGCCAAAAGCGGCTACCTACGCCGCCTGCCATAATGATACACCAGTTATTTTGCATTATTGATATTGGTGGTTATGTGAATTACAATACAAAATTACTGCTATTTATTGAGATAAGCAATTTTTTTTGTATGTTTGAAAACATATCTTACATTATTTTGACACACGCGTGGCTGTGAAAGCCGTCAATGGTTATTTGTATATCTCTATCGAGTCTAACATGCCTTACATATTCTGTCTCTTCTACAGCCGGCAGAGCGTTCAGCTGTTCTTCATCGTAGAGGTCATTTTCCCTTGCGAACGTGTCAACATTAACGTATCCAACGTTAAAAGATGTCATATTTTGAAAGAAATGTGAGCCTTGTGACGGATCGATACGAAAGTTCTCAAGACTACACTCGAAGATAGCTTTCGCCTCGCTGATATCGCTCCACTGAACAGGAACTCCCAGCGTATCGATAGCCGAGCCCCACCTGCCGAACCCGACGAGTATATATCCGTGTCCTTCTGCACGCATGCGGCTGTTCCAGTTTCTAAGCGTTGTTGCCATCTCGCGTGTATGCAACGGGTCGAACGATTGTTGCTTAAGATAAATGACGTCCTTCACGCCTTGAATGTTTCCTGTTCCTAATGCGTTGTCCGACAGGATAAGCGGTCTCGTTTGGTCTATCTCGTCCCAGTTGACTTTTGCCGTCAGGCTGTCGGCTGAGATAGGGCGTATTTGTAGTACGTTGAAGACGGCGGGCTCTGCTACAAGATTGGCAGCAAACTCTATCTCAACCGGTGTCTTCATCTCTTCGGCTGCTATCCTCAGCAGTTCTTGTACTATGTCTGCTAATGGAAATATACCAAAGCGTAGAACAGGGGCGAAAGTAATGAAGCGCGGACCATCCGGAAAACATGAGTCAATTATTCGTTGGTTCTGATAGTCAAAGGTAGAAGCAACACACTGTAGCGACTCAAACTGTTCACAATCATGTATGGTGAACCTCTTGAGGTTGACAGCATCGTTGGTGGATGTTTTGAATCGCTCCGGCTGTAAGGATAGCGCGAGCATTGTCTGCTGTGTGTCGCGCATTGTCAGCTCCGGTGTGGATGTTTGAAGGACATGTTTGGGATAGCGTGGTGAGAAGCGCAGAACCTGCTCACCGTCAACAACCACTTTGCCTAAACCGTAAGCAATCTTAACGATGCCATCCTCAGCACGCTCGTGTCCGACAGGGTAAAAGTTGATACTTCGTGCCACGCCTGATATGGTGGGGAAAAAAAGTTCGTTCTCCTCAGCTCCGCACACCTCTTGTATGACGATTGCCATCTTCTCCTCGGAAATAACGTTCGCTGTAGAAGTTATATATCCTCTTGCTGAGGCAAAGTACACGGCCGCATACACGCTTTTTATAGCTTTGCCGAGCAGGCGCAGCTGCTGGTCCTCATTCTCGGTGGAAGGAATCATGTAGGTGGAATATACTCCGGCGAAAGGCTGGTAATATGAGTCCTCTAATTTGCTTGACGACCTGACGGCCAACGGCTTGTTGCTTACTCTGATAAATCGCCGCAGAGCGTCGTTAAGGTCTTGAGGCAGAGTGGATGCCACGAACTCCGCGAGAATATCATCATCGGAGAGGTCAGACTCTATGACGTACTCAAGCCCGTTATCATGTATGAAACGATCGAAAAACTCGGTAGTTATAACCATTGTTCTCGGGACGAGCACGCGGACGTCTTCCCAATGGTCGTAGAGAGAATGTTTTTGCAGAATATGGTTGAGAAAAGCCAGTCCTCTGGCCTTGCCTCCAAGCGAGCTGTTGCCCAGGCGCGAAAACCAGATGGTGTCATTGTAGGTGTCAGGGTTGAACTTCGCCACCACTCCCTGAGCCTGACTGATACGATAGTCGTGGATAAGCCTGACATTGGCTTGTCTGACCGTTTCTATATCGTTATCATCGCGTATTTGTAGCTTGTTTACCTCTCGTCCCACACTGAATAATCCTCGCGCAAACAACCATTTGCTCAAGTAGTTGTTGTCAGACAGCCGTCTGAAAGCCTTTGGCGGAATAGTAGAAATGATATGCTCGAAACCCTCAAGGTCATTGGCTCGCGCTATTTCCTTTCCGCTTTTAGGGTCAATAACAACAAAGTCTCCGAAACCGAACTCCCTGCCAATATAGTCGCTCAGTTGCTGTGTCAGTGTCTTGCTTGACTTGACAACAAACCCTGCGCCTAACTGTTTAGCGATAGTTCTTACCGACTCTTGTGAGGACTGCATCAGAACAGGCATGGTCGGGTTGTCTTGACGTATAAGACGGCATAGGTCAACACCGGCATCAAGTTTCTCTGTCTCAGGAGCGTCACCTTTGTGCAACACGAAACCTACATCAGAGATGACGCCGATAATGTTTTTAGAATAACGTCGATAAATCTCCACAGCTTCGTCATAGCATGTGGCCATTAGCACTTTCGGGCGTGAGCGTTTGCGTAAAAGCTGCTGCTTCTCGTTCAATGCGTCGCGTATGGCTATACTGTTTTGTTGAAGAATGAGCTTGTATAGCAGTGGCAGATACGTGGAGTAGTATCTTACGGAGTCTTCCACTAAAAGAATAGCTCTCACGCCTTCCTCAAGTATGTCATGGTCTGCATTGGAGCGGTCCTCTAACAGCTTGATAAGCGCGATGATAAGGTCGGTTGAATTGTTCCAGCAAAAGGTGTAGTCAATGTCGTTATTCGGGAGACTATGATTCGGGTGCGCATTTCTGATACGCTCGTACACTGCTTTGGAGAACGAAGTGAGCAGTACGACAGGCGTGCCCGGGACCAACTGCTTCATCTCGTGTGCGAAATCGAAGGTGCTTTCAACGGCTGTATTACTCATCGTGATGACCAAGTCGAAGGTTTCACCTTGGCGTACCATATCCAGCGCTGCGCCCTCGGTCTCTACACGTACAATAGACGGAGGATTACTCAGATTCAACTCTGTGTATTCCTCCGCAATCTGAACGTCTAACCGACCGTCCTCATTCAACACAAAATTATCGTAGTTGTTGCAAACGAGGAGAATGCGTCTCACCCGTCGCTCCATTAGCGATGTGTAGTTGTTGATTTCCACGTTTTATACCAGTCCTTGTTCAACCATTGCATTTGCCACTTTCATAAAACCTGCAATATTAGCACCCTTGACGTAATTGATGTACCCGTCTTCTTCGGTGCCGTATTTGATGCAAGCCTCATGAATATCCGCCATTATGGTTCTTAGTCGTTGGTCCACCTCCTCTGCTGTCCACTTGAGTCTCATGGAGTTTTGTGTCATTTCCAGACCGCTGGTTGCTACCCCTCCGGCGTTGGATGCTTTGCCGGGACTATAAAGAATCTTAGCTCCCTGGAAGATAGCAATCGCCTCCGGTGTGGATGGCATATTTGCGCCTTCAGTAACGCAAAAACAGCCGTTTTTAACGAGGTTTTCCGCATCCGTCTTCTCAATTTCGTTTTGTGTGGCACATGGCATCGCTATGTCGCATGGTATTCGCCACGGGCGCTCGCCCGCAAAATATTTGGCATGAGGATATTTGGTAACATACTCTTTGATGCGTCCGCGACGGATGTTTTTCAGTTCAAAAACGAACTTCATCTTCTCTTCATCAAGCCCCTCTTCATCGTAAATAAATCCGTCTGAATCGGAGAGAGTGAGCACCTTGGCTCCGAGTCTCATCGCTTTTTGTGCGGCATATTGCGCCACATTGCCTGCGCCGGATATACATACACGTTTGCCTGCAAAACTCTCGCCACGTGTGGCGAGCATTGCTTCTGCAAAATAACATGCGCCGTACCCTGTCGCTTCCGGACGCATAAGCGAACCGCCCCAGTACTGCCCCTTGCCGGTAAGGGTGCCGGTGAACTCATCACGAAGACGTTTATACTGCCCGAACATATATCCTATCTCTCGTCCTCCCACGCCGATATCTCCGGCAGGGACATCGGTATCAGCACCTATATGCCGTTGTAACTCCGTCATAAACGACTGACAAAACCGCATCACTTCAGCATCCGATTTTCCTCTTGGCGAGAAGTCGGAGCCGCCTTTAGCTCCACCCATGGGCAGGGTAGTGAGGGCGTTCTTGAACGTCTGCTCAAAGGCGAGGAACTTCATTATACTCAGGTTGACGGATGCGTGGAAACGAATACCGCCTTTGTACGGACCGATAGCAGAGTTCATCTGAACACGATAACCGCGATTGATTTGTATTTCACCCCTGTCATCCACCCAAGGCACGCGAAACATTATTACACGCTCCGGTTCAACCATCCTCTCCAATACCTTTTGTTCCATCAGGTAGGGATATTGTACCATGTACGGCACCACGCTGTCAACCACCTCGCTTACTGCTTGGTGGAACTCTGTCTCGCCGGGATTCTTGGTTTTAAGTTCTGCCATGAAGCGACTTTTGTAGTCGGCTATGATTTTGTCGGTTGTCTTCATTGTAGTGTAAGAGAAACGTTGTAAGATATATGTTTAGTCAAGTTGGTAGGCTACGGTTGTCACAACTCTGACGTGCTTAATCCAAGGTTGGTATTCGTCCGTTTCCACCGAGAATTGTCCTTGATTGGCGTTTTTGATACTACCAAGTTTGCATCCGGCATCATCTGCGAATTTCTGTGCAACGGCACGCGCATTTTTTGTAGCCTCCTCCACCATCTCCGGTTTCAGTTCGTTCAGGCCGTTAAACTGATAATGCAGACTCCACTCATTGGAGTTGAGGATTACTCCGTGTTTGAGCAGTTCGCTCTGACTACCGTTTGTCTTGCGGACACGCTCCACGTCCTTGGTGTTAACAACCACAGTGGCGCGAATGGTGTAGCGATAATCCGGACGACGGCTGTAATAGTCTGACCAATTGTCGTTGACGGACACATTACCCTGACGAATATCCTCTTCCGTGAAGCCCTTGCCGATAAGGAAATCATGCACTGCTTTTGCCACCTTCTCCTGCTCTGAATATAGAGAAGCGAGGTCATTACCGCTCACCGAGAAATTAAGAGGCCAAACAGCCTCGTCTGCCACTACATCGCGGGTGCTCAACCCCTTCACCGTGACGCTGCGGTCTTTGTTAGAAAAATGTTTGATACCTGAATAGGTGCACAATCCGGCACCGAATACAGCCAGTGACAACACCAGCATTCCCCAAAAATTGTTTTTCATAATTGTATAGTTATAAATTGAATATTCGCTTGATTAAACTATATTTGCATATATCTCGCTACAAAGTTACTGTTTTTTCTTTATAACGACAAACTAAGTACGCAAAAAAATGCAAAAAGTTGCATGTTTCAATTTATTTTTGTAATTTTGCGGCTGAATCATTCATGTCTCCCCATTTAGTGTTGTAGGTGAGGCAGCAGTAATTCCGTATCAGTATAATGTATTATAAGCTTGCTTTATATATGATTATTCAGACCGCGATGCTCGCTTTCGGTCAGATGTTCTTAAAGATGGGCATGAATGCGTATTCTGAGTGGTCATTCTCGTGGTCATGTATCTGGAATCAGATACTTACTAACTGGTGGATGATGAGCGCGATAGTGTTGCTTGTAGTGGGAAATATCTTTTGGCTGTGGCTGCTCAAGTATTTCCCGTTCTCTGTTGTTTATCCGCTTACAAGTATAGGCTTTATTTTTGCAATGATTTGCGGAATGCTCATTTTCCATGAGTCTGTGAGTTGGTTGCAGTGGTGCGGGGTTGTATTGATAATGTTGGGTTGCTTTTTTATTGTCAAGTAATTATTTTTTCTGTCGAGATTGCAGAACATAATCACTATTTATTTAAATGAAGAATCTTTTTCTCATTGTTTTTCTCTTTGTCGGTCTCTGCTCTTGGGCGGCTCGTCCTCGTAACCGCTTTGTGCGTATGGACACTGTCTGTCATTGCTCGGTTGGGGAGTTTCAGCATGTCGTAGATAGTTTTTTTTACCAATTCCAGACCGGTGCGTCTGATTCTCTATTTGAGTGGGCATATCTGAATACCGGAGGCGATGGCAACACTTCGGAAGGCGGTAAAGATGCCGTTCGTTTGCACTACACAACTGCCACATACGACCCCAAGACCAGAACGGGTGACCAGGCGCTGGATATATACGTACTCGGCTCAAAGATGTTTCCGGACAGGCATCTTATCACGGTGAGCAATGGTGGCAGAATGGACCTGACATATAGCGGAGCACTGCTTGACGATGCCAACATAATCTTTAAGATAGACTCGGTAGCACCTACGATAACGCGCGTGAAGTATGAGTTTAACATCGTTTTTGGCGGCTTTGTGGCAATGTTTATTTCCGACAAGACGTGGCATGGAGCAATGCGATGGCGCATAGAACAGTTGCTGAAGAATTTTGTGGAATGTGCCGAAACCGGTACCGTGAAACAACATTAAGATGTTCGATTTTTAATGTAACAATAAAAATCACATACAAAAAAAGCGTAAAAAATATCCTTTTATTAAGATTTAAAATAAATAATATACAAAAGGCTCTTTTTTCTTAAATATAGGTATTTCTTTATTCCAAATAAAGCAGTAATTTTGCAGCGTTTTTCGTTTTAAGATACAAAAAGTGCAATCATGCAAAAAAAACTGCTAATTCTGAATATCTTTCTTCTGCTTATATCTTCTCTTTCTGCAGAAATTATTCGTGGTATTGTAATTGACGCGCAGACGCGCGAACCTCTTATCGGAGTAACAGTTTGTCTCAAAGAAGACGCTTCACATGGTACAGTGACCGACTTCGATGGTCATTTTTCTCTTAACGTTTCTTCAACAGATGCAGTAAAACTCAGTTTCTCATACGTTGGTTATGAGAGTATGGATCGTGTTGTCAAGCCTTCAGACGCGATGACGCGTATCCTGCTTATGCCTCATAATGAGATGCTTGACGAAGTCGTGGTATCAGCCGGCAGATTCGAGCAACGCCAGACGGACGTTACTGTATCAATGGAGGTTATCAAGCCTCAGGCTCTTCATACTCAGGCACCTACCGACCTTACCGCTACACTGCAAACATTACCCGGCATTGAAATCATCGACAAACAGCCGAGCATCCGAGGCGGTGGCGGATGGACATACAGCGTCGGTTCCCGATGTCAAGTGCTTATGGATGAAATGACAATACTTAATCCTAAAACCGGCGAGATTAACTGGAACAATATTCCGCTTGAGAATATCGGCCAGGTGGAGGTTATCAAAGGTGCGTCGTCTGTGTTATACGGCTCGTCTGCATTGAACGGCGTTATCAATGTGCGTACTCAGCGCCCCGGTTTAAAACCCGAAACAAAGGTAAGCGGATACGTGGGGGTGTATAACAACTATAAGAACTACAAATACACCGGCGCCCGCCTGCCCTTGTATTATGGTGCTGAGGGCTCACACTCGCGCCGTATAGGTAATTTCGATGTGTCAGGCGCGCTGAGCGGATTTAAGGATGAAGGCTACCGCCAGCAGAGTTTCAACGATCGCGTGCGACTCGGCGGCAACATGACATATCATGTGCCTAACCTCGATGCCGGCAAGTATATGTCGGCGGGTATAAACATGAACTACGTAGCTAACCGGTTTGGAGACTTTTTCATTTGGCGTAGCCCGAAAGACCCGATACACCCGTCTCCATTGACCAATATGGGGCGTAAGGAGCATAATTTTAATATTGACCCGTTCTTCAACTATGATGACTCGAATCGCGGTATCTCCCATAAGGTCCGTACACGATTCTATATGACGGCGGATAATATTACAGCTCCGTCAGAGGGTATCAGCACCGAAGACCTCATCAAGTGGGGTGTCACAAGTTTTGACCTCGATAAGATAAAAGGTTATTACGACCAAATAAAGGGATACACCGATGGCGGTGTCGATTTGAAGGATGCTTTGTTAGTGACCTTTAAAGATGTGGCTTTGCCGGTAATGAACGAGCAGTGGCTCGACGCTGTGGTTAATGGTATAGATTTGGTTAAAAACGGCCTCGGCTACACCGGCACAGTTGCAGAACTGCAAGATGCTGTGGCTTATGCAATGAACCTTTTGACAGACCACACACCTACACGTCCGGAGCTTACCTATAACGGGTATATTGACTATCAGTTTGCCAAGCAGTGGGAGTCAGGTGTACGACTAACCACCGGTATCAACTGGAACCATATAACCAACACTGCTAATATTACCGGAACTCATGAGACGGATAATATTGCCGCCTATCTGCAGTATGACCACCGTATAGCCGACCGCTTGTCGCTTAGTGCCGGCATGCGACTGGAGTACTATCGGATGGACTCATCCTTCAATGAGGCAAACATTCAGATAGGCAAATGGTTGTGCCCTGTCCGCCCTGTTTTTCGTGCGGGACTGAACTGGGAAATATACAAGGCCGGTTTCTTGCGTGCATCATTCGGACAAGGGTATCGTAACCCGTCTATTACCGAGAAGTTCGCTCGTAAGGACATAGGTGGTGTCGGCGTCTATCCTAATCACAAGATTGAAGCAGAGTCAGGATACAATGCAGAGATCGGTTACAAACAACTCTACAAACTCGGTCCGCTTGTCGGAACGCTTGATGTGGCGGCGTTCTACACCGAGTATCGCAACATGATTGAGTATCAGTTCGGACTTTTCCGCAACTCTGACTACACGATGATTAACTCAATCACCGACGTGGTGGATGAGCTTCAGGGAATGATTGACAATATCAAAGCTACGAAATCGCTCAGTGGTGCAGGTATAGGTATCGGAGCACAGTTTGTTAATGTCAACCGTGCGCGAATCTATGGCGCTGAAGTAAGCACCGCCGGACGCTTTGATATAATGAAGGATATGGCTCTTAACTATATGGTTGGCTATACATTCACTGAACCTGAGGACATGGACAACGATGCTCGTATTGCAGAAGAGGCCAATTACACCGACCCGTTGCAGATGAAAAACAAATCCAACGACAGTAAGTACCTTAAGTATAGAAACAAACATTCGTTCAAAACGACATTGGACTACAGCTATAAATGGTTCTCGGTCGGTCTTAACATGATGTACCGCAGCAAAGTACTGGCTGTTGACTATCTGATGGTTGACGAGCGTGAGAAAAACTCTGCCGACCTGATGGACTATGTGAGAATGTTTGTCTTCGGCTATGAGGACGGTCTTTCACTGCATGACTACTGGATGGAGCATAATAAAGGAGTATTCACAATGGATTTACGTTGTTCCGTACGTTTCAAGGAACATGCAGAAATGCTGTTTATCATCAACAACCTTCTCAATACTGAATACAGCTATCGTCCAATGGCGTTAGCTGCCCCACAAACCTTCGTTTGCAGACTGAATATCAACTTATAATTTTTTTCGCATGAAAAGATTTTTTACTCTTGTTTTATTTACTACAACGCTCGTTGCCTCAGCATTAGCTGTAACAGTTAATGATGTGGCGGGTACCTTCAAGGGTAGTCTTAACATTGGCGGCACAAACTACCCGAACAAAAAGGTGTATATCTTGCCGGGTGAGGCAAACGGCACCATCACTTTTGTTCTTCCTGATTTTATCTACAATTCAGCCTCATTAGGCGATATTGTATTGGTAAACATCCCAATGGACGCAACCGGACGTCTCACGCTTGACAACTCCACGCTTTATATCAAAGCCATCTCGGAACGTGCTACGGTATCGGTACTCAACGGCTTGGTTGATGGAAGTGTCACCTACAACTCCGTTGTTTCCAACTCCTCTGCACAGGTGTTGTTGTCAATAGCTGCGCCTTCCCTTCCTGAACCTATCCTTGTGCTTTTCACCGGAAATAAGGTAACTTCTGACAATTATGCTATCACCAATGGCGGCTTTGAGGGCAGCTGGTCGAATAAGGAGCCTCAGGGCTGGCATTCATTCAGCTCGGCAACCGGCACTTTTGCGTCAATGGCAGGTGGAGATGATCAGTTTAAGCAGTCGTCTGACAAACGTCCCGGTTCGACAGGGTCGCAATCGGTAATGCTGGCTTCTAATATGATTGCCGGTGTCAAAGCCAATGGTAACTGCACTAACGGACAAATCAATGCAGGTTCAATGTCAGCGGACGATGCGTCGGGCAACTACAACTTCTCTGACCCGTCCAACAGCGGGTACAATACCCCGTTTGTCGGAAATCCGGACTCGCTTGTTTTTTGGGCAAAGTACATTCCGGCAGACAAGAACCCGTCCAATTCTGTTAATCAAGCTCGTGCACACGCTGTGGTCACAACAGCTGCCAGATATCAGGATCCCGAGAACACAAGCTATGCCTCTGTGAAGATTGCCGATGCCGCAATCAACTACTCTGCTACTTCCTCAATGGGTTGGCAAAGGCTATCTGCTCCATTTTCTTATACATCGCTCGACCCGTCCGGCGCTGCATATATTCTTGTTACATTCACAACTAACTACCAGCCGGGTGGCGGCTCTACTTATTCAACCGGTGGTCTTTTCAATAAGACAGTTTATCCGGATAACCTATATCTTGATGATGTAGAGATGATTTACAACCACTCCCTTACTTCGCTAAAGATGAATGGTGCAAGTGTATCATTTTCCGGTGGTCATGCCACTACGCAAAATGTCTTCAGCGATAGCGATTATAGCTTTGTCGTCACCAACAATGGCAAAGGTGCCAAGTCTTTTGTAGGATATGATGTGCCGAACAATAAGGTATGTGTGTATGTAGTGGGCGACAACTACTCTCAGAACAATAGTTCATATAGTCTTTACACATTGCAGATGGCTGAGCCCGTTAAGGATACCGAGTTCGCTTATTCTGCCACAACATGTAGCGGTGAGCTGTATTCCGATAATCTCTTCAACGGTTTGAAAGACGCCGGTACGTATAACAAAACCATTCCTAACACTCAAGGCGGCGATTCGCTTGTTACTCTTACTCTGACCGTTCTGCCTGCATATTCAGATACGACAAGGTCGGTAATATGCGAGGGAGACACATATCTGTGGTGTGGTAAGACCTATGAAAACCTCGCTCCCGGCTTACACACAGATACTGTCAAGCTTAGCACCATTGCCGGTTGCGACTCTCTGCAGGTGCTTCAGCTTCAGGTGCTGCCGGCCTGGAGGTCAGAGGAAAAGAGATATGTTAACGAGGCCAACCTTGATTGGCACGGCAAGCACATACAAGACCTGCCGGTATCAACAGAGCCTTATCTCTTCTATGACAGCCTTACTGCGGCTAACGGATGCGATTCAATATATATTCTTCGGCTGTTTGTTTCGTCCATACCTGTCACTTATGGTGCCTACAATGCCATAATATGTGAGGGTGAAGATATAACTTTCGATGGCGTCACATACAAAGAAGCCTTTGAAGGAGATATCCATATCGCCGAGCAAAACTGCTACGGTGGTGACTCCGTGGTTCATCTAACGGTAACGGTTCTGCCCTCGTACACTATTGATGAGTACGATACAATCATTGTCGGTGATACACGCACATGGGAAGGCTGGAACCTCAGCAATCTGCCTGTCGGTAATAGAATGTTGTATGCTTCGTATTACAGCATCAACGACTGCGACTCAACTCTTGTTCTTCACCTTACAGTACAACAGATGCCGGTCACTGTAGCTCTGGATGACCACAATGTAAGCGATGCTCATGTAGTTAAGATAATTCGCAACGGACACCTCTATATCATTCGCAGGGATGATGAGGCAATGTATAATGTTTTAGGAATAAAAATTAAAAATCGACAATAAACTATGAAAAAAATCTTTGTTTCAATTATTGCCGGCCTGATGGTTTCGGCTGAACTAATGGCAGTGTCTGTAAAGGACATCTGCGGTCAGTATGATGGCAATCTGAATATTGGTGGTACACCATATCCCGATAAGTCTGTATATCTGCTTCCCGGTGTAGTAGATGGAACGGTTACGTTTGTTTTGCCGGATTTCATATTCAATGCCGGCAAACTGGGCAATATCGTTTTGCCTAATATTCCTATGGACGCCAATGGTAAACTGACTCTTGAAAACGCCACACTGTATTTGGACTCAATCTCTGAGCGAGCCACAATCACCATTCTAAACGGACTTGAGGACGGCGGCACTGTGTATAACTCTGTTATATCTACAACAGAAGCACAGGTGTTACTTTCTATTGAAGCCCAGTCTCTTTTGGAGCCCATCTTGGTGTTATTTAACGGTGCTGCTGCCAAAAGCAACAACTACGCCGTTGCCAACGGAGGTTTCGAGGGTGCTTGGACCAATAATGAACCGCAAGGGTGGCACTCATTCTCATCTGCCACAGGAACGATGGTTGATTTTGTGAAGAATAATTCCTATCAGTTCATTCAATCGTCTGAAGTACGTCCTGGCTCGAAGGAAGCACATAGTGCCATGCTTTCGTCCAACATGCTTCTCGGCGTCAAGGCTAACGGCAACTGCACTAACGGACAAATCAATGCCGGCTCGACGACAGCATCGGACGGCGCTAATAACTATAACTTCTCAGCTCCTGAAAACACAGGATTTAACACACCTTTCAACGGACGTCCGGACTCGCTTGTCTTTTGGGCAAAGTACCTTCCTGCCGACCGCAATGCGGCAAACGAGGTGAATAAAGCCAGAGTAAGCTCGGTTATCACCACTGCAGACCGCTATCAAGACCCTGAAGTGGAGGATTATTCGAATGTCAAAATCGGGCATGCCACACTCAACTATGCCGCTACATCTGCTATGGGCTGGCAGCGTATTGCTGTTCCTTTCGAATATGCAGAGACTAACAAGGCAAAGCAACCCGCCTACATCCTTACCACTTTTACCACAAACATGGTTCCGGGTGGCGGCTCATCATATTCAACAGGCGGTTCTTTCTCAAAGACAAACGTGCTTGACACCCTTTTGCTTGATGATGTAGAAATGGTGTATAATCGTAATCTACAGTCATTCAAACGTGATGCCGAGGTTCTTAACTTCGCCGGACATGTAGCTACAATTGCCGACAATTACTGCGACGATTGCGCCAAGTATGCAGCTGAGGGTAATGGTGTTTCAGCGCAGACCTTCATCGCTTTTGATGCTACGCACCAATGCGTGTTTATCTACGTTATAGCAGACGACTACGCTCAGACTGGCGAGTATAGTCTCTATCGTGTTGACTTCGCTGATAGTGTAACCGATGACCTGCTGCCGCTTAATTCTGCTGTTGAGAATGTTTCTGCCGGACAGTCGTTCGAGAAAGTGATTATCAACGGTCAACTCTTTATCCGTCGTGGAGATACTTTGTTTAACATAACGGGCGCACGCCTACAATGATTATGAAACGTTTATTCTTACTTATTGTGCCGCTGACACTATCGCTCTCCGTTGCGGCACAGACCTACAAAAACGGGACATGGTACTCGCTCTATGATGACTCTGAGCATACCATGAACACTCAAGGTGACTATGAGACAGGAGGAGTATTCGCTCCTACCGCCGGAAAACTCAATGTCAAATGGAAATACGAGTGGATTGACTGGTTGGGATTTGCAAGAAAAATTGACACTGATGTACTTGAATCTTCCAATGGTGGCAGTTCTACTAAGAATGTCGGCTCGCTGAAAGAAAACACATCCAACAACAGCAACACCACTGAGTCTTTTAACCTGAGCACAAACATCAACTGGATTAAATTCAATCGCAGTGGCGTTCCGACACACAAAGTCCATGTGTATCACATTGATATACCTCTCAAAAAGCATATCCTTCTTGCGTCAGGCGACTATGGTACAACCTCGGCAACACATGACTTCGGCGGGGTAGAGGTTCTCTCTATTTCCGAACCTTACATGGTCAACTTACGCTCTTTCCTTTCAGCCGGTGACATTACTGTTACATCATCTAATCCTGAACTGTTCCACATCGGTTCGGCTGATAATACCGAGCCTATCGTTTATGCAGTCGGCAATGACGCTTGTGCATCGGCTAATGGTACAGCAGCCGCAGCCGGTGGCTCAACGCTGGGTAATATTGCTAACTACTCGTTCCCTGTGTACTTCACCCCCCAAGTTGGTGGCGAATATGAGGCAACCGTCACTCTTACCGACGGCACATCCACTGCTACTCTGACAGTGAAGGCTACTGCACTCCGATTCGACCAGACGATAACATGGGACGAGGAGAAGACGGATATGCTTTCAAACGACACTATCAAGGCAGCGACAGCATCATCTAAGTTGCCTGTAAACTACACCTTCGAACCGGAGGGGATTGTGGCTTTTGCAGACGGACAGTTCACAATTATAGGCGATGGACGTGTTACTATCACAGCCGTGCAGGAGGGTAACGGTTTATACAATTCGTCAAATACTATTGTAAAGACTTTTGATATTCATCCGGCTGTGTCGAAATATTCCTATACCGCCAAAATTTGCGAAAGTGATGTTTATTCCGATGACAATTTTGCCAACTTGACTGAGTCCGGAGAATATGTTGATACTATTCCTACTGTCTTTGGCGGTGATTCAATCATTACCTTGACCCTCTCTGTAAACAAATTGTTTGCGTCAGAAGAGACACGTAGCGTGTTCTATGTAGGCACAGATGAGCTATGGAACGGCATCAACCTTGGTGCACTGCCTCTTGGTGACACCACGCTTGTTGTTGAGTATGCCTCAGCATCAGGTTGCGACTCCACCTACACTCTTCACCTTGCTATTGTAGAGCGTCCAACCACCTATGGAGCTGACACTTTGTATATTTGTGCAGGTGAGAAAGTAGAGTATGAGGGTGTTGTCTATCGTCGTCCGACGGAGAAGGAAATATTACTTGCAGGACGTAACTGCTATGGTGGAGACTCTATTGTCAGTCTCGTTGTATATGTACGTCCGGTAATGAAAATGGCGGAAGAGCAGACGATAACAGCCGGTGATGTGTATGACTGGCACGACTACGACCTTAGCATCATACCTGCCGGCGACACCGTCTTAGTGGCTCAATACACATCTGTATATGGTTGCGATTCGATTTACACCCTGCATCTGTCAGTCGTTAGTTCAATGACGGTGGACGTACACAACACTGACGCTGAAAAAATGGAGGAGCAACAGAAGTTCTTCCACAACGGACACATGTATATACGCCGCGAGGGAAAAGTTTATAATGTCACAGGCGTGCGTGTCGATTGATACGGCATTGAAGTTGATGATAGAAAAGGCTCTGTTATACTCTGGCAGAGCCTTTTCTTTGGATAATAAACACTTTTTTGCATTTTAGTTTGCTTAATTCAAAAAAAAGCAGTACCTTTGCAGTCGCTTTTGATTTAAAGGGCAACATTGTGTCCTCACGAATAATGTGAAGTGAGTGACAAAGCGGGTAGTAGCTCAGCCCGGTAGAGTACGCGTCTGGGGGGCGTGTGGTCGCAGGTTCAAATCCTGTCTACCCGACATAAACGAGAGAGGAAGTGCCATCTTGGCACTTCCTCTCTCGTTTTATAATATCTTTTGTATTTTATTTGACAAATCGTAGTTCCACTCGTCTGTTTCGCTGTTTACCTTCTTCGGTATTATTATCTGCAACGGGCTTTGATGCACCATAACCTTTAGCTGTGAGCCGGTCTGCATCACAGCCTTGACGAATGAGGAAATCACGCACTGAGTCAGCACGTTGTTGTGACAGTTTGCGATTACGTGCCGCATCACCTGACGAGTCTGTATGACCACTGATTTCTACGTTGAAGTTATGCATTTTGATAATTTCCGCCACTCGTAGCAGCTCATTTTCAGACTGTGGCAACAGTTCCCACTCGTTCACGGGGAAGAACAGGTTATTGACTTGTACTGCTGTACCCTCTTCCAGCATCTGTTTGTAGGAGACGAGCTGCAACTCCTTGTTGATTGTTATCATCTCTGTTATGTCGCGAAGATCGATGTTATTGGAAAGAGGATAATACCTGTCGTCGTCAATATAGTAGCCGTATAGTCTGCCAAGCGGCAAGACAAGGAAGAACGAGCCATCGGAGGCATCAGTCTCCGACTCACCTATCTCTGAGTGGCTGTCAAGGTCTTCCCAGCGAATCTTCACTTTCACAGGAAGACTGTCGCCGTCAATCACTCTGCCGGATATGGTAGCCACTGCGTTCGGACGCATACTTACCGGCATATCCACGTTATATATGTCCTTTCCATCAGAAAAATATGCTGATTTACCATCTGTGGTAAAACGGTATCCCCAGTCGCTCTCTGCAGTATTCAGTTGCCTGCCGATATTCACCGGCTCGCTCCATTCCGTCCATGAGTCGTCGTTTAGACGAGTGGACTTGAAAACATCCATATTGCCAAGTGTGCCGTGACCGGAAGAGCTGAAATAAAGGGTCTTCATATCCGGATGAAGGAACGGAGAGCGGTCGGAATATGAGGTATTGATGGTCGGACCAAGGTCGAACGGAACACCCCAGTTACCGACGGAATCAAGCAGAGAAACGAAAATATTGACTGAAGTGTCTCTTTCGTGTGCAGCCGGCACTTGTGCTGAGAATAACATAGCCTTGCCATCGCTCGTTATCATAGCATCACACTGCCAGCGGGAGATATTGATGTTATCAGGTAGCGGGGTTAGTGCACTCCAACCATCTGCTGTCCGATTGGTGGTCATGAGCTTGCCGTTGCTGAACACGATGAGTGAGGCTCCGTTGACACTCACTGATTGTACACCTTCATTGCCATTGACGGTATTGAGTTGTTCTAACAAATGTGCATGTCCCCACTCGCCTGTTGTGTCTTTGCGGCTGATAAAGATATCTTCGCCGCCGAGGCTATCGTCGCGCTTACTACCTACAAAATAGATGGTTTGGCCATCGGCTGAAGTAACGGGCAGGTATTCTTTGCCATCGATGGTGTTGATGCTGTCGTTCAAACGTTGTTTGACAATAGGCTCTTCCTCTCTGCGGAGTGTTGACATCAGACATTCATACTTGCTGTCTCCGGCAAAGACGTCAGCAAACGGCTCGCAGTAGCTGATACATGCTTCCCAATCTTGTGCTTTGACTGACTCGGCTATTTTAGTAACTAACACATCGTATGCAATATTATATGGGGCAGCAATACGAATAAAGTCTGTGGAGGACATTTCCTTCTTGACGAAAAACGCTCTGGCGGCGTCAATAACCTCTTCATCGTGTTTAGTCAGTTCTGTGAATGTGGAGTTAGGATATAAAAGATAGAGTTTCTGGATGTCGCGTGACAGTCCTGTTGAGGTGTGCTGGCGGTGCAGAACAAGCCAACACGAATCTCGCATTGGTTGCGCGAAATTGCTATATCCGTATTGGGCGATAGAGTAGTTAAGCGTCTTCAGCGCAAGCCGCATCAGAGTCCGCTGTGTCAGAGCGGCCGGAATAACCGAATTCCGACTAATCTTTGCTGCAGATTGATATTCCTGCCAGTTGCTGACAGTTATCTCATTTTCCTTATATGGCTGAGGACGTAGTAAATTAAGGGCAGCAAGCAGTCTCGTGCTCTCAGGATATCTGTTGATATATTCGGTGAGTGCGGCAGGTGTTCCGGCTGAGACCGCATCTTTATATGCCATATCATAGATACGGTTGCGTGCAGTCGGTACCTGATCGGCCTTCGGGTAGCTGTTGATAAAAGACTCGTAAGCAGCTATAGTATTGACGGCTGAAGCATCACGAAAAGCTGCTTTATTACGACGCAAAATCATCTGTGACTCTACATCCTTATCACAACGTGTATAGGTGTTGAGAAAATGAATATAGCCCTCTGTTGTTTCGTCGTTCTCCGCTACCGTTCGTGCAGCGGAGCAGCAGGAACGAATAGCTGTTTTAAAGAGTTGCGGAGTAAAACCTTTCTTCTCCAACTTGGTTTTCTCTTTCTCCGTGGCAGATGCCAGACTATCGGCACCACGGCAGGCGAAATTATAAGCCCGCTCTATGTCGCGACCGGGATTGCTTGCCGACAAGTAAAGCTGTGAAGCGGCATACAGATATGCAATGTCGCCAGGAGACTTGCTCAGTTTTTTGGTGATATCTTTTTCCGCTTTGGCAAAATCACCACGGGTAATCTGTTTTTGACACGGGTAATCAAAATCATCTGCTATGATAGAAACAGAAATGAATAGTGAGAAAAATAGAAGAAGACGTTTCATGGTATTAGGATTTTTGCACAAAAGTACACATTTTTGCTTATTTACACAAGAAAAATCGAAAAAACATATATTACTCATAACTTATCCTTTATTTCTTATTAGTCATCAAGCGTCTTTGTCACGCGCTCGCTTGTGTCAGTGCCGAGTTTAACAAAAAAAAAGACAAAAGCTTTTGTATTCGGCGTTTTTTTTGTAACTTTGCGGACTATAAATATCTTATATTATGGTTAAACGATATGATTTTCTTATTATAGGCGGCGGCGTTGCCGGTATGAGTTTTGCACTGAAGGTGGCACGTGCCGGAGCCGAGCGCAAGGCAGCAGGCTGTGAGGGGTTTAAGATTGCACTTTGCTGCAAGACTACTCTTGATGAGGCGAATACCGCTAAAGCACAAGGTGGCATTGCCTCTGTTACTAATCTTCTTGTCGATGATTTTGAAAAACATATTCACGACACCATGGTCGCAGGAGACTGGATTAGCGACCCTGATGCTGTTCGTCAGGTAGTGACGCGGGCACCGGAACAAATACGTGAATTGGTGCAGTGGGGAGTCAATTTCGACAAAAAGGAAGACGGCAGTTTTGATTTGCACCGTGAGGGCGGGCACTCCGAGTTCCGCATTCTTCATCACGCTGACGACACAGGCTTCGAAATCCAGCGCGGACTGATGGAGGCTGTTAAGCATGAACCGCAAATAGAGATATTGGAAAATCACTATGCCGTTGAGATTATCACTCAGCACCATCTTGGTGTCCGTGTCACACGGCGTACACCGGATATCGAATGCTATGGAGCGTATGTCCTTAATCCGGAAACAGGTAAGATTGACACTTTCCTCTCTCGTGTGACGCTTATGGCAACCGGTGGAACCGGCGCTGTTTATGCCACAACGACTAACCCGAACATCGCAACAGGAGACGGCATTGCTATGGTATATCGTGCCAAAGGCAAGGTGGAAGGTATGGAGTTTGTGCAGTTCCACCCGACAGCCTTGTATAATCCCGATGAGACGCACCCCGCTTATCTTATCACGGAGGCTATGCGAGGCTATGGCGGCATCCTTAGGCTGCCGACAGGGGAGGAGTTTATGCAGAAGTACGATCCAAGGCTCTCACTCGCACCAAGAGATATTGTGGCACGAGCTATCGATAATGAAATGAAAGTGCACGGCATTGACCACGTATGTCTTGACGTTACACATAAGGACCCGGAGGAGACTAAACATCACTTCCCGAATATCTATCAAAAGTGCCTTTCTATAGGGGTTGACATCACCAAGGAGTATATACCTGTTGTTCCGTGTGCGCACTATATGTGTGGCGGCATCAAAGTTAACCTTGATGCTGAAACATCAATCGGTCGATTGTATGCTGTTGGCGAGTGTTCGTGTACCGGCTTGCATGGTGGTAATCGTCTGGCATCAAATTCACTGATAGAGGCGGTTGTGTATGCTGATGCTGCTGCTAAACACTCGCTGCAGATGGTGGACAAATATGAGTGGAACGAGCGCGTTCCTGAGTGGAACGACGAGGGAACGATGTCTGTTGAGGAGCAAGTGCTCATTGCACAGGACATTAAGGAAGTCGGGCAGATAATGTCAACCTATGTCGGCATCGTACGTTCGGACCTGCGACTCAGACGTGCATGGGAGCGACTCGACCTGCTCTACGAAGAGACGGAGGACCTCTTCCGGCGTGTCAAAGCCACCAAAGACATCTGCGAACTGCGTAATATGATTAACGTCGGCTACCTCATCACCCGTGCTGCGTTAGAGCGCAAAGAGTCGAGAGGGCTGCATTACACTATCGACTATCCGCACATGAAAGAAGAGCATCCACAAGAGGTCTGGTAAGTTTCCGTTTACACACAACTTGACAATTTGTAATCAAAGTATTAAACTTCATTCGCAAGAACCGAGTTATTATGTCATAAAAGCACAAGCATTCGAGTTTTTACACCAATATGACTCTGCTCTTTTGTACGCTTCTTATGTTATAAACAGCTCCGCGAGGGACAGGTGCTTATCATTGCCCCTGATGGCAAAACATACACACCCGACGGACTTTCACAAATTCTTACAGCCATCCATTCGCCGATAGTGTACAAAAAAAACTGTCTAACAAAATTTGTTAGACAGTCATTTTTGTATTATGTATTACTTTGTTCTGTTTAGTCGCAGAATTTCGCACCTATAAACTCGCGGTTGAGTCGCGCAATGTTGGCAAGGCTCACCTGTTTGGGGCATTCTGCAGCACACGCTCCGGTGTTGGTGCAGTTGCCGAACCCGAGTTCGTCCATCTTTGCCACCATTGCTTTAGCGCGCTCTTTTGCTTCTACTCGTCCTTGCGGAAGCAGAGCGAGCTGCGACACCTTTGCTGCAACGAAGAGCATTGCCGAGCCGTTCTTGCAAGCAGCTGCACAAGCGCCGCAACCAATACAAGAGGCGGCATCCATTGCTTCATCGGCTTTGGGCTTCGGTATGGGAATAGCGTTAGCATCAGGTACACCACCGGTATTGACGGAGATGAAACCGCCGGCAGCCATAATCTTGTCGTATGCACCACGGTCCACCATCAGGTCTTTGATTACAGGGAAGGCGTGCGAGCGCCACGGCTCAATGGTAATAGTGTCACCATCGTTGAACTTACGCATGTGGAGCTGACAGGTAGTGATAGCACTGTCAGGTCCGTGCGGGTGACCATTGACGTACATTGAGCACATTCCGCAGATACCTTCGCGACAGTCGTGATCGAAAGCAATGGGGTCTTTGTGCTCCGAGATGAGCTGTTCGTTCAGAATATCCATCATCTCAAGGAACGACGCTCCTTGGAAGATGTTCTTCAGCTCGTAGGTCTCAAAATAACCTTTAGCTTTAGGTCCTGCCTGACGCCAGACCCGAACCTTGATGTTGATGTTTTTATCCATTAGAGTGTGTTGTGATTATGTTTGCGTATTCTTTGCACATGCAAAGTTACATATTTTTCTTGATATACGAAAGAATTAATCATAATAAATAATGATTTTTTGTTTTTTTTCTTATTGATTCATGATTTTCTTCAGCATATCAATGCTTTCGCATGTGTGCCAGCCGGCAAAACGTTCTGCAGCTTCGCGGTTCAATGCAAGGTCGTCAATAAATATTGTCCTGTGTGGCTCATACTCTCCCTTTCCGTCTGTTCTTGAAAGTGTATGTATTGTTCGTACAACCTGTTCGAACATCTCCTGTCCCGGCTTGGCAAGATGCATCTCGTGCGAGAGGAACATTCTGTCGAAACACTCCTCTATGGGATAGTTTTTACGTACAAACTCCCAGTGCATATCGTTGGTGTTGGACAGCATATACACCCGATACCCGTTTTTGCGTAGTTGTTTGGCATATTCCAAACGGGCAAGTGGGAGCTCGCCTAACATGGCGAACCATGCTGCGCGCACATCATCCGACTTCACCGGCTTGTAGCAATGTGCTAAAACACTATTTATGAACATCGTTGTGGTGATGTTGCCTCGCTCATAATCTTTCATAAGCCTGCTGCCGGCAACACTCACCGCTATTATTCCGTTTGGCTCTTTGCATTTGTCCGTATTGCTGCTGTCTTCTCTGCGTTTGTATATATCTTCGCTTATTTCTTTTTGGGTGTTTGTGTTTTCCTCCTGATGACGTCTGTCGTCAAACCCCAGCACTCGTGCCATATTGTCCGCTCCCATCAGTTTTCGGAAGGCACTGATACAGCGCTCCACATGAAGGTCAATAAGCACGCCGCCTTGGTCGAAAATTATTGTATTGTATTTTTTTGTCATTGTATATTTGACATCCGATTTAACTATATGATAAAACGGTGGTACTACTCAAACTCGGAACTAAACTCGTTGTCCTTGTCGAATAGATGAATGATAATAGCGTCAAACATCGGATAGTCTTTATACTCAATGCTAAACGACACCTCTACGGGGAAGTCTTTCGGCAGTTGAAGTCAGAACCGTGTACCGCGTTTGAAACGTTTGGTATTAGAGTCGCTGTCGCCTTTCTCTTTCAGTTCGTAGATGCCGTAGAGCTCTTTGGTGGAGTCGTCTTCGTTGAGGATAACCAATTGGCAGCGGAAATTTTCCTGCGATGTTTGGTTGAGAACCCGAACCTGATTGTAGCTACTTTCATCACCTTCCGCCGTAAAGATTATGGCAGCGTATGTTGTTAGGCTAATCAGTGAGAAAAGGATAAGTGTTAATGCTCTTGTTTTCATGGTTGTGATTTTTTGTCATATTATAAAAAACGATGTGCCTTCGCCGGCTGTTTGAGTGTTCAATATTTACGGAGTATGATGTTTCCTATATGTCAAAATAGTGACCTGCTGCTTAGATAAGCAGTCGTGTTTGTTTGCGATATTCTGCGTAGCCCGGTTTGTTTTGCAGTTGTCGTTTTTCCATTAGCGGAATACTGATGCACAGAAACAGTGCCGTCATCGCCAATGGTCCGCAGATGTACCAATCGATGCCGCCCACCGAAGCATACATCAGCCAGATTCCCCACCAGAACTGTATCTCACCGAAGTAATTAGGATGCCGCCCGTGTTTCCACAGACCGACGTTGCAGCACTCGCCCGGGTGTGATGCGCGGAAGTCGTGAATCTGCTTGTCTGCAATAAGTTGGATAGTGGCGGAAGACAGACAAACGACGAAGCCGAACAACAGAAGAATATAACTGATTATCGAGTTGCCGATGTCCGGTGTTTCGTATAATTTCAAGCCCGGCAACATCGCCGCAAAAACGACCAAAGTCGGCACCATATTCAGTCCGAACAGATTGATGAGGTGGAACAGTATCGGGTGCAGGCTGCGATACTTGGTGTATCGCCAGTCCTCGTGGGCAAGGCCTTTGAAAGTTATTAACCAGTTGCGTGTCAGCCGCCAGCCCCAGTACCATGAAGCGATAAGCAATAATAACACAGGTAGTGAAATCACACCCGTGTGGAAAACCCACAGCAGAAAAACAACAGGCGGAAAGACGCTCCAATAAGGGTCGTACACCGACACGTTTTCGTAATACAGACCGAAGAGCCACACAACCAAGGTGGCAGCCACATCCGCACATAATAGTGCCGGTAGGGGATGCCATTCTGAAGCAATAAGGTATTGGAAGAGCCACAAACCGGCTGCTCCGGCGAGGGTGTAGATGATAATGATAAGTACGATGCTGCACCATTTGGAATAGTTTCTTTTCATGGGGATATAGTTTTATTTCAGCTAATTGTTGTTTATTATTGCATAAGCAGCTGAGTTATGCGTTCTAACCACTGTCGGTCGGTGTCGTCAAACGTGTCAAGGTGGCGGCTATCAATGTCAAGCACTGCCGTCACCTTGTTCTCCACAGAGAGCGGCACTACAATCTCGCTTTGCGACTCAGATGAGCATGCTATATGGCCTTTGAATAAGTGCACGTTTGGCACCACGACAGTCTGCTTCCGTTCCCACGCCGTGCCGCATACTCCTTTGCCTTTCTTTATCCTTGTGCACGCGACGGGACCTTGAAACGGGCCAAGCACCAGCTCTTCGCCACGGACGATATAAAAACCGGTCCACCAGAAGTCAAAAGATTGGTGTAGGATTGCTGCCGTGTTAGCCATGTTGGCAATCATGTCTTGTTCGTCTGAGATGACGGCTGCAATCTGTTTCAAGACACACGCATATCGGTCTTGCTTGGACATAGTGTCTGTCGGTTGTTGTGTAGGTGTCATGATTTTTTAGTTGTTATCTTCGTAGCATGTCCTTCAACCGGATGTTAGGGTTGTGATATTGGTGCAGTTTGAGTGTTGTTTTGCCGGCTATCTCCACTGCTTGTTGCGGGCAGAAATGTACGCAGGCAAGGCATTGTACGCACTTGTCGCCGATGAGGGCAATGCTGTTCTCTCTGTTGTTGCTGTTTGTCGTCTGCGGTATAAGGGTGATGTTCGCCTGTGGGCACACTCTCAAGCATGTGCCGCAGCCGATACATTTGTCGGGATTAACCGCCGGTTGCAGTAGCGGCAGTGTCTTGCGGCGGATGGCAGGTAGTGCGCAGAGCCAACCGGCTATACCATGGTTGCCGTAGTGGTTGGCACGCCGACGGGCGTTAATGTCATCGGCTATTGTTGTAATGCGGTTCTTGTACTTCTCGAATTTCCAAACCTGAGCGTTAGGGTCGCGGCCGAAACCAATGGCGCTACAATCAGGCACACGCACCTTATGGCAGTAGTCAACTTTTACGCACTTGCGCTTTAGTATCTGTCTTACCGCCCAAACAGCGTCACCTGTTTGTGCTCCGCAAGGTATGACAATATACACGTACGCATTTGTGGGTAGCACCAGTTGTTGAGAGAGCGTCAATACCGCCTGCGGAGGATTGAAATAATAGGTAGGGTAAACCATGCCGATAACGTCCTCTTTCGTTAAGTCAGCATTCACGGCATCATAGAGCGACATTATACTGTCGTTGGTCTTCTCTGCCAGCTGTTGTGCAACAGAAAGACAGTTGCCTGTTCCGGAAAAATACAAAATCATAGGAGCGTCTTGTAACGGGTGAATGAGAGGTCTTTGCTAACAAGGTGAGGGTCAATACATCATTAGAATAAGCGAAGAAATCCCTGTCAGGATTAGCATCTGTTCCATTTACCTTTGCAAAAGTACGAAAATTTATTGAAACAAGCAAGAATATATAAATTTATTTATATATTTGTTGTCCGATTTGGGAATTATTATGAAATAAAAAAGGCACTTACGGAAGTTATATTTCACGGAAGTGCCCAATGTTTATTCCCATCGGAATTTAAGTGTTATTGATGCTGATGTGTTAGAGTAAATAGTCGTTTCGGGATAGGTTTGTAATTTAGATGGTAGTATTGATGCAGACCAAAAACCCTTACCACTTGCTTGACTATTTGTCGGATTACCGGTTCCTGAATACTTATATAATCGTATAACGTATTCGTTATTAATATTTATTTTTTGAGGACTAATTAATGTTTTTTCAAAAGGAAGATTGGCAGCTGACAAAATATACCATGCTGTCCAAAAATATGTTGTTTTGGAGAGTACATAATCATCAGTTAGTTGAACTTGATAGTATTTGTTATTAGTCGGAATTTTGGTAATAGTGAATCCTGTTATAAAACAGGTTGTAGGTGCCTTTATTTCAACGTTGGTCGAATAAACGTTAGACAAACTTCCGTTTTTTGCAATTAACTTCACCTTAGTAAACACCTATTCCATTATATCGGTGCGTAGGATTCTTTTCCGTGGACGTTGACCCGTCCCCAAAGTCCCATTCGTATGAGATAGCATTTGTTGATGTGTTTTTCAAAATTACCTTTAGCGGATGTGTTGTTGTATATGTGAAGCTTGCTTGCGGCGTTTGTTCTTTTAAGGTAATGCTTTGTGATACATAATTTGATTTCGAGCCATTGCTGGCAGTAAGTGTAACTCTAAATACACCATGCGACTTATATGTATGTAATGGATTATTCGCCGTTGAGGTTTGACCATCCCCAAAGTCCCAACTATATGAAGTGGCATTGATTGAAGTGTTTTTGAAGGTAACAGAGAGTCCGCTTGTTGTATAGCTGAAGTTAGGTGTCGGTGTGATTTCTGCTTGAGAGATAGTAATGTTTTGAATGCAAGAGTCGGTTTTAATTATATTTTTGGCGATTAGTACTACTTGCCATGTACCTGATTTTGAATATGTATGTACAGGGTTAGCATCTGTTGATGTCGTACCGTCTCCAAAGTCCCAAGTGTAGGTTTGTGCGTTCTGTGAGACATTAGTAAAGGAAACAGTGAGTTCTTTTTGTGCAAAAGAAAATAATGCTGTCGGTTGTATTTCCTCCGGCTCATTTTCTTTACATGTTGCTAACAAAAGAGGGGTGACTAATAATAGTAAATGTTTTGTTTTCATGATTAGTGATTTAGTGATTTAGTTATTTAATTTATGCTTTGCGCAGCCACGAACAAAGCTATCAATAATTAGTAAGCGTGAGGCTGCTATAGTATTCATTACATTGGTAGAATGGGTTTTATTATGGAGTGTTCTCAAGATATGTTCTCAGCGGGTTATTTAGGTATTTTGAGTACAGCTCGTATTCTTCCGATGACAGCCATTGATCGCTCTCTATATCGTACATATACAACACCTCGTTCTCATAATCGTAAACGAAATATTCTGATAAAGGAAACCGCTCTATCAGTTCATAGCATTTGTTGATAATCTTTTTGATCTCTTTGTGTGTTGTTATCTCGATAATAGTCAGCGGGTGATACCGTTCGTCAAAAATAACAAGGTCCGGCGCAAGGTCATCCCAATTGTCTGTAACGGTTGCTTCTGTAATCATAAATAACCCTTGCTCTTTTAATTCTTCAAATGAATAATGATGCAAAAAGTCCATCACTCTTTGGTGTCTCCATTTCGGTCGCGGACTGCCTACTCCGCGAGAATAATCATCTAAAAGTCCCATAAAATTCTTGTTTAAACGTTATAAAAAAACTCCGTGAAATAAATTCACGGAGCAAAATTACTGAAAATTTGGCAGTATTCGAAAAGCTCGATTTCGATTGTCGAACTTATCGAAGCTTTTCGAGCTCGGATTCTATATCTGCTTTTGCTTTATCCACTTTCCTGGTTGTTGTACTTGGATAAGCCTCATTGAAATGATTGAAGTTAGGCAACTCTTTGTTGGTGACGAAACCAACCCAAGAATACAAGGCGTAAATGTTTTTGTCACTCAGATAGCCTAAGTCACGCAGTGCAGTGAGATGTTGGCTGACAAGAGCCGTGTTGATTTTATTACTGTCGTTATTGTTAGGAGGTAAGTCTCTTAGTAACTGACATATACATTCTTCTTGCTGCTTTGTCAGATTGATAAGCGGGGAAACAATATCTTGCGTGTTATTAGTGTTTTTTCGAAGGTTTGTTTTGCTTAAGATATAGTTCACTTTTTCCTCAAACTCCTGTTCATCATCGCTCTTCACAAAAGGCGACAGAATCAAGCTGACAACAATTGTTAGAAGGAACAAGCAGAAGACAACAATCCCTGATGTTTTAAAAACACTATGAATGATGGCGTTTGCTTGAGCGGGAAAACTGAACAGGTAGTTTTCCACTAAGCTCCATATAATCCACAGGAGCAGTATCGACAGCAAAACAATGGCAGAAACATTGAGTATTTGTTTTGTTATAATATCCGCTTTGGTGAGTTTTTGTGTTGTAGTAGGATGCATAGTTAGTGTTGGTTTTTGTGTAATGTTTATCAGCAGGTATTATTATTTGGCTGCCGTGTTTTCTGATTCAGATTCTGTTTGAATGGTAGAAATAGAGCATATCTCCTCCGCTCATTTTCAGGATAGTAATCGTTGGAAGCGACGTTAATGTTTTGTCTTTATCCCGTTATGATAATGCAGAAGCACCTTATAAAAATTTACGGGGACACAAGCAGTTGTGTCCCCGTAAGAAATAAACATCTTTACGACTTGTAGTTACGCGTCTTACGTTCGGTGAACTCGTAGTCAAGAGGTTCCTTGATGAGTTCCGGCTCTTTGTCCTCGCCCATGTACTTCCAGCATGCCACATACGAGAACTTGTCATCCTGACGCAGAGCCTCGCCTTCTTCGGTCTGATACTCCTCGCGGAAGTGTCCGCCGCACGACTCCTCACGGTTCAAGGCATCCACTGCCATCAGACGACCTATCTCAATGAAGTCTGCAAGACGAAGTGCTTTCTCCAATTCGTTGTTCAAACTGTCGGCTGTTCCGGGGATATAGACGTTGGTCCAGAAGTCTTTCTTTATCTCGTCAATCTTGCGGATCGCCTCCTTCAGGCTCTCTGCAGTACGACCCATACCTACGAAGTCCCACATAACAAGACCAAGGCGTTTGTGAATCGTATCAACCGACTCCTTACCTTGTATCGACATCAGGCGTTGAATCTTATCATTGACAGCCTTTTCTGCCTCTGCAAACTCGGGACGGTCGGTGGACATACGCGGCACGCCAATCTGGTCAGCAAGGTAGTTCTGAATGGTGTATGGCAGTACGAAATAGCCGTCAGCCAAACCTTGCATCAGAGCCGAAGCACCAAGACGGTTAGCACCATGGTCGGAGAAGTTTGCCTCACCGATGCAGAACAGACCTTTCACTGAAGTCTGCAATTCGTAGTCAACCCATATACCACCCATTGTGTAGTGGATAGCGGGGAAGATCATCATCGGGTTCTCGTAGGGGTTCTCGTCAACTATCTTCTCGTACATCTGGAAGAGGTTGCCGTATTTCTGTGCGACGACATCCTTACCGAGGCGCTGGATAGCGTCGGAGAAGTCAAGGAAAACCGCCAGTCCGGTGTTATTCACACCATAACCGGCATCGCAACGTTCTTTGGCAGCACGCGAAGCCACATCACGCGGCACGAGGTTACCGAAGGCGGGATAACGGCGCTCCAAATAGTAGTCGCGGTCTTCTTCGGGAATGTCACGACCTTTTATCTCACCGCGCTGTAGGCGCTTTGCGTCTTCAAGTTTCTTCGGTACCCATATACGTCCGTCGTTACGCAGCGACTCTGACATCAGCGTCAGTTTGGACTGGAAGTCGCCGTGCTTGGGAATACAAGTCGGGTGGATTTGTGCGTAGCAGGGGTTAGCGAAGTATGCGCCGTGGCGGTACATCTGCATAGCGGCAGAGCCGTTGCTTGCCATAGCGTTGGTGGAGAGGAAGAAGGTGTTGCCGTAGCCTCCCGAACCGATAACGACAGCGTGAGCGAAGAAGCGCTCGATGCGGCCGGTAACGAGGTTGCGGGCAATGATACCACGTGCACGAGGCTCACCGTTCTCGTCTTTTATCATCACGATGTCAAGCATCTCGTGGCGGGTGTACATTTTCACTTTGCCTTTACCAATCTGACGGCTGAGTGCGCTATATGCACCAAGCAGCAGTTGCTGACCTGTCTGTCCCTTAGCGTAGAAAGTACGGCTTACCTGTGCGCCGCCGAAAGAGCGATTGTCAAGGAGACCGCCGTATTCGCGAGCGAAAGGAACGCCTTGTGCCACGCACTGGTCGATGATGTTGTTCGAAACCTCTGCAAGACGATATACATTAGCTTCACGAGCGCGATAGTCGCCACCTTTGATAGTGTCGTAGTAGAGACGATAGACCGAGTCACCATCGTTCTGATAGTTTTTTGCAGCGTTGATACCGCCTTGTGCAGCGATAGAGTGCGCACGACGGGGCGAGTCCTGAATGCAGAAATTGAGCACATTGAAGCCCATCTCTGCGAGCGAAGCGGCAGCCGAAGCACCGGCAAGACCTGTACCTACGACGATGATATCGAGTTTGCGCTTGTTGGCAGGGTTGACGAGTTTCTGATGGTCTTTGTAGTTGGTCCACTTCTTCTCCAGCGGTCCTTCGGGAATCTTCGCCATCTTAGGAGTGATGACCTTAGCGTTCTTCTCCGACGGTGTTGCCATAGCCTCAGCGGCAGCTTGTGCTGCTTTGCCTGCGGCCTTAGCGGCTTTAGCGGCGGCAGCTACAGCCTCCTTCACTTCGGCACGCTCTGCCACTTTCTCTGCGCGGGCTTTGAGTTCGTCAGCAGCGTCTTTGGCAGCCTCTGACACTTTCCCGGCAACCTCTGCGGCTTTCTCTTTAGCAGCGGCAACTGCGGCCTGAACATTAGGATCATTCGCGATGTTTTGAGCTACTTCCTTGGCAGTATCAACTGCTTTCTCTGCTACTTCTTTAGCAGCGGCAAGGACTTCATCTTTCTTTGCCATAATTGATAGAATTTATGTGTTTTATATATTTAATTATCCAATTAGTATATACTTATTTACGGCAGTGTTTAGAAATCGGGAACCTGCAACCCTTCTATTGTATATAATCGTCCATCCGGAAGGCGAATGAACATTCGATTGTTAATCATTACTTTGTCTGCCTTTGTGATAGATGGTGTGCGTGGGTTGTTAAGGTCGGTTGTTGTCGAAGGTGCGAAGATGGGTTCGAAAACGGCATCTTGGTTCACCTGAATGTGTCGAGGATTGGTCCGGTCGCCATCGCTCCACTGCGCAAATGTCATTCCGTCGTCGGGGGTGGCGGTGAGTGTCACCCACTCGTCGCAGGCATAACTGCCTGCACCGGAGACTGTTCCGCCTTCTGCGCCGGCGACCGTGATAGTGGGGCGTTCTTTTCGGAACTTATATGCCGCCCAACTGTTGTCAGCAGCGTATGCCAGTGAGTCCACTGAACAGCCAATCAGCACATTATACCGGGAATAGAGACCGGTATAGTTATACTGATACCATCTATAGAAGCATTGCGCACCCAATTGGGGAGGAGTGGCAGCATCAGAGATGATGGTGCGCAGCGAGTCGCAGTCATAAAACGCCATTTTTCCCACTTGCTCACACCCCTCCGGCAGTCGTATCGTTTGCACATTGGGGAGGTGGAAGAAGCCGCCTTCCTCAATTGTGCGGAGCGAGTCGGACAGTGTGACGGAACTAAGTCCCAGACAACCGGAGAAGGCATACTTGCCGATTGTGCGCGTTGTGTCCGGCAACACAAGGTCGGTCACACGTTGACCGTCAACATATAAATAATTATTGTATAGCGGACTGGCCTCATCATGCTCGCAAGTGATGGCTGCATAGGCAGCAAGGTCTTCCACGTGTATCTGTATGCTGTCGGTGCCGGAAAAGCCGATTAGTCCCACATATCGGAGCGTACGGGGGATAGTTAACTCTTTGATTCCCCTTAAAGCCTGCAGACCGCCGGTCATGATGCTGTCAAGCATAGGCGGTAACTCCAGTTCCGTCAGGAGCGGGCAGGCACGGAAAGCATACTCGCCAATCACACGAACCGATTGACCCATACGCACATAGCGGAGCGAATCCATCTGGTAGCATAGATTGTTAGGCACGAAGAGGACAGAGTCACCGATGAACAAGCTATCAATGTGCGTGCTCCATTTGGCAGTCGAACCGTTATATCCCAATGCGGAAGCCGACCAGCCTCCTCGGCAGTTCTTGGCGTTGAAGTGTACGACCTTCAGTTTGCCGGCGTTCGCAAAGAGTCCGTTCGGCACGGATTGTACATCTTCGCCGAAAACGACTTCGCGCAAGTTTAACGGGTTTAGCCAATTGCTTTTGATGGTGCATTGAATAGCATTATAGTATATTTTCGTGAGACTATGGCATCCTTCAAATGCTCGCTCGCCTATTTGGGTAATAGTTGTAGGTATAACCACGGATTCCACATCACTATATCTCAGTGCCCAATCACCGATTTCGGTAACTGTATATAGCACGTTGTTATGTGTTATCTGCTCAGGTATAACGACATGACCGACATACGCCGAAGTATTCAGATAGTTCTTCTGAGTGACAATTGCTGTTTGGGTAGAACTATTGAGGTTATAATAAATGCCATCAATCTCTACGTCATAGGCGAGTGCCAAGAGATTGGCACCCAAGCAGAGACATAGTATGATAAATCTATTCTTCATTGTCTTATCCTTTTTTTGGAGGGGCGGGGTGGTATTACTCAATCTGTTTCAGACACTATGTCCGCGGTCGGGGCTTCGGTTGCCGGCTCGGGCAGGGCGGCTATATCGTCGATGTCGGTGAGAGCGGGTAGCGGGTGTTTGCCGCTCATCTTGACGCCAAGGCGGTTCATGTTGCGGGCGGCAACAATGATACTCTGTCCGTGGTCCTCCAGTTTGTCGGAGCAACTGTTGTACGACTCCTTTGCTTTGTCGAGTGCGACGCCGACCTTTTTGAACCGCTCGTAGAATTCTCCGACCCGTTCTACCAGAATCTCCGCTTGTTTGAAGACCTCTTGATAGCGCTCGAGTTGAGTGTAGGTGGTCCAGGTCATCTTGACGATGCTCAGTGCGGCAAACAGTGTCTGTTCGTCAGCGATATAGACTCCTCTGTCCATGGCTCGCTGCCATAGGTCAGGCTGTTGCTGCAGAGCCGTCCAGAGAGCACCGGTGATGGGGACGAACATGATGACGAAACTCATCGTCTTGCCTGACTGCAAATAGGAAGCGTAGTCTTTCTCCGCCAATTCGCGGACATGACTCTCCATACTTTGTACGTGGCGCTTGAGGCACTCATGCTGCTCCTCAGTCGTGGTGGCGTTGCAGTAGTCCTTAAAGGCTGTGAGGCTGACCTTGGCATCAATGACAACATCCCGCTTGGTATCAAGATGAAGGATAAAATCAGGCCGAAAGTCACGAAGTTTACCCAAGTTGTCGGTGTATTTGATATTAACCTGCGTCTCGTATTCGATACCACGTCTGAGCCCCTCGTGTTTGAGCAGTTCCTCACATTCCCGCTCGCCCCAATTGCCCTGATACTTAGCGTCGTGTGTGAGGGCGCGTGCCAGTTCGTCAGCCGATTGGGCAGTGAGGGTGGTCTGCCTGAGCAGGTTTTCTATCTCTTTCTCCATTGCTGTCTTCAGCTCCGTTTGGGAGACGCGGCTGTCGGTCATGGACTTCTGCATCTGCGAGAGTTGTTCGCGAAGCGGGGAAAGGATAGTGTCTATGGATTTCTGACTGGTTTCGGAGAACTCAGACTGCCGTTGACGAAGCATCTCGTCGGTGGCATCGGTGGTGAGTTTCTTGAGGTTGAGAAAGGCTTCGGTGAAATGTTCGCGAAGGGTCTTGAGACTGTTGTCGGCATTCTCCTTCTGCTGCCCGATGAGCCGGTCATAATGTTTTTTCTGCTGCTCACGCTCTTCCTGCACGCGTCGGTCGGCTTCTTCCTTGACTTGTTTCAGCGATGCTGAATAGTCTTCTTTAGCTTGTTTCAGCGACTCTGCCGCTTCTGCCTTGACCTCTAAAAGACGCTGTGCTGACTCTTGCCTGATGCGCTCATTCTCTTCAACGGAATGCCTAAGGTCGCTTTGCAGTTCGGTCACCTTGGTGCGTAGTGACGTCAGCTCCGCACTCCCATCACTATTATGTGAACGAAGAATAACCCACACCAGTGCTACAAGTGCGCTTAGGGTTGTGACGGATAGTATGATGATTGCTATTTGCATTGAGTCTGCCGATATGACATTTGAGAGCTGACGTTGCTCAACTCTCAACAGTTGACGTTGTTATGCGGCACAAACAGAGCCGATGTACATGCCAAGGTAATAGAATATAACGCTGGCGAACATTAGGCAAATGATGGTTGCCACAATGTTTCCAATCACTTTGATACGCGGTAACCAGATGTTGCTTGAGAGTCCCATTGTGTGCATAGCGCTCCATATACCGTGTGTCAGATGGAACCATATAGCGGCAATCCAGATAAGGTACAGACAGCAATAAACAGGGTGCATCCATCCCTGCATTGTAAGCATACTTTCGCGTCCTTCAAGCACTTGCTCCGGGTCATAGATACCGGTGAACAGATACTTGACGTATGCTGCGCCGTTCTGCGGGTCGAATGCACCGGTGTGTAACCCGGTCACCTCTTGGAACTGCATTTTAAACCAGAAGTTGGCGAGGTGCAACACAAGGAAGCCGAGAATCACGATGCCGAGTGCCAGCATGTTTTGGCTTTCCCAATCCACGCCCTCTTGACGAGCCGTAACAGCATAGCGGTCGTTGCCGCGTGCACGACGGTTCTGAATAGTCAGAATAACACCGAACAACATGTGCAGCAGTACGCCAAGGGCAAGAATAGCCGTCGCAATCAAGGCGTACCAGTTGGCACCCAGCATTGAGCAAATCCAGTTGTAAGCGTCTTCCGAGAAGATGAGTGTGAGGTTCATCGAGGCATGGAAGAGGAGAAAAAGCACCAAGCAGGTGCCCGTAATGCTCATTACGAGCTTACGTCCGATAGAGGAATCTGTTAACCACATAGTTTTTGAATGTTTATTTTGTTTTTATTTTTATCTGTTTTTTGTCGTCAAAGGTACACATACCCATGGCAAAATTACTAAATTTTTGTGAAATGCACAACATACGGGCGCGTTATTTGCGCGTAGGCGTTGCGAAATATCATTATTTTTTATTATTTTCTTGCGTAAACCAAAGGTTTTGGTTATCTTTGCGAATTATTTTGTAATTTGGCTTTCTTTGTGAAGTTCGGAAAATATATATTGTCTTTTTTGTTCTTGTCGGTCAGTGTTTGCATGTTTGGTCAGGCGGGGCAGAGTGTGTTTTCTTTTTTGAGTCTTCCATACTCCGCCCGGCATAATGCGCATGGTGGAGAGAATGTAAGTCTTGGGCTTGACGGGGATATCTCTTTCGCGCTGAACAACCCTGCGCTGCTATCCTCAATGACGCATAACAGTCTGTCAATGAGTTATGCGTATTATGGCTCAGCCATGAATTTTGCGGGGGTGGCATACGGGCATAATTGGGGCGATAATTACGGAGGCGTGGCTGTGCATTATTTGGATTACGGCAAGTTCAAGTACTCCGATGAGTACGGTGCTCTGAGTGGAACTACATTCTCGGCAAGAGACTTCTTGGTGGATATTATCTATGCCCGGCAGCTTGGTCCGATGTTTCGTGTAGGCGCTGCCCTTAAGCCCGTTTACTCGGCGTATGAGTCGTACCATTCGTTTGCGCTCGGCGCCGATGTGGGCGGATATTTCATGCTGCCGGACTCAACGTTGCAAATAGGTCTGACTTTGCAGAACATAGGCTGGCAACTGAAGGGTTTCTACTCAGAAGAGTCAGGGCAGAAATTGGATATGATGCCGCTGAACCTGCAAATGGGAATATCATACAAGCTAAAGCACGCACCGCTCAGGTTCTCAATGACTATTCATAACATGCAGCGTTGGAATCTGAATTACGGTATGCAAACCGTCACTCCTGTCAAGTGGTATGATATGATGTTCCGTCATACTGTGTGGGCTGTGGATATTATTCCTAAGAAAGACGTCTTCTGGCTCACATTGAGCTATAATCATCGCCGTCGGATGGAAATGCAGCTGAAGGAACAGCGATCATTAGCCGGTTTCGCTTTAGGCGTAGGGCTGCATATTAAAAGCGTAAGGGTGGGGTTTGCTTTGTCGCAGTACACGAGGAGCAATTTTACATATCAGGCAACACTGGCGCTTGATATAAATGAATATATAAAATAAAAAGCACATAATTAGCGGGATATGAAGAGAATAACTATAGCGATAGACGGCTATTCATCATGCGGAAAGAGCACAATCTCCAAGGCATTGGCTAAGCGTTTGAACTACAGTTATGTGGATACCGGGGCGATGTATCGCGCCGTAGCGCTGTATTTTCTCAGAGAAAACGGCAGTTTCCACAAGAACCCCTTCGTGGCAGGGCTTGAACTGACAGAAGCGGATAAGAGACATCTAATAGAGATGTTGCCGGATATCCATATCTCTTTTGTTGCTTTGCCTGACGGGCAGCACACCTTTCTTAACGGGGAAGATGTGGAGGCGGAGATTCGTACTCTGATAGTGGGAAATATGGCATCGCAAGTGAGCACTATACGTGAGGTGAGGAAGTATCTTGTGGCGGAGCAGCAGGCAATGGGGAAAGAAGGCGGCATAGTGATGGACGGACGAGATATAGGAACGGTTGTTTTTCCGAATGCCGAGCTTAAACTGTTCCTTACGGCGTCACCGGCTGTAAGGGCACAGAGAAGATATGAAGAACTGTTAGAAAAAAGAACTAATAGTATTAAAAAGGGAGAAACGGCAGGTGATGAGCCAAAGTACGAAGATGTGCTTAAAGATGTGGAGGAGCGGGATTATAGAGATACCCATAGGAAAGAGAGTCCGCTCAAGCGGGCTGACGACGCTGTTGTGGTTGATAACTCGAATATGACGAGAGAGGAGCAAATGGAGGTGATACAGCAAATAGTGGAGGAAAGAATAAAGTGACAGTTGATATTGACAGCGGTTCGGGCTTCTGTTTTGGCGTAACAAGAGCAATAGAGCGTGCCGAGGAAGAACTACATAAAGGTACGTTGTACTGCCTTGGCGATATTGTTCACAATGAGGAAGAGGTGAGGCGTTTGTCTGACAAGGGACTGGTCACCATAACTCATGCCGACCTTAAGCAACTGTCCGGACAGAAAGTGTTGCTGCGGGCACATGGTGAGCCTCCGGCTACATACAAGATTGCAGAGCAGCAACAGATACAGCTGTTTGACGCATCTTGTCCCGTTGTTCTGGGTTTACAACGGCGTATTCGGGAAGCCCATCAGGCTCATCCTGATGCACAGATAGTTATTTTTGGCAAAGAGGGACATGCTGAGGTTGTCGGACTGGTCGGGCAAACAGAAGGGAAAGCTGTTGTGGTAGAGAATATAGGCCAACTCAACCGATTGGATTTCAGTCGTGATATCTATTTGTTCTCGCAGACAACCAAGGATACGGGAGAGTTCGAGGCGCTGGTCAAGGCTATAGCTGACAGAATGTCTTCTGCTCATTTCGAGTATCATAACACCATCTGTCGCAACGTGGCAGGGCGAGTGGCGAATATAAGGCGTTTTGCCGCTGAACACGAGGTGGTTATTTTTGTTGGTGGCGAGAAGTCATCGAATGCGAAAGTGCTGTATAAGCAATGTATAGACGCCAATTCGCGCACCCTCTTCGTTAGCCATGAGGCGGAGCTGACCAACGTTTGGCTTGAGGCGTTTAAGAGGCAGTGTGAGGAGGTCGGCATGGATTGCAAGGTGGGAATCTGCGGGGCAACATCAACGCCACAATGGCTCATGGAGCGAATAGCACTGAGGATAAAGGATTGTTTGGGTGTTATATAATCCTATCGGATAAAAAGTAGAGGTTGTGAATGTAGAGAAATACATACATGCGAGTATAAGAGCCGGAAGGAAGATGATAGCCGTCTTGCTTGATCCGGAAAATCTGACAACAGACTCTGCTATAGCACGTATCGGGCATGAGATTGCATCTGCAGAGCCGGACTTTGTTTTTATCGGTGGGAGTACTTTTGTCGGAAGTACGGCAGATTTGATAGCACGTTTGCGGTGTTATGCTCCGAACGTTCCGATGGTGTTGTTCCCCGGTCACCCTTCGCAGTTCTGCAACAAGGCGGATGCGGTGCTTTTCTTGTCGCTGATATCCGGCGATAATCCCGATGCTCTGATAGGCTGGCATATCGGTTGTGCGCGAGAGGTGAGAGACAGCGGGGTGGAGGTATTGCCTATGGGGTATATACTGGTAGGAGCAAGCGACAGTGCAACAGCGAGAGTAACACATACGCATGGTATTGCTATGCGTGATATCCGCCGAATAGCGGACACTGCCATTGCCGGCGAACTGTTGGGAATGAGGCTTATATACTTGGAAGCAGGCAGTGGGGCGGGACTACCTTTGGGGGAAGATATCGTCAAACAGGTGCGTGGCGATGTACATTGTCCGTTGATTGTAGGAGGAGGCATACATACGGCGGAGCAAGCGACTGCTGCTTGGCGGGCGGGGGCAGACATTATTGTTGTGGGCAACCATCTGGAAGCGCATCCCGAAGACTTAAAACAGTTTTGTAAAGCCAGAAGAACGGCAGTAAACAGATAATAAACCAATTAAATATACAACTATGGAACACGAGATTAAAACTATTGGCCTGCTCACCTCAGGAGGTGACGCACCAGGCATGAATGCGGCTGTTCGCGCAGTGACACGTGCTGCAATCTTTCATGGTATCAAGGTTAAAGCTATTTATCGCGGCTATAAGGGATTGATAAAGGGTGAGGTTGAGGAGTTTCACAGCGAGAATGTGAGCGGTATCATCGGTCGCGGCGGTACTATTCTGCGTTCTGCTCGTTCGGAGAAGTTCCGCACTCCGGAAGGTCGCGCTGCGGCGTACGAAACAATAAAACGTGAGGAGATAGATGCATTAGTGGTTATCGGAGGTGATGGTACATTCACCGGCGCAAAGACGTTTACTAAGGAGTATAATATCCCTATCGTTGGCGTTCCGGGTACTGTTGATAACGACCTGTGGGGTACCGACTCCACAATCGGTTACGATACGGCGTTGAATACCATTATGGATTGCGTTGACAAGATTCGGGATACTGCCACCTCACATGAACGTATCTTTTTCATTGAGGTAATGGGACGCGATGCTGGTTTTCTTGCGCTCAACTCTGCTATAGCCGGTGGAGCGGAAGCAGCTATCATTCCTGAGAGGAAGACAGCAGAAGAACAGATTGAGGCGTTTATCGGTCATGGTTTGAGAAAGTCAAAGAACTCAAGTATCGTGCTTGTTGCCGAGCACACCTTCCCCGGTGACGCTCAAGGCTTGGCGGATATCCTCGTCAAGAACCACCCGGAATATGATGTGCGTGTTACTATTCTTGGTCACCTGCAGCGTGGCGGTTCGCCTACGGCATACGACCGTATCCTTGCCTCGCGTATGGGTGTCGCTGCTGTGAATGCGCTCTTGGAGGACCAGCGGAGCGTGATGATCGGACTGGTAAATGACGAGATAGTATATGTGCCTTTCTCAAAGGCTATAAAGAAAGATAAAGACGTAAAGCCGGACTCTGTTGCGGCACTGCAAATTCTGGCAATTTAATAAGAAACACTAAATTATGGAATAATGGAAAATCTTGATTTCAACACTCTTGAGGCTCGCAGGGCAGATGACTCTGTGGTCGCAACACTTATGCGTAACGTCTATCTATGGATGACGGCTGCGCTCGTGATAACCGGTTTGACGGCGATGCTGACGGCACAGTCTGAAGCGTTAGTTGCGCTCATCTTCTCAAGTCAGTGGACCTGGCTGGGACTGCTTATTGCCGAGTTGGTTTTGGTTATCTGGCTGTCGGCACGTATAGAGAAGATATCGTTCACAACGGCAACGATAATGTTTATTGTGTATAGTGCTATCAACGGTCTGACACTTAGCAGTATCTTCCTTGTTTATGAGATAGGTTCAATAGAGTTAACGTTCTTCATTGCAGCCGGCATGTATGCTGCTATGGCTCTTATCGGTTCGTTCACGAAGAAAGACCTGAGCGGCATAGGCAAGTTCTTGATAATGACGCTTATCGGCTTGATTATTGCTATGGTTGTGAATATCTTCATAAGAAATGCAATGTTCGACTTTGTAGTGTCGGTCATCGGTGTAGTAGTGTTTGCCGGACTTACAGCCTACGATGCGCAGAAGATACGTAACTCGCTTGCTATGGCAGAAGATGTTAATGACTCTACAATGAAGTATGCTTTGCTCGGTGCGCTTACGCTGTATCTTGACTTTATCAACCTGTTCCTTTACCTTCTTCGTATCTTTGGTAATAGAAAATAACAATAATGGAATATAACTTCAAGGAAATAGAACAGCGCTGGCAACAGCGTTGGCGGGAGCAGCAGCTCTATAAGGTGAGCAACAACAGCGATAAGCCTAAGTACTATGTGCTTGATATGTTTCCCTATCCGTCAGGCGCCGGACTGCATGTGGGGCACCCGCTCGGGTATATTGCTTCAGACATCTATAGCAGATATAAGCGTTTGTGCGGCTATAACGTGCTGCACCCGATGGGCTTTGACGCATACGGACTGCCGGCGGAACAATACGCAATCCAGACAGGACAGCACCCGGAAATAACAACTGAGAAGAACATCACACGTTATAAGGAACAGCTTTCAAAGATAGGTTTCTGCTACGACTGGAATCGAGAGGTTCGCACTTGTGACCCGCAATACTACAAGTGGACGCAGTGGGTGTTTCAAAAACTCTTTAATTCGTTCTACTGCCGCGAGTGCAACACTGCATGTGACATTAGTGAGTTGGTGGACTGGTTCAAGGAGCACGGCACAGATAAAATCGGCGCTTTGGGCAGCGAGGAACTGCATTTCACCGCTGACGAGTGGAACGCCATGTCGGAAAAGGAGCAGCAACAGGTGCTGATGAATTATCGCCTTGCATATCTTGCTGATACCAAAGTCAACTGGTGTCCGGCTTTGGGAACGGTGCTTGCTAATGATGAGGTGTCGGAAGGTTTATCTGTGCGCGGCGGACACCCCGTAGAACAACGCGTTATGAGGCAATGGAACTTGCGGGTTAGTGCGTATGCGCAACGCTTGTTGGACGGGCTGGATAAGATAGACTGGACAGATGCATTAAAGGATACACAACGTAACTGGATTGGACGTTCAGAGGGAGCTGAAATGCAATTCCGTTTGGCAGGAACGGACGATTATTTTACGATATTCACCACTCGAGCCGATACCGTCTTTGGTGTAACATTCATGGTGTTAGCGCCTGAGTCGGAGTATGTGCAGCAAGTGGTAACAGCAGAACACAGGCAGGAAGTGGATGAATATCTTAATTGGGTGAGGCACCGTACAGAGCGTGAGCGTATCAGCGACCGCAAGGTGACAGGTGTGTTTACAGGCTCATACGCTGTCAACCCCCTAACAGAAAAGAATATTCCTATCTACATTAGCGATTATGTGTTGTCGGGTTACGGCACGGGTGCTATTATGGCGGTACCGGCACATGACAGCCGCGACTATGCTTTTGCCAAACATTTCAATCTGCCTATTATTCCTCTTATTGAGGGAGCGGACGTGAGTGAGCAATCGTTCGATGCCAAGGAGGGGGTTATGATGAACTCAGGCTTCCTCAATGGCATGCAGGTGAAAGACGCTATCGCTGCTATGAAGCGTTATATTAAGGAGAAAGGCATAGGCAAAGTAAAGGTTAACTATCGTCTTCGTGACGCTATTTTCTCTCGTCAGCGTTATTGGGGTGAACCGTTCCCGGTGTACTACAAGGATGGCATGCCCTATATGATACCTGAGCAGTGTCTGCCTTTGCAGTTGCCTGAAGTGTCAGACTTCAAACCGACACAGACCGGCGAACCGCCACTCGGAAATGCTGCAATATGGGCATGGAGCGAGGCGGAGAAAAAGGTGGTTGCAAAGGAGCGGATAGATAACAGGACAGTCTTCCCTCTCGAGCTGTGTACTATGCCGGGTTTTGCAGGCTCTTCAGCTTACTACCTGAGGTATATGGACCCGACGAACAACGAAGCTTTGGTGAGCAAGTCTGCCAACGACTACTGGAAGCAGGTTGACCTATACCTTGGCGGCTCGGAGCATGCAACAGGGCATCTTATCTACTCGCGATTCTGGAATAAATTCTTATTCGACATCGGTGTGGTTTGTGAGGACGAGCCGTTCAAAAAGCTTATCAATCAGGGTATGATACAAGGTCGCTCAAACTTCGTATATCGTTATATAGGAGAGGAGGCGACAGGTAATCTGTATATCAGCTATAACCTTATCGAGAACCCTGAGTACAAGGGCAAGGTACAGCCGATACATGTTGATGTCAACATCGTTAAGAACGATATTCTTGATATTCAGGCCTTCCGTAGCTGGATGCCGGAGTATAAGGACGCACAGTTTGTGTATGCTGATGGCTCGACAGATGTTGACAACCCGTATTGGGGGGCTGCCACTGATAAGCAGTATATCTGCGGTTGGGCAATTGAGAAGATGTCTAAGTCGATGTTCAACGTTGTCAATCCCGACGATATGGTTGAGCGCTATGGTGCTGACACTCTTCGGTTGTATGAGATGTTCCTCGGTCCGCTGGAGATGTCAAAACCGTGGGATACCAATGGTATAGACGGTGTACACCGATTCTTGAAGAAACTCTGGAACCAGTGTGAAAACATTGTGGACGAAGACCCTACGGCTGAAGAACTGAAGAGCTTGCATAAACTTATCAAGAAAGTGACGTGGGATATAGAGAACTTCTCATTCAACACCAGTATTCCGGCCTTTATGATAGCTCAGAACGAACTGTCCAAGTGCAGTAAGCGTGCTATTTTAGAGCCGTTTGCAGTGCTGCTCGCTCCGTATGCTCCGCATATAGCCGAAGAGATTTATCACCGTTGCGGCCAAACGTCAAGCGTGTGTGATGCCGAGTGGCCCAAACTGAATGAGGCCTATCTGGTGGAAAGCATGCAGAAGTATCCGGTGCAGTTCAATGGCAAGGTACGTTTCACCATTGAGGTGCCGAAAGACACTTCGAAGGAAGAGGTGGAGCGTGCTGTGATGCAACACGAAGACACGCCGCGTTTCCTCAATGGCGCCACACCTAAAAAGGTGATTGTAGTGCAGGGGCGGATAGTCAATATCGTATTGTAATATGCAGCTGACGCGGAAGGTTTGTTCGCTAAACAGAAAAAAGACGGTCGCAAGGACCGTCTTTTTTGTTAATCAAAGCCGGGTTGGTTTCGGCTTTATTCTTCTGTGGGGTCACCTATGATGGCGGTGAAGAGAATTGTGCCGTATGTATTCTCTCTAATGATAATAATGAACGGACGGTCGGCAATGAAGTCTTTTGGTCTTTGAGGCCCTGCGCTCGTAGCTTCCAGACCTCCTATGGTAACCGCCGCCGCTTCCGTGCCCGTTTCGTCAACGCTAAGATAGCAGAACTGTTTCACCCAGCTGAGATATGTGTTTATATCGCTGATAAGGGAGAATTGTGCCGATGTCTGCATCGCACGGCGTATGCCTAATGTTTGCAAATCGTTTGTTATATTGCGGGAGTATGATAGTTTGAACTTCGGCAAAGCAACGTTTACTTCCGGGTAGTAGGTGTCATTTAGTATATTGCTCCATTCTTCAACAGACAATTCTTCTGCCACGTCTTCCACCTCTGTTTCTTTCGACGGGAGGATGATATCCATGCAGTAGCGCCCACCTTTGTACGGAAGCTCTAATATTTGTCCGAACTTACTTTCACCATAGCGGTAGTTATCGCTGCGGTGCATCATCGGTACATTTTTCTGCTCGCCGCGCAAGGTGGTGAACACTTGGTCACGGGTGTCATTCTTCTTGAATTCATCGTTCCATATCCCTTTGAAGTATAGAGCGTTGGCGAGAATTAGAACGCAACTGTATATATCGCCTGGACTAACCACCTGCTTGATAAGGTTATTAGTGTTGTCCGCTGCCCATTTGTTGATGATATCAGCAGTGTTATTGTCTTTCATATCAACGTTGCGTGATGTGGCATGAAGGTATTGGTTGTTAATGTCAATAAACTTCTGTTTGACAGGGAAAGCATTGTCCACCCATATCGAATTAGCAATGCTGACACGTGTGACGGTATCAAGAGCAGGGAGAGTCTCAATCAGTTGTTGGTAGTAGGCGTTAATATCGTCTTGTGACAGACCTTCGAAGCCAAGTGTTGTCTGCATCTCGGCAAGAGTCTCATCGGTGGCTCCGTTCATTAGCAGACCGAGCATCATGCCGGCTGATAGCGGAGAAAGGATGATATTTTGACGGTCTTCTTCGTTATCACTAACGTAGGCAAGGAAGTTGAAAGAGAACTCATTGGTACGATAGAGCAACTGCTCATCGGTTGAGGAGAAGTTAAGCTGTTTGGGAGTCTTTACTCCATTGCCACTCCGGGAGTCTTCGGTTTGACGCATATCGTTTTTTTCACATGAACAAAGAAACACTGCACATATAGCAGCAAGGAAAATGTTTTTTTTCATAGCATAAGGATTTTATGTATTATCTTGTCTGCAAAGTTAATAAATATTTTCGGTGTGTGCAAACAATTATGTTGATTAATTCATTAAAAGTGGTGATAGCACTTTTCGTTAATTTTTTTCTATGGCGGCAAGTGACGTGCATGCATCTCCCTAATTGTTGGTAATTTGAGCTATAGATATTGCGTACACTCATTTTTTTGTGTACTTTTGCAGTGGTTTTCAGCCTGTGATGCATGCTATAACCGATGCCGCAGTTGGCTTGTAATCGGGCTGTTTTCTAAAAACGTGGTATTTTTAGAAGTGCCCCTATATATTCAAATAACGTTCAAATACTATTTAAATGATGAAGAAACTATTATTTTTTATTCCCTTTTTAACCTTTAGTTTTGTTTGTTTTATTCCCGCCTCAGCTCACACAGAGCAGGTTCAGGTTGCTAATGAAGTGGAAGGTGACGAGTATCCTATTGTTGTCCAAGGCACGGGTTTTACTACAGATATGCCGGTACAAGCAGCCGGAGGCAAGGAAATCACTTTTACGGTTACGCTTGAGCAAAACTATGTTATTAAGACAGTTTCTGCTTGGTATGACGGATTATACGGTAGTGGAAATATTACTGTGACCAATGTGTCCGGCACAACCTATAAATTCACCATGCCTGAGGAGGGAGAGTTGTATTACGCAGTCAACAACGACTATGGTTTAGACCCTGATTCCGTTACCGTTAAAATAGAAACTGAGCAGCAATCGTCTAACCCGCGTGTTATAATCGCAGACAGCCGTATATCTTCATCTTCTGCCGATGCTGTGGCAGGTCAGACGGTTACTGTCACTATCCGTCCGGCTGACAACGACCGCATGACACGTCTTACTGTTAACGGACAGAACATTAACTTTTCGTCAATCGTGGAAAATCTCAATGAGACTCTTAATGCTGACGAGGCCTACGATTGGCAATTTACTTACACATATACCTTTACAATGCCCAACCAAGACGTTGCAGTGTCAGCAGCCTATGAGACTACCTTTGGTATCATCACCGAGTATGCCACCAACTGCACTATCGACGTACCACACCGCGCAGCGGTCGGAGAAGCGGTGACTGTTAAGGTGAACCCGGACGCCGGATATACGTGGGAAGGCGATATTTCCATACATGACTCCAACTATTTGCTTTATGTGGAGAATCCGGATGCTTTGGATGAAAATAATCAGTTCGTTATGCCTGACGACCTGTATTCAACTGATTTGGATTATATCTACATAGGAGCAATTTGCGTTGAAGACCTTGCTAACGGGCTCGACAATGCCGGGTCAACGACAGAGGCTGTTAAGTTTATTGACAACGGCAGGCTGCTCATCCGTCATAACGGACGTACATTTACTACCACAGGTGTAGTTATGTAACTGTAAGATTAGTTATTGTTTTATTGTAAGGATTTTCAGAATATGGCTTTTGCTATATCGGGCGACGACGTGTTGTGAAACACGTCGTCGTGTGTTAGAAAATGGTTGTAGCAAAAAAATGATGTAATGTGAATAAATTTAAGTGCTAAGTGTTTGATAGACCAAAAAAAAGCAGTATCTTTGTATCTCTTTTTAAGGAATATGAAAGTTTTAAAGTTCGGTGGTACATCTGTCGGTAGTGCGTTACGCTTCAAGAGTGTAGCGAAGATTGTAGTACCCGCAGGCAAGAACGTTGTAGTCTTGTCTGCCATGTCCGGCACCACTAATAGTCTGCTTGAGATAGCCGGTCACATGTATGACCGAAATCCTGAGGAAGCGCGTAACGTCATTGCGGCATTGCGGAACAAGTACGAGGGGGTTGTGCAGGAGCTTTATACCAAGGCGGATTATCAACAGAAAGCACTTGAGTTTATCCGGGAGACATTTGATTATCTTCTCTCTTTCACAAAGTCCACATTTCGTGATACCCAAGAGCGTTTGGTTGTGGCGCAAGGAGAGCTGATGTCCACATTCCTGTTCGCCACTTACCTGCAGGAGCAGGGCGTCAATGTGCAGATGCTTCCTGCTCTCTCGTTCATGCGTCTGAACTCGCAGGGAGAACCGGATTTGGAAAGGATAAGGGAGTCGTTGCTCGCGTTGCTTAATGACGCACCTGACGCCGATTTGTATCTGACTCAGGGATATATATGTACCAATGTGCGCGGCGAGGTGGACAACCTCAAGCGCGGCGGTTCAGACTACTCTGCCAGCCTCATCGGAGCAGCACTGCGGGCCGAGGAGATTCAAATCTGGACAGATATCGATGGTCTGCACAACAACGATCCGCGTGTCGTGGATGATACTACTGCAGTGAGGCATCTTCATTTTAACGAAGCTGCAGAGCTGGCGTATTTCGGCGCGAAGATTCTCCATCCCACATGTATTCTGCCTGCCGTTGCCGCCAATGTTCCGGTCAGGTTGCTCAATACAATGGAGCCGTCGGCACAAGGAACTCTGATTGATAATTCCTTTGATAAAGGTATAATCAAAGCCGTTGCGGCGAAGGATAATATTGTAGCTATAAAAGTGAAATCTTCGCGCATGCTGTTGGCGCCGGGATTCTTGCGAAAGGTATTTGAGATATTCGAAAGCTACCGTACTTCAATTGACATGGTCTGTACTTCGGAGGTGGGAGTATCCCTCACGATTGACGACACACGTTACCTTAACGATATTGTGCACGACCTGAAGAAGTACGGCTCGGTAAGTGTTGACCTTGATATGTGTATCGTTTGTGTGGTGGGAGACATGCACTGGAGCAATGCAGGCTTTGAAACAAAAGTGATGACTGCGCTGAAAGATATTTCTGTTAGAATGGTTTCATACGGCGGGAGTAATTATAATATCTCTATTCTCGTTCGTGAAGAAGATAAGGCTGCCACGCTAAAGGCGCTGAGCAAAAGCTTGTTTTAGCCTGTTATGAGTAATTATTCGGACGTATAGTCCGCTTACAATGAGGTGATAAGTTATGGTAAAAGGTTTGTTTCCGATAGAAGAGCTATCTGCACGTAGAACACCGTTCTACTATTACGACTCTGCGTTGCTTCGTGCCACATTGGCGGAAATCAGCAGTCTGCTGCTGCGTTATCCTGATTGGAAAGTACATTATGCGCTGAAGGCAAACTTCAACCCTGCCCTTTTGCAGATTATTGCAGAATACGGGTTGGGCGCCGACTGTGCGACCGGAGGAGAGATACAAGCTGCATTAGATGCCGGCTTTGCGCCGGACGGCATCGTCTATACGGGTGTGGGCAAACGCGACGAAGACATCAGATTAGCGCTTAACGCCGGCATCGGACGATTCAATGTCGAATCCGTGGCAGAACTGCAGGTTATTAATGAAATAGCGACTGCGATGGGAAAAGTGGCGAAGGTAAGCTTCCGGGTAAATCCCGACATGGGAGCATATTCCTATGCCAATATCACCACAGGACTCACTGAAAACAAATTCGGCATTCATCACACTATGCTTGAAGACGCTGTCAAACAGGCGTTGTTGATGACGAATATAGAACTGTGCGGACTACATTTCCATATTGGTTCACAAATCTTAGACACGGCAGATTTTATTCCTTTGTGCAATCGTATCAACCAGTGTTTGGAGCTGACTGACCGTTTGGGCGTTACCTTGCGGGATGTCAATGTCGGTGGTGGGTTAGGAATCGAATATGACCACCCTAATCATCGTCCAATGGCCGATTTTGCCTCATACTTTGAGGTCTATAAGAAACACCTTCATACTAAACTGCCTGTTCATTTCGAATTAGGACGTAGTGTGGTGGCTCCTTGTGGTACACTTATTTCCAGAGTATTATATGTCAAGGAGGGAGTGCATCATAAGTTTGTGATTTTAGATGCAAGTATGACTGAGCTTATACGTCCCGCTCTTTATAGTGCCTATCATAGGATAGAGAATCTTACCTCAGAAGAAGCTGAAGAGGTGTATGATGTAGTCGGACCTATCAGCGAACACTCTGACGTGTTCGGCAAGGAGGTTAAGCTGAACAGATGTCGCCGTGGCGACCTTATCGCCATACGTAGCGCAGGGGCATACGGAGAGGCAATGGCGTCACACTTCAACTGCAGGCCATTCCCCGAAGCTTTCATAAGTGAGCAGTGACAGGTGGTTTTGGCGGATGCAATGTTTGCGTATCACCAGATAAATTAATATTATAATTATTACCCTTAAAAACATTTCAACAATGAAAAAGATTAGTGTAGCTGTAGTAGGTTACGGCAATATTGGCAGATATACGCTTGAGGCTCTTGTAGAGACTCCTGACTTTGAGGTGGCAGGCATAGTACGCCGGCGAGGTGCGGAAGACTGTCCGAAGGAGTTGGCGGGTTACAAGGTAGTGAAAGACATTCGCGAATTAGGACATGTCGATGTGGCTATTCTCTCTGTTCCTTCGCGTAGTGTGGAGGCTTATGCTAAAGATATTCTTCCTCTTGGAATTAACACTGTTGACTCGTTTGACATCCATACTCAGGTACCTTCGCTTCGTCGCATGTTAAATGAGGTGGCTCAGCAAAGCGGAGCAGTAAGTGTTATCAGTGCCGGTTGGGATCCGGGCTCGGACAGTGTTGTAAGGGCGTTGCTTGAGAGCATGGCTCCAAAAGGGCTGACTGATACCAATTTCGGTCCGGGACGCTCAATGGGACATAGCGTAGCAGTACGGGCCATTGAAGGCGTTAAGGATGCTCTGAGCGTGACTATACCTCTCGGTACCGGCATTCATCGACGTATGGTGTATGTTGAGCTGGAGGACGGTGCCGATTTTGACAGAGTGGAAAAAGCAATAAAGAACGACCCTTATTTTGTGCATGATGAGACCCACGTGCAGCAAGTCAGCAGTGTGAAAGACCTCAATGATGTGGGGCATGGCGTTAATCTTGTGAGAAAAGGTGTATCAGGCAAGACACATAACCAACTCTTTGAGTTCAATATGAAGATTAATAACCCTGCTCTTACAGGTCAGATTCTTGTTGCCGTTGCGCGTGCTACAATGCGGCTGCAACCCGGCTGTTACACAATGATAGAGATTCCTGTGGTGGATCTGTTGCCGGGAGATAGAGAGACATGGGTGCAGAGATTAGTGTGATAGAATACGGGAAACGTTGTGAAGAATATTTCTAAGTTATTATACGGAAATGAACGTAGCTATTGTAGGTGCAAGCGGTGCTGTCGGACAGGAGTTTCTAAAAGTCTTGGATGAGAGAAATTTCCCCGTTGACAATCTTATGCTTTTCGGTTCGACGAGAAGTGCCGGACGTAAATATGTGTTCAGAAACAAAGAGTATGAGGTTAAACTGCTGCAGCACAACGATGATTTTAAAGATATAGACATCGCCTTTACCTCTGCCGGAGCAAGTACTTCCAAAGAGTTTGCTCAAACGATAACAAAGTATGGAGCTGTTATGATTGACAACTCCAGTGCTTTCCGCATGGATAGTGATGTGCCTTTGGTTGTTCCTGAGTGTAACGCAAGTGACGCATTGGTTCGCCCACGGGGTATAATTGCCAACCCTAACTGCACAACAATCATGATGGTAGTAGTATTGAAGCCAATTGAGCGGTTGTCACATATCACTCGCGTTCATGTGGCCAGTTACCAATCGGCGTCAGGAGCCGGTGCACAGGCAATGGCAGAGTTGCAACAGCAGTATCGTGACCTCGCGGCAGGATTGCCGGTAACGGTGGAAAAGTTTGCTTATCAATTGGCGTACAATGTCATCCCGCAGATTGACGTGTTTACTGAGAACGGGTACACAAAGGAGGAGATGAAGATGTTTAATGAGACTCGTAAGATTCTCCATTCCGATGTGCGCTGCTCCGCCATGTGTGTACGTATCTCTGCTTTGCGTTCACATTCGGAGGCCTTGTGGATTGAGACGGAGAGTCCGCTGAGTGTGGAGCAGGTGCAGGCAGCGTTAGCTGCCGCTCCCGGAGTGACTCTCCTTGACGAACCGGCTACGCAGACCTATCCCATGCCGCTGTTTACTGCCGGAAAAGATAATGTGTTTGTCGGACGTGTAAGAAAAGACCTTGCGGCAGAGAACAGTATAACACTCTGGCTCTCAGGTGACCAGATAAAGAAAGGCGCTGCACTGAACGCCGTTCAGATAGCTGAATATTTGATTGATAAGTTGTAAGTTTTGAGTTATGAGTTGTATGTTCAAAGGTTGTGGCACAGCATTGCTCACACCGTTCAAGGGTGCAGAGGTGGATTATGAGGCATACGCAGAGCTCGTTGCGCGGCAAGTAGTTGCAGGAGTGGATTTTCTTGTGCCTCTTGGTACAACGGGTGAGACTCCCACATTGTCAGACAGCGAGAAACGTAGGGTGCTGGACGTGGTTCGACAACATTCTTCTGCTTTGCCTGTCATGGTAGGAGTCGGCTCAAATTCTGTTAGTGCAACAGTAGCGAATATCCGTCTGTTGAGCGATGCTGACGCTTTCCTGGTAGTAGTGCCGTTTTACAATAAACCGCCACAAAAGGGAATGTATGAGTATTTTAAGGCAGTAGCCGAAAGCACTGACAAGCCGGTTGTTTTATATAATGTTCCCGGACGTACAGGCGCCAACCTTGAAGCGCAAACTACTTTGGCGTTAGCAAGGGATATTCCGAATATTATCGGTATTAAAGAGGCATCAAGTAATGAGGCGCAGATTAAAACTATTCTTGCCAATCGGCCTCAAGGCTTTGTTGTTTTAAGCGGCAATGACTCCGAAACAGCGCAACTAATGATGCAAGGGGCTGACGGCGTTATTTCCGTTGCGTCTAATATCGTTCCGCGGTTGATGGCGAATTTTATAAAAGCTTTGGAATGTGGTGACTCTGAATTGGCCGTGCAAATGGATGAACGCCTTCAGCCGCTTTTTAATAACTTGTTTGTTGAACCTAATCCTATCCCCGCCAAGTATGCGATGGCGCAGTTGGGATTAATGGAAAACAGCCTTCGCTTGCCCCTTGTCACGGCTTGTAAGGAAACAGAGGTGATAATAACAGACACGTTAAATCAGTTGTCAGAATTTTACAGTTTAGGGTAATACAATGATAAAAGTAGTAATCAGTGGCTACGGCAAGATGGGCCACATGGTAGAGCAGGAGCTAAAGAGTCGTGGTATTGAACTCGTGCTGGCGAGCGAGGATATCACATCCTCTGACCCGGAGATTGACAAGGAGTGTGTCTGTATCGATTTTACCACTCCCGCTGCCTTTCGTGCTAATTATACATTTCTTGCGCAGCACTTCAAAGCTGTGGTAGTAGGTACAACCGGATGGAGTGATATATTCGACGAGGTGAAAAAAGCTTTCGACGAGGCGGCTACGCCGATGATATATGCTTCCAACTTCTCTTTAGGAGTCAATGCACTGTACGCAGCAGTGGCAAAAACATGCTCTATGCTAAAGGATGCCGGCTATGAGCCGCATATAGAGGAGATTCACCATATACATAAGTTAGACGCACCATCCGGCACGGCAAAGACGTTAGCGGGTATTGTGGAGACAGAACTGGGCAACAGACCGGAAATAACATCGCTGAGAGAGGGTGAGGTGCCGGGAATACACACATTGACGCTTACCTCCGATTGTGACAGTCTGACCCTGCGGCATGAGGCTTTCTCAAGAGCAGGCTTTGCTAAGGGGGCTGTTACAGCCGCCTTGTTTACGGAAAATCTGCAAGGAGTGCATGAGTTTTGCGAACTGTTATAAAACGAAAAGCGCATTGCCGGCTAACCGATAATGCGCTTTTTGTTTTGTTGTTTCAGTACCGCGAGCGAGGCTGTCTAACAACAAAAAATGTTAGATAGTCTCTTTTTATTTATTCGACATAAAAAATTGTTAGCCCTTATATGTGGGTTGGTGTTTTTATTGATTCCAAGCGCAGGATATAATAAAAGCTCCCATTAGAGAGCCTATCGCATCATTTTAATAGCTTTTTCGAGCAAAAATAGTTGTTATAGGTATACTAAGACACCCCTTGCGCCATCTTTTTTATG
>JAFSTO010000026.1 GCA_017450435.1 Paludibacteraceae bacterium
ACAATGAATGTCCTCGGGATATGCATTTATCCTTAACTTAAACAGGCAGGAGTAAAAGTACTCCTCCGGCATACTTCTCAGTAAGATGTCAATGGTAGAAGTTAGATGCTGCATATTCGGCGTGAGGCATCAATTGTTTTTTTACTATTAGCGGGGATTGCGAAACCTTTGGAAAGCGTGAAGAGTAACTATATTTCATGCTTTTTTTGTATATGCGTACGCATCACACGCTCATGCGACACCTTAATTAACTTACAATTTAAAGAAATGCCCTTAAACTATTTTTGTTATGATTATATTGAATGTTTTAACAACAATCAAACAGGTTCTTTATAGTTTGCCGACGATTATAGCGTGCATCATTTTAGTGTATATGTTGTTTAAAAAAGCTGCTGCCTTTAAGTCAGACCGCTCAGTACCGGATAAATACAACCCGGGGCCATTCGATCCGGACGGAGTCCGGTTTAATGTCTCCGAACAATTTTTATATTATATGGTGGTAGTCTTCGCAGTGATAGGAATAATTGTGTTCTTAATCATGAGTGTAGAGTTGTGGTCTATATTTCAAGGTATGGGGGTTGTTCAAATCGTGTTAGGGATATTCTTGTTGGCAAACATAGCATTTCTTGCCTGTTTCTTCTATTTCCAATTGCAGAATGGCAAATCGTACATTGTGATTGACGAACAGGGTATACATGCTCTTCAGGCTGTTTATTCCGGCCTGTTAGCCAAACCGAAGTTCGAGGAAATCAACCTTACATGGAAGCAAGTGGAGCATGCCCGGTATGTCGGTCAACAGACGTAATCAAACAGCAGGGAACATTTGGATTTTTACGATGCCACCAATCCGGATGCGCCTTTTACAACCAAATATTCGAATCTTTTACCTACTTCCAAAGTTATTGATTGTATCAATTATTTCTACGCCCGCTATTCCCATAAATCCGTTTCCGAAAAATCCCTGATAGCAATTCTGTAAATCAAACCCAATCCCTGAAGGTGTAAGAGGGGAAACAATAAATTTAATTATATGAAAAAAATTCTTTTTGTAATCTTTGCAGCCCTTATTGGCTGTATTGCCGTCCATGCGCAATATCGCGTATATATGAACAACGTGGATTTGAATGTCATGTATCGTGGTTATGATAACAAATTTTCTATATCCGTTCCCGGTGTTCCGGATAACAAACTCAAAGTGAAAGCAAATGGCGCAATTGTAAAAAAGCAAAACAGTCTATGGCTCATTAATCCCGACGATAGTGTACAGAGCGTGACTGTTTCCGTCTCCGCGGAAATCAACGGAAAGATGCAATCTATAGGAAGTCAGGCTTACCGTGTCAAAAACTTGCCGAAACCAAGTGCTTATTTGTCTGTAAATGGCAAGGAATATGCCTCCGATAGCAAAATACCACTATCTGTTTTGACGAATCCGGCTACGACACTGGTAGTCAGTTACGGTCCGGATGCGTTGCTGGATCTGCCGTTCAAAGTAACCTCTTTTGCGGCGAAAATAGGAAGATTCTATAGTAGCGAGGGAAATAAATTCACAGAGGCACAATTGGAAGCAATAAGAAAACTGAAAGTAGGGGAAAATGTTATCATAAGCGATATTCAAGCCACTTCTCCCACCGGAAAATCATTACGCCTGCCTTCTATCATCTATTACCTCAAATGATTGTTTATAACAATGAAATACATTATAACGAATATATTCAACGAACTATAATTAAATATATAACTTCTAAAATAAAAAAAAAAAACAATAGTATTGCGAATGCCGGATATTTTTTATAACTTTGCAGACAATCGTTTATCAACGTGAATAATATAAAAATCATACAATACCATGAAACGTTCTATTCTCCTATTGACAGCTTTGGCGGTCGTTGTCTCTCTCTATGCAGGACAGGCAGTGATTGACTTCAGTGCTAACCTCTTCCCGATGGATTCAGCCACGTATTTCCAACAAGACACTATTACATACGTGAGTGGCGAGGTGACCTTCACGGCTATAAAAGCCGGCACTAACAACGTAGCACCACGGGTTGACAAAGACCATTTTCGTCTATACAAAGGCAACTCGGTTATTATCTCTTGCCCGAAAGTTATTACACAGATTGATTTTACCAACTATGGCACTTCATACAACATGAGTTCCGTCACTGTCGATGTAGGCACACTTGCCGACAAGCAATGGACAGGCAACGCAGGAACGGTAAAGTTCGTAGCAGGGGCTCAGACTCGTATTAAACAGATTGTAGTCACCTACATTGACGACAGCACTGCCGTTGCGCCTGTTGATACTATTGAGCAGTGCTATACCATAGCCGAGCTTAAGTCTGTTTACCAAGCTCTAAGCTTAGCCAGTGGGAGTATCTCCGCCAAATCATATACTGCGCGAGGTTACGTCACCAAGTGGAGTACCGGCTACCCTACCTACCAGAACGCAACATTCTATATTGATGACACCCCCGGCGGCTCCACCACCGATATACAATGTTATCGCCTTGAGGGTCTGACGACTGCAGACAACCGCAAATACGTAGCAGGCGACTATGTGGAAGTCAGGGGACAGTTACAGAATTATAATGGTAAGATGGAGATTGTTAACGGTACTGTTCATCTGCTCAACCTTGACACCACCTCCATTCCACAACCTGTCGATACTACCTCTCAACCGGTTGATACTGTTGTTACCCCTGTTCCGCAGATATTGACAATGACGTGTGCCGAGGCTCGTGCTGCCGCTATGGCGCTTTCCAATGGAGAGACCGGTATCGACTCTGTCATCGTCACCGGCTACGTGTCATATACCAACGGCACCGTGAGCAAGGGTCAGCAGACCTTTTGGATGAGCGACCGTCAGGACACGGCGATGACGTTCCAAGCCTATTGGTGCAACCTGCCGCAGAACGACCTGACAGCGCTTAACGTGGGCGATAAGGTCAGGATAAACGGCCATCTAACCAACTACAACGGCACCAATTTCGAGATGAAGAACGGCGATGTGACCATACTGGAGCGCCAAGTTATCACTATCGACACTATTGCCACTACCGTCTGCGAGGCAATAGCCGAAGCAGAGAGCCTCGCCGTAGGAGAGATAACCAGCGACTTCTACACCATGACAGGAGTGGTGGATTCCGTCATCTCCAGCATAGATAGCTACCAGCGTCAGAGCTTCACGATGAGTTGCAGTACCAACGGCAAGATGATTGAAGCCTACAAACTGCAAATGGAGAACGGCGTGGCTGCACAAAAGGGCGACACGGTGCTACTCTTCGGCAAACTTCAGAACTACAACTCTATACCCGAGGTGATAAGCGGCACGGCTGAGGTTATCGGCGCTTACGTCCCTGAGGATATTGTGTCAGACCCCTTACTCGCTTACCTGCAAAAGAACTTCGATATAAACAACAATGTGGTGTTCGTCTGCTCTTTCGCTGAAGAGGTATGTGCTGACATCGTTATGGTTGGTACGTATAAGATGAGCGCGGACTCAAGTTGGGTTACCGACCCTGCGCAGCTTATCCACATGCAGCAGGTGCCACTCTATCCCGAGTGGTATGTGGCTGCCATCCCTTATACCGAAGGTTTGCTCGCCAAACCCGTACAGTTGCTTACTGACGGGACGTTCAGCTGGAGTTTCCAAGTAGGAGACACTGCCTCATGGCAGTATGTTGCAGGCAACGAGATGTTTGTTTTACCTAATGGCTTTGTCGGAGAGTGCGATCTTGAGTTCCCGTCGGCAGGCGTTTATGTCTATCGCTCGCTGTACTTCAGAAACCACACAACACCATGTGATGCTAATCTCCTTACTTACACCGTCACTCTCATGGCACCTGATTGCGGCGGTTATGAGCCGGCTATCATCGGCACTTTCACCGACTGGTCAGAAGGTATCCCAATGCAGCGTAACAGCGATGGCAGCTACACCGCGGTTATAACGACGTACAAAGGCTTCGAATTCAAGTTCCGTCAGGCGGGCATCAGCGACTGGTCGAACGAGATATACCTCTACGATGAAGAGAACGACCTGTGGTATGCCAATCCTAACCTTACTTTCGAAGATGATACCGACATCTTCATCAACTACTTCGAAAGCAAGTATAGTCAGTGCGGCAGCGTTGCGTCGCTTACCTCACGTGCCAAACTCGTATGGCCCGTTGTGGCGGACGATAGGGTGCTGCCTACATACCCGGGCACTATAGTCAGCGACTTCAGAGATAACGGAACGAATTCTGACAACCATTTCTTTGTCTGGGGTGAAGGAAGCGGCGATTCGTTTGTACAGTCATACTACGGCGAGTATATCCCGACAGGTGGATCTGTTAATAGTAGTTACAGTTACTTGTCCTACACTGTTGGCACATTAGGCTGGTCAGGAGCAGGGTTGTATGTAGGTGGCGTGCGTGAGTGGATGTCGGCCGACTTGCTCAGACGATATATAGTTACCAACCCTGACAAGTTCTTCCTCCATATAGCAGTCAAGGCAAGAGACAACGGCTCGCACTCTTTCTGGATTTTGGGCAACGAGGGTTATGGAATAACGCTTGGTTCAACACCGGTTGAGCCCCAATTCCGGATTTATCAAGACTTCCCAAGAGACGGCAAGTGGCATGAGTTGAATATCCCGATGGTTCTGTTTGCGGAGGCTCTGCGTGCCTACACTATTGACACCGCCGACAACGTGTTTGCGATGCTTTCCGGAGGCGAACCCGGGGTGACGATAGGGTTGGACAACGTGTATTTCTTCTGTACGGAGCGTTTTGCCAATCTTAATCCGCCTTTGGCGCGTGTAGTTACTGAGCCGGAAGTGGCAATAGACGGACATTCTACAGAGCCGCTTTATTCCGAGGAGCCGGAGTTGACTATCAACGCTGACGTCAATGCCACGATAGCCGTGACGGACGGCTATGCCATTCTCTTTGACGGTGAGGAGCTTACTATCACGTCAGGCGACTCAGTCATTGTCTCTATTCGTGCGCCGTGGCCAATCATTGGTAACGGAACGAATACGTTGTACATCTCCGCTAATATTATCATCAGTTCATCTGAGTCTTCATTGCCGTCTTCTTCCGCCACCAAACGTCGTCTGCGTCAGGAGGCAGCTGGCGAGACGCCGGTTCTCAACGACGGGGCTATAAGGCACCCTGCTATCAGCCGTTTTGCGGATGTGGTGTTGGCAGACGGGATACAGCTTTGTGCCGTTTATTACACAGATGATGAAGGTAACACACGTGAGGGTGACCCGTCGCGCGTTGTTTACCATGCTGCTGAGCAGGCGTACGGTGAGGTGGATGTGGACACCCAGTCGTTCACCCCTGCCACCTCGCTTGTCTTCGCCGACTCGAACTTCTACACCGACTATATCGACGGAAAGATAGAGATTGTTGATGACGCTATAATCAACATCGGACAAGGAAACAAATCCGGTGCGCAGAAGGTTATCATTGACGGTAAGGTGTATATTCTCCGTGACGGCAAGTATTACACACCTCTTGGTGCTGTCTGCCCACGGTAGAGACAGTCTCTCAAAGACCTCCGTTGCTGAAAGCCGAAAACTATAATAATTGACCTAATGAAAGACAATCTATTCAACCTGCTAAAAAAGAGATTATTCCTTTTCTGGGCTTGCGTGCTGTTGTGTGTGTTTCCGTGTCACGCCGGCGGCGAGATATACGATGTATGGGACGGCACCTCGATGACAGCCATTACTCCTATAGGAGACGTATATACGGTCAATAGTGCCGCCGAACTGCGCTGGGTGGCACAACAGAACAATGTAGAGAGCGGTTTTGCCGGCAAGACCATTCGTCTCGGAGCGAACATCGACCTTGCGGGTTACTCGTGGCAGCCTATAGGCAGTGCTACCGTGCCCTTCGCCGGTACATTCGAGGGTCAGCACCATCTTATTCGCGGTTTGCGTTTGTTCACCGGCAGTGACGGCGTCGGACTATTCGGATATATAGGCGCATCAGGACACGTTAGTAACATAGGTATCAGCGGCGGCAATATTATCGCCGACTCACAACGTCGCGTCGGTGCACTCGCCGGGGTTTGTCTTGGCAACATCTCCTCTTGTTGGAGCAGCGCTGAGATAAGCGTATCAGGATACGTGACCGGCGGTTTGGTGGGGGAGATGATGTCAGGCTCACATTTGACTAATGCTTATTGCTCTGGTCTGGTTCTGCATGCCAGCGACACGATGGGGGTATTGGCGGGACGCAACGCCGGAACAATAACACGAGCGTACACAACAGGGTATGCTAAGAACGGATATGGTTTTGTGGGTATTGACAACGGTGGCAGTTATAGCGATTGTTATTACGACCGCAAGCTCTATTATCAGGAGCAGGGTTTTGTTAATAGCGGCATCACTCCAAAAGACGCCACACGCGAGATGTTCAGTATAATGACCGGCAAGGCCGGTTGGGTGACCACTGCAGACAAGTATCCGCAGCTGAGCGGCTTTGAGACCACCGACGCCTCACTGCTGTCGGTCGCGCCTATATTCCTGGACACCGTGGCTGACAACCCTTCCTCACTCGCCACTGTGCATCATGCCAATAATCTCTTGGGTAACTTCGGCATCTACACCGCCGGGCACACCATCACGTGGGCAACACAACGTCCTGCCGATGTGCAGTGGATTGATTTTGTAAACGATGAAGACACGGCTTACGTCACTCGCCCGTGCTCGGAAACAGACGTGCTTGCTACGCTTAGTTTGGGCAATGAGAACAAAGTGATGTATTTCCGCCTTGAGAGAATAGAGGACTTCAAGGTGGGTATTTTCGGGAACAAGAAGTCCTATAGTAAGAACACCTCCACCTTGTGCTTTGATGCGGAGATTAACCTTAAAGACTCAGCAGTCATGAGCCTCGCACAAAAAGGTTGGACCAACCACTACTACACCGTGGTGCAATATGGCTTCGACTCCAACAATGACACTATCGTGCTTGACACTTTGCTTAACGATGTCTTACGCAACGATTACAGCACATGGTATAACTCATACCAGGTTCCCACCGATAGCGCCGGTCGGTTCTTCCTCCGTAGTTTCGTTCATGACGATGGTTGCGTGTTGGACTTGTTGCCTAACAATGGCAGATTCGCTTATACTGTTCTTCCGAAGTTCGTACCCGGCACTATTCCGACAGCGCATGACACCTTGTATCTTGCCGCAGGTTCAGCAACGACCGACATTTTAAGCTTTGCAGCAGCAAGTGGCGGCAACGGCAAAATCAACTACGTATGGAACGTCAATGAGGTGGCGACCGACTCGACGAGCGAAGACCTTAGTGGATGGCGTTTTACGAAGAAAGGGACGTATGTCTTCACTCGTACCGACCGCGACAGTCTGTGTGCGGAAGAGTTAGCTGACGGAGCCGATACCATCGTTGTGTTCGATGAGTTCAAAGCAGGTAAGGTCAATCCTGTGTCATCGAAGAACTTCGAAAAGGTCTTTTGTACAGTAGAGGATGCGGAGGCATATACCGCTACTGCGACGGCAGCCACAGGCGGCAGTGAGACGTATCACTACCGGTGGTACACCCTGTCGGGCAGCACACTCACAGAGATAAGCGGCGCCACCGAGCAGAACCTCTCCCTCAGCTTGTTGCACCCGACGGCAGGCACCACCTACACGCTGGTGCGCAAGGCAGAGGACGACACCCGCTTCACCTCGCTCACACGCAGCGGCGACAGTTTAGTGGTACGCATCGGTCTGCCGTTCAACAAAGGTTCTATCACTAATCGCACCGATACGCTCTATCTAAACAAAGGTGCTGTCAAGGTGACCGTTGCAAGCACTGCCGCTGCTACCGGTGGTGATGGAAACATCAGCTATCGTTGGACCGTCAACGGGGCTGCTGTAACAGATGCTAACCAACCGTCACTGACCGACTATAGCATTACCACAGCCGGAACCTATACCTTTACTCGTACCGACCGCGACAGCCTGTGCCACAGCGAGCAAGCCGACGGCAAATACACTGTGGTGGTTTTCGATGCCTTCGTAGCCGGTGCGGTCAACGATGCAGGGGAACAGACGTTCTGCACGGTGCAGGACGCACAAGCGTTTGTGGTAAACGGCACTAACGCCACAGGTGGTAGCGGCAAGTATCAATATCAGTGGTACACCCTATCTGGCAGCACCCTGACTGCTATACCGTCCGCCACATCGCGCGACCTCCCATTGGCAGACGTGACACTCACGGCGGGAAACGACTACACCTTCATTCGCAAAGACAAGGACGATACACGCTTCACTTCGCTCACGCAAGCATCCGGCAGGCAAACAATACATATACTGCCCGTTCTTGATGCCGGAGCAATAGAGAACGTTGACAAAGGGCATGTATGCATAGAACACGATGCTACAACAGTATTAGTCAGGATAAACGAGACCCAACCCGCCTCCGGCGCCGGCACACTGCAGTACCGCTGGCTACGCCTCAACGGCTCGGAAACGATGGAGGTAGGCACAGGAGCGGTGTTGTCATACGTGGCTCTTCTCTCTGAATTTGAGACCGATGTCGTTTATACCTACGTCCGTGAGGTGCAGTATGCCGACTGTGGGTGGCTGCGCTCATCCGGACAAGTGACGATGTCATTCGGACAAAAACTATACGGAGAAAGAGCACTTACCGCCTGCATCGCACAAAAGCCGTTTGTCTTCACGTGGTACGACTCGAGAGGTAACGCTTTCTCACACACGTTCACTAACGAGGGCGAACAACACACTTTCACCGATGAGTATGCTGCCGGCGGCTGTCCTGCCGACACGGTTTATACCATACATTTCGTGGATATACCGTTTATCCACCTTGATGCAGAGGCTAACCTATGCCAGACGACCGGCACTATCTCGCTTAACTTCGAGACAGCATCCGGCACGCCCGACGTCTTCCACATCACTTACTCGCCCGACCTTGCTAAATACATGGGTCGTATTGACACCACCGGCATCATCAACATTCCCGGCACTATCGTTATCAAGAACGTGCCGATGATAGGTGTGGGCGACTGCTACCTGCATGTAGAGGTGGGTAACTCCGGCGGCGACATGCTCAATGCTGCCAACGTATGCTATAGCAGCGTAGCAACGGTGCAGATGCACGTCACGCTCGGAGGATATGTGCACAGCAAGTATGACAGAGTGTTGTTCGTTGACAACAATCCTAATAACGACGAACTGCCGTCTCCTAAACTGCACTTCACGGCATACCAGTGGTACAAGAACGGCGTTAAACAGGAGGGTCAGACCGGACAATACTACCACGAAGACGGCAATGCTCTGAACGGTGTGTACTACGCCATGCTTACCGCTGACGATGGCAACACCTATCAGTCCTGCGACATCATCATGCCGGAAGAGAACACTTATGCTACATCGCAAAGCATCGTATATCCTACTATAGTAAGTGCGGGCGATAGGCTGCATATACAATGTTTAAACGCCAAAGTGAGCCTCTATAACGCTACAGGAGACTGCATGATGACTTTGACTATGCAGGAACAACAAACAATAAATGCGCCAAAGCAAGCAGGAGTATATTATATACGAATAGTGGATAATGAGGGCGGCATTTATACCGAGAAAATAATTGTACGTTAAGCATGGGAGGAAACGGTATGAAAACAAGAACAAATATCTTCAGAATATCTTCGCTGCTGACTATCGGCATTCTGCTATCCACTTTATCTGTATATTGCAAGACTTATCCTGACTCAATCATGCAGGCCTCTGCCGGGCAGTACCGCATCAATCGAGGGTTCAACCTCGAGATAGCCGGTGGCGCCGGATTAGGCAGGTACGAGTTCGGCACTGCTCCAGCACATGTGGAGAACCGGCTTAACTATCCTACATGGAACATTGGTTTAGGTGTAAACTGGTACTTCGTCTCGTGGATGGGTATCGGAACAGGGCTACAGTTCTCTACCTATACCAACAGCTCCGCCATCAACAAACCATGGGTGATGTCAGCGTTCGACTACCAAGGCGAGTCATACACACTAACCTCAACGCCGATTAACCTAACCGAGAAACAGACGATAGGAATGTTGGAAGTGCCGCTTGCCCTAAAGTTCAGAGCCATGCCGCGCAATGTTGGTTTTCTCGCCACAGCCGGCATGAAGTTCGGCATACCGATGTACAACCGCTATAGACTTGCAGACGGCGGCTATTTCGACAACAGCGTCTATTACGAACATTGGAGCCTTAATATGCACGATGTGCCAAGCGTGATAGAGGACTGGAACGTGACGGGCAGCAAAAGCAGCGTGGCAAACTCGCAGTTCCTTAACTTCAGTATGGCAGCCACAGCCGAGATAGGTATGCTCTTCCGACTACATAGACAGATAGACTTGTCACTCTCGCTCTTCGGCAATTATTACTTCACCAGCATCAGTCATAGAAACAACGATGAGCTTGGTTTCCTTGAGTTCGCCACAACAGGCGAGTATGTATCACCTTTCACCACCACCTACGCAGGTGTCTTATCAACCAACGAAGTGGAGAGTCTGCACCCGTGGTCAGCAGGGCTGAAACTCGGTTTGCATTTCAACGCCGGCAAGACCGATGCACAAAGAGCATACGACAAGGAGCAGAGAGAGAGACGTAGAGAAGAGAGACAACAGATGAGAGAGGAGCAACGTAGGCAACGGGAGGAAGAACGGCAACGTGAGGCAGAAGAGAGGGAGCAACGCCGCGCTGAAGTAGAGGAGGTCGTTCCGGTGATTCCTGTCGCTCCTGTGTACGACGAACCGACGCCGAGAGATAAGGCAAAGAAAAAGATTGAAGAGTTGGCGGATGAGTATGGTATTTCTTTATGCGACGACTGCATTCCCGTTTATGTGACTGACACGGTGATAGTGCATGACACTATAGTAGTACACGACACGCTGACGGTTGTTCTGACGGATACAATGTCGTGCGAGCAACTGATAAATCACTTGGACTCAATGTTGCAGGCATCGGTGATATATTTCCATTTCGACGACACCGTTCCTATCCTTGAGCCGGAAGATATCCTTATTAATATTGCAGCATTCCTCAGACAATATCCTCAGCAGAAGATTTACGTGGATGGACATGCCTGCAAGATGGGTAAAGCATGGTATAACCGTATCCTCGCAATGCAGCGTGCCAAGGCGGTGGCGGAAAGACTCAGACAACTCGGGGTGAAAGACAATCAGATGTTGGTACGAAGTCTTGGCTCGGACGAACCGTACAGATATAACAATCAGCACCAACTCAGCAAAGACCGCCGCGTGGAGATTATCCCGATCCGCGGGAAATAACAAAGAACAAGTACCAAGGGCCAAGTAACAAGTACCATTTGGTCAAGTACCATCCGCCCTCCCTCATATCCGTTCATATTCCGCCCGCCTGCCTGCCGGCGGACAGGAATGCCATTCTGGCACACTCCATTGTCTGCCGGCAGACAGGGCAGACAGGGCAGACAAGTATGGTGTGTATCGTATGGCGTTTACCGTGTGGCGGTGTTACCTATAATACAGATATAATACATATATTGGCTTTTTTTGTTTTTGTGGCAGAAATTTCTTGTGTAAATGAAATAAATTGTGTAATTTTGTGGCTGAAATGACAAAATTGCATTATCAACATGATAGTGTAGTGTATTGTTTCATTGCCATCACGCCGGAAAGGGCATTATGTCGTTTCGGTGCGTGGCAAATATAATGACATAAAAAGGCGTTTATTGAACGCTGTTTGCGACTTTCCAGAATCTTCGCAACATTCGCTAATGGTCGTAGCAGTAACAATGAATGTCCTCGGGATATGCATTTATCCTTAACTTAAACAGGC
>JAFSTO010000027.1 GCA_017450435.1 Paludibacteraceae bacterium
GTGACAGCCGCGAAAATTACTGCACAACGCCGTGGTGGGATTGTGAGAATGGTGGTTGGAAGTCTCTGAGGTGGGAGTCAATCGTAAAGGTGTTCTAAGGCCATCGGAGCATGAGAGGGGGAGTCGGAAACGGCTCCCTTTCTTGTTTTGGTGCAACTATTAAAGAAATGTCTCATCTTTAGCTTTCTTTAGCATCAAAAAGTTGCAGGTATTAAATAAAAGTCGTACCTTTGCATTGTCAATAAGAAACAATAGTAATAACAATTAAAAACAGTTCAAGATATGGAAACAATGGCTACAACTCAGCAAAAAGTCGAAAAGGCCCTCAACATTTTGCATCACCACGACTTCTATTGGGTGATGGCAGATTACACTAACCCCGCATACGGCAACGCATACGGCAGCATGAGGGCATTTGTGGAGTTGGTTGCAACTATCAATGACTGCGCGATTGTCAAGGCACTACGTGAACTGTGGATGGCCACGTATGAATATATCCATAAGACCATGTTCGGCAGCAACGACGAGGCAAAGGCCATGTTCAAGGCAAGGGAAAACGAACTCATGGCAATCATTCGGCCGGAGTACGCAATGGCAGCATAAACAGATTATTAACCGTTAAACAGCATACGACGATGGAAATGGCAAAGTATATCATGCAGATTTTGAAAACTCAGTTAATGGTGGTGTGGTCGTGGGGCTTCCACCGTGCGGCAGCAATAGACAACGGCCTGCGCTTCAACGTGCAGGGGTACAAGTTCCGTGGCGTGGTGGAAGTAGTGTATAACGAAGGGCAAGACCTTTTCGATGTGTCCTTCATCAAGGGCGGCAAGGTGGTGAAGACCATTGGCGGTGTGTACTTCGACATGTTGGTAGACACCATTGACTACCATGTAGAGAAAACTGCGGACTATGAGCAGCGCGTGAAGGCCACCTATTCACTATGCGGCTGACATTCAAGACTTGTGCCAAATTGAATATTGATTGAAAATCATCGACTTGCACAAATAGACATATAAAAGACATTCAAAATTGATTCACACACATATAAAAGAACATTATCATGGCAGCAAAGAACACCAACAGGACAAGTGACTATATCGAATGGAACACAATGCTTACACTCATTCGCCGTCTGTATCGCGATGGCGATTACCGCATGAGCCTCTTAATCGGTTGCGGCTCATTCTTCGGACTGCGCATCTCAGACCTGCGCCGTCTGACGTGGGCGATGCTGTTGGACGGTGACAAGTTCACCATTAACGAGCAGAAGACAGGCAAGCGTCGCACGGTGAAGATTAACCGTGACTTTCAGAAGCACATCATGGACTGTTTCAAGGCACTGCACATTGAGGACAGAAACGAGAAGTGCTTCCTGTCACACAAGCGCATGGTGTACTCAACTCAGCGTATCAATATCCTGTTTAAGGAAATCAAGCAGCGGTATAACTTGAAGATTGACCATTTCAGCACTCACACCATGAGAAAGACCTTCGGGCGCAAGGTTTTCGAGTCGGCCGGAGAGAACGCAAACATGGCATTGATGAGGCTGTCGGAGTTGTTCAATCACAGTTCGCCGCGTATCACCAAAATCTACCTCGGCATCCGCGAACAGGAATTGCTCGAGACATACGATTTGTTGGACTTCTGAGGCGATTTTGATTATATTTCGTTAATAATCGGCAACAGATTGAGGCGTTCTTCAAGAAAATGTGTATCTTTGTGGCGCATTTCCGAATGGATTTGCAGGACATATTGAGAAAAGCGCATTTTCGCGTTACCCCGTCGGTGGAACTTGGACACTTCCATACAAAGTAAGTCGGAGTAATGAGAAGAACGCCTTTCTTGGTGTGGTTTCGTAACGTACCGCGATAATTCGTCACGTTTAACGAAATAGCATCGAGTGGGGCTTGTTCATTCTCCTTATTCAACTTACAGGGAGTCCAAGCCCTACACCGATGAATGAGGCAGATGAGGCTCCACTTTTCCTATGTCTTCATGTCAAACGATTAACGGCACTCAGACTGAGCCGATGGGGTGCATATAGTTTATGCTCTATGAGTAAGCGAATTTGCCCCGAATGTGGTTGTCCGATAACGGATGACACGACGAAGTGTCCCGAATGTGGCTTTGTATTGGAGGCTCAGAAAGAGGAACAGGAAGAAGTCTCAGCGACTTCTGCAAGCGAACAGCCACAACAGGTAGAAGAAACAGTTTTTCGTGTGGTGTTTCCAACAACTGACACAGGAACGTCGAGCGAAAACACCATCAAGAACTATGGCGATTTTCTTTGGGGGGTCAATCTGTTCTTTGGCATCATTGGAATTATTGTATGCTTCGCATTGATAGAAAGCACTCACGGCCAATCCCTGTTGGGTATTTTCACCATAATAGTATTGTTGCTATGGGTATATGTCATTCGCGCATTCATCAAAGTGATACACAACATATCTATAAATCTTCACAAAATTAACATGAAACTGAGATAACTATGGCACTGATTAAATGTAAGGAGTGCGGAAAGCAAATTTCCGACAAGGCAGAAGAATGCCCGCATTGTGGCTATCCAATTTCAAATGAATCTGATACGATATGCGCTGAATGTGGAACACTTATTCATGGTGATGTAAATGAATGTCCCAATTGCGGATGTCCCATTGAGTATAATGGCTTAGCCCCCCAATCCAAAGGAATATATGTCACTACAGACAATTACACAACCAAGCAGAATAGGAGTAGGAATGTAACATTGAAAATTGTATGCGTTGTTCTTGCTGTTGCTGTATTGGGATTGTCGCTTGCTCTGATTCATAAAGGAGCATCCACATCCAACGATTATGAAATGTTACAGGAAACGGAAAATCAGCAAGAAAACGAAATAAGCATTGAAGATCGTATTAAGGCTGTTGAATCGTTGGGTGAGGCACGTACATTATTGAATGGAACGACTTGGCATTATACGGAAAATTTAAGTAAATCTGAGGTCGGTGGTTGGATTAAAGTTGTTTTTGACCATAATTCATATACAACTTACTACGCACAACCTTCCGATGGTAAGTGGACGGAAGGCGGTAAAGGAACATATCAATTGAAGGAGGGGAGATATTCAAATACAGGAGAAAGATACATTGCCGTGGAATGGAATGGAGACATGAAGATAGACTATCTTACAATCCCCTGTCAATTTAGTATGACCCTCGACACGTTTCAATTGAACGTGCGTTCTTCATTGATAGATGGAATGGCCAACATGAGTGACCGAATGGCAGGACGGAGTTATTACTATAGTGCCTCGAGGGGGAAAACAAACCTTGTGGGGCAAATGGTTTTTGGTGATTACGTTTGGAACTAACTTTAATTGGAATGATATGGCATTGATTAAATGTAACGAATGCGGACGCATGGTGTCCGACAAGGCAAAGAAATGTCCGCACTGCGGTCATCCTGTAGGGGTGGAGCAAATGCGAAGTAATGAACCTATTGAACCTGCAACAAAGAAAAAGCGTTGGCCGCTTGTGGTCTTTGGACTGTTGGCGGTTGGCGTCGTTGCGGCAGTTGCACTTTATAAGTCTGAGGGTGGTGTTTCTTCCCTGTTAGGCAGTGATGAGGCTGTCGAGGTAGTGATAACGCCGGAGTTCACAGAGGCTGTTAGGAAATACGATAAACTTGCGGCTTTCAGTGACGGCATGGCGGCAGTCTGCAAAAACGGCAAGTGGGGCTACA
>JAFSTO010000005.1 GCA_017450435.1 Paludibacteraceae bacterium
AAATGATTTGGTTAATGGCAAACAATGTACAAAAATAATGTCAAAGAACAAATACAATAATATATTTTCGGTTCATCTATACAACAATGTGTAAACGATGTCCTGATACAAAAGTGTAAACGAACTATTGATACATGTCAGGTATGCTTTAAAAATATGATTACGTATATAAATAGTCAACTACCTTCCAATGAAGAAATCGGGCAGGCATTACGATCTAAAGTTACCATGTATCCGGAAATTGCAGTGCGTGAAATTGTCGCAAACATGGTTGTGCATCAGGACTTTGCAGAACAAGGTTTCCCTATGGTAGAGATTTATTCTGACCGTATAGAGATATCAAATCCCGGTCAACCAATAATCAGCGTAGAGCGATTCATCGATGAGTATAATTCACGCAATCCGGCTTTGGCAGATATGATGCGTCGTTTGGGTATATGTGAGGAATTGGGTAGCGGTTTGGACAAGACGATTACTGCTATAGAAGTTTTCCAACTGCCCCCATTGCGGTTCCAAGTACAAGAAACAAGAACATCTGTTACTTTGTTTGCATATAAGAAATATGCAGATATGAACAAGGAAGACAGGATACAAGCTTGTTATCAACATGCTTGTCTAAAATATGTTACCAGTGAAAAAATGACTAATCAGACATTACGTGAACGAATGGGCATAGAGAAACAAAACTATCCTATGGCCTCACGTATTATAAAGGATGCGATAGATGCTGGAAAAATTATGGAAGAGAAATCGGAGAATCTGAATAGAAGAAACCGAGGATATATTCCTTATTGGGCATAATATTCATGTAACTGTCATGTAACTGAACAATGAATTAAAGAAATGTTATACATACACGATTGGTAGTAAAATGCTATATGCTAAATGATTACGAATAAATATTCACATATAACTGTTATGTAACTATCATGTAACTGAAAGATTTTTCACCATGCCCGATGTCCTGACACCTGCACAACGCCACCGCTGCATGACGCATCTCCGCAGCAAGGCGACGACACCAAATATGGTGATGAGCAGATACAGAACGGCGATTTTCGTCAACGACTGTTTCTGATAAAACGGAACAGGCATACCGAAATAGCATCCGGTGGTTGGTATAAGGCTACGCCGCGCAAGTTTATAGAACAGACATAGAACTCAAATTCAAATGAAACTGAAGAGAAGAAAAATAAAATATGCAGTCATCTTTTTTATCTGCTGGTTGGGCATTCTTGTCTTTTTGGTTGACGGCGTCATAGGATTTCAATCATTGGTTGACTATTTCTGTTCATACGCCTTGGTGGAGATTATGCTATTGCTTTTGGTCACGTTACCGACATTGGCTGTTTACAGATTCGTAAAAGAATAATCCACGGGGCGTGGACTGCGGGAGAGTGGAGTTTTCTTATTAACCGTGCTTGAATAGATAACATTTTCCACTCTCCTTTTTCGTGTCTTTTCGCCCCCATTAGTGCCATACCTTTGCACTCGCGTTCGGCAACAAGATTGCAATGACGATACCGCTTTGCTAAATCGTTGAAGCAACTTGTGCCTCCGCTCCTCCCAACAAAAATAATTTTGTCGGGAAACCCTAAACAATAAAGGATATGGCACTTTCGCTTCTTACACCCATACCTGCAACGTGCTACACATCGCAGTTGCAGAAAATCTCGCTCTCGACATCTGCCGAGACCTTACAGCTCACCATCACACACCAAGCCGCCAACTACTACAGCGGCAATGGGCAGTCGCGCGTTTTTCAAACGACCTACAACGCACGCGCGCCTACAGCACCAATTGCGCTCTAATCCTTGTGAAATCTGATTGTAGGCATAGTACTCAATGTACCAACCCATACAATTTTGACGCAGAACTGCGGGAATGTATCGCCGCATTGTTCCAAAATTCTGTTGTAATTCAGGCATTTTTTTATCTCCCTCATTTTACGACTTTCCGTGTAAGAAGCAGGGGAAAGTTATACCTCGTTTTTTCGGAGGGGCAACCTTGTACCCGAAAAAATCCTATCACATTTCTGTCACGTTTTCGTCACACTTTTTTTATTTCACGAAAACAGAGTACCCTCCTGCTTTCTTATAATAACTATCACAAATGTGCCGTTTGCGCTCGGACTTTGTAATTTAATAGTTTGATTTCCTATTAAATACAAAAGGAGAAAACCTGTAAAAAGTTTTCTCCCTTTGAGCCACTGGGCGGACTCGAACCGCCGACCCACGCATTACGAATGCGTTGCTCTACCAACTGAGCCACAGTGGCAAGACATTTACCATTTAGTCATTTAGGATGTACCATTTGGCTAAAAGCGAGTGCAAAAGTACTGCTTTTTTTTGATATATGCAAGTAATTTGGCATTTTTTTTGCAAATATCATTATGTAAATAATTCATATACGTTAAAATCCGGATATAAACTACATGAATTTAAAGCACAATCCCCTTTTATTCTTGTACTATTGTCCAATTTTATGGAGAATGCTTAAAACCAGAATATAAAATAATATATCCCTACTCTACCTAACAATGAAACAATTACGACAAATAGTCACAATCATAGTAATTATAGCGGCACTACCTTTATACGCATCAAACGAATATATCTATGCGACACAAGTGCTCGGTCAAAACATCCGCACACTACGACAAACAGACCGTTTCCTCAACATTGATGATATGACTGAAATAGAAGTGAGCTTCGATGAACTGAGTCATGATGTGCACCAATATTCATACACCATCTATCATCTTAATGCGGACTTCACCCGTGACGGACTCAACACCAACGAATATCTGCAGGGGTTCTCACGAGCAGACATTACCGACTATGAACACTCGTTTAACACCCAACAACTATACACCCACTACCGCTTCGCCTTTCCAAACGAAGATATGTTGCCAACAATAAGTGGCAACTACGCTATCATAATCTACGAGGATGGGAAAGAGGAAGAACCTGTCGCTACAGTATGTTTCTCTATTTACAAGCAATTAGCAGGTATAAGCTTTAACATTCGCAGTAACACGAATATCGAGCTAAGTGGACGCTATCAACAATTAGACATAGATGCCTCCATCGCAGATATTCCTCATTTATCGCCAAATGAGTTTACACTTGTTGTAGAACAGAACAATAGATTAGATAACAAGGTGTTTGGTCCTCGGCCAACATATGTAGAAACATCACGCCTGCGTTGGTCAGATTGTCGTCAATTGATTTTCGAAGGCGGGCAAGAATACCAACACTTTGATATATCGTCTGTGTATTTCAAGGGCAATAATGTTGATCAGATATATTTTGACCATACATTTTATCACGCTTTTCTGTTTCCATCAGAAGTGCGTGCTACGGCTCCATACCTAAGTGAATTGGACAATGACGGTAGTTGTGTCATAAACGTGGAACGTAATGACAATGACGACACAGAGGCTGACTATATGTTTGTACATTTTATTCTCCCCTGCTCTACTCCGTGGTTTGATGGAAACATTTATCTCCTTGGCGATGGTTGGCATAATCTCCTCACTCCTGACAACCGTATGCGATATGACAATGAGCACAAGGCTTATGTTGCCAGTTGTTACCTAAAGCAAGGCGGCTATGAATGGCTTTATGCTTTTCTACCAAAAGGATCCTCTCAAACAACATTACAACGAGTAGAAGGTAGTCATTGGCAGACAAGCAACACATATCGAGCACTACTCTACCATCGCCCGTTTGGCGAAAGGTACGACAGACTGATTGGCCTATATGAGAGACATTGAAAAATACTATCTCTACATAATAAATTAATAAAAAGAAAACAATAATAAAATAGATTAAAGAACCACTCACAGCGGAATAGACTTATATTGCGGCAAACGTTTCATTGCGAAGAATATTGCCCAATCAGGCAAGTGTATAATAATTGGCAATGCTATGTGGTTAATCCATCCCGGCATTGCCGTTTTTTTGCCGTCAAAAAGACGTTTAAGAGCGATTTGTGCAAGTTTGTCAGGAGTTAGAGAAATACCAAATTTAACTAATTTGCGACGCACATTATCGTCTAATCCATAAAGAGGTGTATCTATTGCACCCGGCGTAAGAGTTGTTACAGTTACACCAAACGGACGCATCTCGTAATATAATGATTTGGAAAAACTATAAACAAATGCCTTGGTTGAATTATAACACTGAATGCCGGGAAAGGTCATCTTAGCTGTAATAGATGCCATATTTAAAATATAGCCCTTACACCCTTTTTTCAGCTGCGCTCTTTTGCACATATCATCACCAAATAACCTGCATAGCATAGCAAGTGTGAACATGTGTAAATTAAGCATTGTTGCCACACGTTGCGGAGGAAGGTCAATAAGCGGTTGCCAGAAAAACATCCCGGCATTGTTAATCAAAACATCGACCTCTAATCCCTGCTCTTTACACCAATCGTAAATCTCTTGTGCCGCTTCCTGCCGTGAGAGGTCAGCATAATATGGAACAGCCTTGATACAATATTCTGCAGAAAGTTGTGTGGCTAACGCTTCCAACTGTTCTTTTTGATTGCTGACCAAAAGCAAATCATGATGGTACTTAGCAGCTAATGCCGTGGCATACTCCTTACCGATGCCGGAAGAGGCTCCTGTAACAAGTGCAAACATATTAGTGATTCACAATTTAGTTATTTCCTTTATATCTGAATAATGATTTTTAGAAATGAAAGCCCCTCACCTTTACATAATAATCTTATGCATTCATCAAGACTGCTGTATGACAAGCAACGACTCCGGCTGTTTCAGTACGTAGTCTGCTGCTCCCGAGCGAAACAGGCAAAAAACCGAACCCAAGTGCGCTTCGCACTTCGTCTTCCGAAAAATCACCTTCAGGTCCTATCAAAACAAGACAAGATTTACCTCGTTGTATTTCATCTTTAAGCTGCATTTTATCCTCCTTATAACAATGTGCGATAAAAAGCGTATCTTCTTTCGGAGAACGCACAAAAGAGTCAAAATCCGTTAGTGGATTCAATTTCGGCAAATATGACGTCAAGCTCTGTTTTGCCGCACTAAGAATAATTTTCTCAAGTCGGTCTTCGCGTATTTGTTTTCGTTCTGAAAAACGACAAAGAATGGGTGTAATCTCATCCACTCCAATCTCAGTACACTTTTCAATCATCCATTCAAGACGTTCAATATTTTTTGTGGGGGCAATAGCAATATGCAAATAAAAATTATGACTCTTTTGCTGTCTCTCGCAACTTATTATTTCAAACTCACAATGCTTAGGATGCGGATTGGTTATTTGAGCATGAAACAGCGTGCCTCTTCCATCTGTAAGTATAATTTCATCACCGCGCGCATAGCGAAGCACTTTAATACAGTGCTGTGACTCCTCTTCGGACAGTATCCGCGACGTCTCAATATTCGGGGTATAGAACAAATACACAAATTTGGTATGTTAAAAATTTCTACTTACGCATACTATATTCGCAACCACAATATTGTTGGTTGTAAAAATTATATTCCTTTAGAAGCTGGTTTCGCCTATCTGCTAATCCACCCTTACGCCAGTTTTGTGCCCAAAAATGTACGCCTGAAAATTGTTTTTCCGCATAGAATCCTGCTTCATTAATCTGCTCAATACTCTTCCATCGAGACGAAGCCAATGTAGTAGCGAACCACTCTAATCCAAGCGTCTCTGCCTGCCTTGCTGTCTCAAGTAAACGATAGTTGAAGCATTGCATACAACGTGCACCACGCTCGGGTTCATCTTCCAGCCCCACAACTCGGCATTGCCAATCTGCATGGTCATAGTCTCCATCAATCCAGCGAATACCAAGGGACGATGCGTGACGCTTGCTTTCTTCTTTGCGAATACAATACTCATCCCACGGATATATATTCGGGTTGAAATAAAAAATCGTTGGTTGTATATCGTGCTGCAACAGCCATTCTACGATAGCCGATGAGCATGGGGCGCAACAAGCATGTAGCAGCACCTCATTCAGTCCATCAGGTATTTGTATAGCAGGTTGCTTCATATACCACGTTACTACAACTCTGCTTCTTTCAGTCGCTCAGCATTTTCTGCCAGCTGCAGAGCATCAATAACCCCCTGTATGTCGCCGTTCATGAATGCAGCAAGGTTATATACAGTATATCCTATACGATGATCTGTAATACGCCCCTGCGGATAATTGTAAGTACGAATCTTTGCCGAACGGTCACCGGTAGAGACCATTGTCTTACGCCGTGCAGCAATGTCGTCAATATACTTCTGATGTTCCTTATCATAAATCTGCGTCCTAAGACGTGACAATGCACGTTCCTTATTCTTCGGTTGGTCACGTGTCTCCGTACATTCAATCAGTATCTCTTCAACAACACCTGTGTTGGGGTTCTTCCAATTATATCGTAAACGGACTCCCGATTCAACCTTATTAACGTTTTGTCCGCCGGCTCCACCGGAACGAAATGTTTCCCAACGAATCTCTCCTTCGTTAATATGCACCTCAAACTCATCTGCTTCAGGTAACACGGCTACTGTAGCAGCTGAAGTATGAATACGCCCTTGTGTTTCTGTCTGTGGCACACGTTGAACACGGTGAACCCCCGACTCATATTTAAGCGTACCATAAACGTTTTCTCCTGTGACATTAAAAATTATCTCTTTATACCCTCCCGACGCACCTTCCGATGCAGACGAAATGGTGTATTTCCAGCCTTTAATTTCAAAATACTTAATGTACATACGAAAGAGGTCTCCGGCAAAGATAGCGGCCTCATCGCCTCCTGTCCCACCACGTATTTCCATAACAACATCCTTACTATCTTCTTTGTCCTTCGGTAATAGTTGCAGTCGTAAATCCTGCTCTAACTTTGGGACAAGCGGCTCTAAATTATCCATTTCGTCCTTTGCAAGTTCTTTTAAATCAGTATCTGACTCGCTATACAAAATTTTTTTTGCTTCTTCCAAGCCATCTACTGCTACTTTATACTGCCGTGCAATAGTAAGAACTTTCTCCAATTCGTGATAGTCACGATTAACCCTCACATATCGAGCTTGATCTGAGATAACAGCGGGATCTGTCAGTAGGAGACCGGCCTCATGATATCGAGCTTCAAGACCTTCTATTTTGTCAAGAATATCCACAAGAATATAAGTAAGAAATTAGTATTATTCAATATATATTTCAAGCAGTTCAGTGTTCCCCTCCGGCATTATTGTAACATCATTCAGCACTGCAGGAATAAGGCAACACTCACCACACGAGAGTTGCACTTTTGCCCCTGCATCCACAGGTATTTCGGTTGTCTCAATAGTCGTTTGTCCTTTGACACATAGGTAGATAACAAAACTATCCAACGGAGCATAATCACGCTGTACTATTTTGTCAAGTACAAGTTTGTTAACAGTAAAATATGGCGTTTGAACAAGATTACTAACCACACCGTCTTCCCTCAGCTTAACCAGTGACGGAGAAACATTGTAATTAAGCACATCAAGAGCCTTTTCCAAATGCAGGGGACGTTTATTTCCGGCACTATCCGTTCGATTATAATCAAACAAACGGTAGGTCATATCGCTATTCTGCTGAATCTCTGCCACAAAAGAACCTTTTTTTAGAGCGTGAACAGTACCCGGTTTGATAAGTAGCGAATCACCTTCCTGCACACAATAACTCCTGACATACTGCATCACAGCGCCATCTACAACCGCCTGACGCACCTTGTCACGCGTCATTGGTTCATTCCAACCTGCCAAAATAGTCTCACCGGTATCATTTCCACGAAGCACGTACCACATCTCCGTCTTACCGAATGAATCGTCTTTAGCAGCAGCATATTCATCGTCCGGATGAACTTGTACACTAAGGTCATCATCGGCAGCAATAAGCTTCACTAACAATGGGAAAGTGTTTCCAAACGTCTCGTACACCTTATCGCCCACCAGTTCGTTCATATATACCTCCAGAATATCTTGCAACGAGTCACCGGCAAGATGACCGTTAATAATCGGGGATATATATTTATCATAAGCTGTCAGCACCCATGCCTCACCCACATTGGGCAAGGCATCGGATGCCGGCGAAAACATTTGCTTAAGGTGCTCCGAACCCCATATCTTATCTAAAAGAATCGGAGCAAATTTTAGAGGATATAGCATCTTCTATTTAACTAAAATCAAACTATTATTTCCCAGCCAAATGCTGCTGCCATTTCCATGCAGATGCGAGGATATCTTCTGTCGGTGTATTGGCTTTCCACCCAAGGATTTCATTGGCTTTTTTCGGGTTAGCCCAAACCTGCTCAATATCCCCCTCACGTCTGCCTACAATCTGATACGGCACATTGACACCGGTTACTTTGATAAAGGTATTCAGAATTTCCAAAACAGACAGTCCTTTGCCTGTACCAAGGTTAAACACCTCCACCTGAGTATCCGCCTTATTTTCCAGTTGACGGCTAACTGCAATAACATGCGCCTTAGCAAGGTCAACGACATAGATATAATCACGGATGCAAGAGCCATCAGGTGTGTTATAATCATTGCCGAACACTTTCAGTTCTTTCCTTATTCCGGCAGCTGTTTGTGTCACAAACGGAAGCAAGTTTTGCGGAACGCCGTTAGGCAATTCACCAATCAACGCAGAGGGGTGAGCACCTATCGGGTTAAAGTAACGAAGTAAAATAACATGCAACTCACAATCAGCATGTGCTGCATCACTAAGAATCTCTTCATTGATTTGCTTGGTATTGCCATACGGTGACAAGGCCTTTTGTATAGGGGCATCCTCCGTAACCGGCAGATGCTCGGCATCAGGTTGCCCATAAACAGTGCAGGAAGATGAGAATACGATATTATGTACCTTATGGGCCTTCATCACCTCAAGCAAACAAATCAAAGACCCGATGTTGTTGCGATAATAAAGCAGCGGTTTCTCCACCGATTCACCGACTGCCTTACTTGCCGCAAAATGAATAACACCAACAATGTCAGTATATTTTTCGAACAAAGCGTTCATCGCAACATAATCAGTGCAGTCAATATTCTCAAAAGCCGGTCGTTTTCCGACAATAGCTTCAATACCATCAAGCACCTCAATGTTTGAGTTGCTAAGATTATCAACAATCACCACCTCAAACCCACTTTGCATCAGTTCCACAACGGTGTGTGAACCGATATAACCGGTACCACCGGTAACAAGTATTCTATTCATTACGTAAATACAAAAGAAAAAACAATATTAGAATAACGGACGCGGATAAACACCATCTGCCGCTAATTTTGCAAACCTATCAACAACATCCTGACGATCATTGCTATATGTTACTCCAAACCACTTTGACGGAGTATCAAGCACCTTACATGTAGCTACGCCTTTGTGTATCAGCTCATCAACAAGTGTAGGGATATAGAATTCCGACTTCAGTTCACTACCCTTCTCTTTCAGGAAAGTCTTGAAAGCATTCTCCACATAATCAAAATACTCCGGCGTAAAGCCCCACATATTCATCGACACCGGTGCATTCTCATCAATCTGCACGTCCTCACCATTTTCCGTGAAACAAACCACTCCGTTTTTACGCTCAATACTCGTACGTTCAACAACTCCGGTAAGGAAACCATCTATATCAGTTTCGCAAATACCGCGGCTGACAGAACCATTCTCAGAAAGAGTATTGCATACACGGTATCCTACCATGCAGTACTCGTTTTTCTTCCCCTCTTTCGAACGTAGGAACTCAGCAAGAATGGCAAAAGACTCAGGACCATAATAGTCATCAGCATTGATTACACCAAACGGCTCATGAATAATATCTTTTCCCATAAGAACAGCGTGATTGGTGCCCCATGGTTTGGTACGCTCATGATTATAAGTACACCCTGCCGGTACCTTGTCAATTGACTGATAGCATAACTCGCAAGCCACCTTGCCTTCATATTTTTTCAGAACCACTCGTTTAAAGTCATCCGCAAAATCCTCACGAATAACAAAAACGATTTTTCCGAATCCGGCTTTCTCTGCATCAAAAACAGAGTAGTCCAAGATTGCTTCCCCATCAGGGCCAAGCGCATCCATCTGCTTGAGTCCACCATAACGCGAGCCCATTCCCGCGGCTAAAATAAATAATGTTGGTTTCATGATATATATATTTTATAATGTGATTGTCACATATTTGCCATACGGATAGCGGTATAAGCCCCCTCAACCCCTTTGTTTCCAAGCTTACCACCGGCACGGTCGAGCGCCTGCTGCTTATCCAACGTTGTCAGAACAGAGAAAATCACAGGAGTCTCACCTTGTGCATTGAGCACCGTCACTCCCTGTGTCACACTTTGGCATACATAATCAAAGTGCGGAGTATCACCTTTGATGACACACCCGATTACAATAACAGCATTTACTCTTCCTACGTACTGTGCGGCAGCATAGGTCAACTCCACGGTTCCCGGAACATGTTTCACCACAATACGCTCCTCTGCCACACCGCAATTAACTAATGTAGATATAGCCCCCTCAGCCAAAGCATAGGTTATCTCACTGTTCCAATCTGCAATTATAACAGCATAGCGCTGACCTCCAAGGATGTCAGCGCCAGGCAGGGCTTCTGAATTATATTCAGACAAGTTGTGCAACTTTGTTGCCATATATTACATATTTATTGTTCAATATACTTATCTATATCCTGTGCTTCAGAGCTTTGAGGATAATTGTTTTTTATTTTACCAAACGTTTCCTGAGCAGCTTTTGCATTACCTTGTTCGCAATACACGAAACCTAATTTTTTCAAAGCCATAGGAGCAATAATTTCATTCTCAGAAGCAGCAGCAGCGTCAAATGCCTTTATTGCCTTAGAATAATCTCCGAGTTCAACATAAGCATCGCCAAGTAACATCTTAGCTGCCGGTGAGATATTCAGGTCATCTGCATCAAAACGAGAAAGATGAGCTGCCGCTTCCTCATAGTTGCCAAGCTTATACTCACAAATACCGGCATACAAAGCTGCTAATTTACCGGCTTTATAATGCTTGTAGGTATCGGCGATTTGAGCGAACCCGATACAATCAGCCTCATCGCCGTTTAATGCCTTATCAAATTGGCCGGCATCGAAATAATTTACTGCTTTTGCATTCTCATTGCTTGCCTCAAGGTTCTTTGGCTCAAACACATACCTATTAAGAGCTATACAGCCGAAGACAATGATGATTATACCGCATAGTACCCATGAAATGAGACTTGCATTTTTCTCAATCCATTGTGCAGAGGTAGAAAGTTGCTCCTGAACCTCTTCAATTGCCTCTGCTTCTTTTGTTTCTTTTTTTGCCATAATATACGTTCTATTTAATATTTTTTCTAACAAGAATTAATCTTTTAATGACCATTGCAGTCCGTAACACGCAACATACCGGCCAAAATCGATGCAAAGATACTAATTTTTTCCGACATAAAGAAATATTACCCTATTTTTTTTTGAAAAAAGAAAAATGCCTTGTATGTTACGTAATTTATTATTACCTTTGCAAAGTAGAAGTCACACTGATTTCAGTACAGAACACCAGTTAGTCAGAGACCGGAAAACTCAACAAATTTCAATCACCGGAACCTCTTATGCCTCAATGGCGTGCTGCTACTTAGTCGCCGAGACCTCTTCTCATGAAGAGTAGCGCAAAATAGTCGGGCAGATTACAAAGAGTCACAACGTTCCAAATCCTATTCTTAGGAGTTTTCTCGCGCAAGCACTACCGGTGTTCTTTTTTTGTGCCCTACCCTCCGTAGCGGAAAGCAAGTGTAAAGACAAAATTATGGGAATATTTCAGTAAAGGAGTATCCACAATATTAAACGAAGAACGCACTTGCGGCATTCCCGTTCTGCCGAACATATAAGCCATGCCCGCAACAAAATGTTTGGAGCGCCATGATAGTCCGACCGTGGCGATATGGCGCGATGTGTAGAACGAATATGCATAACCGGCGTTCAAAAAACCATTTTTCAAGAACACATATTCCACTCCGCTTTTTAGCAAATGCTCATCCTTGAGATTGCCTGTACCGTCGTGGTTGAAATCATATTCAGCAGAGATAATAGCAATGTTCTGCAGTTGAAACGCCAAAGCCGCCACAGTCCGCATTGACATACGTTGCATCTTGGACACCCAAGTAGGTGTATGAATGGCGCCTCCCAGTCTCAGCCAGTTCGTCGGACGATATAGCACTCCGGCACGCAAACCGAAACCCAGAGTTGACAAACGCTCATCATCGTATGAAACCAACTGGTCTGAAGGAACATCGTTAGACGATTTTGCTATCGTTGCTTCATCACCGGAATAATCGGCTAAAATAACCATTCTATACGTTCGAAGCGACATTCCAACACCAAAATACAATTGATTATCTATATTTATTCCATAATCCAAATTATAGTCATCTTGCCTTACCTCCGCCGTTCCTCTCCAATACAGCCATTGTCGGGCATAATCAGGCTGCACGCGTCCCAACCAACGCTCGTCTATACCACAACGTCTTCCGTATGAAAATGCCAACGACTGACCAAGCACACCACGAACTCGGCCATAACTACCGAAGTGGAAAAGCCATGATACAGATGGTGCCGATACAAGGATTGAACGCATCTCTTCCTCCGACGAACAACGCTGTCCGCTAATATCCATACTGACAGATAACTCACTTCGTCTAAAGAGTCCAATGCCCGCCGGATTATCCACCGCAGCAGAAACATCGCCGCCAACGGCGCCCATCGCTCCGCCCATGCCCACATAGCGAGAACTGCCGGAAATAGTCTGCTCTGACAATAGTGACAAACCATGGTCACTACTGCCGGCATAAACAGCGCATAAATAAAACAAAGAGAATAATAATATAAGACTGAAACGTTGCTTCATTAGTTGAACACTATCACTTGACGTTTTGCGTCGGCATATCAGATTGTATGACAACATCCAATGCAGTGTCAGCGACCGATACCGGTATCGTATCCTCCACAAAACGCAACTCCAGCATACTTTTTTTATTATAAAATGGCGTGATGGAAGCTTGTCTGAGTTCTTCCTCAAATGCAACTTGCTGAGAATAATACACATCATCGATGTAATCATCGGCAAATAATGTAGTTGACATAGCAAGACCCGACAAAATACATACGATAATATATAACCACAAATCCCGCATTATCTCATAATTCCATCATTTATACACCTCATTCAGTCGCTTAGCCAGTTGCACTGCTGCGGTATATAATTGCAACTCAAGCACTGAGCGCATATCATAGTAGTATTTATACTCGTATTTTTTTTCAAGATTTTCCCCCAAAGCCACCTGGTAGTCATACACTTTACAAACAGCATCATACGTTCTGCACAAACATTCTAACTCTGACAATGCCATTAACTCTTTTTCTCGACTGCCGTACCTGTTTACAAGAAAGTCAGAATATTCTGTGAACGTCATACGTGAATGTTCAATAAGACAATCATCCCACACGGCATGAAGATTGGTTTTTCTTCCAAACCATGTCATTCTCACGGCGTTGCCGCCTCTGTCAGCCGAGTGTCCCATGTGCATAGGCTGAAATATATCACCGGCAAGGTGAACAACAAATTTCAGAGCATCAACATTTTCCGGTTCATTTCGAAGCAAAACGGTCATACTGTCCAACACATAAATGACATGTTCGCCATTTTGTAATTTGTTATTATACAACTGTTCCAGGTCATCATTACTGAGACCGGCATCAAGGTTCTGAAAATGCCAACCGTAACTTTGCGGGTAAATAGTATCAGACTTGATCTCATCAGCCCACGAGGAGTAATATACAATTCCCTTTGTACCCAGCAGCTTATCCACTTGTTTCCTTGCTTTCCTATTAAGCATTCGATATGCAATCTCCGTGATAATACGATGCCCTGTCACACCCCACGAAAATGCAGTATTAGGCAATAGAATACCAACAAATAAAATAAAAGAGAATAATTTTTGTCTCATAACCGATGTAGCAATGTGAAGAATTATCAATCAAGATTTATAGGTAATCCACGCCTAATCGGTTGCTCTAACGACGTCAAAGTCTCAGTATTAGCGACACCCGGAATCTCTTGTATTTTGTCGTTTAACAAATGCATCAGATGTGCGTCATCTTTTGCATAAAGCTTAATCAGCATTGAAAACCCGCCAAGAGTAAACTGACTCTCAACTATTTCAGGAATCTTCTGCAGTTCCTTTGTAACCGCCCTATACATAGAGCCTTTCTCAAGAGTGATACCAATATACACACAAAGCTGATAACCCAGCATCTTAGGATTGACAATATAGCCGGAGCCCACAATAACACCGATATCATACATACGCTGCACACGCTGATGAACAGCCGCACGACTCACACCACACTGGTCTGCAACCTCTTTGAACGGGATACGAGCATTCTGAGTAATAATCTGAAGAATCTTCCTATCGAGATCATCTATTTTCTCCATTTCTGACATAACGAATTAACATTTTGCTACAAAATTAGTATTTTTTAGTTTATTATGCAACAAAAATATAAAAAAAATGTGTATTTGCTAACATTATGTCAAAAAAAACATAACATATTCATAAAAACAATAATATTTTTGTAACTTTGCAATATGATAAACGAGCTTCTAACGGAATACATCATTTCTCATACCGGCGCAGAACCGGATTATTTGCGTGTTATCACTCATCGTACGGAGCAACGAGCCATCAACCCGCGCATGAGTTCAGGACACGTACAAGGGCGTATTCTTGCTTTTATAAGTAAGCTGCTGCGACCGGAGCGAATACTTGAAATCGGTACGTTCTCAGGCTATTCGGCGCTTTGCCTCGCCGAAGGATTACAAGAAAAAGGAAAACTCACAACTATTGAAATCAACGACGAACAAGAGGATTTTATCCGTGAAAACCTCTCTCTCGCGCCACTCGGCAAACAGATTGAGCTACTAATCGGTTCAGCCGAACACATTCTGCCAAACCTCAAAGCGGAACAATACGACATCATCTACCTTGATGCAGACAAACGGCGATATATAGAAGATTATGAACTGGTGATTCCTCTCCTGCGCCAAGGCGGTATTATATTAGCCGACAACACCCTATGGGACGGACATATCTGCGACCCTGCATACAGCAAAGACCCACAAACAACTGCTATAAGAAAATTCAACGACTATTTGATGAATGACAATCGTATCGAGCACGTATTGTTGCCTATTCGCGATGGACTGACAATCATACGAAAACTGCAAAAAGAGTAAATAGACAGATGGAACTACATGACATACATACACTCTACGCACAACATCCTGAGACCGAAACAATAGCAAGAACAATAGACAAACACCTGTCACAACACATTCTGGCACGCGGTCTCAATGGCTCTGCACGAGCAATGACGCTGGTTACGCTCGCTCAGAGAATAAAACGCACTATGCTTATTGTTTTAGAGAATGCGGAACAAGCTTCTTATTTGATGCATGATGCAGAGGTGTTGCTTGATTTAAAACAAAATAGCACAACGATAAAAGATACATCTTCCCCGATACACGCTTTTCTATTTCCCACCACACATCGTTTGCGTCAAAAGAGCCAGGATGAGAGCTACACCATACAACGCACCGAGGTACTATCCGCCCTTGCCAACTTTTCCTCAGACAGGTCAGCACTAATCATTACCTACCCTGAAGCTATAGCTGAGTCTGTGGCGACACAACAAGAGCTAATAACCAACAGCATAACACTCGCTACCGGACAAACAATACAAGAGACGTCTATTATCGAGCACCTTGCCGAACTGGGATTTGAGCGCGTGGACTTTGTGTATGAACCCGGACAATTTGCCGTACGAGGTGGCATTGTAGATATTTATTCGTTTGCCTCTGACTATCCGTATCGATTAGATTTCTTCGGTGATGAGATTGATAGTATACGGCTTTTTGACATTGAGACACAACTTAGTCGGAGCAGAATAGAAAAAGCGGATATCGTCGGCAAATGCAGAGCTGACAATAACTCCGATACTACTATTTTATCCTATTTGCCGGAGAATACTATTTTCGCAGCAGAGGACATGAACTATATTCTAAAAACGCTCTCTTCTCTTAGCTGCAACACTGAAACCGATTACACAACGGCACTACATGGCTTTACCACTTTAGAACTGAACGAGCGTTCCTACTTTAGAGAATATGCCACAGTTTCTTATAACACCCGTCCTCAACCGCTCTTCCACAAGAACTTCGACCTTCTATACAATGAGATAGAACAACGACGGACTGAAGGATATAATATTTACATTCTTTCTGACAGCCGCAAACAAACTGACAGATTAGGCAGTATCTTAGACGAACTACGTCTGCGCGCTGATAACGATAAAACAGCAGACACCATAGATGTTGCCGAAATAGCTAAAAATCTCCCTCATCTCTTTAACGCAGTCTATCCTACCCTACACGAAGGTTTTATTGACGACGGACTGAAATGCTGTTTTTTCACCGACCACCAGATATTTGAACGATATCACAAGGTAGAACAGCGAGCCGACAAGGCCAGACAGGGAAAAGTGCTTATCACATTGAAAGAACTGAACCAACTGCAGGTGGGGGACTATGTGGTACATATTGACCACGGCATCGGCAAGTTTGGAGGATTAGTCCGTACAACAGTCAATGGCAAGCCGCAAGAGATGATTAAACTCATCTACCGCGGCGGAGACACCATCTTCGTATCTATCCACTCGCTGCATAGGATAAGTAAATACAAAGGCAAGGAAGGTGGTGAACCGGCTATCTCCAAACTTGGAAGCGGAGCATGGGAGCGAATGAAGGAGCGGACTAAAGAGAAGGTAAAAGATATAGCACGCGACCTCATTCGCCTTTATGCAGCTCGCAAGGCTGAACACGGATTTGCATTCTCGCCGGACAGCTACATGCAACATGAGTTGGAAGCATCGTTCATCTACGAAGACACTCCTGACCAAGCTAAGGCAACACAGGCAATCAAGCACGACATGGAGTCGCCTATGCCTATGGACAGACTTATTTGCGGAGATGTAGGATTCGGCAAAACAGAGATTGCCATGAGAGCCGCCTTCAAAGCGGCAACAGACGGCAAACAAACAGCCGTTTTAGTTCCCACCACCGTGCTCGCGCTTCAACACTACAACTCTTTCAAAGAGAGGTTTGAAAACTTCCCTGTAAGAATTGAGTACCTTAGTCGAGCAAAATCAACGAAAGAAACAAAGCAGATTCTACAAGACCTCAAAGACGGCAAAATAGATATTCTCATAGGTACGCACAAGATTGTGGGAAAAAGCGTTCAATTCAAAGATTTGGGACTGCTTATTATTGATGAAGAACAGAAATTCGGAGTGGCTGTCAAAGAAAAACTTCGAGCTTTGAAAGTTAATGTGGACACGTTAACCCTTACCGCCACCCCTATCCCTCGTACACTGCAGTTCTCACTACTGGGGGCACGCGACCTGAGTGTCATGACCACTCCGCCACAAAATCGATATCCGATAGAGACTACTGTCATTGAGCCGACTGATAACCTGATTCTTAAAGAGGCTATCGACCTTGAGCTGTCAAGAAACGGGCAAGTGTTTTACATACACAATCGTGTCAGCACACTGCCGATGGTGGCGCACCAACTGCAAAAGTTATGTCCGGAAGCACGGATTGCCGTAGCGCACGGACAAATGCCTACGGAAGAGGTGGAACATATACTGACCGACTTCATCAACTACGATTACGACATTCTTGTCTCTACCTCAATCATAGAAAACGGTGTTGACATTCCCAACGCTAACACAATCATCATCGGAAACGCACAACACTTCGGTCTGTCCGACCTGCATCAGATGCGCGGACGTGTAGGACGAAGCAACCGGCGGGCATATTGTTACCTTATAGCTCCCTCCAGTGAACTGCTTACCCCGGAAGCTCGGCGACGTCTATCTGCATTAGAGACATTCGCAGACCTCGGCAGTGGTTTTCAATTAGCAATGCAAGACCTGGATATAAGAGGAGCCGGAAACATGTTGGGAGCTGAACAATCAGGATTCATTGCTGACCTCGGATACGAGACATACCAAAAGATTCTGAACGAAGCTGTACAAGAACTAAAGGAAAACGAATTCCAAGATTTATTTGAAGACGCTATTGGAGGTGAACAAATATCTGAAGCAGTCAACTATGTTAATGATACACAACTTGAGAGTGATCTTGAAATAGGCTTCCCGCAAAATTATGTAGAAAATATCTCTGAGCGTATTTCTCTATATAGGGAGCTCGACTCACTGCAAAACGAAAGAGAATTGGATGCCTTTAGACTTCGACTTACCGACCGCTTTGGAGTTCTGCCACCAGCTGCGGAAGAACTGCTACAGGTAGTTAGACTACGCTGGCTTTGCATGAGGCTCGGTATAGAGAAGATCGTGCTAAAGCAAGAACGACTGATTATCTATTTCCCGGCAAATAACCAATCACCATATTATCAAAGTGACACTTTTGGCAAGATTATTTCGTTCATCTGCTCTCGACCTCAACGGTGCCGACTGCGAGAGATTCCTATTCATGAAGGAAGTGAAGAGAAACGACGCTCTGCTGTCATCGAACAGGTAAGAACTATCAACGGAGCATATAATCTACTCAGCAAAATAGAAGAACTACAAAGTGAGTAAAATAATCTCTTCATAATTTCAACAACTCAACAAAATTAGAGTAATCTTATACGTGACTATAATATTAATACAATATCAATTGTTCCGCTTATAGCAATGAAACATCTAACTTTATCTGTGCTGACAGTTATTATCCTAACATCAGCCTTAACATCATGTAATCAACAAAACAATCCCTCCTCACCAGACGGGGGTATCACACTTAGTTGCACTGCCCCGGCCTATCTCAAAGCCGGCGACAAAGTGGCACTTATCTCTCCATCCTACTTCACATCCATGGAGAACGTCGAGAAGACCGCTGATGTGCTGCGTGGTTGGGGCTTGGAGCCTGTGATAGGTAAGAATGTGGGAGAGGTGTACGAGAATAAATATGCCGGCACTATCGAACAGCGTTTGAGCGACATCCGTTGGGCGCTCTCCGACCCTCAGATAAAAGCCATCATCTGCAACCGTGGCGGCTACGGCACCATACAACTTATCGACGAATTGGAGCTTAGCGAAATCTCCTCTGCCAACAAATGGATTGTTGGCTTCAGCGATATCAGCACCCTGCATGGTCTGTTCACTCGTGCCGGAGTGATGAGTATTCATGGGACCATGAGCTCCTTCCTTGCATCCGGAGGCACCGACACTACAAGCACTCTTATGCGCGACATCCTGTTGGGCAAACTTCCGCAATACGAGCTGCCGGCACACCCGCAGAACATAGTTGGAAAGGCAACAGGCACACTTGTTGGAGGCAACATCTGCACCGTTGCCCCGAACATCGGGACTCAAGCCGATGCTACCTTAGGCAAAGACATCATACTCTTTATCGAAGAAGTGGGCGAGTCGATGCACAATATCGACCGCCAGTTCAATATCCTCAAGCACAACGGAGTACTCGACCGTTGCAAGGGTGTTATTCTCGGCGAATTCTCTGATTGTGGCACGGAGTTCAACATGAGCGTGGAGGAGATGTTGCGGTCTTACCTTGTTGATTATGACATACCTGTCTTGTGCGGCTTCCCTGCCGGTCATGATGACATCAACCTGCCTTTAGTTATGGGAGCACCCGTCACCATCGATGTACGATCGGACGGCGCCACGCTGAGTTTTAATATCAGTGGTGATGTGCAAACGGTTAGAACAGAAGGATTAGAAGCACCTAAGCAAATGCCTTTGCACGAGCGACTCATACGTGCCGGCAAGCGCCTGCTATAAATAAACTCGGCTCACGATGATTAAACTCCGTCTCTCATACCTTTTATTATAAGGTGTAAGAGACGGAGTTTTGTTTGAACTCTGTCTATGTATTACACAGGATAGAACCCGTTGATTTTGAGTGGTTCGAGGTGGATATTGATTAGCGTGCCGTTGCCGAAGCGTTGGCGCAGACGTTGCTCAAGAAGCATGGTATGGCGATGCGCTTCGGTAAGAGTGGTTTCGCCGGGCATGCGCAGGTGCATCTCTATCGAGATAACGTTGCCTACGCGGCGCGTGCGCAGGTTGTGCAACTCGCTCATCTCATTGTCCTCTGCCACTATGTCGCGAATTGCGTCTTCAACCTCTTTAGGCAAACTTTTCTCCAATAGTTCCTGCATTGACTGATGTATGAGTTTGGCAGCTGTAACGATAATGAAAATACTGACCAATATCGCCGCTATCGGGTCAAGAACAGCCCATTGTCCGCCTAAGAGGAGTGCTCCGCCGATACCTATTGCCGTGGCTACTGAGGACAGGGCATCGGTGCGGTGGTGCCATGCGTTGGCTTTAAGGACCGGTGCGTCAAGGCGTTTGGCTATCCGTGCTGTCACCTGATAAACGGCTTCTTTGGCGGCAATACTGATGAGTGCTGCCCAGAGGGCTATACGTCCTGGCAGGGCTATTGTCGCACCTTGTGATACCGCATAGACCTTTTCTATGCCTCCTGCAAGCAGGATACCGCCGGCAGCAAGGAGCGACAGTCCGACTATAGTAGTGGCAAGGGTCTCGTATTTGCCATGGCCATAGTGGTGGTCGCTGTCAGCCGGACGGCTGCCAATGCGCACAAAGACCAGCACAATGAAGTCGGTCAGCAAGTCGCTTAGCGAATGAACGGCATCGGCAAGCATGGCAGCAGACGCACCAAGAATACCGGCAGCAAATTTAAGAGCAGTAAGCAGGACATTGACTACTCCGCCTATAATAGTGATCCTATATATCTCCTTTTCCCGAGTCATAAATTTTTTTTCCGTCCATTTTCCCCGAATTTTATTCGGGGTCTAATCTTTCTCCGTCCATTCTCCCCGAATTTTATTCGGGGCTTTGTTCTATCGAGCATATCTGTTCTGCCATCCCGTTCAATGCCACACATTCTTCGCGAGTGATGTGGGATTTCTTATCGTCATATTCCCGTGGCGAGAGTATCAACATCCGCCCTGCCGCCACTGCATTGAAGAGTGCATCGCTTGGCTTGTAGTATTCGCCAAAGCCATTGTCGGCAAGCATTATAATGGGATGCTCCTCTTTGAGCAACACCGACAACACCTCTTTCTCTTTTGGCGAGATAAATGGCGACACCATCACTGTTCCTTTTCTCGCTGCCAACACACAACCGTTCATATAATTGCGCAGTGTCTCCTGCTCTCCATGCTCTGCCGCCTCTACCATTGTTCGCCTTACGTGCACCGGCATAAAATGCTCCGCTTGTAGCAATGCTATGTTACCCACGCCGCTGTAGTGCCGTCCTGCTATCTCTATCTCTCTTTGCACCCTGAAATAACCGGGCTTCAAGTGTTTGGTCGCGAGCCGTTGTGGGTTCATCTGCACATAGCGTATCATCGTCTGTAACTGCCCCCGCCTCGACAGCGGTCTGATAAAAGGTATCTCAGTGAATATAGGGAATGCGAAATCTCCGATTGTCTTCCCTTTCTCTCCGTTTGTTGTCCCCGAATTTAATTCGGTGTTTTCCACATCTACGTCTATTTCCCCCGAATTTAATTCGGTGTTCTCCACATCTCCGTCTATTTCCCCCGAATTTAATTCGGGGCTAATTAACGGAGGTCGCTTTCCCTCCGTATATGCCCTTCCTAACTTCTTCATCCCCTGCCAAAGCCCTCGAATCACGGTTTTAATACTTTTGGTCATGGGCTTTGTAACATAATAGATAATATGCAGATGGTCGGGCATTAGGCAATGCTGAATGACTCTAATCTCAGGATAATAGCGGTTAATCCTGAGTGCCTCTTCTGTCACTGCCTCACCGAGTTCAGTCCGTTCTACCCATGCTTTTGTGGGGTCGTTGTCAGGAATGACGAGCCTCCCGAGCAATGGCTCACGACTTGGCACTGTCAGCGTCACATGATAAATGCCGACACCTTTCCATGCCGTTCCCGCTTCCTGCCAATGCCATTTGTCGTCTGCCATAGTGTTTCTATTTTAATTTTGCCTTTTTTTTCCGTCCTTTCCTCCAGAATTTTATTCGGGGTTCCAAAATTCTCCGTCCATTCTCCCCGAATTTTATTCGGGGCAATCTCTCTCCGTCCATTCCCCCCTAATTTTATTCGGGGTCATCTCTCTATTTCGTCAGTTCCTGATACCTCTTAAACAACTCTGCCACGCACTCGCTTTCGGTCATCTTTGGCGAAAAACCAATCGCCACCAAGGGTAGCGGTCAGATTTCTATCGATAGCATTACGTAATGCGACTTCAAAACAACTAATCACAGTAAACATCTCCTGTGAGAGCTGTAGATTATATCGATACAAAGTCATTGCTTTGCGGCTATCACCATGACAGGCTTGTAAATAACGTCCAATTCTTTCGGGTGATAATATATATTCAAAATCAGAATATTTCATTTTTTTGTTAAAAAGTTGTCAAAGTATTTGCATATGTAAAAAATATGTTGTACTTTTGCAGCGTTGAATCCCATTAGTCCCTGCATGTCAAACTAATGGGTTTTGTTTTTTTCTAATTACTACTTGCAAAGATTATGGATTATATTTTACTCGTATAAGTATTCTTCTTTTTCCCAAAACTTATATGCGGCTGCGAAAGTATAACTATACCCTGCTTGCGTCTTAATCACATAATTCTTTTAGACGTTTTTGAGTAACGTAATTAAACGCCTCATTTGATAGTTGTTAAAACTGCTTGTATTGCTGAATTTACGCAACCCATTTGATAAATGGTTTCGCTTTCATTGTTTTTGTCTTATTTATATTTACTCTTCGTTCTCTTTTCTGATATCGTCCAATACTTTTCCGTTGTAAGAGAAGTATATCCACAGGACAGCAACTATAGTCAATCCTCGCGGAAATTGGGATTGGTGAGAATATATACATATCCGGGTTCTTTATTCATTATTATATAGTGTTATTGTTGTTTACCAGTTGGGCGATGATGAAGCCGCGGATGGTTTTGTATTTGCGCGGTTCATGTTGTGCGTTGAATTGCGCTGACTTGAGGCGTAAGTGCGCAGGATTATCTTAAAAAAAATATGTAGGGGCATACCTATAATATAGTATACCCCTACATAGAATAATCAGATTACTCCTGCATGAGCAGTTGCATCACTACTTTAGCGGAATATGCGACCGGTGTGCCGGGGCCGAAGATGGCTGCGACACCTGCTTTGTAGAGGAAGTCGTAGTCTTGTGCAGGGATGACACCGCCGGCGGTAACGAGGATGTCCTCACGACCGAGCTTCTTCAGTTCGGCTATCACCTGCGGTATCAGGGTCTTATGACCTGCTGCAAGAGACGAGACACCCAGTACGTGAACGTCGTTCTCCACTGCCTGTTTGGCTGCTTCTTCCGGGGTCTGGAACAGCGGTCCCATATCCACGTCGAAGCCGCAGTCGGCATAACCCGTTGCCACCACTTTTGCGCCGCGGTCATGGCCGTCCTGACCCATCTTGGCAATCATGATACGAGGCTGACGACCCTCCTTCTTGGCAAACTCTGCCGTCAGACGCTGAGCCTCTTGGAAGTCAGCATCGTTCTTTGTTCCTGCTGCGTACACTCCTGAAATAGTTCTAATGGTTGCTTTATAACGACCTACGACTTTCTCGCAGGCATCTGATATCTCGCCTAAGGTAGCACGGAGACCGGCTGCTTTGACTGCAAGTGCCAAGAGGTTCTCGCCCTTGCCGCCGTCTGCCCATGCCTGAACAGAAGCGGTGATCTCTTTCAAGGCTTCCTGTACGGCAGCCTCGTCGCGATGAGCGCGGAGGTCTTTTAGACGAGCCACCTGTTGTTCGCGTACAGCGGTGTTGTCAATTTCGAGGATGTCAATCGGGTCTTCGTGGTCAAGACGATACTCGTTGATACCGATAATCTTCTGCGTGCCTGAGTCGATGCGAGCTTGTGTGCGAGCAGCGGCTTCCTCGATACGCATCTTTGGAATACCTGTCTCAATAGCGGCAGCCATACCTCCGAGTTTCTCAACCTCCTGGATATGCTCCCATGCACGCTCGGCAATCTGCTTGGTGAGGCTCTCAACATAATAAGAGCCGCCCCATGGGTCAATCTCCTTGCAGACTTTGGTTTCCTCTTGGATGTAAATCTGCGTGTTACGTGCGATACGAGCCGAGAAGTCGGTAGGCAGTGCTATAGCCTCGTCGAGAGCGTTGGTGTGCAATGACTGTGTATGACCAAGTGCGGCACCCATAGCCTCGATACATGTACGACCTACGTTGTTGAACGGGTCTTGCTCTGTGAGTGACCAACCTGAGGTCTGCGAGTGGGTACGGAGTGCGAGCGATTTCGGGTTCTTGGCGCCGAACGACTTGACAATCTTAGCCCACAGCATACGGCCTGCACGCATCTTGGCAATCTCCATGAAGTGGTTCATACCGATAGCCCAGAAGAAACTGAGACTCGGTGCGAAATCGTCCACGTTCATGCCTGCATTGACACCTGCACGGAGGTACTCAAGACCATCGGCGAGGGTGTAAGCCAGCTCGATGTCGTCGGTAGCACCTGCTTCCTGCATGTGGTAGCCGGAGATTGAGATAGAGTTGAACTTAGGCATGTTCTTCGAGGTGTATTCGAAGATGTCAGCGATAATCTTCATCGAGTACTTAGGCGGGTAGATATA
>JAFSTO010000028.1 GCA_017450435.1 Paludibacteraceae bacterium
CGCCTCCGCCATGAGCGGATAGAGCTCCTGCATGTCGTCTTTCTGGATGCAGGCACCGTTGCCCTTGCCGTGGCAGTATTCGCATGCCAGACAGCCGGCGATGTGCTTGTGTCCCACATTGACGATGGTTACGTTGTGACCAGCAGCCTCTGCTGCGTTCTTGTACTCTTCCGCCATCCAAGCGGTGTTACCTTTGGCTCTCGGCGAGCCCTGAAGAATCAATACGTTCATATACTTAATGTTTTTAATGTTTATATTTCTTGAAAATCAGCGGCATGGCTTCGGGGGCTAAGGGGTTGGTGTCCACCAGTTTGAGCGACTTCACCATATGGAGCGTGCCTTGTTTGTATTCAAGGAAATGCGGCGTTTGGAGGTGCGACTGGTACGCCTCTTGGTTGCGGTAGATCTCCACAATGCGGATGGTGTTCGGCTGCTCCTTTACCTGCATGGGGAAGATACAGATGACGCCCGGCTCGGTCTCTACAGATTTCGTGCCGACATTATGCGCGGCGGCGAGGTACTGCTCCAGATAGCCCTCATTCACCTCTATATCTGCGATGCGGACAAGGAGGTTTTCTTGCGCAAATCCGGCAACTGTAACAGCCATAAGCAGAAGAATAATAAATCGCCTCACGTTTTACTTATTTATAGGTTACGGTCTCGCTAAGAGGTTTGCGGCTGAAATGGTTCGCATGGGGTTGTACACCTTCCGCCGCATAACCGCAAGACATGATAAACGACGGTTTATGGTTTGCCGGTAACTCAAACGCAGTAGCTACTTCGGCTGCGTCGAACCGATTTTTCTCATACGTTCTTGCCCATTTCGTATGCTTCTTGCAGTTTGGCGTGGCCGCTTATCTCACGCGGGTCGTTCACGCCGCCGCAGAACAGATGTCCCTTGAGGGTGCATTTCTCATAGCAGTCGATCCAGCCCTGCAGACCGCTCTCGGCGCGTTCCGGCACAAACGATTCGTCCTCTGCCGCCGTGGTCAGGAGGTAGATGTCGCGGAACCGGTAATCCTTCGGATACATGGCGTTCATGCGGTCGATAAGCGTCTTCATCTGACCCGACATCTCGTAATAATAAATCGGCGTTGCCCAGCAGACGACGTCGGCGTTGAGCACCGATTCCATGATTGCCGGCACCTCGTCTTTGAAGACACACGCGCCTGTCTCCTGACATTTGAGACAACCGATACAGAACTTGATTTCCTTGCCGCGAAGCGAGATCAGTTCGACTTCATGCCCTGCGGCTTTTGCGCCCTCGGCGAACTGCTCCGCCATCGCGTGGCTGTTCGACCCCGCCCGCAGCGAGGTGGATAAAACAACTACTTTTTTCATATACATACAAGTTACTCTTTCATCTTTTGTGCGCTCTTTATTGGGTCCCCAACGAAAGCGACTGCAAAATTACTGCTTTTTTGCGAAATATGCAAACACAAAATGCTGCAAATGATATAAATTTTGCGGAAATGTTCGTCTGGTTGCTTTCGATTGCCGATTATTAAGAACGGTATCTCGTCGGTATCCTGTCGGTCTATCGTCAGGTATCTTTCTCGTATGTGTCCCGTGTGTGGTAGGTAAGGGCAAAAGTTTACGATTATTAAGATTTGTACGTTATGTCCACATCTGCCTAATAGAAGCGCGAGAGTGGCGCGAGATATGCTGTTTGGCAGGTTTTTAGAAGGTAGTTGAAAAGTATATGATTGTTAAGATACCATATACCAAAAGCAGATGATCATTTGGACCACCTGCTTTTGCATATTTTTGAACTATAGTTATAATGAAACTAACTCTAATGATATCAATCTATTTCCTTGCAAATCATAAACGTCTAATTCAGGAGTAGAACCATCATCTTCCTTTAATATATACGATACAGAATTGTTACTTGCGGCAATTTGTGTATCGCTCAAACGACGATAGTTAAAGTACGTGGTAGTAACATCTTTTGATACTACTTCTTCTTTTGTACTGTTATTGTCATATCCTTCGTATGTATAAATAGCATCATCTTTTTCTAACCCAACACCATCTATCCCTCTTGATTCTACAAAGATATATGATTCCGAATCGTAGTTATATTCGTAAATATCCTCAAATAAATCTGCACTATAATTGCCCCAATCGTTATTTGTAATCTCAAATCTGTACCTTATCTCACCATCACCGATAGTTTTCTGCATAACATCATATCGTTTGAAATGATACGTTCCGTTATATGTGTGTTGAGTAGATGTTGATACTTTCTGAAGGGAAGCGGTCGTGTTTCGGAAATGCATGGTATATTCATCTGAATCATCGATATTTATTTCTATTGAATCTTTATTTACATTGACCTCTTCAACAACAAAACCATACTCTTTCAGTGTTGCAACAAATTGTCTTTTCCTATAATTCATATCAGGCTCAGGCTGAATAGGTTCATTATATTTAGCACTCTTCCAAGTAGAATTATACCATTTGTCTTTTGCTGCTGAAGGATCTTCTTTGATAGAATTGTCAATTAGGATTGTCTCACCTTCTTTGGTAACAATAGTAATATTACCATCTTTATCTTTAGTAATGGTATTTCCTTTGTCATCTTTCATAACTGTTGAACCATCCTCTAAAGTTTTGGTGTCAACAATATTTCCTATTTCATCTATTAAATCATTCAATCCTTCTATCACTTCATTGTTCGTCTTGTTGTCGTTACCCGTATTTTTATCTGGGTCATTACTCTGGCATGCAACCATTACGATGCAACATAGCGCTGCTACAATTAAATACTTTGTTTTCATTTTATTAGTTGCTCACTTATATCCCATCGAGCATCGGTTTTAATTGATTTGTTATGTGGTTTGTTAATATAAACAAAAAGTGCAGACTTCTTGTCGTTCGTCAGGCTACCACACCTTTAATACCAACAAGTCGTCCACACTCAAAGAGTGCTTCACAACTTATTCTTGGTATTAATTTGTCGTGTGGTAGTTGACGAACCAGAATAAATAGCGAATTATTAATTAATATGTTATTGCGCAACGCTTTGCGCTTGTTTTTCTCCTGTTTAACGTCTCGGAGAGGGACGTATATTTATTGATTCAATTCGTCTTGCAAGTAGCTATACACATAGCCGGAAGATTGAAAATACAGGCCCGTTTTCGGGTCGCTGAGTTTTTCAAACAAACGCGAGTTATAC
>JAFSTO010000029.1 GCA_017450435.1 Paludibacteraceae bacterium
ACAATAGTTATATCGTTAAATATCAATAAAATAACAACTATTCTGGCGGTCTTTTAGCGAAGTAGTAATAGTATCCTTTAATGTGGCCGTTCGCGACATTCGCCAGCCCACAAATAATCTTTTTTGATGCGTTTGCCGTGTAAAAAAACTGAAACACTTGTCCGTTTCAGTTTTTTTTACTACCTTTGCAGAGAATTAGTTATAACTCATCAGCAGGCTGGCGGCTGTTATCAGTTGCCGGTCGGTAACCGAATGCTATTATGCCAAAAAGACCAACACGGCAATCTGCCGATAATAACCAGGAAGAGCAGAAAAAGCAGAAGTCGTCAGCTCTTAAGTCTGAAGTTTGGGCGGAGATACGCTCTTTCTTCTTGAGTGACCGTGTGCTTTTCGTTACCGGACTCGCACTTGCAGGGTTCACTCTGTATGCTCTTGTTTCATATATATCTTATTTTGTTAATGGTGCGCAAGACTTCTCTCTTTTGCACAGCGAGCTGTCTCGCCGCGAGATTCGCGAGGCTGTTTTGAATAACGGAGGTATGCTCGGTGCGCGTATGCAGGACTTCTTTGTTGACAGAGTGTTCGGCGTGTCGGTAATTGCCATCATTGTGATGATGTCCATCTATTCGTTTCAATTGATGCGTTATCGCCGGCTACGCACTTGGAAACCGTTTTTTCACTCGGTCTTTTGGCTTCTATGGGGCTCGCTTGCTGCTGCTTTTCTGCAAGATATGACGGGTTGGCAAATCTTCTTCCGTTTGGGTGGTGCGCATGGCGAGGTGATAAATAATATATTGTTGTCATCTATACAATGGATTGGTACTCTGATAGTACTTATTGTTGTGCTGACAGCGTACTTCATTACTATCAATCCCAATACACTGCCTACGCTTGAGGCTTGGGCAAAGCGGGTTAAACACCTGTTTCGCCGTCGTTCGCCGCAAGAGCAGAAGGTTGAGGAGGAGATGAGTAAAGAGAGCAATACAGAAGAACCGGACTTCGAATTGCTTCAGGACGAGGAGCAACCGACAGGAGCAACTCTTACGTTCTCGGAGTTCGAGAGTAATACTAAGCCGGATAGCAAGAAAGACGCAAACAATGAGGTGCCGTTTACTATAGAAGGAAATGAGGAGAGCCCGCAGCCGACAGAGGAAACAACTAATGAGGAAGAAAAGGAACAACAGGCAACAGACACCGCCGAAGGTGAAAATAACAGTGAGGAGGCTCAGCCGGCTGATGCCGATTTGGAAATCAGCAAGCCTGTTGAAGAAGAAACAATAGACGAGAACGACCCCGATGCATGGCTGAAGAAGCTTGGACCGTATGACCCGCGTGCCGAGTTGGAGAATTATAAGTTTCCGTCGCTGGACCTCCTTAAAACCTACGACAATGAGAATGCTCCCGTCATCAACCAAGACGAGCAGAGGGAGAATGCCAATCGTATCGTTACTACGCTGCGTAACTACGGGGTGGAGATTGACTCGATAAAAGCGACTGTCGGTCCTACCGTTACGCTTTATGAGGTGGTACCAAAGGCAGGTGTGCGCATCTCTAAGATTCAGAGTTTGGAAAACGATATCATGCTGTCGTTGTCTGCCGTCGGTATTCGTATCATCGCTCCAATGCCGGGCAAGGGTACGGTAGGTATAGAGGTGCCTAACGTGAAGGCGCAGGTGGTGTCAATGCACTCTGTGATTGCTTCAAAACGCTTTCAAGAAGAGCAGAAAATGCGTCTGCCGATAGCCTATGGACGCACTATCACCAATGAGATTTTCATGTTTGACCTTGCCAAGACGCCGCACCTGCTTGTCGCAGGTGCTACAGGTACGGGTAAGTCGGTGGCTATTAATGCTATCATCACATCTCTGCTCTATAAGAAACATCCGGCAGAACTGAAACTGGTGATGGTTGACCCGAAGATGGTGGAGTTTGCGCCGTACAAGCCGCTTATCCGTCATTTCCTTGCCGCCCAGCCCGACACCGACCCCGACCAGATTGTTATCACTGATTGCGATAAGGTTATCAATACGCTCAATTCGCTCGTCATTGAGATGGAGAACCGCTATAAACTTCTGATGGACGCAGGAGTGCGCAACCTTGAGGATTATAACGAGAAGTTCATCAATCGCCGGCTTAATCCGAATAAAGTAGTTGCTGACTCATTACACCATCAGTATCTGCCTTATATAGTGATTATCATCGATGAGTATGGTGACTTTATTATGCAGGCAGGCAAGCAGGTGGAGACGCCAATCGCCCGTATCACGCAGAAGGCACGTGCTGTAGGTATGCACATGATTTTGGCTACGCAACGTCCGTCGGTGAATATCGTTACGGGTGTCATTAAAGCCAATATCCCAACCCGTATAGCACTGCGTACGCAGTCGGTCATCGACTCGCGTACTGTGCTTGACGCCAAAGGAGCCGAGCAACTCATTGGACGTGGTGACTCGCTTTACGCAGGTAACGCAAGTGTTACACGTATCCAGTGTGCATTCGTTGACACGCCGGAAGTGGACGCTATCGTGAATCATATTGAGCACCAGCAACGCTACTTCGGACCTTACGAACTGCCGGAGTATGTGGGAACTGAAGGGGAAGGGGAGGCCCTTGCACCGGGCTCTGTTGACCTGAAGAAACTTGACCCGATGTTCCGTGATGTGGCTACATACGTGGTAAGCAAACAGGAGGGCTCAACCAGCAAGTTGCAGCGTGCATTTGAGATAGGATATAACCGTGCCGGCAAGCTTTCTGACCAATTGGAGGCTGCCGGTATTGTCGGACCTAACAAGGGGCCTAAGGGACGTGATGTTCTTATTCAGGACGAAGCATCACTGAAAGAGGTGTTTGAAAGGTTAGGAATATAATATCTGATGAGTTAGTTGCCCTTGTTTTCAAGATAATAAAACACACATCTTGTTCTTATTACAAGTAGAGACGGTCAAAATGACCGTCTCTACTTGTATATTATCCGTCCGTTGTTTTAAAACGGTGTTAAACGCCGTATTAGTACTGATATGGTTATTGTATTTTATTTGATTTCTTCTCCCGTTAGGGTGAATATCTTATTGCCTCTAATGATGTATATATGTCCGTTGTGAATGATCTTGTAGGGCTGGTCGCTGTTGACAGACTGCTGATAGTCAATGGCGGAAGGAGCATTTCTCTCGAACCAGATATCGTCGATAAAGACTGACCCTGACTCCGACATAAAGCCTTCGTGCCGAACTATGCGCAGCCCCATGAACTGGTAGTCCACACCTTCGGGCAGCAGCGTGAGGTTCGCCTCTTCGTAGTGCCAGCCGGCATAGTCGAGTGTGCATACAGGGGTGTATTGTATGTCGCCGGAAGCATCCCATACCGCCTGCAGCTCGTTCTGCGAGAAGTCGGAGAAGACGTACATGCCTAACCTGCAGCGGCTGTTGCCGTCGAAGAACGTGCCCTGATACTTGTAGTACGCTATGGCGTCCTGTTCGTCGGCAAAAGTGTATTTGAGCTCGTTGGATGCGTAGCCGGCGTACTTGCGCTCGTTGTCAACGAAGACGGAGGCGTTGTTGACATACAGGCTGGCATCAGCTTCGTAACTGAACGAACCGGCTTCCATCCTGTCAATAAGCGACCCTGCCTGTTCCGTTACATCGGCGGTGGTATGGAAGGGTATCTCGGTGGTGGTGTTGAAATACACGCCTATCATGTCCTGCAGGTTGGGCTTGATTATCAGTTTGTAATCCTGGTCAGGCAGAAGGCTGTTCAGCAGTTCGAATGAGACGCTACCGTGTGAGTCGGACAACTGGTTGTATCTGATTGAGCGTGTCTTGATACCCTGTTCCTGTCCCTGTGCATTGACAACACTCAGATTGGATTTGCCGGTTGTGCTCTTTATCTTCTCGTCGAAAATCATGATGAAAGCGGGTGCTGTAGGCACTTCTATGGCAGAGTTGTAGGGATAACTCTGCAGGAGCCGCAGATTAGGACGGTTCTTTGTCCTGAAACGCAGGACAAAATCTTCCGCCAGCGTATTGGCGAAGTTGGTGTCAGGATGACATGCTGTCGCGGCGAGAGTAACTGTGTATTCGATACCAGGGTCGAACATGCGTGCAGGATGGAAACGCATGGTACGGTATGAGTGTTCAAACGTGATGGTGCCTTCTACCGATGGGGTGATGGAGAAGGCGGCTGTCGTCTCTTCCTCCTTCATGTCCCAGTTGAAGTCAAAAACTATGTCTGTTGACACATCAACACTGTCAGTGATGTCGGTGACATGCGGTGTATAGTTTGTTATCTCCGGACGTGTCTCACGCTTTGCATTGACAAGCATGTCCTGATAGGCTATGTCGCCCGCCACAACTGTTACGGTCTGTTCCAAGGTGTAATAATGCTCCGCGTCTGCCACCAGTGTGTATGTGCCGGGTTGCAGGTCCCAGAAGAAAAAGACACCGTTATAGAGCGAGTCGGTGGTGTAGGTCTGAAGGATATTGCCGTTCTGCATCAGCTTGACGGTGGCACCGCAGATGGGCAGTAGTTCGTCGCGGCTGCCGTGGATACGTGTTATGTCCGGGAACTCCTGTTTCTTGTACCAGTCTCTCACCTGACCGCCTATGGCACCGTAGGTGAGTGTCTTGCCGAGGAAATACTCATGGAAAGCCGCCATGAAATAGAAGGCTTCGCGCCACTTGTAGTCTATGTTCATCAGGCGGTAAGTCTCCGGTATATAGTCGTGCATACAGCCCTCGGATATACATCCCGGCACGGCTAATTTGCGGAGCACTCCATAGCCGTCGCCCCAGCCTCCCATTATGGTGTAGCCAAAGGTCTTGTCTCCTATCACCCAACCGTTGGCGCGGCTCGCCGGAGACCATGTCGTCACTTGGTTCTTTACAAGCCATTTAGCGATGATGGTGGATATGGCACGGCTCTCGTCTTGCCTCGGTGCCGGGTTGCGATAGGTGCGGGTGTCGTTCTGGTCCTGACCTGAGTAAAGCTCAAGAACGTAGTTGCTCGGTCCGCCGGCGTTAGAGTGGATAGACAGCATATAGTCTGCATCGTAGGCGTTGGCTTCTGCTACAATGGCTGAGAGGGCACGGTCGTCCTCGGTGCGGTTCTGAGTACGGCTCATCTTGGTCTGATAACCCTCACGCTGAAGCCATTCGTTCAGCTTCAGACCTTTGTCAAGGTTGGAGTTCGACTCCCAGAAACTATTGGGGTCGTTGGCGGCAAAGGGGTAGATATGCATCGGGCGGTCGTCGCTGTCATGCCCGCCGTGACCCGGATTGATGTAAATCTTCACCTGATTTGCGTTAGTGTATTTAGCAGCTGGTGCTTTCCGTTGCCTCTTTGGTGCGGGTGTGGCTTTCTCTATAGCCGGCATGGCTGTTGACATTTCTCCTGCAAGGTCGGTGCGCATCAGTCGCACCTCGCCGCGAAGGGTGTTGTAGGCTATCATTCCGCTCTCTGCTGATACTGCCGGATACATACCAAACTCCGCAGGGTCGGTAAGTGTCTGGTTGAGTGTGCCGTCAAGCGAACGTATGGCTATGGCAGATGAGGTGAACGAGTCGCCGTCGTGTGTGTCAAGCATACCGACGACCTTGTCATTGCCGCACCATACCGGTGCGTCAAGAGCGCCGAGATTGACGATTTCGCGTCCCTGTAGGTCACATACGGCGGTGCCGTAGAGGGTGTTGAAGAGAATCTTCGTGCCGTCGGGGGAGAGAGACTGCCAGATATAGTTGACATCACTGCCGTGCGGTGTGAGGACGGTACGGGTCCCGTTGCGGTAGAGAACAAGCTGCAGATCCTCATTGGCTACGTAGGTGTCGCCTGCCGGCTGCGGAACGGCCATCTCGTCAAATTCGTTCTCTACATAGAGAACCTCACCGGCATCTTGTGAGAAGACGGGATACCATCCGTCGGCAATCTTCTCGTTGCTGAGAATGCGGACAGGCTGTGCGACTGACAGTCCGATGCTGAGGAAGGTGATGAGTGAAAGAAGAATGGTGTGTTTCATAACGTTGAGTGTATGTTGATTGTTTTATTTCTTCGTTATTATGACGGACTGTCCGTCATCGGTGGTCATTATCCATGTGCCCTTTGTCAGTGTGTTGACCGGACATGTGTTGTCGGTCTGAAGTGTGGTGCGGAGAACACATCTGCCATTGACGTCATAAAACCGCAGTGTGCTTCCTGCCTTGGCACCCTCTACCGTTATCCTGTCGCCTGCCGGATTGGGATAGACGCACAAACTGCCGGCTTGAAGTTCCGGTAATGAAGAGAGGACCTCTATCCCTTTGTAACATAGAGAGATGTCGTGCAATGTCAGGTAACGCTCGCCTTTCTCTGTGGCGGAGTTGATGTAGAAACGTATCTGTGAGATGCTGACAGGGTAGTGTGTCTTGTCTGACTGGTCGGCTAAGACATCGCTCAGCGGAATGACAAGACTTGCTTTTCCGACAGGCGAGACTACACCTGCGGGCGAGTGACTGAAATTTGTGCGTGTGGCATCCTTTAACATTACGGATACCTCGTCAAGAACGGCATCGGTGGAGTAGGTAATCTTTACCGTGTCGGGCAGACCGAACAATGTGATTCCTTTTGTGAAAAGGATATAAGGCTTCCGTGTTACCGAATAGTTGAACCTGACAGTCGGTGTTCCGTCATCCGTCGTGCTCCAATATGGGTTGAAACCGGCAGTGGCGCTCAGTTGCCAGCTCTCCGTGTCGCTTATATCATCAGCAGTAAGAGGCGTCGTGGCGGGTGTTTGTACCCGTACTGACATCGTATCGGCGAAATTGTCCATTGCTGCGGTGATATATGTGTCGCCGTTGCTGACGGCACTGACAACTCCGGCATCAGATACCGTGCATATTGTCGAGTCCAGACTCGTCCATGTGAATGCTTGTGCCGCCACGGTGCCTTTGCCGTCGATGTTGACACTCTCCACGCCTGCCTGCCAGCTGTTGCGGCTGTCAATGATAACTGAGTCGTGGGTGAGCCGCATCTCACCTTCAGTGATATTGACAACTATGGTGGCGGTGGCTCTGCCTGCGGTGGCTGTTAGGGTGCCGCCGGTGCGAGTGGTGGCATAAAATATTGTACCGCTGTTAATTACAGCTCCGGTGCTGCTGTCGCATGAGAGCGTTACACCTCCTACATCTGCCGAGAGAAGTACGCCGTATTTGTTGTAGCCGTAAAAATGCGGGGTGTATTGTCCGTAGTAGGGAATGTCATAAACAGGGTAGTGTGGTACGAGAGTTGTGATGGTATCGTCCGCTTCGGGTATGTTGGCTACAACGAACATGGCGTTACCCACTGCACGCTCGGCGCCGTCGGAGCCTTTGTTTACTTGGTTGCCGACGTGGCGTATGTACATCGAGCTGGAGCCGCCGCCGTCCCAGTTGACGGCACGCCATGCACCGTAGTGGCGCATTATCTCGCCAAGCACCTTTGTTGTACAGCCGACAGACAGACCTCTGCCGTCAACGATGCAAAAGATGGCGCTGTCGCCTGTCACTGACGAACCGTAGCCCGTACGTGGGTGCAACTCGTTCCAGAAGTTACTCGTCTCTGCCCTGCCGCTGTCAACGATAAGGGCGTAGTTGTCGCCGCCTATCGCTTGACTGAGGTTGGTGTTCACGCCGTCAAGTTTAAGGACATAACGTATGGTGAGCGTGTCGCCTGCAGCCGTCAGGCTGTCAAGAGCGTGCTGCATGATGCCGTGACCGGACAATACTGCCTGTCCGGCGGGTATGGTCATGTTTCCGGTGTTCCGCTCTTTGGCTCGTACCACGACGCGCTGCCTGCCGTTGGTCTTCCACTGCTCGCCGTCGCATAGTTCGACAAGGAGCTCCGTGCCGTATTGGTTGGTGCCGGTAGTGGTGCCTTGATGTCTGTTGTACAGAACTAACTCGTCGGCGTTGCGGGTGTAGTTGACGTGTTTGATTTTCAGTGTGTCGCCGCCTGCGGTATATACGTAACCCTTGTACGACCAGTCTGTTGCCACAACGGGTTTGCCGTTGGCTTTCACCGCACCGACGCGGCGGCTTGTAGAGCCTATGTAGGCGTACTCGTTGTCCTCTATAGTCAGTCCTGTCGGTCTGCCTACGTCACCCGAGGTGACGAAAAAATCGCCGTTGGTGCCTGCAAAAGCTATGTGCATGGGTGTTGTTATGCGCTCTGCCATAGCGGACGGACGCTCCGTGCCGACAAGCTTGTCCTTGCCCAATTCCTCTTCGATGCTGACATACGGGTTGCGCGTGTCAATCTGAAGAATATGGACATCCAAAGGTGAACTGTTGGAGCCTACCCGTGTGAAATGGAGTGACAGCCATGTGGTACCCGGTCCGGCGGGGAATTTTTTGAGTGTGTCGATATTATAGGCGATGCCGTTGAGCATAATATCTTGTGCGGATACGCCTATAGAGAAAAAGACAACCGCTGTAAGTAGGGCGGTATGGAGAAGGCTTGTAATGCGCATCATGATGCAGGAGGATACGATATGTTTCATGGCAGATACCGGTATTTTCCAATCTTTTGCAAAATTAATGCTTTTTTACAACTTTTGCAATAGCAAAATTTATGTTATACAACAACAAAGGCGGCTCTTCGAAGACCCGCCTTTGTTGTTGTAGCTGTCTGCTGTCAGCATTCAGCTTTTATTTGTACTTAGTCCTTAGTCCTTTGTACTTAGTCCTTCGTCCTTTTACTTGACTTGTACGCCGGTAACGGTGTAGCGTACGCCGCCGCGGAGGATATAAACCTGTCCGTTCTCGACAATCTTCTGAGCCTTTACGTCTGCTTCGATGTTGTCAACAGCGTCGTCACTGCCTACCTTGCCGGTGAAGGTGTAAACGCCGTAGCCGTCGTTGGGCTGGAAGATGTAGATCTTAGCGACATTGCCGCTAACTTCTACGCTCGGAGTAGCCTGATAGCTGCTGCCTGCAACGAGACCGAGACCTGCATTCGGGAAGAACCAGAGAGGCTCCATGTCTGCGAATGACATGTCCGGACCGAACTTGTAGAGTGCGTATGCGTTACCCGGAGTACCGGTGTAGCATGTGGCTGCAATAAGGAGGAAGTGCTCGTCACCAAGCTGGAACTCGGCATAACCGTTGTTGTTAACTTGCAGAGTGCAGGTGTCACCTGAGTTGTTGCCGACCTTGAGGATACTGCCACTCTCATTCATCATGAAGTCATCGATAAGGTCACCGTCAGTATTGAACATCGTCGGGTAGCAAGCCTGACCGTCAATGTAGAAATACTCATCGTCAACAGGCTGTATTACCGGTGAAATACCGAAAGAGGTCTTGCCTGCGAGATACGATTTCTCGTCTTCGGGCACTGAAATCTCAACCTCTTCTGCAACATCGGCAACGCCGTCGTTGATTTCCCATCTGAAAGCATCCATATAGTTTGCATTGGCTGCCATCAAAACAGCATGTGAGTTGACATCGCCCCATACGCCGAAGGCGTCGAAACGGAATGGAACAGAGAGATAATCAGCCTGAGCGTGAATGTTCTCGTTGATAAGTTCGGTAGCGGCACCTGTTGTCAGGTCAACTACGTAAATCATCACGCGGTTGGGCTCTTCAGCATCAGCGGCCCCTATCGGGCATGCACCTACAAGCACATTGCCGGCATTGTCCATAGTAACGTGGTTGAACGGGTTAGTGGTAGCAATAACCCAATTAGCACTATCTGTACCAGCATTGATTTCTTTTTTGAACAGATGTTCTCCTGTGATATTGATGCGTTCGGGACTCATCTTGCCGGTCGCTCCATCAACAACAGTGAACCAGCCGTTGCCGTCTGCATCGCGGTTGAGGAAGTACATCTTGCCGTCTTTCTCCACCATGGAGCGGACAAAGCTTGCCAAGCCCGGTGTGTTTTCTGCATAGTTTTCAAGTTTGAGTGAGATGAGCCAGTCGTTGGTGAGGGTGTACTCGCCTTCTTCGCCGCGTGCAGGATAGTTGTAGGGGTCTTTGCCTGCGGCATCCACCTCGGTGATATCACCGGTGTTGTTGGCACGGAGCTGGAGTTTGCCGTTATATGCAGAAACGATAACCAATGCGTTGACCTTGGTGTTCTCCGGCATAGCGGTCTTGTCAAGAGATACTTTGTAGCAGTAGATGGCATCGCTACCGTTCTTCAGGAATACGGAGTCTCCTTCATAATGGAGTATGACACCCTTGAAGATAACAAGCTGTGACATATATTTGTCATAGTTGGCAATGACATCTGCTATCTGCAGGTTGAGCGGAGCAACAGCCTGACCGGCTACGTGGCTTTCAACAGTGATGTTCATGAGCTCGGGAATACCGCCGTACATAACTTTCTTTCCGCTGAGAGTGACAGACTCACCTGCTGCAAGACCATGATTCTTTTGATAGCAGAGAATACCGCCGGTGGCGTCCTGTACCCAGAAATTGGTTCCAATAACTTTGGTTACTGTACCCCTTATCTTGGTTGTGGTACTATCTGCCATAGCGACAACTTCCTCAATAGTCGGGATATACTCAATCCACTTGGCATAGAGTGTGTTGCCGGGGATAACAGTCTCAGGACCTACAGTGAGGACTCTTTCTCCGCTGAAGTCTGCCGTTGCATACCAGCCGTCGAAGGTGAAACCTTCCTTATAGGGATCGTTAAGAGCAACCTCAGTCACAATCTCCGTCGGATTGGCAAACGCCATCTTTGTTGCGGCCATGAAAGGCTCTACGGTACCGGCTATGGTATAGTCATTGGTGTGACGATAGTCGGTGATAGCGGGTGAGCAGAGGAAGAAACCTGAAATATCGGCACGTAATGCACCTTCATCAGCGACAGCATTGCCATTACGTACACGCAGGGTGTCAATATAGTTCATCAGGACAAGCCATTTCTCCTGATGGAGCAGGTTGACAAGGTTATTGCTTGTATTGTATGTTACTGCTTGAATGAAACCGGCTACATCAGCAGCTTCGCCTTGTACGGCTTCTGGCAGTTGCCATTCACCTTTGACATAGTAGTAAATTACACCATTTTCCTCTTTAGCCCATGCCTTGGAGGCACTATAGGCAGTGTTGTAATCATTCTGAAGATCCAATGCCATGTGTGCCTTGCTGAGCCATCCGTGGGCGTTGGTAACACCGCCGTTCAGCTCGTAAGCCATTGTCAGAACGTTTACAAACTTGGCTGTGAGAGAGAGGCTCTCCTTGCTGTTGAGGTTAAGAGTGTATTCTGTAGAATAAAGTGCCTCGCCGTTGAACCAGCCTGTGAAAGTTGCACCTTCAGCAGGAACGGCAGTTAGAGCAACAGGAGTGCCATATACTACAGAGTTCTCACCCATAATGATGCCTTCAGGCAGAGTAATAGAGCCGATGTTGGCATCATTTACTGCGAGCGTTAGAGTTACGTTCTCCTTTGCCTCGAATACTGCAACAAGAGCAGTGTTCTCGTTTACGGCGAATGTATAAGTAGCATCGTTGGAAACAATGTTCTCGCCACGTTTCCATGCAACGAACTCATAACCGGGCTTCGGGGTCGCCTTCACTGTAGCGTTGGCACCTACGGCAACGTCACCGGCACCTTCAACAGAACCCATGGCCTCGTCGCAAGAGAGAGAAACCTCGGCTGCAATAGATGCGGAAACTTTCCAAAGTGCGGCACCGTCTGAACCACAATACTGGTGTATATAAGCAGTGTTAGCGTCAATTACAGTAGCACGAAGCCAGTTGGCGCAAGAGGTGCTCTGAGTTTTGGAAGCATCAACTCCAAACAACTGGGTTTGACCATCCATATCAGGTATTAAAGTATCATCGGTGGCATTGTAGAGTTGGAACAAACTATTGTATGCATTACCTATGTTATATGCGTATATTTCCTTACCGGCGATGGTAAACACGTCCAATCCGAGTTTCGAGTTGAATATATTAGGAAGAGAAACACTTTCTCTGCCATTGAATTGAAGAGCCTGCGCACGTACTTGTGCAATGTAAGAATCAGGTGTGCCTACATAAACCACCTGTCCACCGGTAGCGGCTGTAGCAATGTTTTCAATAGTAGCGGATGATTCTATCGCACCATTTACGAAATGCACTGCCAATGCTTTGGCTGAGTTACCATACAGATAAACGTAACCGCCTTCCGCACCTTTAATGTTACCGGTTGCAGAAATAAAGTCTGTCCGGCCGAGAGCTGTAATGTCAAACGTCTCAACAGTCTTTGCTTCTTTATTTACTACTAACAAATGAGTGGGAGCTGCATAAAAAGCATCTGTTGCTTCAGGTGCTGACAATACAATGTTTCCGGCATCATCTACTGCGATACCTGTGCTCATGATGGCAGGATCAACTACAACAGTGTCTTGTTGTACTGCATCACCTACCTTGCTATAGGCTAATACAGCGTGTGAAGCCTTATCTGAGACATACACTGTACCATTGTAACCCGAGCCTTGGCGAGCCTCAGCTACTGCTGTCATACTTGCAATAGGATGATTCCAGAGTTTCTCAGCAGTAATGACTGTCTTGAGAGCGGGAGCGGCAGTTGCTTTCAGCTCGAATGAGTAGAAGTTGAGGCCGTTGATAGGATAGGTGAGGGTGATGGCTCCTGCTGCTACGTTTACGGAAACATAGTGGTAGAAGTTAACCTCTCCCTCTGTCTGTTTAAGTGCATCTTCACTGATAGCCTGGTTGTAGAGCTCCGTTTCACCTTGCTTGATGATAAGAGTTCGTGTGGCGTCACTGTTGCTTCCTGTGCGGACAGCGATAACCAGTTGGCCTGCCTCGGAAGCGGTAAGCGTAAGATAATTTTTTGTTGCATCCGCGTTGGTTTTGCCTCCGGTTTTCAGACGGAAATCATAGGTTGTAAGAGCATCAACTGCGGCACCAAATGAGCAAGAGTTGGCATCAATTTGCATCTTACTGTCAGGGTCTGTGGTCCTCAATGACAGATTCTTCGCATAGAAAGTACTGTCAGTCAGAGTACCTGTTGCTGATGCCGCCGAGAAGGTGATGGCATCCGGCAGAGCCTGAGCGAACGACATGACTGCCGCCAATGCGACAGCGCATAATGTTGTCAGTCTTTTCATAGTAATGAAAAATTTAAGTTAATATTGTGGCTTCTCCTCCCCGGGGGCACGCCCTCAGCGACTCGTCGCCGGTTAAGTTATGATATTGTTCTTTGATTAGAATAATATTTTATCGTGTTTGGCACGTCCGTATATGGTTTACCTTTCAATTTTCGTGCCTAACAGGGTGTATCTGGTGCCGTCAGGCATAATAATTATCAATTGTCCGTTCTCAAAGCGTTTCTGAACTTCTCCGTTAACGCCGTTGGTATTATCAATGCCGGATGCTTTCCTGACGGTTATGTTGATAATATCAGAGTTGACGTAGTCTCCTTCGTCATTGGCACGTACACGCAGGTAGTAGTTGCCCGGCTGTGTGTCGGTGAAGGTGTAGGTATATGTATATGCCTCCACATCACGAATCTTGCTGGTACGGGCGGAGAAGGTTGTTGAGGTTGAGAGTTCCACTCTGAAGCCTTTGACATCCTGCTCCTGCCATGTCACAACCACGTCAGTGCCGGTTATCGTGTCGCCGTCAGCCGGAGTCAGTATGACAGGTGCGGAGGCGGGTATGCGTTCCGTGCGGAACTGTACAGGGGCGGACATGGAGCGCGCATCGCCGTATTCAACGGAGACGCGGGCGTAGTAGGTGGTTGAGGATGCCAGTTTGCCTGCGGGTACGGAGATATGCGGTACGGACGAGGTGGCTGACCAGACGGTCTTGTTCTGTGCGAACGTCTCGGCTGAGGCTATGGCGAAGGTGTAGGTGACGTTGGCTGACGGAACACTGTCACACTCCAGTCCTGTGGTCAGCGACACATCCGTTGCGCCGTCATACGGATAGTTCAATGTGAACAGGTTGCCTACAAAACTGCGTTTTGCCGACCATGTGTCGCGCATGTTAACGCCGCGTGTGCGTACACGCCACCAGTAGGTCTTGTTCTCTTCGAGGAGTGACAGTTTGCCGGTATAGAACTGCTTCTCGCCCGTCTCCATATATGCCACTATATTTGTAAACAGCGAGTCGGCGGCTATCTGTACGAACCAAGAGTCAGCCTCGCCGCTCTGATTCCATGTGAGGAAAGCGGGAAGGAGCGGGTTGCCGCCCTCTGCGGGAAAAGTGAGCGATGCCGGCTGGGCGTCGGTGATGGTGTTCTTATTGAAGAGGACGGGAGGATATTCGTTGCCATAACGGTCAAGCATTGCCACTGCGTAGGTGTAGCCTGTCTTGAGACTGACGGGATAAGAATTGGTGTAGCTGATGCCGCACAGCCATTTGCTGCTGTAGAAAGCTCCCTCGGTGTGTACGGAGTCGGACGGTAGCATATATACCGCATATCTGACATTGCTGTTCGTCGGCGCAAACCACATCAGTTTGCCGTTGGAGTATCTGACGTTGCTCACAAAAGTGAGGTCTTCTGGTTCGGGAATAAGCCATGCCTTTTGCGGAGGCAGTGCCGGATTGGGGTAGGCGAGGCGGCGCATGTCCTGCACCCAGTTGGCTTTTTTGATGCCGTTGTATATGCTGTAGAAAACCGAGCCCGGAGCGCACTGCTTGTCATCCTCGCGCATCTTCTCCACCTGTGCCGCCATCTCTGAAGCGGCGAAAACGGTGCTTCCGCTTGCACCGACAGTTGAGTGGCTCATATACACGTGGCGGTGGAATTTCTCCGCCACTTTTGCCCACCATTCGGAGAACGTGGCGAAACTGTAAGTGCCGTTCATCGGCCAGTATGCCTGCGGAGAAATGTAGTCAATGGTATGTCTGCTCATCCATGCGAGCGGGTCGGAGTAGATGCTGTTGTACTGCCAGTCAGAGAACGGGCACTGTTCCACGCCGTACTTGGCGGCATGGGCGGCTGACGATGCCACCTGCGGAGCAGGACCTACGCCGAACGTTACCCAAGGCTTTTTTGCCAGGATAGTGTCGTGCACCATGCGTATCATGTCATTGACGTTCTCCCTGCGCCAGTCTGCAAGCGACAGCCCCTGAGGGTTGTTTGCCTGATAGAGTGCGGCATCAGCTGATGCCGGAGTGCCCGAGAGGTAGAAATAGTCATCAAACAGGACACCGTCGATGTCATATTTGTCAAGGATATCGGCAACAATGCTTGCAATGCGCTCTTTCACAGCAGGCAGTCCGGGGTTGAGGATGGTGGCGTCGCCTACGGTCACTAACCATTCGGGATGGGTGTTGCTGTAGTCGGTCTCAAGGTTGCCGTAGGTGGAGGAACTGGTTGAGTAGCGGTAGGGATTGATCCATACGTGCATCTCCATGCCGCGTTTGTGTGTCTCTTCCACTGCCAGTTGCAACGGGTCATATTGCGGTACTCCTCCGCGTATTCCGGTCAGATACTGGCTCCAAGGCTCGTATTTGGAGTTGTACATGGCGTCCGACATGCTTCTAACCTGCAATGCCATACCGTTGAAGTTGGCGTTGTGAAGCGAGTCGATAAGTGCTACCAGTTCTTCTTTCTGTTTCACTACGTTGGCATCGCCGCCACCCCATGATTTGGGCCAGTCCAGTGCCCATACGGTCGCTACCCAGGCGTTGCGCATCTCACGCTTCGGACTCTCGGCGCGTAATGTACCTGCTGACAATGTACAAAGTACAACCAGCGAAGTGATGATATTGTTACAGTTTATTCGCATCTTTTACTATATGACAAATGGTAAATGCTTTGTCGGTTAGAATAGTTTGCTCGGATTGTCGTTCACGGCAACGCCGTAAACCTCCACACCTTCAATCAGTGTCTCAACCTGCTGGGTGCTTGCGTTGTAGCGCATCAGTCCGGTCGGAGCATTGCCTGCCATGCCTGCGTTGCGGTAACCGAAATAGACGTCGCCTGTGGCTTTGTCCAATGCTAACTGGCAGATGGCTATCCATTCGTTGGAGGTGCCCTCGCCCTTGCCCGCTTCTGTCACCGGTTGCAATGGCAGACCTGTGGTGTGTTGCTTGTGGTAGGGCGTCAGTTCCGACTTCTTCGAACCGAGTGCGTTGAGCTGATCTATGGTGCAGCAGTACAGACCGCCGTAGCCCTCGTCCCATAGCGAGAAGTAGAACAGTTTGTTAACATCGTCGTAGAGCATCGACTTGACGGAGTTGCCTGCCAATACGATGCCGGCTTCTGGAGCTGTGCCTCCGCTTGATATCTCCTTCGCGAGGATGTCCGCCTCTGTGAACCTATATACGGCGGCTCCGCCGTAAACCTTGCCCCAGTACCATGTGCCTTCAACGTTGCAGAAATTGGCATTGAGCGAGTTATATGCCATGGTTGTGCCGTAGTAGCCTAAGGTCTGGTTCTTTACATAATAGGGGTATTCGCTTGTGGAGAACATCTTGTTTCTGTCGCCGAGCGGAATACGGCTGATGCCCGTAAGACGTGTGGCGAAATACAGATATTTGTTGTCCGTATAGCCGAAATACGGATCCTCATATCCTGCGCCGCCGGCATTGGTCACCATGGTCTCCACTTTGCTGCCGTCTTTTGACATCACAATGATACGCCCGTCACCCATACCGGTGTCATCGTTGACGTAGTTGAAAATCTTGCCGGCGTCAAGAATGAAGAGCACGCTGTCTTTGAAGCAGATGTTGAAAGGATGCTGACCGGACGAGACACCCATATTGAATGGGCTGATTTTCATGTCCGCAGGAGCGTCGGTCGGCAGTTTGAGAGCCATTATGTTGCCGCCTTTAACGGCGTAATACAATGTCGGCACTTCCTTGTTATATCCCACCTGTACGTTGATGCTCGCCTCTTCTAATAACCTGCCGTCAAGCTTGGCCTGAAGGCGGACGGTCTGTGAACCTACGTTCGAGAAGATGACTTCGCCGGGCAGTGTGTCGGTGGACTGCTCAATGGCATTGCCCTCGGTGTCGGTGGTACCTTCCGGGAATATCCAAAGGTACTCTTCTTTCCTGTTCTTCGGGTTGGGCAACTCGATGTTGAAACTTATCTTTGTGGTCAGTACCTCGCACACGCCTTCAAACGGGTTGATGCCCATCAGCGGCTTGATGTCGGATATCATCAGCGGCTGTTTCTTCGCCACTTTGTCGCCGCCCGCCTGCTCAATGGTCAGCTGCACATAGTAGGTCCCTGCCTTGTCGTATGCATGGGTGACTACGTTGCCCGTCTCGGTGCCGCTGCCGTCACCGAAATTCCACACTGCCGTGCCCTCCGTCGGAGAGTTGTTGGTGAACTCTATCTCCGAATCAACATAATAGTCTAACGGATAGTCGCCGTTGATGACGTAGGTGAACTGCACCGCTTCCTGTGGCAGAGACTCCACCTCTGGTATGTGTTCACGACATCCTGCTAATGCTATTGCCGCCGCAGGAACCAATATCTTATATACTGCTTTCATATCACTAATCACTAATTAATATCAATATCTTTGGCAATGGTCTGTCCGTAAACGCCGTTACTGTCATACACGCGCATCAGTGCACGTATCTGGTAGCTGCGTTTGTATTCGATGGAGTAGGCGCTTTCTGATGTGTTGTATATGAGGTCGGCGAAGGAAATACTGTCGTTGTATAACTCGCGAATCTTGTCGGGAACGGGGGTGTCTGTCGAGTCCTCGTTCCATTTGAAATGGGCTATGTAGGAATTCGTGTTGATGTCAAAGGTGGTGTCTGTATAGGCGGTGAAGTCATCAAGGATGCCGAGACCTTTGTACATGTTGGTGAAGTCGGCATACTGCATCTTGTTGTACAGGCTGTCTTTGAAATGCTCCATGAACCCTTCGCCGAAATATGCTACTACCTTGTCCTCTTCCAATACGCTTGGCTTGACCCAGCTGAAGGGCGACAATGTGCCGCTTATCGGGAAGGATGAGGTGAAAGTGAAAGCGTGAAGCGAGTCGCTCCATTGTGCGTAGGTGGCATGAGGATATGTGGCTATCTTTTGTGCTACGCGCTTCTCTTCAGATACGGTCGAGGTGATGGTGTAGGTAAAGGTGGTGACCCATGGGCAGGAAACGGTCTTCTCCAGTTTCTCCGTTAGGTTGTACCACACCTCCGAACGGTCGAAACCGACGTTCGGTAACGATGTGTAATATTGGGTTGTGAACCCCATACTGCCGCCAGCACTGACTACCGAACTCTCTATTTCCCAGTAGGCTTGCGGACCTACTTCGCCGGTGACGAGTATGTCGTCAAAAAAGTCGTGCTTGTCACATGCCGTCAGTCCCAATACGGCTATGCCGAGTATAAATAGTTGGTGTTTCATATCAGTCTTGAATCTTAAATCTTAAATCTTAAATTTTAAATCTTAAATTTTAAATCTTAAATCCTTAAATTCTTAATTTCCGCAGGAATCATTTCCATTCGATACCGTTCGACACCGTGCATACCAGCGAGTTCTTCATAGCCCAGATAAGGTGCTTCTGCATCCAGTGGTAGTCAACCTGTCCTGATGCGTTGCAGGCGCCTATGCGGATAAGCTCTGCTTTGTTGTATTTGGTCTCTGTCTCCGTGTCAGGGTTCAAACGGTTGACCCATGCGTTGGGAGAATATACTGTCTTGGATGAAGGGTCTTCGTAGCAGTCGGGTTGATCCCAATAAGGAGCGTAGAGGTTATACGGTCTGCGGAGGGAATATTCCTCGGTGAAATCGGTCACAGCGTTCTTTTTTGGGCGTTTGGAGTTGTGGCACGTTGTTACTGTATATACGGGAACTCCGTCGTAGAAGATACCGTTGGTTTTGCTGGAGTAGTTGTAGCGCCGCATGTCGGTCCACTGCTCAGGCTGCAGGTACATCGCCACATACTTCTGCTGCATGAGGTCGGCTATGGTGAACTGCGACGCTCCCGGCAGACGCACCTCGAAGAAACGGTCATAACGGTCTTTGGCTTTGCCGGTCAGACCATCCTGCTGTACACCGTAGCGGTCCATGTTGTGTCGAACGGCATCAAGGGTGGTGTTATAGGCTCCGGCCTTGTCGCCGGACCAGTATTGGGCCTCTGCTTTGATGAAGAGGAGCTCCTCTTCCGTTATCAGAGGAATATAGCCTGTGTTGGAAGTATAGGGATTATGACCGTTGGTCGCATACAGGTCAGGGTAATAGGTCACTTTCATCGAGACATCCATACCTATGTTGCTCTCCAACCAGCGGAGGGCTGATGAACCGGTGGCGGAAGTCTCACGGGGGGACATTATCATTTCCGCACGCGGGTCAAGGGCATAGCGCACGCTCGTGCCGTATTGTACATAGCCGCCGAGGATGGCGTAGGCGAAGAATGTGGTCGGAATTGACGAAGAAAGACGGTTGCCGCGGCTCTCCCAAGCGTTGATGACAGGAGCGTAAGGTCCCCACGGGCAGTTGCTCTCCGTCAGACCGCCCGGGTAGTGATACTGCGGCTCCTGCCAGTTGGGGTCGCTCAGTACCTCGTCAACCATTGTGATAATCTTCTGGCACGTGGCGGGTGTGTTGTCCCAGTTAGGCAGTTTCCTCAGCCACAGGCGGCAGCGGAGTGCCTTGGCAAGAACCCCCCATTTCTGCATGTCACCGCCGTAGATGCGGTCCGTAGTCTCGGAGATGGGCAGGGCCGTGGCACCTTTGGTCCAGTCTGGATCTTGGTAGAGCTTGACCAGTTCGTCCGCCTCTTCGAACATCCAGTCATATACCTCCGCCTGTGTGTCGTAACGGGGAGAGGTCTTCTGATAGACTTCCGAACGAGGCATGTCGCCGAATACGTCGGTGGTAAACATCGTGGAGTGAAGCATGATGGTCCGCCCTATAAGCTCGTAGTTGAGCGACCCTTGGCTCTCAGCCATCTCATTCAGTTTCTGAATGTTGGCACCAAGGTCGTAATAGTGGCGCCTCCACATCGGGTGACGGTTGACGCCGAGGAACTCCCAGCCTTGGCTGTAGGGGTAGGAGCCGGTCTGGCTCTTGCCGCCTGTCGTCAGCGCCTGACACATATACACGCCGTACTCCGCATGGTCGTAGCAGAGTTGTGCAGCATAAAACAATGCTGGCGGAAGAGCTTGGTCAAGGGTGACGGTGATGGGGGTGTCAGGGTCGGTGTTGATGTCCAGAAAATCCTGACATGCGGTAAGACTCAATGCTGTAATGCCGCTAAGCAATATATATAAGGTCTTTTTCATATCGGTTACTTTATATCTTTCGACTAATGACTTTCGACTAATGACTTTCGACTTTCAAATCTTAAATCTTAAATCTTAAATTTTAAATATCTTCTAAAACTTTACATTGAGTGATAGATTATAGCTGCGTGTGGACGGGATGGGCATGTTGTCAATGCCTGCTGAACCTGTTCCGCCGCCGTTTGTCGAGGCGTTGCACATCGGGTCGGTGCCCGTGTATTTGGTCAGCATGAAGAGGTTGTTGGCGGTGAAGGAGAGGTTCATGGCCTTCAGCACTTTCTGGTTCTTCATCAGACGGGCGAAGTCATAGCCGAGAGTGACGTAACTCAGTCTGATGTATGAACCGTCCTCGATGAAGTTGGAACTGACGTTGTAGAAGTAGTTGGTGATGGTTGTTGCATCAAGAGTGATTGGCGTGGTGTTCTGTACATATCCGCCGTTGCCGTCGCTCACTACACCGTCAAACACTACCTGACGGCCTCTGTACTGCTCAAGGTTGGCACTCATACCGCTTGAGAGGAGGTTGCGTGCGGTGACGTTGACCACATCGCCGCCAAGGCGACCGTCAAAGAGGAAGGAGAACTGTACACCATAGATGTTCATCATACTCTTCAGACCGGCGGAGAAGACAGGCTCGCGGTTGCCGATATATTCGTTCTTGTTAGGATTAATCATCGGATAACCTTCGCTGTCAACAATCACCTTGCCGTCTTCGGTGCGCATATAGTCCTTACCTGTCAGGCCGGTGGTCGAGCCGCCGAGATAGGCGGAGGTGAAGACGTCGCCGTATTGCGGACCGGTTATCTCCGCCACATTCTCCGGCAATGCTACAACCTTGCCGCGGTTCAATCCGAAGTTGATGGAGGCTGTCCATGAGTAGGATTTGGTCTTTAGTATGTCCTGCTCAAGTGAGAACTCAAAGCCGTGGTTGCGGATGCTTCCTTCGTTGCGGGTCTGTAGGATATAGCCCGAAGCGGGAGAGACGCGGACTGTCACAATCTGGTTGTCAACACTGGTTGAGTAGTATGCCATGTCAAGGCGGGTGATGTTGTCGAAGAAACGCAGGTCAAGACCTATCTCCCACGAACTCATCATCTCCGGAGCGAGGTCACGGGCTGCCGAGGAGCGTGTCGGGTCAATGCCCCAGCCGCCGTCGGGGTAGGTGGTGAACTGTTTGTAGCGGCGGTCGAACAGGTAGGGACTGCAGTCCTTGCCGACCTTGGCGTAGTTGCCGCGCAGCTTGCCGTATGAGAACCAGTTGTTCTTCGTCTCGTTCAGACCCGGTATCAACTCGGAGAATACCACGCCGGCTGTAACTGACGGATAGAAGTACGGACTGGAGAGCAGCGCTGATGACCAGTCCCAGCGTCCTGTCGTGGAAATGGAGGCCAAACCCTTATAATCGGCACGTACCTCGTAGTAGTAGCCGAACATGTGCTTCTCGTTGTGTGATACTGACTGGTCGCTCAGGTCGGTCCATTTGGGGTTGGTGTTGCTCAGACTGTAGGTGCCCGGTATTACGAACTCCACGCCGTAGTTGCTCGTTGACAACCCTCTTGACATCTTCAGGTCGCCGCCGACCATGAAGTTGAGACCGAAGTTTTTCGGCAGATCTAACTGGTAGGAGGCTATAAATCCTGCAGTCAGAAGTTCGCTTCTGCCGGTGGTGGTGGAGTAGGAACCGAGACGGCTGTCCTTGCCCATGTTCTCAAGGTCTTTCGTCGTCAGATACGAATCAGTCGTGTAGTCGCCGTTGAGGTAGTTGACATAGTTGTCATAGAGTGCCTTCTGCTTCAGATAATCCTGATATGCAGTGTTGTATGCCGCTATCTCTTCTGCCGTGGCGTCGTCTGCAGGGGCAACAGGTTCCTTAGGCTCGGTATATGACTGTGTCACGTAGGACAAATCCCACCTTGGCACCTGATAACTTTCCGATGTGCTCGTGCCGAGGTCGTAGCTGACGCGACCCGTGATATCCAGACCTTTTACAGGGTGTATGTTCACCGAACCGTTGATGATGGTACGCATGGAACGGGCTTTGCCGTAGTCGTTATATATACTGTACAGAGGACTGTAGGGCGATGTGTATTTGTTACCCTCACCGTCGGCGTAGTAGCGATAGTGGGGGAACCCGGTCGGCTCTTGGTAATTGGTGATGTCCTCCGTCAGCGACCATGAGTAGGCGGACGAGATGCCGGATGTCGAGCGTGACTGGTTGGACATGAAGTTGATGGACGCATTCAGGGTTATCCACTTGGCTGGCGAAAAACTGCCTTTGAGCAGGGCTCCCAGACGCTGTTTGTAGTCGTTGGGAATGATACCGTCTGCCTTGTTCCAGTTGAAAGAGGCGTATCCTTGGAACTTCTCGGTGCCGCCGGATATTGACACGTCATACTTGTGGTAGAAGCCTGTCTTAAGATAATCATTGAGACTGTTGTATGTCTGCTGTCCGTCGGAAAGCAACGGACCCCAGCCGCCGGTGGTCTTGTCTTTGTAGAACCCTTGGGAACCGGGCATGTACATCTCCTGACGGCGAAGAAGGCGTGTCGGAGTGTCCCATTGTACGCTCGCGTTGGCGTTGACCTGCATCTTGCCGGCTTGGGCGCTCTTCGTGGTTATCATAATAACACCGTTCATGGCGTCCTGACCGTACAACGCAGAGGCGGCGGCACCCTTCAGTACGGTTACGTTCTCTATATCGTTGGGGTTGATATCTGCTGCAGCTGTCGCACCGCCGCGGATCGGCACACCGTCTAATACGAACAAAGGCTCGTTACCCTGTGCGGTGTTGACGGAGGTGATGCCGCGGATGATAATCTGCTGGCCTGCGTTGGGTGAACCCGACGAGTTGGTGACCTGTACACCGGCTATCTGGCCTTGCAGGGCGTTGACGAAGTTCTGCTGCTTGCCCGCGGTGATGTCATCGGCACTGACGTTCTGCACGGCGAAGTTCATCAGTTTCTTCTCCTGTACTATACCCATGGCGGTTACAACCACTTCCTGCATTGCGATGGCGTCAGACTTGAGGCTGACGTTATGCACTGTCCCGCTCACGCGCACCTCCTGCGTTTTCATACCAACGTAGGAGATGACGATTACGGCTTTGTCACCAACTGTGAGACTATAGCGCCCGTCGTAATCGGTGATAGTTCCGTTGCTCGTTCCCTTCTCCAGTACAGAGGCTCCGATGACGGGCTCGCCGTCTTCTGCTGATTTGACTACGCCTGACACGGTTATATTAGCCCATAGGGGGAGTATAGCCATTGCACAGGCGAATAAGAATAACTGTCGTTTCATGAGTCGTATGCTTATGAAATTGGTTTATGTGCGGCAAAATTACAATTTTTTTGCTTTAAAAGCAAGAACAATTTGTATGTTTTACAACATATTATGTTTTTTCCGCTATTTATTGTGTGATTTTTAGCTATGTCATTCATTCTCGTTGTTGCGGTACGCATCAACCGCTTTCTTTACAGAGCCGTGCATCAGCAATAAGGTTTTGGCGTGCTCATAGTCAAGTCCGAGTTCGTCCACTATCATGCGTGTGCCGCGGTCAACGAGTTTTTGGTTACTCAGCTGCATGTTCACCATCTTGTTGCCTTTCACGCGCCCGAGTTTAATCATGGTGGTGGTGGTGATCATGTTGCATATCAGTTTCTGTGCGGTTCCTGACTTGAGGCGTGTGGAGCCTGTGACGAACTCCGGTCCGACAATAGCTTCAATGGGGATCTCTGCCTCTTTAGCCACCGGCGAGTCGGGGTTCATAGTGATAGATGCTGTCAGAATGCCGTTCTCGCGTGCGTGCCTGAGCGCACCTATAACATAAGGTGTCGTTCCTGACGCTGCTATGCCTATCACAGTGTCCAAATTGGAGATGTTGTGCGCCTTAAGTTCTGTCCAGCTCTTTTCGGGGTCATCCTCTGCTTTCTCTACCGGATTGCGCAACGCTGTATCGCCACCGGCTATCAGACCGATGACAAGAGTAGGGGGCATGCCGAATGTAGGGGGAATTTCAGAGGCGTCCAGCACGCCCAAGCGTCCGCTGGTGCCCGCACCAAGATAGAAGATTCTGCCACCTTTCTGCATCCGGGGCACAATCTGCTCTACAAGTTTTGCAATCTGAGGAATGGCCTGTTTTACGGCGAGAGCCACTTTCTGGTCCTCTTCATTCATTTCCGTCAAGAGTTCGGCGATAGGTTTTTTGTCAAGGTCATCGTACAATGACGATTGTTCTGTGATTTTGGTAAACATGGTATCAGATGTTAGTCGCGCTCTTCTTGTGCGTTAATGTTTTGCTCGGAAAGGTTTGGCGAACGGGAAGCACTTTAAGTAGTAGGCACAATGTCTTTTTTGTGAAATTCCTTCATGCCTTCCATCGGAGACTGCAGTATCTTGCCTGTTTCGAAGCCGTTGTCGCAGAGCACTTTCTTTAGAATGTCCTGATAGTAATATGCTATTGAACCCACAAACCCTACAGGCGACTTCGGATATTGCGGCAAAATACGTTTGGCAAAATAATCGAAGTGGTTATACACTAATTTATAAATGCGCGGGTCGCTGATGTTATCAGCGCAGAAACGTGAGAAATTGGCAAGGTATCTGTTTGGGAACGGCTGTCGATAGACGTGCTCCACAATGTCGGCCTGCGTAACGTTAAAACGAGAGAGGAACTGTTCTTTCAGGTCGTCTCCCAGTTGGTTTTTCAGCACATCTGCCACTAATCGTTTGCCCAGCACGGCACCTGACCCTTCGTCACCGAGTATGTATCCGAGTGCCGGTACGTTCTTTACAACCTGTTTGCCGTCGTAGTAGCAGGAGTTGGCTCCTGTGCCGAGTATGCAGGCTATGCCGGCCTCCGAACCAAGCAGACCATGTACCGCGCCAATCATGTCGCTCTCCACACAAACTTCCGACTTTTTGAAACAAGCTTGTAGGGCTGCGGCTACAAATTTTTTCTTCTCGGGCGTACAGCCGGCGCCATAGAAGAAAATGTGGGTAATAGTACCGGCCCACAGCAGATGAGCTATTTGCGGCAGAAACTGCAACTGAATAGTATTGCGCATGGCATCGGTGGTCTGGAGAAAAGGATTGATGCCATCTGTGAAAAATTCGGAAGATTGGCCGTTTGCGGTCATCAGACACCAATGGGTTTTGGTAGAACCGCTGTCTGCTAATAAAATCATATTGACATGTGTTTAATTATGTCGCAAAGTTAACAAATTTTGTTCAAATGAACAATATTTGCAGTCTAAATGTGTGTTTTTTTGTTGTCTTTTTCGAAAAAATGCGATTTTTTGCAAAAAAAACTCGCAAACGTTTGCGAGAATAAAAAAAAATATTTACCTTTGCGTCGAATTCAATTACGCGAATCGCTTACCCATTAAAAATCGTCACACTTATGGTAAAAAACATTGATTGCTTTATTCCGTATCAGACGGATAAGCAGGTTGAGCAAACAGTAGCTAATCTACGTCGTGAACCATTAGTGAACGAAGTGTTCTTTGTAAAGGGCGATTTGCGAGCAACCAAGAGTATTCGTTTTATTGCGGAGCACGCCACTGCCGAATATACTCTCATCTACACCAAGTACACATCCTTGTCTCTTGTGCTTTTTGCATTGGAAAGAATGGAGTGCCTGATAGAAGATGCCGGTGCGGCGATGGTTTATTCTGACCATTTTAACAAAGTCGGTGATGCTGTTACACAGGCTCCTGTCATTGACTATCAGCTTGGCTCGTTGCGCGACGATTTTGATTTCGGTTCGGTGCTCTTCTTCCGTACTTCGGCTATTAAGGAGGCGGTGAAGCGCATGGATAAGGACTATCAGTTCGCAGGATTGTACGACCTCCGTCTGAAAGTGTCGCAAAAAGGTGCATTAGAGCATATTAACGAGTATCTGTATTATGATGTGGAGCTTGATACACGTAAATCAGGAGAGAAACTTTTTGATTACGTTGATCCGAAGAACCGCGGAGTGCAGATAGAGATGGAGCAGGCGGTAACGCAGCATCTGAAGGATATCAACGGCTATCTTGAACCAACGTTCAAGGATGTGGACATGTCGCCGGTAGGGTTCGAATATGAGGCGTCAGTAGTTATCCCTTGTAAGAATCGTGTGCGCACCATAGGTGATGCAATCAACTCGGCTTTGTCACAGAAGGTGGACCCAAGGTATAAGTACAACGTGATAGTTGTGGACGATAACTCTGAAGACGGTTCGGTGGACGTGATTAAGTCGTTCCTTGGTAACGATAAGGTTATCTATATCGCCCAGGACAAGTCGTGGCACGCCATAGGCGGAAACTGGAATGTGGCGCTTCATCACCCCAAGTGTGGAAAGTTTGCTATTCAGCTTGACTCTGACGACACCTATTTTGACGAAAAAACCGTTCAGCGTTTTATAGACGCTTTCCATGAGCAGAACTGCGCAATGGTGGTGGGTACATACCGAATGACGAACTTCAATGGCGAGCTTATCCCGCCGGGAATAATCGACCATAGGGAATGGACACCGGAAAACGGCAGAAACAACGCTCTTCGAATCAATGGTCTCGGTGCACCACGAGGGTTCTATACCCCGATGCTTAGAACAATCAATTTCCCGACAACTAAGTATGGCGAGGATTATGCGGTGGGACTGCGAGTGAGCCGCGAGTACCAGATAGGACGCATCTACGACCCTGTTTATAACTGCCGCCGGTGGGATGATAACTCGGACGCAAACTGCGATGTGGTTGCAATGAATAACAATAATTTCTACAAGGATCGTATCCGCACATGGGAACTGAAAGCCCGTATAGCGATGAACAATCGCAGGTAGAAGACACAGACGAAAGTCAAAGACATAAATTTACAGTCAGCACGTAAGAGCACGGTTTTGGAAGGTTACCCGACTCTGCACTATAGGGAAATAGGCGTGCTGACTTTTTTTGTACCCTGATGCGTGGCTCGTCTATAATTCGCTTTTTTTAGAGGGAACCTTATGCAATAATAATATTTTAATTATGTATCAGTATCTTCTTAGTGTCGGAATAATGTCCGAACCGACTATCCGTTTTACTCTGCATGGAAGGTATCTATTGACCGGCAAACTTGTTTCCGGCAGTCAGTTTGTCGAGGCTCATCTCGGACATGTGAGGTGGCGTGGTGAGATGTATCAACAATTGGAGTTTGTTCCTACGGACGACAGTTGCACCTTCACTCTGCATGATGTCACTATCGGGGTCGGTTTTCATTGGGAAAGGCGCGAAGACCAGGTCTTTCGTGGCGGACTAAGGCTGATAGTTGAGCAGACAACGATAGCCGGACTGCCGGTTAAGCACGATAATATTACAGCGGTTAACATTGTCGGAATAGAAGACTATCTGACCTCTGTTATATCGTCAGAGATGTCAGCAACCTCATCGATGGAACTGCTGAAGGCTCATGCTGTCACGTCGCGCTCATGGGTGCTGTCGCCGATTATGCGCAAGGTTCGGAACACGGAGAAGATGCATGGTATAAATACCGGGAATAGGCGTATTGTGTGGTATGAGCGCGACTCCCACAACCATTTTGATGTATGTGCCGACGACCACTGCCAGCGCTATCAGGGCATAACGCGGGTCTCTGCGGCAGAGGAAAATGTGAGAAAGGCAATAGAAGCCACATGGGGAGAGGTGCTGTGTGACCGCAACGGTGATGTATGTGACGCACGATTCTACAAGTGCTGCGGCGGACGGACTGAACTGTTTGAGAATGCTTGGGCTGATACGCATTACCATTATTTAGAGTCGGTGGAAGATGCGCCTTCCGCAGGAGAAAGAGCTTTTTGTGATACACAGGATAAGCGTATTCTTGCTCAGGTGCTTAACGGCTACGACAGGGAAACAGCGGACTTTTATACATGGCAGGTGCAATATAGTGTGGAAGAATTGTCGGAGATTGTGCGGGACAAGTTAGGATTGGATTTCGGAACGATAGTTGATATCCGTCCTCTCAGACGCGGACCAAGTGGCAGAATATATGAAATGGAGCTCGTCGGAAGTCTGTGCTCGATGATTATCGGAAAAGAACTGGAAATCCGTCGTGTCCTTAGCCGTTCACATCTTTATTCTTCGGCGTTTGGGGTTGAACGTACTGCAACCGGATTTGTTTTTCACGGTCGTGGTTGGGGGCATGGGGTAGGACTATGCCAGATAGGAGCTGCTGTCATGGCAGAGCGTGGATATGACTATCGCAGTATATTGTTTCATTATTTCAAGGGAGCTACGTTGAAGACGAACCTCGGAGCAGGGGAAACAAGCAACTGACGAGAGAAACGGCTTAATTGTTTTCGTTGATTTGTGAGATTGTCTGCAAAAATTTGTATATCGTATGTTCTCCTCTCTATGGCATCTTATTAACCCCCGTCTGTGCCCTATGTGCGGACGAGTGTTGTATATGGACGAGGATGAGATATGCGGCTTTTGTGTCAGCAAGTTACCTCTCACCGAACACGCCCTGCGTCGTGATAACAGTGTGGAATTGACCTTTGCGGATGAGAATAAGTTTGTGAGGGGTGGTGCTTTCTGCTATTACCGCCATGGTGAGCCGTTCACTGAGGCTGTGCATGCTATGAAGTATGGCAGTCGCCCTGAGGTGGGGCTCGCTCTCGGGCGTATTGCAGGGCATAAGTGGAAAGATAGCGGATTTTTTGATGATATGGACATGATAATCCCCTTGCCTTTGCACCGCAAGCGCCTGCATGACAGGGGCTATAACCAGTCAGAGTGGATAGCTCGCGGATTGTGTGAGACAATAGGGCTGCCGATAGTTACAGATTGCCTGATACGTACTGTTAATAATGCGCAACAAGCGTTCATGTCTCATGAAGAGCGTCGGCAGTTGTCGCAGATCTTTGAGGTCCATAATGAGTCAGCAATACGCGGCAAACATATTCTTCTTGTTGACGATGTGATGACAACCGGCTCAACGCTACGCCGCGCCATTCATGCGCTGCATCCTATACGGCGTTGTACGGTGTCGGTGTTCGTGTTGGCAAGGGCTGTAAATAAAAAATATGCCGCTGACCTGAAGGACGAAATATTACATGATGACAGAGTAGGTTTTTGGGTGTAATAGCCGTATTGGTTTTGGTAGTGATGCTGCTTATAAAATAACTAAGATGTTATAAAATAACAAAGATGCAAATGAAAAACCATTTGCATCTTTGTTATTTCAATAAGATGTTGTTTTGTTTGTGTTGTTTTCCAATACTCGTTAATACTGTTCCTCAGCATTGGGGAATGTACTGTCTTTTACCGCGGATATATAATCTTTTACGGCATTGTTTACATCGTTTGCCAGTGTTGCAAAATAGCGAAGGAACTTTGGTTTGAACCCTGTGTTCAGTCCGAGCATGTCGTGCAGAACCAAGACCTGTCCGTCGGTTTTGTTTCCTGCTCCGATACCTATTACGGCTGCGGATACGGCGTTGGTGACGCGCTCTGCCAAGGCGGACGGAATCTTTTCTAAGACGATGGCAAAACAACCTGCATCGTCAAGCAACTGTGCGTCATGCAATAGTTTCTCGGCTTCTTTCTCTTCCTTTGCCCGTAGTCCGTAGCCTCCGAATTGGTTGACCGACTGAGGTGTCAACCCAAGGTGACCACACACGGGGATGCCGGCTTGTATGATGTGTCGGATAATAGGCAGAATTTCTTCGCCACCCTCTATCTTTACGGCGTCTGCACCGCTTTCTTTCATTATCTTTACGGCATTGCGCACCGCTTCTTCTTCAGATATCTGGTAGCTGCCGAAGGGCATGTCTACTACCACCATTGCTCTGTGGGCGGCACGTACAACGCCTTTGGTGAGAAAAATCATTTCGTCCGTGGTTATGGGCAGGGTGTATTGGTTGCCGCATACTACATTGCTGGCTGAATCACCAACAAGAAGCATGTCTATACCAGCTTCGTCAACAAGGCGGGCTAACGTGTAGTCGTAAGAAGTGAGCATGGAAATCTTCTCACCGTCTGCTTTCATCTTACGTATTGTAGTGGTGGTTACTTTTGCAGTTTGTGTGTGAACTGACATGATATTTGTTGTTTTTGTTATGTATTTGAGTTTTTGGTGCGCAAAATTACTGCTTTTTTTGGAGATATGCAAATAAAATACTAATTTTGTGGACTTTTTCATTCAGTAATATTTTAAGATATTCTTCAGTTGAAACGCAATGTAATAATATTCACCGGTCTATCGGTTCTGCTTGTAGTTTTATTTGTTTTTGACATTCTTACAGGAGCAGCTGATGTGCCTTTGTCTGCTTTATGGACGGAAGGAACGGCACATAATATCATTTTCGGTCTGCGCCTTCCTAAGTCGCTAACAGCCGTTCTTGCCGGCGTGTCGCTTTCTTTGAGCGGTCTGCTGATGCAAACGCTCTTCCGCAACCCTCTTGCGGGTCCGTCGGTACTCGGTGTATCGGGTGGTGCAACGCTCGGTGTGGCAATGCTGGTCTTTTTGGGAGCTTTATTCGGCTTCACGGTATCGGCATGGACTACTGTACTGTCCGCTATCTTGGGCGCAACTGTTGTCCTCCTCTTGGCAATGCTCGTGGCAGCAGGGGTGAGTGATAATGTGACACTGCTTATCGTGGGAATGATGATAGGTGCGATAGCGGCTGCATTGGTCAACGTGCTGCAGAACTTCGCAGACCCTGACTCGCTTAAGCTTTTTATAACATGGACACTTGGTTCCCTCTCCTCTGTCGGATGGCAGGAGATGCGGGTGTTGGTACCCGTCATTCTGGCGGGTGCTACTATCAGTGTGGGACTCCTGAAATCTCTGAACGGACTGCAACTCGGTGAGGATTATGCAGCGGCATTGGGTGTTCCGGTCAAGCTTGTGCGCACGCTGATTATTCTTTCAACAGGACTGCTTGCCGGCGGCATTACTGCTTTCTGCGGACCTGTCTCATTCGTGGGAGTGGCTATTCCGCACCTCGCTCGGGGACTCTTTCGTACGGCAAATCATCATGTAACGTTGCCGGCTTCGGCGCTGCTTGGAGCCGACTTGCTGCTCCTTTGTGACATAATTTGCTACTCTTCAACCTATCCGCTGCCGATTTCTACAGTTTCGGCACTTTTCGGAGCACCGGTGGTGATGTATGTAGTGATGAGAAAAAAGAGTTGAATATATGGATATTTATATCATTTTGTAAGTAATTGATATAAAAAACATGCTTTTTTGTTTAAAAATTTGCGTGTTTCGATAAAAAATGTTACCTTTGCAAGCTGAATACAGGTTAAAACCGCTATTTAACGATTTGAAAGACACATTACAAATGCAAGTTTATATTATTCAACATACCTTCCGTAGAGTTGTTGCCGCAGCAGTTATCTGTCTGTGTGTATGCTCTTATGTGTCTGCACAACCGCGTTTTGAGATGGCCGTGCGAGGTGGCGCATCGATGCTGATGTATGAGTCCGATTATGGAAAGATGCAGCCGAGTTATGATTTCGGTCTGGATATGCTCTTCAGCTATCGTTCGCTGAATGTAGTGGGTTTTCGCGGTGGTGTGTCGTTTGACTATGCGCAGAGTAAGTTCGCTATGGCTAACTACGCTGACCAGTATCATATTACGGACTATGAGGGTAGCAAGTTGACCATAGATTATAATATAGCCGGTGTGACAGAGGCGCATAACCAGATGTATCTTTCGGTGCCATTGCAACTCGCGTTGCATTTTGGTAATTTTGCCATTTTCCTCGGTCCAAAGTTGGCATTCCCTGTTAAGGCTACTTTTAAACAAGAGCTTATGGATACTCATGTCGGAATAACAATGGACGACTATATTCCTGTGATTGAAGGTATGGAGTATTTGTATGATAAGAACGGGGAGGGCTCCAAAAGATACGTTACCTATAGTGGTGATATAGTCGGTACACCGGCTCTTAAGCAGTGGGCTATCAATGTGTTTGCTTCAGTTGATATCAATTACTATATACCTGTGTCGAAAAAGTCAAGTTTCGGTATAGGTTTGTATGCGGACTATGGTCTGCCGTTCTTGTATCGCCAGAATCCTAAGGTTGATGTTCAGGCTCCGTATAAGTCGTCGCTTCTGTGGATTGATGATCCGACAACGGCAGAGTCTATGCCGCCTGCGCAAAGGGCACACACCTCCGTTCTGCAAGCTTATAACCTGAAGGATATTACTCCGGAGAATACTGCCACACAGCTTGTGCGCAAGCTCAATTACCTGAGCGTCGGAATACGACTCTCGTACAATATAGGTGGTGAAAAGAAAGAGAAATTCAAACATTGGTATAAAGACCTTAAGAAGTGTCAGTGTGTGTTCACTAACTGATGTCCTCCTATAGATGTAGAATGTGTTGGTATGCTTCCAAAGACGATTATTATTCGTTTTTGGAAGCTTTTTTTTGCAGTATTGTTTGTTTTCGACGTTTATGTTTTGATATGTCAATAATTTTTTGTACTTTTGCAAGTTAAATGCGCATTAGACGTCTATCCATATTGTTGGGGCTTTCGGCACTTGCGGCGGTGGCGTCGGCAGGCAACGGACCTTACTTGCTTGAACTTGGCTTGCAAGGAGGAACGATGTACTATATGGGCGATGCGCAGAGGTATATTTTTACTCACCCGAGAGAGGTATATGGGGCGCAAATAAGATATAAGATTAACCGCAGGTGGGCATTGCAAGCCAAGGGACAAAACGGACGAATAGCATTTAAGTATCCGGTTGACGGAGCCGGATTCAAACCTAAATATACTGAGCAACAGATACTGACAAATAACATTCTGTCACTGGACGTCGCTGCAGAGTATAATTTTTTCAGGTATGGCAATGATTGGGGAACCGGCAACATACGTCCATATACACCATATATCTTTTTAGGATTAGGCGTGTCGCTGTATGACGGCTTGGAGCGTTATGGCAATGTGGCGCTGTATATACCTTTCGGAATCGGATTTAAGTGGAATTTTGCAGAACATTGCGGCTTGATACTTACATGGCAACATAGTATGTATTTCGTTGATGACCTTGAGAATGTGGATGACTATAACAACATAGAGCGGCTTAATGGAAGCAATTTTCTTAATTGTGACCGCACCGGTTGTTTCATGTTTGGCTTGGTTTTTGACTTTATAGAAGCGAAGAAGGTTTGCCGCACTTGCGATTGGTAATGTATTCAATGCTTTTTTATTGGAGAAAACATTTTTATGACAAAAGAAGATATAAATAAAGCGAGTTTGCCGCGCCATATAGCAATTATAATGGACGGTAACGGTCGTTGGGCTAAGCAACACAGTCTTGCGCGAATGTTCGGCCACCGGCAGGGAGTTAAGGTTGTGCATAACATTACCGAGGCTGCTGCCGAACTCGGGATAGGTTACCTCACGCTATATGCTTTTTCTACCGAGAACTGGAACCGACCTGCTGAAGAGGTGGCTGCTTTGATGACTATTCTTGTGGATACCATTGCTAAAGAACGTGATACGTTGATGAACAACAACGTGCGCTTGCGCACAATAGGGGATACTGACCGTTTGCCGGCAAACGCGCGCCTCAAGCTGCAAGGGTTGATAGACGAGACATCCGTTAATACGGGGCTGACACTTGTTCTTGCTTTGTCTTACTCAGCGCGTTGGGAACTGACGCGTATGGCACAGCGTGTCGCCAAGGATGCTGCGGACGGTCTGGTCAAACCGCAGGATATAAGCGAGCAAATAGTCAGCAGTTATCTTACCACTGCCGGCATCCCTGATCCGGATTTGCTTATACGAACCAGCGGCGAACTGAGAATTTCTAACTTCTTGCTGTGGCAGTTGGCGTACTCTGAGCTGTGGTTTACCAGCAAGCTTTGGCCGGACTTTACCACGGATGATTTCTATACCGCCATCTTTGATTACCAACACCGTGAACGTCGTTTTGGCAAGACGTCCGAACAACTGAAAAACTGATTTTGAAGCACTATCTTATCATCATATTCTCTTTACTTTCTTGTCTTATGTTTGCGCAGGAAGCAGTGGTAGCTGACACCGCTGCTGCTGCCGATACACTTGTACGTGAGCAACCGCCGGCAGCAGCGCTACCTAAGATTGAATATACTTTGCAACGTCGTACATACGAGATTGCCGGCATCACCGTTTCCGGTGCAGATGCGTATGAGGATTTTGTTCTGATAGGTTTTTCAGGTCTGGCTGTGGGCGATAAGATTGAGGTACCGGGCGACCAGATAACCAAGTCGGTTAAGCGTTTCTGGAAACAAGGTTTGTTCTCCGAAGTGAAGATTGAGGCTACGAAGATTGTTGACGACAAGATTTGGTTGAACATTGCTCTCAAACAGCGTCCGCGTGTGAGCGAAATAACCTATAGCGGCATTAAGAAATCAGAAAAAGAGGATATAGAGGTTAAGGTGGGCATCTCTAAGGGAAGCCAAATGACGCCAAACCTTGCCGACCGTGCTAAGACGGTGATAAAGAAATACTATGCTGACAAAGGTTTTCTTAATACAGAGGTGCGTGTGCGTCAGGTTGATGACAGCGACCATGCCGGATATGTCAAGGTATATGTGGATGTGGATAAGAAAGAAAAGACAAAGGTGAATGCTATTTATATTACAGGTAATAAGGCTTTGTCGCACAACAAGATTAACCATACGATGAAGAAAACCAATGATAATAATATTATCAATTTCTTCCGTACCAAGAAGTTCGTCGCCGAGGAGTATGAGAAAGATAAAAAGGCGCTTATAGAGAAATATAACGAGTATGGTTATCGTGATGCATACATCGTAGCAGACTCTGTCGTACCCTCTCCTGATGCGCCGGGCAAGGTGGATGTATATATGACTATTTCTGAGGGAAACAAGTATTATATTCGTAATGTACAGTGGGTAGGTAATACTGTCTATCCTTATGAGACTTTGAATATGGTGCTTGGTATAAAGAAGGGTGATGTATATAATCTCAAGGAGCTTAACAAGCGTCTGCAGGAAGATGACGATGCCGTTGCCAAACTATATACCGATCGTGGTTACCTTTTCTTTAATGTTGACCCTGTGGAGGTGAATATAGATGGTGACTCAATCGACTTTGAAATGCGAATGTATGAGGGCAAACCGGCTACAATCAATGAGATAAACATCGTTGGTAATACCCGCGTATATGAGCATGTTGTCCGCCGTGAGCTTTATACTAAACCGGGACAGCTGTATTCGCAGTCGGACATCATGCGTTCGCTTCGTGAATTGGCACAGATGGGGCACTTCGACCAAGAGAAGCTCGTTCCTGATATCCAGCCAAACCCGGAGGAGGGGACCGTGGACATTACATATCAGTTGGAAACAAAGTCATCTGACCAAATTGAGTTTTCGCTCGGCTGGGGGGCTACAGGTCTGGTTGGCTCGCTCGGCTTGAAATTTACCAACTTTGCAATTCAGAATCTTTTTAATAAGAAGTCATATCGTATAGTGCCTCAAGGCGAAGGACAAACATTCTCCATCAATGCTCGTACCAATGGTGTGTACTATACTTCCGCCTCTCTCTCGTTTCTTGAACCATGGCTTGGTGGTAAACGGCCTAACTCGCTGAGTGCAAGTGTGTATTTTGCTTCGCAGACGGGGTACTCCGACAGGTATATCAATGCCTACAACAGCCTTTACTCAACCTATTCATCGTATTATTACTCATCCTATGGTAATAACTACAACGACTATTATCAGCAGCTTCAGGAGCAAGAGGCAGATCCGGACAAGTATCTCCGTACTTTCGGTGCCTCTATCGGCTATGGTAAACGACTGCATTGGCCTGACGACTATTTCACCTTCTACGGGGAACTCAGTTATCAGCTTTACATGATGAAGTCGTGGCCATACTTGTTGCTCTCTGACGGTATGTCGCATAACCTTGCTATTACACTCAACCTTTCGCGTAACTCTATAGATAATCCTATTTACACTCGTCGCGGTTCGCAGTTCTCTCTCTCGCTGAAGATTACGCCGCCGTGGTCGCTCATAAGCGGGGCGGACTATTCCCAGATGTCTGTTTCCGAGAGGTATAAACTACTGGAGTATCATAAGTGGAAATTCTCAGGAAAGGTGTTCACTCCTCTTACTAAGGATTCTAAACTTGTGCTAATGGCAAGGGCTGAGTTCGGATATCTTGGACATTATAACAGAGCTGCAAAGTCGCCGTTTGAATCGTTCTATATGGGTGGCGACGGCATGACGTCATATTCCTCGTATTCCACCGATTATATAGCTATGCGTGGTTATTCGTCAGGTTCGCTGACGCCTTACGATGCTGTTACAGGACGTAACCTTGGTTATGTCTATAATAAATACACGATGGAGCTGAGGTACCCTGTGTCGCTTGAGCAGAACGCTACAATCTGGGTACTCGGATTTGCAGAAGCCGGCAACTGCTGGGCTGATATTAAGGACTTTAATCCGTTTGACCTCAAACGCTCGCTGGGCTTAGGCGTGCGTATATATCTGCCGATGTTCGGTCTGATGGGTATAGACTGGGGTTGGGGATTTGATAAGATTAACGGTTCGGACAACTACGGCGGAAGCCAGTTCCACTTCGTTCTGGGGCAAGAGTTGTAAATTTCTTGCTGTTTTTACTGTTTGACAAAAACAGGTGGTCATGTGATAGACGGTATCGTCAATTACTTTTAGGAGAGTGTGTCAAAACTGACTCACTCTCCTTGTTGTATATGTTCAAGTGCTATCACTGCTGTCACATAGACTATATGTTCCTGTGTTACGCGAAATTTTATCTCACATCCGTTGTACTCAAATCCGTATATTCTTTGAGGGTCATTGTGGTATGCAGGGCGCGGGTCGGCTGCAAGGATTTCGTTGATTTCCTCGCGGGTGGTTACTAAGTTAGAGGATGTTTGATTGGCTCCTGTTTTTTGTATCTCCTGAAAATCGCTATTCGCCTTGTCTGTCCAGACGACATTGAGCTTATGAGCCGGTGTAGTGTCGGTGAAACCGCCTATAGCATCAGGATGCGAGTCGGTGTAGGGAATATATGGTTTGATGTCATAGACGGGCGAGCCGTTCTTCATGTCTGCTCCTTGTACGACAAGCACATGTCCTTCTGCTGTCTGCTCAATGCGAAGCAGGCGTACGGATGACAGAGCAATGCGGTTAGGGCGGTTGGGTGAGCGAGTGGCAAAGACCCCAAGGCGCTGATTGCCTCCAAGGCGCGGAGGACGTACGGTAGGAGACCACTGCGAGCCTTCGGTTTGCGGGGCGTTGCTGTCGTCAAAACCCCATATTATCCAAAGATGAGAGAACTGCTCTATACCGCGCAATGCTTCGGCATTTCGATATTCGGGGGTGAAAACAATGCGGGTGAGAATACGGCTGTCAACGGTCGTCTGGCGAGGTACGCCAAACTTTGTGTGAAAGCCGTTGCGGGCATGAGCAATGATATTCATGTAGAGAACTGCGTTATGTGAATTGGAAAACGTGTTCTGTTACTTGACCTCGTAGGTGGTGTAGTTGTCGTTGCCTTCGGTTATGACCATGCGAAGCAGTCTGCCGCTTTTTGTGTCGTATTCAAGAACGAGGGAAGCTATCTCACGTGCTGAGGCATGCTTGGCTGTAATCGTGCACACATACCGCCCGCCGACGGTCTTGTATTCTGCGCTGGCCTCATTGATATTTGCTACTTTCTCTACATCGCCTGACATGCAAAGCAGCAACGTGGAGCGATATAGTCCCATGCGACGCTCCGGGTTCTTGATATTGAAGTTCTGTACTCTGCCTTTTTTCTGTACTTCAAACTTCTCTTTGGTTATAAGCATATAGTCGCCCGCAGGGTCGGTGTAGTCAACACGCAGGTCATCAGGCGCTACGAAATGCATAGTCCCTTGTTTGACCGTTGTCTTTTTTATCTTTGGCATTACTTTGGTTTCGGTGAAGGCAAAGTCGATAGACTCGCCGTCCGGGTGCAAAGCACGGATTGCGGCGGGGATATTCTCAGCGGAGAATGAGAGGAAAATGCTGAATATTGTCATCAGACAAAGTGTGAAACGCTTTTTCATGACAGTCTTTTTTTCTTTAGTTTTATATATAATTTGTAAAGATTGGGTTCGAGAGTATATGACAACATTATGGTGGTTATCATGCCCACCAGCGAGGCAAAGCTGATTGACTGTATAGCAGGGTGAACGGCAAAGCCGAGGACGAACATACAGATGACCAGGATCGTTGCCGAGAGCGTAATGGCTGTTTTGTTGTAGGTCATTGTCGGATTACCGTCTTCTCCCTTCAAAAGCCCTTCAAGGATAAAGATTGAATAGTCAACACCTATACCGAAGACGAAGGATGAGACGATGATGTTGATAAGGTTGAATGGTTGGTTGAACAATGCCATAGCGCCGAGTACGGTGTACCACGACAAGAGCATCGGAGCAAGCGCTATCAACGTGAGCCAGATGTTGCGGTAGGTAACGAGTAGCAGGACGAAGACAAACAGGAAACTAACCCACATTATGAGGTCGAAATCAGAGTGGATAAGCTCCACAAGATTGGTGCTGTAGTAATATGGATCCATTACCATACAACCCTTCACAAGTGTAAGTCTGTCCTTGACCGGCTTGGCGTTCTCAACGGTTGATTTGACGGGGAAATATACAAGAGTTTTTCCGTGTGTCTGTTCCACAAAATTCTCCAAAACTTCAGGTGGCAGAAGCCGGCTGTCGGTCAGTAGTTGTGGCTGTGCCGGTGCTTCCATTAGCCGTCTGAAGGGTTCGAACAACGATGCCTCAATACCTTCTTTCTGACAAGCTGTGCATATATTGTGCCAAACAGCATCACGGCGCTCCCGTGTAAAATAGTTTGTCCAATTGTCAACCCTTTGCTGCTGTGTTTTGAGCGATGGCATGAGCAGGGAAGTTTTCATCGTTGATACCACTACTCCTTCCTGTCGCAAGCTGTCAATAGTGCGCTCTATCAAAGGCAATTGCTCCAGAGCGTCTTCTACAGTTGGGGCTACAGAGGCGAAGTACTGTTGGTTGTAACCCTCGTTCATCAGCTCGTTCCACGAGTTTTGAGCGTGTGCGGCGTCTGAGCTGATGTAACCGATATTGCGCAGATTACTGTCGAATTGGTATCTGCCGGAGAAAGAAATACACACGACAACCCAGATCGCGGTAAGGCAACAAATAGGTATATTGCGGTCGATATTATAGCTATTAGCCTTTTCAAGCAAGGCAAAGGCGCGTTTATTAGGTGTGTGTTTGCGCGGCAGGAACTGCGGCATGATGGCGAGTGAGAAAATTGTGGTGCCGATAATCACCATTAGCGCCAACAGACCAAAATCTTTGAGCAGTTGCGACTGTGTGAACAGCAGTCCTGCAAAGGCACCTACGGTCGTGAGAGAGCCAAGCAGGACAGGACGTGTCTGAACATCAAGTGTGTCGTGTATATCACCTGTGTAAATATAGTGTATGAGCACGTGTAGCACATAACTGAAGCCGACGCCTAACACTATTGCTCCCAAACCGATACTCATTAGAGATACGCCGCCGCGAATAAGGTAATGACCCGCAAGGGCAAGAAGAATACCGAAACCTATAGGTAAAACAGATAGTATCAAGTAGGTGGGACGCTTGAGGAAGATGCAGAGCATGAGCAAAATGAACAACATTGATATGCCTATGGTTAAAGCAAGGTCCTTGCGCATGCGGGTACTGTTTCCGCCCGCAAGAACGATTGTGCCGTGGTAAAGAACTTCCAGATCAGGATATTCCTGTGCCACTTCGTCACGCACATCGTTCATCATTCTCAAGAGTTTGCCGGCCTGACGTGAGTCATCCGTGCCGAATGAGGGGGTAATAAAACCAATACAAGCCTTACCTTCTTGGGTGAATATATGATTAAAGGCATATCTGGATGGTCCGTCCTCGTTATTGTCGAAAAGTGTGAGAAGTTTGTCTTGTATATCTGTATCTGAACCAAGCCCGCTCCGGGCAAATCCGGCGCCGCTCATTGCTATGCCGCATGGGTCGTAGGCTATGACGTCGTAAAAATTATCGCCCATATCGGTGGAAAGCAGCTCCTTATAAAAGGCTATCTGTGACTGTATATGTTGCTCCGTGCAGAGTGAGTCAAGAGCGACAGGTGAGAGATTGACGTATGCCGGACCATGCGCCATAGCATATTCAGCAGCATCAAGCAGCAGTAACGGGTCAACGTCCGAGAGGTGGTATAGGATATGGTGACTATCCTGGTCGCGTTCGTTCAAACGAGACATAAACATCTCCATTGCTTCTGCCATACGCTCCTGTTCAGGCGTTTCGTTTGCGGCATCGTCACGATAACGAACCTGCACGAAAATCTTGTCTTTGAGGCGTAGGTTGGTGAAGGTTAGTTGGTAGTCTGCGTTTTCGGTTTTCGGAAGGAGTTGAAAGATGTTTTCTTCAAATCGGCATTGTGAGCTTAGCCATGCAAGCACTGCTACCACTATGAGTAGTAGTGACCATAGAAACGCTTTGTGATGGCGGAAGAACTCGTATAGTCTGTTCATCTGTAGTTGTCTTTCAAGTAAATGCGTTAGTATCTTCTGGGGGTGATTTTTGATGAGTCTGCGGTGATAATGATATATACCGGCGTCGGACTATTGTAATGCGAGGCTGATGCGGTTTCTGTTGCAGTCAATCTGTTCTACCACAACATTTAGTTGCTCATGCAGGCGGAGCTTCTTGCCTCTTAGTCGTGACACATGCAGCAGTCCGTCATGGTGTACTCCGATGTTGACGAATGCTCCGAAAGCAGTTATGTTGGTAACAATGCCCGGCAGGGTCATTCCTTCACGAAGGTCGCTGATATCATGAACCTCGTCAGAGAACCTGAATGCTTCAGCTTTGCCGCGCGGGTCGCGAGCGGGGCGACGCAGTTCGCTAATGATATCATTGAGTGTGGGTAGTCCTACACCGGAAGTGACATATCGGTTGAGATCGATGTGTGAGAGTACCTCATCGTTACGAATGAGTTGTCTTATAGTGCAACCGATGTCGTGTGCCATCTTATGTACAAGGGCATAACGCTCAGGGTGAACAGCTGTGTTGTCGAGTGGCTCGTCAGAATCGGTAATACGCAAGAAACCTGCACATTGTTCAAAGGTTTTTGCTCCGAGTTTAGGTACTTTCTTTATCTCCTCACGTGAGTGGAATGGTCCGTTCTCTGAGCGGTATTTGACGATGCTCTTTGCCAGTGCCGGTCCAAGACCTGAAATGTATGTGAGCAGGTGGCGCGATGCTGTGTTCACGTCAACTCCCACTTGGTTGACGGCTGATGAGACGGTAGAGGTGAGGGCATTGCGTAGTTTGGTTTGGTCAACATCGTGTTGGTATTGCCCGACACCTATAGCCTTGGGGTCAATCTTCACCAGTTCCGCAAGCGGGTCTTGAAGGCGACGCCCGATGGAGACGGCACCCCTGACGGTGATGTCCTCATTCGGAAACTCCTCGCGTGCCGTCTCACTTGCTGAATAGACAGATGCGCCGTTTTCGCTGACAACATATACGTCCACGTTGTCATAGCCGAGACTATCCAGCATACGGCGAATGAAATCTTCCGTTTCACGTGAGGCTGTGCCGTTGCCTATGGCGATAGCCTCTGTTTGATACTTGTCTAACAGCTGTTTGACGATACGTGTGGCACCGGCTATATCATTGCGTGGAGGTACGGGAAAGATGACGGTATGTGTCAGCAGGTCACCTTGTGCACTCAAGCATACCACCTTGCAACCTGTGCGAAAGCCCGGGTCAATAGCCAGCACACGCTTCTGACCCAAAGGAGCGGACATGAGCAGTTGGCGGGCATTGTCGGCAAAGATTCGTATCGCCGTGTCGTCAGCGTTCTCCTTGGACGCGGCTGCTTGCTCTGTCTCAATAGCAGGCTTCAGCAGGCGTTTGTATGAATCCGCAACGGCAGCGTTCACCTCTGACGAGGCAGCACTATTCCCCTTTATGAAGATGTGCTCTAATTTCTGCAGAGCCTTGTCTTTGTCCGGCGAAATGTCAATCCGCAACCAGCCTTCAGATTCACCGCGTCTCATGGCAAGAAGGCGGTGGGATTGTATGTGGCTAAGGCGCTCGTGTACATCGAAGTAGTCGCGATATTGTTGTGCTCCGTCCTCATCTGCTTTGACAGGTATGACTTTGCAGGTAAGTGTGCCTGTATAGTCAAACTCGCGGCGCACAGCGTTTCGTGCCGTTTGTGACTCGTTAACCCACTCGGCTATTATGTCTCTCGCTCCTTGCAGTGCTGCTTCTTCGTCAGGCACGTCTTTGCCGGTGTAGCGTTCTGCACAGCGTTTGGGGTTGAGAGTCGGAGACTGACTCATAAGTTGCTTGGCAAGAGACTCTAACCCGTGCTCACGGGCAATGTCTGCCCGCGTCTTGCGGTGGGGTTTATATGGCAGATACAGGTCTTCAAGACGATTGCTATCTTCGCAGTTGTCAATTTCTTGACGCAGTTCTGTCGTCAGTTTGCCTTGCTCTTCGATGGTTTTTATTACCGTCTCCTTGCGTTTGAGCAGTTCGTTCAGCCGGTCGTTTTCTTCCATTATCTGTGTTATGCCGACTTCGTCTAAACTGCCTGTCTGCTCCTTGCGATAGCGGGCAATGAATGGCACCGTTGCGCCATCTTCTAACAGAGAAAGAACGGCGCTGACGTATGCTGACTTTATGCCTGTACGACGTGATATGACTTCTGCGATGTTCATTTGAGACGTGTTTTAGTCGAGGCAATCATCAAGTGCCTTTGTTATTCCTTCTTTGTCGAGGTGCTGACCAATGAAGACAAGTTTTTCCATTCTGTCGCCGTAGAAGTCGTCCCAATCGGCGCGTAGCGACGGCTCGCGCATTAGCAGGTCTTGTAACTCGTCTTCAGGCATGGTAGCATACCACTGACCGGCGTTACGCAATTGGAACTGACGACCGGCTTGCTCAAATACGTAGCACGTGTCGTATTCGTCTGCGAAATAACAGATTCCCTTGGCACGGATGATGTTTTTAGGCCAGTGTTTGGCTACGAAATTGTCGAACCTGCCGAGGTTGAACGGGCGACGGTGTTTGTAAACAAATGTTCCGATGCCGTATTCTTCCGCCTCGCCCTCGTCATGATGGTGGTGATGGTGCTCATGTTCATGCTCATGCTCATGTTCGTGCTCATGCTCGTGCTCATGCTCGTGCTCATGCTCGTGCTCATGCTCGTGCTCATGCTCGTGCTCATCCTCATCCTCATCCTCATCATGCCCTTCTATGGCTTGTATCCATGCTGCTGAAGATGCTACTTCGTCAAAGTCAAACAGGTGGGTGTTGATAATACGGTCAAGGTCAACATTACCATAGTTGCACTCGATGATTTCTGCCTTCGGTTGTATGGCGCGGATAATCTCCTTTATGCGGCGTAATTCGTCGGGATTGACGTCGGCTGCTTTGTTAAGAAGAATGATGTTGCAGAACTCTATTTGTTGTATAAGCAGGTTTTCTATATCTTCCTCGTCAATGTCATGCTTTACCAAGTCGTTGCCGCTACGGAACTCGTCGCGCATGCGCAGGGCGTCAACCACTGTGACGATACAGTCGAGTTCAGGAAAACCAATAGCTTTTTCCGGTAGTGGAAGGTATGACGGCATTGAACAGATGGTTTGTGCTATAGGAGCCGGTTCGCATATTCCGCTTGCTTCAATTACAATGTAATCAAAGCACTGCTGGCGAACCAGTCCCTGCAACTGTTGCATCAGGTCGGTCTTGAGCGTACAGCAGATACAGCCGTTCTGTAGTGCCACGAGATTGTCGTCCTGCTGAGCCACTACGCCGCCTTTCTGAATAAGGTCGGCATCAATATTCACTTCGCCGATATCATTGACGATAACGGCAAAGCGAATGCCTTGTTTGTTTTGCAGGATTCTGTTAAGTAGTGTTGTCTTACCGCTGCCGAGGTAGCCCGTAAGAAGTAAAACAGGTATGTTCATACTAATGTTTGATTTTTATTGTTATGTTTGGATTTGTTGATATTACGTCTTCGTAGAACCACGTGCTGCCGAGGCATACGGAGTCTTTGCCGACGATGGTTTTGCCCTCATACTGCTTTATATCTTCGTATGATATGGTTGCGTCAACCAAGTAGATGTCGTCAATGGCGAAGTCGTTACCGGCGCCGTAGTCATATACGTAGTTGTATATGGTTAGTTTGATGTCGGTTAATCCGTCCGGCAGTTTGAAGGTGAAGCCTACTTGATGCCATTTGCTGCTCACGTTCCATCCTCTTGCGTTTGGTAGGGGAGTAACCACCTTGCTTATTGTGTCACTATCAATAGGACCGGTGGTATAAGATGCAATAACATTGTCGTCATTATCTGATATGACAAAACGCAAGTTAGGTTTGGCGGCGTTGTATCGTACGTTGGTGTGATACCATGTCATCACGTTTGCTACGTAGGCATAGAAAGACAATGCACTACCGGGTGTCAGACCGTTGATGGTGGTGCTATAGAAAGGTGCATTACCGCCTCTGCCGTCTATCTCAAGTAAGTAGCCGCGAGTGTAGTCACCAGGGTAGGTATGGTCGTCTTGTATATGCCATTGTGCACCGCGCCATTGGCTGCCTACGGCTGTGTCACCATTGCAGTAACCCGACTTGGTAACAAGGTATGCACCGCTATACATAGAGAGGAAGACATCATTGGTTAGCTGACTGTATTGATGACTCATGCCGGGGACAGGCGTGGTGCTTATGCGCGGGTCGCTCGGGTCGTTGCCTCCAAAGTCCTCATGATAAACGACTGTACCTTCTGTCAGCAGCAACTGAGCGCTGACACTGAGTACTATCGTTAGTAGGGCAAGTGTATTTAGAACACGTTTCATTTTTGTTGATAAAAGATAACTGTCGGATGTCGGTTATACAGGCAGATATACTATTTTTTTTGTCTTGAAGTATTCTTCGTCAAACCAATAAGAGATGTCTTCCGTTTCTGCTATGTTTCTAAAACGTTGTATCTCACCTTGCAGTTCGCCGCCTTTAAGTGCAATGATGCCGTTCGGCAGTGCGTTACGCTGAGTGCGTGAGATGTTTTTTTGTACGAGTTTCCTCAGGTCTGCCAATGGCATTACTGCACGGCTGATAACGAAGTCGTATTTGCCTTTCTCTTCTTCCGCCCGCTCTTGTATGCAGCGCACGTTGCTAATACCTGCGGCTGTGGCAATCTCTGTTGCTACTCGGATTTTTTTGCCTACCGAATCAATAAGTGTAAACTTGACTTCGGGAAACATGATGGCAAGCGGAATGCCGGGAAAACCGCCGCCGGTTCCTACATCTAACACTTCGCTTCCTGACGTGAAATTCAGCCATTTGGCGATTGCAAGAGAGTGAAGAATATGATGCTCGTAAAGATTATCTATATCCTTGCGGGATATGACGTTTATCTTTGCGTTCCACTCAGGATAGAGTAACCCAAGAGCGGCAAACTGCCGCTCTTGGTGCTCTGTAAGAGAGAAATATTTGCGAATAATATCCATTCGTTTGCTTACTCTTCAGGTGCCATGTTGGTGAATACGTTCTGTACGTCCTCGTCTTCCTCTATCTTGTCAATGAGTTTCTGCACGCCCTCGCGTTCCTCTGCTGTCAGTTGCTTCAGGTCGTTAGGAATACGTACAAACTCAGCCGACTTGATTTCAAAGCCGTTCTGCTCAAGATATTTCTGTATGTCGGAGTATGACTCAAATGCTCCATAGATGATGATGTTGCCGTCTTCGTCCTGGCCGAGTTCGTCCACGCCGTAGTCAATAAGTTCGAGTTCCAACTCGTCCATATCCACGTCTTTAGGAGCTGTGGTAAAGACGCACTTGCGGTCAAAGAGGAACTGCAGGCAACCTTGTGTGCCGAGTGAACCGCCGTGTTTGGTGAAGTACGAACGGATGTTAGCAACTGTGCGCATGTTGTTGTCGGTGGCTGTTTCTACAAAGATAGCTATGCCATGCGGACCATATCCCTCATAACATATCTCTTTGTATCCCTCGGTGGACTTGTCTGTCGCTTTCTTGATAGCACGCTCAATATTTTCCTTAGGCATGTTCTCCTCTTTTGCCTGCTTGATAAGCACGCGCAAACGTGGGTTACCATCAGGGTCAGGACCGCCGGCACGTACGGCTATTGTGATTTCTTTGCCAATCTTTGTAAAGGTCTTTGCCATGTGACCCCAGCGCGCCAACTTTGTGGCCTTGCGATATTCAAATGCTCTTCCCATTGTTTTGTATGTATTTAATTTTTATTTTTGTAACGTTATTTATGTATTTGTTTTGTTTATTTTGATGCTTGAACGCTGTCTGCCGGTACTGCCGGAACACTGTCTGCCGGCACAGGGTCGGCGTAGCGCTTGATAATCTCTGTATGGCGCTCGGTGATGGTGAGGTCGAACTCTACCCGGCGGTTCTTGGCACGGCCTTTTGAGGTGGCGTTGCTCTCAATTGGCATCGTGTCACCATAGCCTCTTGCGGTCAGGCGCTCGGCTGCCACTCCTTTGCTAATCAGGTAATCGCGAACAGCGTTTGCGCGGTCGTCTGACAGCTTGAGGTTGGCTTGAGGCTTGCCTACATTGTCAGTGTGACCTTGTACTTCGGCGGTGTAGTTAGGATTATCAAGGAATATTTGAGCTATCTCGTCAAGAATACCATAAGAGTTACGTTTAATTTTGGCTTTGCCGGTCTCAAACTGTATGCCTTGCATTGCTTTTCTGAACACGCTGATTATCTCCTTGCTCTCCTCCGGGCAACCCTTGTTGTCGGCAGGACCTGCCATCTCCGGACACATATCTTTATAGTCGGGTACTCCGTCGCCGTCGGAATCAGCCTCACAGCCTCTCTCGTCCACGTGTCCGAGTGCGGCAGCAGGTGTGTTCGGGCATTGGTCAAGGTAGTCAGGCACGCCGTCGCCATCGCTGTCTATAGGACAACCTTTCTCGTCAATGCCTCCTAATGCCTCTACAGGAGTGTTAGGACATTGGTCTCTCCAGTCGGGGACACCGTCACCGTCGGAGTCTAATTCGCAACCTTTGTCGTCCACGTGACCCTTGGCTTCAGCCGGTGTGTCGGGGCACTCGTCGCGATAGTCTTCTACGCCGTCACCGTCGCTGTCAAGAGCACAACCTTTCTCGTCCACATAACCATAGACCTCAGGCTGCGTGTTCGGGCACTCGTCTTCGTAATCGGGTACACCGTCACCATCAGTGTCGATAGGACAACCCTTCTCGTCAATCAGACCATAGGCGGCAACAGGAGTCTCTACACACTCGTCCATGTAGTCGGGCACACCGTCACCATCGCTGTCGAGCGGACAACCAAGAACGTCAACTCGCACTTCCTTCGGAGTACCAAGGCACATGTCAATCTTGTCCTTAACGCCGTCTTTGTCTCGGTCGCGGTCTTTCCAACCCCATACGATATTCAAGCCCATCTCGATGTTGAAACCTTTTGTTTTATATGGTGCGGGGATGTTGCTGTCACCTTTAGGTATCTGAGCCCAGGTGAGTGGCACGTAGTCCGCTGCCACTGTCAGTACAAACGGGCCGCCGCGCAGACCGAAGGCTGCACCAAGATTGCTCCATTTGCCGTTGAGGAACGAGTATGACACACCGAAGTTGAACCAAGTGCACGGACGAACACTTGCGCCGAAGGTGAGTTCCTCATACAGTTTGGCATTGAAGAGCATGGTCTTCGAATACAGACCGAGACCGAGAATGTCGTTGCAGAAGTATGCGTCAACACCGGCGTTCAGTTTCATTGTCAGAGGCGCAAGAAATCCTTTCTTGCCGGCACCGTCTGCAGTGAGAGCTTTTTGGCCTATCTCTTTCAGTGTACCTATCACTGTGTCAACTAACATTTGCGTTTGGAACTGTCCTTTCTCGTCCACAAAATCGCTGTATTTCATGTCACCCACGCCGTCATATACAGCATTTAGCGTGTAGTTGTATTTGTTACCTGTCCAGTAAACGGCACCGATATCGGTGAGTGAGAGTGATATCTTCACCATCTTATGCGGCTGGTATGTAGCGCCGAGGTCGAACCCCAAACCATAGCCGTTAGGTGTGGCAAAGGTCTTTATCATATCGCTGGTGGAGCCGTTGGTAGGCAGTACGCCGCCGTCTATCCAGGCTTTGATGTCTTCGTATGAGGCAGAGCTGGGGAGGGAACGGAAAGGACCGGCTATACGCAACATACCGGTTCCGTCAATGTTCCACTGTTCGGGAGAAGCATTGAGCTCCAGTCTGTTCTGCTTCATGCCTACGTATGCCAAACCGTCAATCAACTTTACCTTAAAGCCCCATGACCATTGGTCGTTTTGTTTTCTGGAGTAGCCTCCGCTTATGGCAAGGTAGGCCTGACCTGCGGCACCGAGGGCCTTGAGATTATACACATTGTTGCCCGTAAGGTCCTTCATTCCGCCGCCTAAGGCAAAGCGGAAGAGGTCGCGCGGCATGCCAAGACCAAGGTCGGCGTTCAACTCTATGGCTGCGTGCCAATAGCCGTCTTTCTTTGTGCGTGCACCAAAGGCAAGCAGAGGCATTGAGGTGTTCATGCGAACAAGAGTATTCGGACGAAAGGCTGATATGAGACTCTTTCTCGAATCGGGGTGCAATGCCGTCATTGTTTTGCCGTCCTGCTTGAAGAGCAGGTCGCTCATCGTGAACGAGTTCTGTCCGCCGTAGAGGTTGAGGTGGCCCAAGACGGGTAAGATGAAATATCCGTCGGTAAGCGGCTCGAAGGCGGGGTTGATATAGTGCCTGTACGGAGCTATCTCAAGCATGTTGGTGGTGCTTACCTCCTGAGCGGTGATACTCATGCTGCAGGCTATCAATAGCGTGAGCAGAAATGATATATGCTTTGTGCGTCTCATTGTAGTATGTTTTCTTTTAACGAAGCGTTCAACATCGGGTTAACAGATGATTTATTGTTTCTTGCCCCCTTGTTCACCAAAAGGCAGACGCAGGTAGGCATCAGCATCTGCGGATAGTGCCACTTTGATGGTTAACTTGGTCTCCGAGCCTAAAGAAACAGGGAACACTGCTCCTTTGTCCTTTAGTTTGCTTACATCCACATCGGTTATGTCAAGGTCGAAGGCTATCTCTTTGGCTTTTGCTATCTTGTCAAGGTCGTCTTGGTCAATGTCAACCACCAATTGTGAGTCATTTGGTTTGTTGACGTTTCCGCTTCCGTCATAGTCGGTCGGACCAAGAATCATCAGGTGATTGTCTTCGTTAATAGTCATTCCTACATCCTTGCCGTCTTTGTCAAGGAAGTGTACTTGTGCTTTCACGTCAAACGGGATGTAACTCTGGGCGGTCATCACCAGTTTCAGGTTTTTGACGCCTATCGAGTCAATTGCATCTACGTTGCTAACCAGCGATTGCAGAGAGAGCGAGTCCATCGCTGCATGCACCGTGTCCTTGAAAGCAAGGTGAGTTCCTTCGTTTAGCTTGAAAGGAATGGTGACTATGGCGTTGATATCAACCTTCGTGTCTTTGGTCATTCGGTGTTGGCTTACACCTGTTACCTCGTACGGACTGAAGTCGTAGCTATAGCGGACGATGTCAGGGCGTATCTCGAATATATATGACAAGTTGCCATTGTCGTTATTGAACAGGACCGTATTGGTTGAGCGTGTCTCAAGCGGCGAGTAAACGGTGTGGTAGTTAGGCAGGTCTTTGTCGTAGCTTGTCTTTGTCGGGTCGCCATAGAAGGTGGCACGATGCGTTGTATGGTCCTTCAGTGCCTCTACCTCAAGATAGGAGATATGCATGTGCATCGGCGCTGCTATGCCGGTCGTTATGTCAAGTCGCAACTGAGGCTCGGCTATAGGAATGGTAATCTCGCGAAGGTTGTTCCAGAAGTCCCACATCTCGGAAATCTTCATCTCGTCAGAATCACGCATCTCTTTGGATGCTGCGAAATAACCATATATCGCGGAGTAGTCGATGAAGTCAACCGTAAACTTGTACGAGAATGATGAGCGGTCGTCTAATGTCAGTGTCTCACCGGGGTTGAGGTGTATGGTGAAGCGCATGACGAAGGTTACCGAGTCGGTGACGGTATTGGTTGTCTGGTCGTATGGTTTACTCGGGTCTTTCAGAAGGTTGATGTCGAAGTTGTCAACGATGATAGGAATGTCGGTGTTATACCCTTGGCCGGACAACGGAATGTTCACTGTCTGACCGGCGCTGCGGGGCATGTTGTCGGGCAGAATAATGTCAAGCTGTTTGATGCGGGAGAAGTCCAAGCCGAAGTTCTGGCTGAAATTGGAACTGAAATTTGCAGACTCAATACTCATCTTGTCCAAACGCTCGTTGTTAAGCACTGTGTTCACACCGGAGAGCTTCAGACCAATCGGAAAATCCAAAATGATATCCGTGCCGGGGTCGGTGATATACGTCTTTCCGTCGGGCATAACAGGTATGCCCGGGTAGGTCTCGCTCACCTTTTGCTGCATCATCAGTTCGGATGTCGTACTTGAGAAATAATTGGAAAGGTTGATAGGGTGGAACTGTTTGTCGAAGGCAAAACTGTCTTCAAACTGATAGATACCCTCTGCATTGAGAGTGATTTTGTCGATGGTTGTGTCGGTCAGAAAATCGGTCATCTTGGCGGTGATACTGCCAACGGGTAATGCCAGCCCCATCGATACTTTGGCAGAGTTGTCAATGTTCTGCATGTCAAGATCCGCCATACAGCTCGTCAGCATCACGGATGCAAGAAGAGTTGCGGCGAAAATCGATTTGAAACATGAAAAAGTAGGTTTCATTGTGTATGGTGTTTATGTTTTATTCTTTACGGATTTCTATAGATGCCTATAAAACGTGCAAAGGTAGTGATTTTTTCTTACATAGACAAGCAAATAATGAAAATAACGAAAAAAAACTATCCTAACGTTAATTTTTCAAAAGTGCTGCATTCATTTAGTCGGCAGGTACTGTTGTGGTATGGTTCTTGCTGTAGTTAACTTAGCAATATCAGAATAATTGATAAAAGGACAAAAGTCAAGTGATGAGAAGAGTGGTAATAACGGGCATGGGTATCTGGTCATGCCTTGGTAAGTCGTTGGATGAGGTGCGCGATTCTCTATATACCGGCAGGTCCGGCATAGTGTTTGACCCCATACGCAAGGAGATGGGGTTTCGCTCGGCGCTGACGGCAAAGGTGGATATTCCTGAACTGAAAGGGATACTGAGCAGGTCGCAGCGTGCATACATGCCGGAACAGGCTAAATATGCATATTGTGCCACGGTTGAGGCTCTGCGTAATGCGGGTATTGACCAGGATTATTTGGACAAGCACGATGTCGGTTTGCTTTATGGTAACGACTCGGCAGTCGAACCGGCTGTGCGCGCCGTGGATACTATTCGAGAAAAACATGATACGGCACTTTGTGGCTCGGGTGCAATCTTTCAGTCGATGAACTCAACCGTAACGATGAATCTCGGCACTATATTTGGTCTGCGTGGTATCAACCTGACGGTGAGTGGCGCATGTGCCAGCGGGGCGCATGCTTTGGGTTTGGGTGCGCTGTTGATTCAATCGGGACTGCAGGATATGGTTGTATGTGGAGGGGCGCAAGAGGTCAATCCGTTCTCTGTCGGCTCGTTTGACGGCATAGCGGCTTTCTCCGTTCGCGAAGATGCTCCGACTGAAGCATCCCGTCCGTTTGACCGTGACCGCGACGGCTTGGTACCCGGTGGAGGAGCCGCTACAATCATAATTGAGGAATACGAACATGCTTTGAGGCGCGGAGCGCCTATATTGGCGGAAGTGCTTGGATATGGGTTCTCGGCTAACGGGGAACATATATCTACGCCGAATGTGGAAGGACCACGCAAATCTCTTTGTATGGCTATAGAACGGGCGGGGGTGAAAACTGATGAGATAGGATACATCAACGCACACGCCACTTCCACGCGTGTCGGAGATACTAACGAGGCAAAAGCGATTTACAGTGTCTTTGGGGACAGGAGAATAGAGGTAACTTCAACCAAGTCGCAGACCGGACATGAGATGTGGATGGCCGGAGCAAGTGAGGTCATTTACTCAATGCTGATGATGAGAAATGACTTTATTGCAGCCAATCTCAATTTCGAAAACCCTGACGAGGACAGCGCTAAGCTGCTGATACCCGACCATCGTATTGAGAAGCATTTTAACACTTTCCTAAGCAATAGTTTCGGCTTCGGTGGCACAAATGCAACACTTATCGTAAGAAACATTTAAGTCATTTTTCGAAAACCGTGATTTTTAAAGGTGAATATATCCATCAGCTTATTCCTCAACGTCCGCCTATCGTGATGGTGGATGTCGTGTGGTCTGCCTCTGAGACTGAAGCTGAAGCCGGTTTGACAGTCAGGCAGGATAACATTTTTGTTGATGACGGCAAACTACGTGAAGCCGGATTGATTGAGCATATAGCTCAGTCGGCTGCTGCTTTTGCCGGTTGTAACAACATACTCAGTGGGGAAAAACCAAAGTTAGGCTTTATAGGCGAGATTAAGGATTGTTGTTTGTCTGTCTTGCCGGAGGTCGGAAGTGAATTGCGGACGCATGTCAGGTTGGTGACAGAGATTGGCGGCATTCGGCTGATAAGCGCTGAGGTGCGCATAGGTGAAACTATAGCGGCAACATGTTTAATGAAGATTTTTCTGAAGGATGATTGATGACTATTTTTCGATACTAAAAGTGTCTTCCGACAATATGTTGTCCGGCGTTGTGCGTATCTGCCTTAATCCCGACAGCTCTGTCTATAAAGGACATTTTCCCGGTGAACCTGTTTCTCCGGGAGTTTGTAATTTAGAAATGATACGCAGATGCGCTGCTGCTGTTCATCATCAACCGTTGCGTATTTTGCGAATCAAACAGTGTCGTATGACGTCTGTTATGACGCCTGACACAACACCACAGGCAGATGTGAACATTACTCTGCAAGAAACAGTCCCGGGCGTGTATCGGATAACTGCTGCAATAGAGAACGGCAACGTCTCTTATCTAACAATGAAAGCCGAGGTCGCGGATGAATAACGCGGTGGTCATAGGTGCAGGCTTGGGTGGGTTGCAATGTGCCTATATCCTCGCAAAGAACGGCTTGAGTGTCACTGTGCTGGAGCAGGATAGTCATATCGGTGGATGCCTGCAAACGTTCAGACGCGGCAATACGCTGTTTGACACAGGTTTTCATTATGTGGGCGGACTGAGAGAAGGGGAATCATTATATCCGCTTTTCCGGTATTTTAATCTGTTAGACTTACCATGGCAAGCGCTTGATGAGGATTGTTTTGACGAAGTGGTTATTGGTGATAAAAGGTTTGCTTTTGCCAACGGGCATGAGAGGTTTGCCGCAACACTGGCAGAAGCTTTTCCTGAAGAACATCTATCGTTGAAACGGTATGCGGACTTTCTGAAAAGTGTAGGGGAGCATGTTTATGATGTATTCCTTTCTCGTAATTCTACCGGGTCTTTTGCTACATCGCTCTTTGCACAGTCGGCCTATGATTATCTGATTGATACTTTTCATAATCCGCTTCTTCGTCAGGTTATTTCCGGCACCTCGCTTAAGATGGAGCTTAGTCGCGATACTCTGCCTCTATACGTGTTTGCACAAATCAATAACTCTTTCATACAAAGTGCATGGCGGTTGAAGGGTGGGGGATCTCTGATAGCAGAACGCCTTGCAAGCGATATACGCTCAATGGGAGGAGAGGTGCGCACTGATTGTCCGGTTGTAGCTATTGAAGAAAAAAGCGGATGCGCTGCAGGGGTGAGATTAAAAGATGGGGATTTTGTTTCGGCAGATGTGGTTATCGCTGACGTGCATCCGCAAGAAGCTATGAGGCTTATGGCGAACTGCGCATCCCTCCGCAAAGTCTATCGACAGAGAATTCAATCTCTTGAGGATACAATTGGGATGTTCACTGTGAATATCCGCCTCAAACCGGGAATGGTGCCATACGAAAACCGTAATATCTTTGTTCACAAACATGACGCAGACCTTTGGCTGCCTAACGACGGACGACGCGGTAGTGTGATGGTGAGCTTTTACCCGAACTTTGACGCCATTGACCTGCTTACACCGATGTGCTGGTCTGAGGTGGCGAGATGGGCGGATAAACCCGCAGGCAGGAGAGGGGAGGATTATGTTGCATTCAAAAATGAGACGGTGGAACAATGTCTGCAACTCGTTGAAAACCGCTTGCCTTACCTTCGTGACGCAATAGACGGCGTCTATACTTCTTCGCCGCTGACCTATAGGCGTTATACGCGTACTCATGAAGGCTCAGTTTACGGCATCCGTAAGGACTGGCACTCACCGATGACTACTGTTCTGACGCCTAAAACGACAATCCCGAACGTCATGCTGACGGGGCAGAACCTGAACCTGCACGGATTGCTCGGAGTGTCAATGACATCTGTCATCACTGCTGCAGAGATAATCGGATTGGACACTCTGCGCAGACAGATATTTAATTGCTGATTTAACGATATTTAAACCATATTTAACAAGATGAACAAATACGCATTGGTTACGGGTGCCGGTCGTGGCATAGGTCGTGCTGTGGCACTTCGTTTGGCTCGGCAGGGTTATCCGGTACTTATCAATTACTTGTCTAACGATGCTGCGGCTGAAGAGACGCTGTCTCTCATTCGTCATGAGGGTGGTGAAGGCGAGTTGCTTAAGTTCGATGTCAGCAACAGGGAAGCAACAGTCGCGGCTATTGAGCAGTGGCAGGCGCAACACCCGCAGGACTATATCGATGTGTTAGTTAATAACGCAGGTGTAAGGCGCGATAACCTGCTTGTATGGATGGAACCGGAGGAGTTCGACAATGTATTAGCCACTAATCTCTATTCGTTCTATAATGTCACCCGTCCGCTGCTGCAGCCGATGGTGGTGCATAAACACGGACGAATAATCAACATAGCTTCCCTGTCGGGGATAAAAGGTCTGCCGGGACAGTGCAACTACTCGGCAGCCAAGGGCGGACTGATAGCTGCTACAAAAGCTTTGGCGCAAGAAGTGGGACGAAAAAAAATAACTGTCAATGCCGTAGCTCCGGGGTTCGTCAGGACAGAGATGGTGGACGGCTTGGATGAGGCTGAATTGAAGAAACAGATACCTCTAAACCGTTTTGCGGAAGCAGATGAGGTGGCTGCCGTGGTGGCGTTTCTCGCCTCAGATGACGCGGCTTACATCACAGGGGAGTGTATAAGTGTAAATGGCGGACTGTACACATAACTCTATGTGTTTATGGAAACAAAAAAAAGACTCATTCATCGCGAATGTGTCTTTTTTTTGGTGACCCGCCTGGGGCTCGAACCCAGGACCCCCACATTAAAAGTGTGATGCTCTACCAACTGAGCTAGCGAGTCTCCGCAATTTTATTGTTTATCTTTGTCACGTTTTCTCAAACGCGGCTGCAAAGGTACTGCTTTTTTCTGATATGACCAAATAAAATCGTAAAAAAAAGCAATTTTATTTGATGCCGCGTTTGTCAAGTGCCTGGTGATACTGTCGTGCATAGGCTGCATGTTCGCGGTAGGTGGCGCTGAAGTGATGAGTGCCGTCGAAGGCTGTGGAGGCGCACATAAAGAGGTAGTTAGACTTGACGGGATTGAGCACGTAATCCATTGTCTTTGCTGTAGGAATACGTATCGGTCCCGGGGGGAGACCGGCGTTGCGGTAGGTGTTATAGGGAGAGTCGGTCTCAAGATGTTTGTTGAGAATACGTCTTAGTGTGAAGTCCTGCAGTGCGAACTTCAGCGTCGGACAAGACTGCAACGGCATGCCTATGCGCAGGCGGTTGAGATACAAGCCGGCAATAACGGGTTTGTCTTCGTCGCGGTTGGTTTCTTCCTCAACAATGGACGCAATCGTTGCTACTTCCCAAGGTTTGAGGTGCAGTGCTGAGGCTTTAGCCTGACGCTCTTCCGTCCAGAATGTACTATACTCCTTGTACATGCGTTGAAATAGTCTGTCAGGTGTGATGTCCCAGTACATCTCGTAGGTGTCGGGGAGAAAGAGACACACTGCTGTGGGGATGGTGAGGTCAAACTGTTTCATATAGTCTTTGTCGCCCAACCGTGAAGCAATGTCTGCCGAGTCTAACATCAGTTGCGAAGCCAGACGGGCGGAGAGCTGTGCCTGAGTGCGGATATTGCGAAAAGAGACTTTGACCGGTGTCTGCCAGCCGTTACGGAACATTTGTATCAGTTCCTTGTCGCCGCATTTGGCAGGTACTATATAACTACCCGTACGTGTATATTGTTGTCCCTTTGCAGGATAACTCATCATACGGGCGTGCAGACGCAAGCACAAGGGGGAGGCAATTTGATAGTGGGCAGTCAGAGTGTCAAGCAGGGTGCTGATGGTTGTCTCGGGGTAGATGTAAATGCGGTGCGCTTCACCGTCACGAGATGTCAGATTGCTGAAATACAACCTGTACCCTTGCCATATACCGACGGCTGCCAACGAGATAAAGATTATTGTGAGCACCGCTATGGTGCGGTTGTGGTGACGTTCTTGCTTTTGCTTACTTTTCATTGTTGTTTATGTGATTTGGCAGTGCAAAATTACTATTTTTTTTCAATGTGGGCAACGCCGTGAAAAAAAAATCTGCAAATATCTGTGTATCTTCTTGCAAGAGTCGCAAAAAAGCAGTATCTTTGCGCAAAAGAAATAAAAAAACATGGAAAAACGTTTGCTTGTTCTTGGTGCCGGTGAGAGTGGCGTGGGTTCGGCTGTTTTGGGTGTCCGTAAGGGCTATGATGTGCTGGTGTCGGATTCCGGTGTGATAAAGCAGAAATACAAATCGGTTCTTGAGAGTCATGGTATCCGTTATGAGGAAGGCGGTCATGCAGATGCGTTGTCGTTCTTCCCGACAGAAGTGGTTAAGTCGCCGGGCATACCGGACAACGTGGATGTGCTGCAAAAACTAAGGAAACAAGCGGGGCAGATGGCGTTGCCAATCATCTCTGAAATAGAGTTTGCCGGACGCTTCACTGACGCTAAGATGCTGTGTGTGACGGGCAGTAACGGTAAGACAACCACCACTTCGCTGCTTTACGATATTTGTCAGCGGGCAGGGCTGAATGTCGGCTTGGGCGGAAACATAGGATGCTCGCTGGCTATGCAGGTTGCGGAGGAGAAGTATGACTATTACGTGATTGAACTGTCGTCGTTCCAGCTTGATGGTATGTATGACTTCAAGGCTGACGTTGCCGTGCTTCTCAATATAACGCCTGACCACCTTGACCGTTACGATTTCTGTTTCCAAAACTATGTGAATAGTAAGTTTCGAGTCATTCGAAACCAGGGTGAAAACGACGCTTTTGTTTATTGGGCAGAAGACCCTGTTATTAAGCGTGAGTTGCCTAAATACTCTCTGAAGTCGGTTGTTCTGCCGTTCTCTTTTGAGGCTTCAAATAAGATACTTCCTTTGCCTGTAGAGGAACTTTCGCTCAAAGGTAAGCACAATCTTCTTAACTCTATGGCTGCAACATTGGCTGCCCGCGCCGTGGGTATTAATGATGTGGTGATTGCTGATAGTTTGAGGACATTCAAGGGGGTGGAGCACCGTTTGCAGTTTGTTAAGACAGTGAATGGTGTGAGGTTCGTCAACGACTCGAAGGCTACTAATGTGGACAGCTGCTTTTACGCTTTGGACAGCATAACAACGCCTACTGTGCTGATACTTGGAGGCAAAGATAAGGGCAATGACTATCGGCAGATTGACGACCTTGTGAAAGAAAAGTGTCATACGCTGGTCTATATGGGCCTGCACAATGAAAAACTGCATGAGCATTTTGACAATATGCACACTGTCAGTGGTAAACCGTTGGCGGTTATTGATACTGACAATATACACGATGCCGTCCGTCTCTCTTTTGAGGCAGCCTGCGAAGGCGACACTGTGTTACTCTCGCCTTGCTGCGCTTCGTTTGACTTGTTCAAGAGCTATGAGGACAGGGGCGAACAGTTTATGAATGAGGTGAATAATCTGTGATGTCAACTCTAAGGGAAAACATAGAGACGGAGCTTCGCTCCAACCCGAGATTCAGCTTCCGATACGTTGATAGAACGTTTTGGTTTTTGTTTTTTGCTCTTATCATTGCGGCAGCTATTGCGCTTTTTAGTGCTTCAAGTACGCTGGTGTATAAAAGCAACTCCAACATCGGACCGGTAGGGCATCAGATGTTTTTTATATTTATCGGCGTTGTCTTTGCTTTTGTTATACAGTTCCTGCCTTCTTGGGTCATCCGGTCGGCAGGGTATGCGGGCTTGGCAATAACGGTTCTGATGCTGTATGTGATGCTTCTGCCGCATAATCCTTTTGTCGTTACGGTCAATGGTGCCAGCCGTTGGTTCAAGCTTTTCGGCGTGCCTTTCCAGCCGTCAGAGTTCGCGAAGATTGGCTTGATGATTGTTGTGGCGGACCAGTTGTCAAGAGCTACGGACGAGGAGTCGATGAAAAAGATGTTCCTTCGTACGCTGGGCATCACTCTTGTGACTGTTTTTCCTATCCTTGTGGGTAACTTTTCTACGGCTGTTCTGATGTCAGGCGTCGTGTTTCTGCTGTGGATAATAGCCGGTGTCAATTGGCGTTATTGGGCCAGTGCCGCCGGCATAGCGGCTGTGGTGTTGGTCTTAGGCTATTTCTTTGTAGAGGCTGCTTACGTGCGGCCAAATCAGGAGCCGCCACGGCTGTTTAAGAGAACAACGGTGTGGGTGAAGCGTGTTGACCAGTTTATAGCCGAGAAACAACCTGCCGCGCCGGATGGTAAACAGGCTGAAGAAAACGTGCTTGACGACTACCAGCAGACCTTAGCCAAGGTGGCTGTTGCCCGAGGCAGTGCTTCGCCTCTCGGTGTGCTGCCGGGTAACTCGAAAGAACGCGACTATCTGCCGCTTGCTTACGCGGACTATATTTTTGCTATCATTGTAGAGGAAACCGGTATTATAGGGGCCTTTGTGCTTATTTTTCTTTACCTTGCTATTCTCTTCAGGGCGTGCTATGTGAGTGCAAGGTTCGATAACCCTCCGGCTATGTATATGACGATGGGACTGGCGCTGATGCTCACCTGTCAGGCACTTATCAGTATGTTGGTGGCAGTAGGGGTAGGCCCTGTAACAGGTCAGCCGCTGCCGATGATTACGATGGGCGGCACGTCGTCGCTCGCCACGGCGCTTTATTTCGGCATAATGATGTCGGTCAGCCGCGAACAGAATCAACTGGTGGGCGAGCAGGAAGAGGTGGCGAGACAAAGTATGGAAGAGATGCCTACGGTCGAGGAGTAAGGAAGGCTATGTTAAGGTGTGTGATACAGTATAATACAAAATATTTCAATGAATTACTTGATTTCAGGTGGCGGTACGGGCGGACATATTTTCCCTGCTGTCAGTATAGCTAATGCTCTTAAGGAGCTTGACCCTCAGTGTAAAATACTCTTTGTTGGAGCTCTCGGCAGAATGGAGATGGAGCGTGTGCCTGCTGCCGGATATGAGATAGTAGGCTTGCCCGTGAGAGGGTTCAACCGTGCTCAGCCTTGGAAAAACGTGTCGGTGGTGATAGACATGCTTCGCAGTATGCACCAAGTGAGGCGTATCATTCGTGACTTCAAGCCCGATGCCGGTGTGGGCGTAGGAGGCTATGCCTCAGGGGCTGCAATGAAAGTGGCAGCCAGAATGGGAGTACCTATACTCCTTCAGGAGCAGAATGGCTTTGCAGGCGTCACCAATAAACTGCTGCGTGGTGACGCGAAGAAGATTTGTGTGGCATACGAGGGAATGGAGCGATTCTTCCCTGCCGACAAGATTATTCTCACCGGTAACCCTGTTCGCCAGAACCTTGAGGGAGGTAGCCGCAAGGAAGCTGCCGGGCATTTCGGACTCGACCCTGACAAAAAGACAATCCTAATCATAGGCGGATCGTTAGGCGCGCGTACTATCAATGAGAGTGTTATTAGGCATCTTGACGAACTTGGTAAGAGCGGTGTACAACTCATTTGGCAGACGGGTAAGACTAACTACGATCGTTGCCGCGAGGCTTTCGATGCATATCAAGCAGCAAATGGCGGTAAGAGCAGTATCATTTGCACCGCTTTCCTTGACCGTATGGACCTTGCCTATGCTATAGCAGACCTTGTTATATCACGTGCCGGCGCAAGCAGTATAAGCGAACTTTGCCTGCTCGGCAAACCTGCTATCCTCGTGCCGTCGCCTAACGTGGCTGAAGACCACCAGACGCACAACGCAATGGCGCTGGTACGTAAAGATGCCGCTATTCTCGTGAAAGACGCTGAGGCTGCGGACAGACTTGTGACCGAAGCTCTTGCACTTATCGGCGATGAGAAACGTCTCGCCTCGCTGCGCAACAATATTCTCACACTTGCCCAACGAGACTCTGCAAGACGAATAGCGGAAGAGGTGATGAAGCTCGCACGCGAGAAAAAATAATTTTTCAATCCGGTAAACTATATGTGCCTCTCTATCCTATGTTTTCTTCTGCAGGTGCTGTCTATATGTGAGTCGCCGTGCGGTGAGGTGAGCTTTGAAAACACCTCAAGCGTGGTTCAGACCGTTGCTGTCATTAGCTCCACAGGTAGCAGTGTCTCCTCATTTACAATGGCCGGTGGTGCTACCGAGGTGAAGACCTTGCAGAGCGGGAAATACGTTTTCAGCGTGTGGCCTGCCAAAGAAAACTATAGTCTCTTGGTAGGGGGGTGCGACTCTTCTGCACCCGATGAGCCGGCTTTACCTCAGTCGGATTTCCTTTTTTCGGTGTCGCCGAGTCAGAAAGTGCGTTTCTCTCCCGGTAATCTGCAGTATCAGGCATCAACCGGTACGTGGCGTTTTGCAGAGCATCAGTACGACTATGTAGGTGATGCAACGAGCGGCAACGTGAGCGAGGGCGGCAATCCGTGCGACAACTCACAAATGTCTGCCTCCTACAGCGGCTGGATTGACCTCTTTGCTTGGGGAACGAGCGGATACAACGGTAAGCAGCCGTATATGAATAGTGAAAACTACAACGACTACGGCGATGGTAGCAACGACATTGCCGCAACCAACTACGACTGGGGAGTGTATGCCACTATCAGTAACGGCAACGGTTATCAATGGCGCACGCTGACTACACAGGAGTGGGAGTATTTATTCAAAACCCGAAGTAAGTCGTTATATGGTCACGCAACAGTGTGCGGAGTAAAGGGGATTGTGCTACTGCCGGACAATTGGCAACTGCCTGACGGAATGACATTCATCTCATCCCCTGCTAATTACTATGAGAGAAATGTATATGATGCCGGGCAATGGCTACAGATGGAAGAACATGGTGCAGTGTTTCTTCCTGCTGCCGGCATGCGTCGCACAGACAATGTAGTTCTCTCTCCTGATGAAATTGGCTATTATTGGACATCTTCATGCTACGGAGTATATGGGGCAATGAATATTTTTTTCACTTATTTCTCTGTAAATGTCGGTAATACAGGCTGGTTAGACAGCAACAAAACTTTTCGTTTTGAAGGTTCTTCCGTCCGTCTTGTTCGTTGACTAAAATAGAATATATTTCGCTGCTTTTTCTGTCTTTGGCACGATATTTGCGCCGTAGATACGGTATGAAAAAGTTATTGTCAATTCATTTTCTGCATATTTGTGCATTTCCTATTCTTCTGCTGTTTATAGTGTCGCTGCCCGCTCGTGCTCAGCAACGCATGGTGCAATACATTGTGCAAGGCCGAGTCGTTAATGAGAATAATGGCGAGCTGATAGAGATGGCGGCTGTGCGTCTGTTTACCTATTCAGGCAACGACTCAACGCTGGTGCATGGTGTGCAAACCGACCTTAACGGAGCGTTTTTTATGAAAGCTCCGACGGGTAACTATGCCGTGATAATTAGTTCTGTGGGCTATGTGCAGAAGAAAGTGGCAGTGAAGGTTGCAGGTGCTGATGTCAATCTCAAAAGTATCAAGCTGCGAGAAGATGTGCAGGTATTGGGCGAGGTGCAGGTGCGAGGTACAGCGGCAGAGATGGTGGTGCGTGGCGATACGTTAGAGTACAACGCTGCAGCATACAAAACGCAGGAGAATGCAATGGTGGAAGACCTGCTGAAGAAAATGTCGGGCGTGGAGGTGTCGTCAGACGGAACGGTGAAGGTCAACGGAGAAGAAGTGAAAGGTATCCGTATTGACGGAAAGAAATTTTTCGGAGACGACGTGCAGATGGCTACGAAGAACATCCCCGCCGAGATGATTGACAAGATTCAGGTGATTGACGAGAAGTCAGATATGGCAAAACTGACAGGTTTTGAAGACGACGATACCGAGCGAATTATAAACCTCAAGCTGAAGGAGAATCGCAAGAAAGGGCTTTTCGGCAATTTCAACGGTGCACTTGGTGCAGACGCTCTCGGCGACGACCAGACAAAGCTGTTTCACTATAACTACCGAGGTACGGCGGCAGACAAGGCAGGGCAGTTCTTCCGTGAAGATTTTCGCTACAATGCCAATGCTTTCATGAATCTGATGCTCGGTGAGAGTCAGACTACGGTGATTGCAGGTGCAAACAATGTTAATGAGTTCCGCTCAGGCAGAGGGCGCAACTGGAGGGCGGGAAACAACTCGGGCATCACTTGGACGGAGAACCTCGGCGTCAATACAAACATAGCTGCAGGAGACAAGGTTATTTTTGGTGGAGATGCCTCACTCAACCATAGTTACAACTACACTGCTACGCAGGCGGAGAAAGAGCAATATCTGACCTCTGATGAGGGAAACCTTACGTATATTAACAACGACTCTACGGCAAAAACATCCAAGTCATGGGATGCCTCATTGAGACTGGAGATAGAGTATAATATAGATACGCTGAACAAACTGGTTTTCCAGCCGCGCATCTCATATACCAACACGTGGTACAACCAGCAGAACGACTATCTGTATCTCAGAAAAGACAGTGTTCTCGGCGTGGCAGACTCGATGTCGTATGGAGCGCAGAAAAACGTGTCACTTGCGGCTGAGACAGGTGCGCAACTGCGTGTTATCTACAACCATAAGTTCCTCAAGCAGGGCAGAACGCTTACCATCAACGCTTTCTCTCAGCTGACAAACACCGACCAGACCGGAGATAATGTGGCAACGGGAACCAAGACGCTTGACCAACGGCAACTGAAGAAATCGAATGTGGTAAACTCAAACGTGCGTGTGTCATACGTTGAACCTATTTACGGCAAGAACCATTTTCTTGAGACTGTTCTTTCTTTCCGTCATACTCTTACTTCTTCAGACAAGCGGCAGTACAGTCCTCTGCTTGATGTCCTTGGAGACTACGTCTTGCAGGGTGCCGAACCGCAATACACCGTTATCGACTCGGCGTATAGTAACACTTTTTCCAACAATTTCTTCTCCGAGACCCTCGAACTCAACTATCGTTTTGTGAACAAAGACCTTGATGTATCTGCCGGAATGCGTGTCAACCCCTCGCAAACCATCAGCCGCACACGTTATTTCAACGGAGAGGAGGCTAATATCTTTCGTAACGTATGGAATTGGGCTCCGCAGGCCACCGTCAAGTATAAGCTTGCAAAGAAGAAGTTTGTTCGCTTGCGTTATCGCGGCCGTTCAGTACAACCTTCCGTTTCGCAGATGGAGCCTGTGCGCGATAACTCTAACGCTATGTCAGAGTCTGTGGGCAATCTAAACCTGACGCCGGCTTTCCAACACTCGCTGCACTTCATGTTCTCCACTTTCAATCAGGAGACAATGGGTTCGATGTTCGGCGGCGTACACGCTAACCTTACTAAAGACGCCCTTGTCAGTAACGCTGTCTATGACGAGACGGGTAAGGTGTACCGTCAGACAGTCAATGCTGCCGGACTGCCTTTCGATGTCAGTGCCGACTTTATGCTGAATACCCCTGTTGTGAAGAACCTGCTGCACTTCAACACTCGCACGGCGCTCTCTTTTAATCAACGCCTTGCGTATATACTTCGTGAGCAGAAAGCCGCTGTTATTGAAGCGCTGCTTGCCGACAACACACCGCTGATGCTCGGTGACGAGAGCCGAACCGGCAACTTCCGCGCAAACGAGGAATTAGGACTCAGACTAACGCACGATGTGCTCGACTTCGGTGTGAGGGGTAACATCACCTACTCGCGAACCAAGAACTCGCTCTCTGCTGCTAACATCAACAACACCATTGACTGGGGCGTGACGGCGGACTTCGTCTTTCATCTGCCGTATAATTGGTCTATTTCCACCGATATAGGCTATAATGACAAGTGGGGATATAACCTGCAGGGCAGCCTGAGCGAGATTCTGTGGAACGCATCAGTCTCCAAGACATGGAGCAGTGCTACGCTTGCCTTAGAGATGAAGGATATACTCAACCAGCGAAAAAATGTTGTGGAGACAATAGGTGACAACTACGTGCAGTATCAGCGATTCAATACTCTGCCAACGTATTTCATGCTTTCGTTCACATACAAGATTAATAAGATGGGGGGCCTGAAGGCAAAGGGCAGGGGAGCCTTTATGCAGGAGATGATAGAGCAGGGAAACAAACTGCCACAAGGACCGCCGCCGTTTATGAGATGACGGGTAATACCGAAGATTGCCTTGGAAAATGGTCATCAAAAAACTCCGTTATCCTTAGTTTAAGCAACGTCCCGTTTATGCTGCAACATAAACGGGGCGTGTTTTTTTGAATTTTTTGCTTGTACGTCTCGAAAAAAAGTAGTAATTTTGCAAATAATAAACTTAAAAGCAACTTTGCTTAACTATTATTTACCGCAATTTACTACCATGAAGAAAGTCTCCCTTTCTCTTTTGATTGTGCTTGTTTCGGCCGTTGTCGCGGCTCAACCTTCTGCGAATCACTACACTGAACTTAACAATAAGTCAGGTGCGACGCTTGTTACGGCTATCAGCACTTGTGCTGCTAAGGGCTATCATAGTTTGGGCTATGACGGACTGTATTCCGCCTATGAACAAACGGACGCACGGGCCAACGGTAAGGTATGGGATATGTACAGCAACTGTACATTCTCCTTCTCCAACAAAGGCGGAAATAGCTCTGAATGTGCGGGTTGGAACAGAGAACACACTGTGCCGCAGAGCTGGTGGGGCAAAGGTACGTCTAACCAAGGCTGCGATATCTTTCAGGTCATACCGACTGACGCCTATGTCAACAACCGCCGTAGTAACCACCCTTACGGAGAGGTGAATAATGCGACTTGGACGTCGCAGAACGGCAGCAAGGTGGGCTCGTCAAGCATTAGCGGCTACAGCGGCACGGTGTTCGAACCGATAGATGAATACAAGGGTGACCTGGCCAGAGGGATATTAGGCGCAATGATCAAATGGAAAGGCAATTGGACACAAAGCGAAGGAAACTCCACCTTCAGTGGCGTGTATGACGACTCGCACAACTATGGTCTGACGCAGTATGGCATAAATGTCTTCCTTAAATGGCATCGCCAGGATCCTGTCTCGCAAAAAGAGCTTGACCGCAACAACGCTATTGAGCGCACACAGGGCAATCGTAATCCGTTCATCGACTATCCTGAGTTGGTGGAATATTTGTGGGGAAACAAGAAGAACCAATCGGTTTCGCTTGCTTCCCTTGTTAGTGCTTATGACGGCTACGCGCCTGATACAACGACCACTAACCCCGTTGACACTACTCACACTACGCCTGTTGATACCACCACTACGCCTGTCATCATCAGCGGAGACGGCGAATACGTGAAGGTAACGAGCAATCTTAATGACTGGAGCGGCGTTTATCTCATTGTCAGTGAGGCGGACAATGTGTGTCTTGACGGCTCTGATGCAAGCAAACTGTCAAGCAGCAACACCAAGTCAGTGACGATAGCCTCTGCCAAGATTGCTTCAGACAACGTTGTTGATGCTGCGGCGTTCATCGTTTCGCCTGCTGAGAGCGGATATTATATAAAGAGCCGGAGCGGCTACTATATTGGCCACACGGGCAGCAAGAACTCGCTTGACAGCAGTACTTCGCTGGACTTCGTGAACACTATCGCTGTTAACAACGGCGTGGCCGCTATCGGTTGCGACGGAAGAATGATGCGGTATAACAGCTCGGCTCACATGTTCCGCTATTATTCTACCGGACAAGGTGATATAGTGCTCTATCGTAAGACAGCTACTGCAACGTCGCTTGACAATAATGCGGATAACGGTTATACGCTACTTACCTTCGGGCAGGATATTATCATGCAGAGTGAGCAACCGGCGCAGATTGCTGTGTATGACAGGCTCGGACGGATGATTATCTTACGCGCGGATGTAACATCGTTCTCCTGTACTTTGCCGCAGGGATTGTATATTATCATTGTTAATGGTAATGCAGAGAAAGTGCTTGTCAGATAACCGAATATAAATCCAATATAACTCATGAAAAAACTCTTTCTATCACTTGGTTTGATTGTTCTGTGTGGTTTGGCAGCTATGGCTGACTGCACTGTTTTCTACACCGGCACCTATTCCAAGCCTTACGTCTATGCTTGGACTAACGGTGGTGAGATGACGTGGCCGGGCAAGGCGATGACGAAGACAAACTTCACTTACTCAGACGGGACCAACACCTCGGATATTTGGTCATATACGTTGTCTGCCAATTACAGCTTTGCTATCTTCTCCAACAACGGCAGCCCGCAGACGAGCAACCTCTCTTGCGATTGTGGTAAGCTGTATGTAGAGAGCAAGGACGAGTGGATTGATTATGCAGGCACGGGCAATGTGCTTGACACAGCGCAGGCTGTGATTGTGGACACGCATGGAAAGGTTGTGCCGATTGAGTCGGAAGACATCATGCTGCAAGGGTTCTACTGGGATAGCGACAAGTCGGACGCTCCGTACGGGCGCACCAAGTGGATTGACCTGCTTGCTGATTCATCGTCGCTCGCGAACTTTGATATCATCTGGCTTCCGTCGCCTGTCAGGTCATCCGGTGGTCTGGGCTATCACCCTACGCAGTGGAGCAGTTTCGACAGCGGACTCGGTACGAATGTTAATCTTCTCAAACTCATTGCCGCTTTGCATCGTGCCGATACGAAAGTAGTGGCAGATATCGTGGTTAACCACCGTGCTAACAGCAACGACTGGTGCTCGTTCTTCCCTGATAACTTCGGCTCTGACTACGCCTCACCAAGCTCCCCGACAGGCAACTATCAGTTTACTGCAGAGCATATAGTCAGCGACGATGAGGCTTTCTCCGACACCAAGAGCAGTTGCTACGGCAGTACTATTCATGGTGCGCCGGACTCAGGTACCGAGCCGTGGACAGGAGCACGAGACCTCGACCACACCAACCCTTATGTGCAGGACGCCGTGAAGTCGTATCTCGCCTTTTTGCAGAACGTGGCAGGCTTCGATGGCTGGCGATACGACCTCGTTAAGAGCTATGCTCCTAAGTATTTGGAGATGTATAACCTCGCTTCGATGCCCTATATCTCAGTCAGCGAGTATTGGGACGGGCTGGCAGCGGTTAAGTCGTACCTGCGCCGAACCAACTACCACACCATGGCGTTCGACTTCCCGATGAAATTCAAGGCATTCAACCAAGGTATTCAGACAGGTGCTTACGGCAACCTTAAGTCGTCAACCGGCGAGAAGCTCTCAAGGGCTGAAGGCTTGAGCAGATATGCCGTCACTTTTATTGACAACCATGACACTTTCAAACGCGGTGACAGAAACGAGTTCTGTGACGGCACCGGCGCCGGCAAGTCACTCAGCAATACCGCCAACCACGCTAAGGTGCTGGAGGCTAATGCTTACCTGCTCTCTATGCCGGGACTGCCTTGTGTATTCTACCCGCACTGGGTTACTTTCCGCTCGCAGATAAAGAAACTGATGCAGGCGCGTCGTATAGCCGGCATCCATTCGGAGAGCGAGGTGACGGACGAAACCTCCGCTACCAACAGTTACTCTGCCGTCGTACACGGCAAGCACGGAACACTCCTGCTGAGGCTTGGTACAGCTCGCGACACTACCACCCCGCAGGGGTATGTGCTTTACACGAGCGGAGAACGTTATTCGGTTTATCTGAATATCACCGACGGCACGTGGAACGACCTCGAACAAGTGACCTCAGCACCCGCTGCTACCAAACTGATGGAGAACGGCACCGTTGTCATACTGCGCGACGGAAAACGCTATTCCGTTCTCGGGCAACCTATTGAGTAGGGAACACCTAACTCTATAGTCTCTCTATATCCTATAGTCTCTAAAAAACACAATATAATCCATGAAACGACATTTACCATTACTCTTAACTTTCCTTTTGTTCTGTACAGTAGCTGTAGCTGAGCCGTTTTACGTATGTGTTAACGGCACTGACAATTATCTTGCTACAGCCACCGGTGAGGCTGACTTTCAAGGCCGCACGCAGTATGCTGCCACATGTATTGCGCTCAAGGCAGGTGACGTCATTACATGCTACGATGCCGGTTCGGGTTCTAATTGGCATATCGGAGTGATTGACCCATACGGCGCTTACCAGAAGTTCACCATGACTGCCTCGTCGCTTACCTGCAACACGGCTGGCAACTACGACCTATATATCAAACTAAAGTTCGAGGATGACATGTGGTATATAGGCGACGCTGCAGAGGGATGCACACCTGCAGGCAAGGACGACCCGTCCAACCCCGTCTATTCAAGCAGTGCTCCGGCGCAGTGCAAGGACGTGATGCTGCAGGGCTTCTATTGGGACTCGTATGCCGACCACGGCTACGGTCGTACCAAGTGGATTGACCTCAAGACGCAGACCACAGAGATAGGGCAGTGGTTTGACCTCGTATGGCTACCGCCTTCAGCTAAGTCAACAGGCGGCACCGGATATGTTCCGCGCCAATATAGCATTCAGGACTCCGACTGGGGAACGAAGAAGAACCTTTTTGCCGTCATTGACGGACTGCATAACAACGGCTGCAGGGTAGTGGCGGATATTGTGGTAAACCACTATGGTAATTCCACAGGCTGGTGCAGCTATTACCCGCTGAACTTCGGCGAGTACGGTCAGTTCCAACCGACCTCTGACTGGATTGTCAATATCGATGAGTGCTTCTACGACAACGGTTCGGAATGTAAAGGCGGTTCTGGCGGCGGCAACGACGACGGCTACGGGGACACACAGAACTACGAAGCTGGACGCGACCTATGCCACAGCAAGGCAGAGGTGAGAGATATGATAAAGGCTTACCTCAAGTGGATGATTAACGTCATCGGGTATGACGGCTTCCGTTATGACTATTGCAAAGGCTTCCATACCTCACACATCAACGACTATAACCGTGCTGCTGAGGCTTACTTCTCGGTGATGGAGTACTGGGACGGCGATGCCGGCGTGCTTGACCAGCGCCTCAACGAGGCAGGCTATAACACGCTTACCTTCGACTTCGGAACCAAGTACGCGGCTTTCAATAACGGTATAGCTGCCGACAACTACGCCGGCTGTAAAGGTTCTGGTCTGCTTGGCTATGGGAAGAGCCGCTACGCCTGCACCTTCGTCGATTCGCACGACTCGTTCCAACGCGATGATAACGAGTTCTGCGGCTATGGCAACTCGATGAAGTACAAAGACAAACTGATGCAGTGCAACGCCTTTATCCTCTCTATGCCCGGTGTGCCCTGCGTGTTCTATCCGCACTGGGTGACATTTAAGGCAGACCTGAAGAAACTGATAAACGCGCGTTATAAGACCGGTGTACACTCCGAGTCTGCTGTCAGTGACGAGGCCGGTAACGGCTTCTACAAGGCTACTATCACCGGCACTAACGGTACACTCATACTGCGTCTTGGACCTAACTCCGACTACGGCACTACGCCTGCCGGCTATACTTTAGCTGCTAAGGGTACCAATTGGGGTGTGTATTACAAACTCAACAGCAACGTGGCAGACAAAGACAAGAGCCGCACTGCTATACGTACCGACTTAAGTGCTCGCACCGATGTAGAGGATGTGGAGGAAGCACCTGTAAGCAACGCACGCAAGGTGGTGGAGAACGGACAGATTTACATCTATGTCGGAAACGAGAAGTACACACTTACCGGACAACCGGTGAGATGATTGATAATTGATGGTTGATGGATTGATGCCCCGCTCGTGTTGTATATACACGCGGGTAAATGGTATATGGTAAATGAACCAATGGTACATAACTTAAACCTAATACACAATGAAAAAATCTTTACTTTTTTTAGCAAGTGTTCTGTGTTCACTGCTTGCTATTGGTGCTGATTATGGCATCATGATTAACGGCACTGATTTCCATGCCGGAACGGCCAACCCTACTCCGGGTGACCCGTCATTTCAAGAATACATGGTTCTTGGTGTGAGTGTGCAGAGTGGTGCTACCCTGCAGTTGTACGACAACGAGAACAAAGCCGGTTGGGCGGTTGACCTTGACGGTGCCAGCGTTGCCGGCATAACACGTGACGGCGACCACTACAACTGCACTGAGACGGGCTGTTATGACTTCTACATCAAGCTGAAGTTCAACGCTGACCAACTCTATATAGGTGCGAGCAATGGTTGCGGCAATCAGGGAGGTAATGGCGGCAATGGTGGAAACCAAGGTGGCAACCAAGGTGGCACTGTAGAAGGTAATCCGCGTTATTACTACAAGGGATTCATTGACGATGCTGATTTCGAGCCGCAGGATATATCGCTCTTCAATCAGGGTGTAGCCACTATCAGCTTCTCGCAGGCTGCGTACATCTTTGTGCTCTATCAGGTGGATAACTTCGACGGAGTGCAATATATGACTGAGTCGTATGTTGACGGTCCTACACACGCCACTCTCTACGTTGACGGCAAGGGTAAGTATGAGAAGTGGAAAGTGCCGGTTGGTACTACCAAACTCTACCTCTATGATAACGGTGACGGCTCATTGGAGATTTCCAGTGAACCAATGTCGGGCAAGACCCTTGTCAATCCTGCCGGTAAGTCGGCGGTGGAGAACGTCAGTGGCAACACCGACAAGACCGTTAAGTTCATTCGCAACGGGCAGATATTCATCCGTAAAGGCAACGCTGTCTATAACGCGCTTGGTGTGATAGTGAACGAGTAAAGATATGTATTCTCAAACACCAAAAATTTCTCAAAAGAAATAAGTATAACGAACTATACTTTTAAATCGAACAATATTATTAACAAATAAAATCAAAGTATCATGAAGAAACTACTTTCTTTTCTGATGGCTGCGCTTTTTAGCGTAGGACTGTTTGCAACAAGCATTACGATGCCGGCGACAGTGTTAGATTTGCAAAATCCAACCATGGTGACCGATGCCGGTTGGACAGGTGAATCGGCCTATTATCTTGACAAAGATGTGTTTGTAACATCGGGTCAGGAGTCCCGTCAATCTACAGCAAAGCAAACATGGATAACTTTTTTATCCACTGGCAGTAGCAACTCCACGTGGGATGCCCTTGCTCCTTTCAAAGGGTCTGATTACTACACCAACAAGGCCTATGCAACCTTACAAGCAGGTCGTTACACCGCTTATTTGGTAACTGGTTGCGACTCTGTATGGGTGTATGGTTACAACAATGCCGCTACCAAGTATCTGGCAATGAAGATCTATGATGTAACAGGATCTAATGCAACCTCTATTGATGATGCCACCGTTACTGCTACATACGCAGTAGATTTGTCAGCAGCAGGCGGCAAAGGCACCGGTGTGATGAAACAAGCACTTGATGCAACGAAGACATATTTGGTAGTAACAACGGGAACAGGTAACAGTAATAGTCGTGTATATGAAGTGGCATTCTTCCGTCACCCGTCAGCGGCTCCACAACCTTCTACCACCAAGACCGTTTATTGCAAGGTAGCTCAAGACTGGTGGAAAGCTGACGGCGCTGCTGTAGGCGTGTATGCTTTCAAGGGCGAGACACACAACGCTGAATGGCCGGGTGTACGCATGACCGCTGTAGAAGGTGAGACTGACCTTTGGAAAGCAGACATCGACACTGCAGCTTATTCAGCAATCATCTTCACACGTGTAAACGCTTCCGGTGACATCGCAGACTGGGGCGCAAAGACTGCTGACCTCACTATCCCGGCTGACAAAGACCTCTACACCATTACTTCTACTTCTGCCGTTTGGGGCGACCCGGGCGTAACCGGCACTTGGTCAATTTATGGCGAAGAACCGGTTGTGGTAGAGCCTACGCTGGCTAATGGTTTCTATCTTATTGGCAAAATCAATGGCGTAGAAGGATGGGCAGTTGCTAATCTGAGTGCTGACCGCAAGTTTGCGGGCAACCCGGACAACAATGCTGAGTTTGTTCTGACCGCTACTCTCGCAGAGGGTGATGAGATAAAGGTTGTAAATGTTCTTAACGATGAAATAACCGCTTGGTATCCTGCCGAGGGAGGTAATTATACCGTTGACGCAGCGCACGCAGGCGAGAAAGACATCTACTTCCGTCCTGACCTGCAAGGTGGCGAGGGCTGGTTTGGCGCTTGCATCTATATTGCTGCTAACGCAGAGCCGCAACCTGTAGCTGCTGTGGAACTGCCCGCTACATTGGATGTAACGAACGTAAGTTTCCGTTCCGAGGGTATGCCGGACTTCGTGATTGAAGAAGGTCAGGACTATGCCGGAACATACTTCGACATGGGTGCTCACGACAGCTCTAACGACACACTTCTCTATGCAGAGTGGAATGTAACGATCCAACCGATTAAGTACAATGTAGCTGTGGATGTGTATAACGAAAATAGCTGGAGCGTACAACTCTATCTTCTCAACCAGGCAGGTGATACGGTTAAGGCATTGCGTCACAAGGGTTCGTCCGCTCAGAAGGGACAATTCGCTATCGGAGCTTTGGACTTGAGCGACTTGGAAGCCGGCGACTATAAGGTACGCGCACGTGCAGCTACTGCATGGTCGCAAATGAAGCTCAAAGACGTTATCTTCGTGGCAGACTATAAAGGCGTGCTTGTCGAACTGCCGGGTACGCTGCAACCTGCTTATGCAGAGCTCTCTTCCGGTGCTTCGGTGGCTAACAATGCTATTGCTTTCGCTCCGGGCACGGCAAACAGCGAATATGCTACATGGAACGTAAGTTTCGCTAAAGCCGGCATATACAACGTAACGATTGACATTACTGCTACTAATGGCCACACCTATGGTGTAGCGCTCCTCTCAGCAGACGGCGCAACGGAAATCGGTGCTGTAGCAGAAACTCAGGTTTGGGACACCGGTGTTAAAGCATTAGGTTCTATCGCTGTTGCTGAAGCCGGTAACTATAAGGTGAAACTGACCAACGCTACACAATGGTCAGAGGCAGTGCTCAACAGTGTCACCTTTGACGCAGCCCCTGTTTATGCTATCTCCGGAGCTTGGCACGAGTTCGACAAAGACCTCTTTGAGGTTGCAACAGACGGAAAGACTGCTTCCTTCTCTATCTTCCTCAATCATGGCGACTATGAGTTCAAGATTCGTAAAGACGACGCATGGCTAACCAAGGCAAACAATGGTGTGGCATACGGACTCCACCGTAAGTGGGCAGGTGTGGCAGGCGTTGTAGATGATGCTTCAGAGAACCTCAAACTCACCGCTGACGTTGCAGGTACATACAAGTTTGTGTGGACCTTTGCAAACGACTCTCTTGGAATAGTGTTCCCTGCAGAGCTGCAAGCTGTCAGCGAAGCTACTTCTTGGGACTTCTCTAAGATTGCGCGCAACACCGAAAATGCTCTCCAGTCAAGCAACGGAATCAAACTGACGGATACATCAACTCCGAACAAGAATGAAGAAGTGGTATATGCTAATTATTCCGCTGACTTTATGACTTTCAGCGAAGGATTTGACGCTGCTACTATGGCATTCAAAGGCGAGTATCCTACTCGTAACAATAAGTTTTGTCAGGCAGGAACCGTTCATTTCAAGACGACGGTTGCCGGCTCAATTACTGTTAAGTTCTCTGATACCGGTTCCAGCGCATCTGCAACTGCCGTTAAGCGCTATCTTGTTGTAAACGGCGAGCAGACTGAATATTGGACATCTCGTGAAAATAACGGTGATCAGCCGTATGCAGCTCAGTTGGAGGTCGTTACAGAGCAGATTAGCGTACCTGCAGGAGATGTTACTATCACCGGCTCATCTGCTATTTGTATTTATAATGTTACCTTTGCTCCGGCTCAGGAAGAGGTTGGCTACTACCTAAAGAACAACTGGGACGCAGCTGAAACTTGGACTTGGAAAGCGATGACCAAGGACGGCGATACCTACAAACTGGAGAATGTAGTATTCGGCGGCACAGGCGTGAACTACAACACCGCAGAGTCTGATGAAGGTTCCGTTTGGGTAGCGCTGGAAGATATGGAAGGCGACGAAATCGAAGCAAAGGACACTGTTACCTTCGTTCTTAATCCTGCCGACGGTACCATTACCGCTACTCTCGTTGGCGCATTCTTTGAGCCTATTGATTTGCAGGATTGCGATTGGGAGAATATCGCTTTCGTTGGTGGCCCCGCTGAGTACGCTGAGCAGTTCAAGGTATGCAAACCTGAGAACATGAACGTGGTTAATATCCAAAATCCGGCATGGAGCACGAAGACACAAATGGGTATATACATGACTTTCCCGGCTGCTTCATTCGGCAATATTACTTTGGATGAAGACTTGTATGAGATACAAGGTGCAGGTATTCTGTTCTTCCTCTCTGCATTCACCGCTCAGGAGACTGAATTTATTGTTAACTGCGAAGGCAACAACCTTGCGATAACCGTTTACAATGTTAAGGCCGACGGACCGGAATTAGAGCATGCTTATACCGTAGCAGGCAGCTCGGATGCTGTGTTCGGAACTGCTTGGGACCCGACAAATACCGACAACGACATGGTTAAACAAGAGGATGGTACATACAAGTTCGTGAAGGCTAATGTTGTTCTGCCGGCAGGTGCAATCGGGTTCAAAGTGTGTGAGGATTATGCATGGGATGTTGCTTATCCTGCAAGCGACTATCAGTTGAATATTGCTGAGGCAGGCGAATATACCATCACTATTACATTTGATCCTGAGACTAAGGCGGTTGCCGCTACTGCAGATAAGACTGCTGTGGTTGAGGTTGATCCTACTGTTTCTGCTAAAGGTTCTTGGGATGAATGGACAAATGAGATACCTTTCGTTCTCTCTGACGACAAGACTACAGCAACTCTGACCATTGCTAATGTTGCTGCCGGAACGTATGAGTTCAAGGTCATTCTCAATGGCGGTGATTGGCGTTCGAATGCTCATGTCTTCACTCGTACAGATGCTGAAGCAGAGGGTATTAACGGCAATGATAATACCAATATGAAGCTGTTTGCCGACGTTGAGGGTGAGTATGTCTTTACATGGACATTTGCTACCAACTCGTTGTCTGTTGAATTCCCTGATGGTGAAGTAGTAGAGCCTACGCTCGAAAACGGATACTATCTTGTAGGGGACTTCAACGACTGGACACCGGCTGCTGAGTATCTTTTTGCTGCAAACGAAGGTGCTGATGGCGAGTTTGTTCTCAATACCTCACTTGAGGGAGCTACTGAGTTGAAAGTGGTTTATGTTGTGAACGATCAGAATGTGACTTGGTTTGGTGCAAATAACTATCAGATCCCTGAAGAACTCCGTCGTGAGGTGGTTATTTATTTCCGTCCGAATGCTAATACAGACTGGAGCGCTCTTGACGGTCATCTCTATATAATGGCTGATACAGCTGACGCTATAGATAACCTCGACGCGAGCGGGACTCCGGTTAAGATTATCCGCAACGGACAAATCTTTATTCTCCGCGGTGAGCAACTCTACAACGCTCAAGGACAATTAGTGAAGTAAAGTACGAAGATTTTTTTGAAGTACAAAGTAATAAACCCAAGAGAGGTGGTCGAAAAGACCACCTCTCTTTGTTCGAGTGCTCGCCAACGTGTATAGACTGTAATTGGGGAGGTTTTTGGGGGTGGCTCTTACCGTCTCTCCCCTATCAAATCTCTTTGTTGGGTGTTGCTCGCGTCAGGGAGCGAAAAAAAACGCTAAATACTTTTGTATTCGGCGTTTTTTTTGTAACTTTGCATATTGTACTTGGTCACTTGGTACTTGGTACTTGGTCACTTAATCTAATACACAATACCATGAAGAAGTTTATTTTACTCTTGTTTTCGTGTGCCGCGCTCTCGCTATTTGCGCAAGTCACCACTACTCCTGCTATTATCGACAAAGGTTACAGCGGTGAGGTAATCATTACTTATGACCCGACAGCCGGCAACGGCGGCATGGCGTCAGCTACTAAGTGTTATGCCCACACCGGTCTTATCACCTCAGCCTCAGCTGATAACGGCGACTGGAAGAACGTCATCGGTAGTTGGCGTGGAGCCACACAACCGCAACTGACTAAGGTAGGAACGAAGTGGCAACTCACAATTCCAAACATCTACACTTTCTATGGAGTGCCCGAAACAACCGACATCATCGCGCTTGCTTTCGTCTTTCACGATGGCCCCGGCGGCACGAAGGAAGGGAAGACCACTGCCGGAGGAGATATTCTGCTCTTCCTTGGCGAGGATAATACCGGCTCCGATATATGGGCAGGCTTCACCCCTGCGGCCGCAACGCAGCAGTCTCGGCCGACAGGCATAGAGCAAGGTATCTACTATGACCCTAATGACCCTACAGCCGTCACGCTCTGCACCTACGCTGCCAGCAAGACAGCGCCTGCACAACACGTCTTTCTTATCGGCGATATGAACGACTGGAAGCTCGATAACAGCTATCAGTTAAAACGCGACGGTAACTACTTCTGGATTCGCGTTACAGGTCTGACCCCGGGTGAGCCGTATCGTTTCCAATATGCTGTTGTCAGAGCCGATGGGGTAAAGAAGCAGATAAGTGACCTTTATTCGGAGATGGTGCTGCACCCCGATGACAAGTATGAGCCGCGTAGCGTCAACCCTGACCTGCTCGGATACCCGCTCAAGGGGGCCGACGGCGGATATGTTACCGTCATTCAAACCGACAAGCCTAAGTTCCAATGGAGCAACGAGACGCTTAACTTCCAACGTCCTGACAAGAATAATCTTCTGATTTACGAACTATGGGTATATGACCACACGCCGATGCGCTCTTTGCAAGGATTGATGGAAAGACTGGATTATATTCAGAACCTCGGTGTCAATGCTGTTGAGCTGATGCCCGTCAATGAGTTCGACGGCAACGTCAACTGGGGCTACTCGCCTAACCATTATTTTGCAGTGGACCGTGCATACGGCTCCGGCGATGACCTCAAAACGTTTGTTGACGAGTGTCACAAGCGCGGACTTGCCGTTATTCTTGATATGGTCTTCAATCACGCTACAGGACTTAACCCGATGAACAAACTTTATCCATACGGTTCGGACCTTGCGCAAAACCCGTGGTTCAACGTGTCAGCACCACATCCGGACAATGTGTATGAGGACTGGAACCACGACTTCGAGCCGGCACACAAGATGTTTATTCGTGTATTGAAATATTGGATAGAAGAGTATCACATCGACGGCTATCGTATGGACCTTAGCCACGGACTTTGCGGTGCTTCATACAACGCTGTAGCTAATTTGAAAGACTACTATCAAAACGGTGTTCAGGCCGCTGCAAACGATGCGTATTTCATCCTTGAGCACTGGGGTACATCTATGGGCACTGACCGTCCGCAGCTTGTGAATGCCGGCATGCTCTGCTGGCAGAACACTTGCAACGCCTATCAGCAGACCGCTATGGGTTGGCTAAAGGACGGAGACTCCTTCAGCGACGCGAACAAAGACGGATACGTCAGCTATTGTAATAACCACGATGAGGAACGCCCGTTCTTCAAGGCTAAACAATGGGGCAACGGCGACCTGCAGACTAACGACTCGGCACGAGTGGCACGTGTGCCGCTCAACATGGCGTTCCTATGCCTGCTCAACGGCTCGCACCTGTTCTACCATTTCGATGAACTCGGATTTGACTTCTCTAAGTACCAGTTTGCTAACGGCAAATGGGGTAAGGACGGCGTTGATGCCTACGGTAAGACTGTAGCCGCTAACGCTAAGACAAGCGAGGCGAAGATGACAGTCAAGTATCGCCCGGAAAGCTGGATGAGAGAAGCCGGTATTCGCATGCAGGCTTACGCCAGGACTGCGGAGATACTACAACTGCGTACGCGTCTGATGCCGCAGGTTTTTGAAGGTAATCCTACGTCGGTGTCTGTCGGCAGTGGAAAGGAATTGCGCACTATTCAGTGGGGAAACGATGTGTTTGTAGCCGGTAACTTCTCTGTTGCTGCCTCGCAGAGTGTCACTCTGCCTGACGGCACATGGTACGACTATCTGGCAGGTGGTGTGCAAGCGGGTGCGTCCTACACGCTGCAGCCCGGTGAGGTGATAGTCTTTACCGGCACGGCAATCACGCCGCCGGTTATACCGAATGCTTATCCGGATATCACTCTCGGCTTGGATGAAACACCGGTTTATGATTTCTTCTCCAATCGTGCTGACAAGGCAGTCAAGCGAATAATTGACGGACGACTTGTTCTCATCCTTGACGGTCGCTCATACGATGCCCTCGGTCGTCGCATACAGTGAAACAGACAAGACTTACGCCACAATTACAATCACCGTCTCTACACGTTGTCCGACCTTGTTTTGCCAGCGTGTAGAGACGGTATTTTATACTGTCTCGCAAAAGTACGAAAGATAGAAGTACGATGTACGAAGTATCATCTGATTCGTCTGCCGAAGGCATCGTAGGTGCCGGTGGTGTGACGGATGAAGAGACTGCCGTTTTGGAGGTATTTCACTGCCTGCGGTGCTTGCGTCCGGGCGTCATTTTTTGACTTCTGACTGCTGATTTCTGATTGCTGACTGTTCACGTCGTCTATTGCTGTCTCCGTGTTCTTACGCGCCGTAAGAAGGTATAACTCCTGCATGCAGGCACGCTTGGCTGTACTACCGCCTATGGATACGAGACGCAGTGTGTTTGTGCCTGCCGGGATGCTGATTGTGTAACGCACCTCGTTGCGAGTGTTTTTTACGACAGTCTCTTGTATAGATTGTAGCAGGCAGTCGTCGGCATACACATCAAGCTGCATGCTTGTAGCGCTGTTGTATGGCGAAGCGCGGAAGACAAGCAAGGCGCTGTCGCTAAGCGCAAGTGAGGTGAAGCGTAGTTCACCATCGTCGCTTGATGTCCCCATTGTGATAGAGGCAGAGCCGTTGGACTGAATGCGGTTCAGTGCTGAGCCGCCGGGAACGGCATTAACGAGTGCTGACGTAAGGGCAGGAAGGTTGATAATGGTGTCGTAGAGGTGAAGACTGTCAACAGGAGAAATGTAGTCATGACAAACAGCCGTTCCGGCCGTGCAACTGAGCGAAGCAAGAGAAACGGTGTTGCCACGCATGTTTCCCCAGATATATTCAACTAACTCCGGATAGTCAATGAACGGGTTACGGTTGTGCTGTATGTCTGAGATGCTGTTGGCTCGACAAATCTCTTTTTCGCTGACAGGGTCCGAGCGATGCCAGTCAAGCAACACTTTTTTAACACTATCCGAGAACATCAGATACGATGTTTTGCTGATATACTGCGCATACTTGCTGTCCCAATTGATATCCTCGTATGCTGTGGCGATATAGAAATACGCACGTGCAAAGTCGCCTCGGTATTCCGCTGCCGGTTCGAAGCATATATACCCGTATCCGGAGCTTGCGGCATTATCCATTCGGAATGAGCCATTGTCAAACTTATCGCCTTTTTTTACGTGCCCCGGAGCGTAGTTGCTCTTCTGCTGATTGGCAGCTTGATCGGATGGATTGAGGTGGTACAGGTCTTTGTATGCATCGTTAACCGTGCCACCCCACCATGACTTTGGCAGGCAGTGTTCTATATTCAACGAGCAGCCGGAGTCGCCGCGTTTATTGGGGTAGTAGCGTCGGCTGTCGGAGTACATATCCCAGACGCTGCCGTCCTCGCGTATGTCGGTCAGAGGAAAAGCCTGCCAAGTGCCATATTCCTTCAGGTCGCCTTTAACCCACTGTGGCGGGTTGTTGCTGCTGTGGTACGTAGTGGTACCGTATGCGTACCTTACCCCACCGCGACATATACGGCTCAAGGTGCTCTTAAGCAGCGAGTCGCTCTTTCCCTCAATGGAATCGTAGTAGGACAGAGGAATGTCTTCTGCCTTGACAGACTGATAGCAGGTTGCTACAAGCAGCATAATAAAGGTTACTGCGGTGAGGTGAGAATTAAGTTGCATATAGTGTGGTGGAGTTAAACAGACTTACACAATGCTTGTTGTCGGAAGGTGTTTCTCGGGAATCATTTGTTCTTTGCAAGCAGCATAAGGTTGGCAACGATGTACCATACGATTATCAGTGCACCACTTGCAATGAAATGTCCGAGTGCCGTACATAATGCTACTATTGCAACGCATCCGATGATGAACATATATTGCGTCTTGTTGTCGGTCCAAGAGAGGTTGTGGAACTTCAGCGAGAACATCGGTAGTTCAGCCACAAGCAGATAGCAGCTGATGAGGCATGCTGCCAGCATCGCCCACGGCATCCACATTGCCCACGAGGCCATGTCGGGGTAGGTGGTTATAAGCGATGCCCAGAAAAGGGCGTTTGCCGGTGTGGCGAGACCGATGAAGCTATCGGTTTGGCGTTCGTCGCAGTTGAAGCGTGCGAGACGCACAGCAGAAAACGCTGCCATGATAAAAAATACCATACTCCACCAGCCCCACTCGTAGTTGCTGTTCTCTGTGGCTTGGCGGACGGACTGCACCAGCATTGCTGACGGTGCCAGACCAAAAGTGATGACATCGGCAAGAGAGTCAAGCTCCTTGCCTATAGGACCGCTGACACCCAATATGCGGGCAGTCATGCCGTCAAAGAAATCAAAACAAGCACCTATCATGATGCAACCGAATGCACATATATAAAGCCCTTCAAAGGCGAGCATCACTGCCATCGCACCGGATAGCAGGTTGCAACAGGTGATGATGTTGGGAATGTGTCGTTTCATATGTCACTTATTATATGTTACTTATTATATGTCACTTCTTTCCATAGTCTTCGTTTACCTGTCGGCGTACGAAGATAGTAACAATTACTGTAGCCACACAGCAGGCAATCACCATCCAGAAGAAGTTTTGATACCCGAGAGCTTCTTGCAGGTATCCGGCGAACATTCCCGGAATCATCATTGACAGCGCCATGAATGCTGTGCAGATAGCGTAGTGCGATGTCTTGAACTCGCCCTCTGAGAAATACATCATATACAGCATATATGCGGTGAAGCCGAATCCGTAGCCGAACTGTTCTATGGCTATAGCTATAGATATAAAGATGAGGTTATCAGGTTGGCACATCGCCAGATACACGAAGCTGAAACAAGGTAGCGTCATACATGCTGCCATCCACCACATCGATTTTTTCAGGCCGACGCGTGAGGCAAATATTCCGCCCAATATGCCACCAACCATAAGGAATGCTACTCCTATAGTACCATACACCAATCCTACGGTCTCTGTGGTCAACCCTAAGCCGCCAAGCTCTACTTTGGCAACAAGGAACGGGTTAATCATCTTGATAAGAAACGCCTCAGGCAAACGATAGACAAGCATAAAAATCATAGCCAGCAAGAAACCCGGTTTCTTAAAGAATGTGGCGAATGTTCTGCCGAACTCCTTAATGATTGCTACTGCGTTGCTCTCTTTTCCTTCCATGCTTGATTTGTCGCTATCCGGCTTGGGCAGCATGAACACGTGCCACAAGCTGATAAGGGCGAAGATGACTGATGTGACGAGCAGGGTCAGTTGCCAGGCAAGAGGGATATTTTGTGTTTTCGTTTCCAGCAATCCGGCAATCACAAGCAAGACTCCCTGTCCGAATATGCTTGACAGACGGTAGAACACCGAGCGGGCACCGACAAAAGCGGCTTGCCGGTGTTGCGTCAGCGCAAGCATATAGAAGCCGTCGGCTGCTATGTCGTGAGTAGCGGAGGCAAAGGCGGTGATGATAAACAGCAGGAGCATCACCGTGAACAAAGAGACAGGTGTTGTGCCGGACGCTATCATCTCCGGTGTCGGATGAGGGATAGTAACCGTGAGCAGAACAAAGGCTGCGGTCATCAACAGCTGCATAGATACTATCCACCAGCGTTTGGTCTTTATAATATCAATAAACGGACTCCAGAACGGTTTGATGGTCCAAGGCAGATAAAGCAATGAGGTGAAAAGCGCCATCTCGCCATTAGGTACACCCATGCGTGTGAACATCATCACGGAGATGTTATTAACAAGGAAATATGGAATACCCTCTGCAAAATATAGTGTGGGAATCCATAACCATGGGTTGCGGGTTGTTTTTTCCGGCTGTGAATGAGTGGTGTTTGACATTTGTTCGGGTAAGAGTTTTTGTTATTACAAAAGAAGCATTGCCGCTACCGCTGCAATGCTTCTTTTCTTTTGACCGTTTATTACTGGAAATTAGCGCGGTTGTCAATTACCTTAGCATTCTTCTCAATGAGTGATATTGCTTGATAAGGTACTGAATAAGATGTGCGCATATTCAGTTGTTGTATTTGGCTTTCTTTGTTGAACTCTCCGTCGGCAGTTCTCTTTTCGCCGCCTTTGATTACATAAATGCCGGCGACACCCTCCACGACAGCCAGTTTGCCGCTTTCAAGTCGCAGAGCTTCGCCTATTACAGCAGGCTCCATACCTGCCGAACCAAATCGGTAGGAGGCAAGGGTGACATCTTCGGCTGTTTGAATCTCGGCGTCTAACTTACCGGCAGCGTCTTCAAGTGTAGCAATGCCTGCAAGGTCTTTCTTCAGTTTGTCGGCTTTCTTCTTGTTAAGAGCCTCGTAGCGCAGTTCGCTGCTCACAGCCTCCAGCGGACGATAATTACCGTCTTGTATATCAGTAACGCATGCTACGATAAACTGGTCGCCGCACTCAAACACGTCGCTCACGTCGCCCTCTTTGGCCTCAAACACCCACCGAACGATGGGGCGTGAAGACTTCAGGTCTTGTACCTTGTCGGTGTTTTTCTGCAGTGCTGCTGCGTTCTTGATGTCTTTGTCAGCTTCTTTAGCTCCGTTGCGGAACGACTCCTCGTCAGGGTTGGCAACGATGAACTGCTTTGCGCTGTTATAAATCTGTGCATAGGTCTTTGAGGAAGCGCTAACCTCGCGGGCAAGGATAGCTATGCGTACCTTTGGTGTCGGTTTGGCAATGTCAAGCACCTCGAAGGTCTGCTCCTGCATGCCGAGTGTGACGGTGATGCGTTCGCCTTTCTTTGCCTTCAAAGCCTGTTCTGCTAACTCTTTTGGCAGTTGAGATGCCGGTACCCAACCAAGCTCCTGATCCTCAGCACCCTCTTGCTTGGGGTCTGCTATCGCCTTCAGCTCTACTGAGTCGGGCAGCGAATAGCCTACTTTCATCAGACGTGCCATCGAATAGGTGTTGTCGGCAAAGCTGATTTCGGTGACATTGCCTTCCTTGGCATCTTTGCCGAAAGCAAATTCACGATATTGTTCCGGTACCTCGCTTTCTGACAGGTCGCGAGCGTTGTAGGTGATGTCAGAGTTGATGTTGACAACTGTCATTACATCATCGGTTGTGTAGAACTCGTTTTGCAGTTTTTTAAGCAACGCTTCAGTGTCTGCAAAATCCTGCTCTGACGGTACTACAGGGAACGACACGTAAATGATAGAGCGATTGGGCTCTTGACGATATTGCTCCTTATGTTTGTTGTAGAGCGACTTTATCTCAGAGTTGCTCACCGTAACGAGCGAGTCGGCAACTGCGAAATAAGGTTTGGTTACGTACTCGATGTTTACACTTGTCTGTGCGGCATCAAAAGCATATTTGGCATCAAGTGAGTTGGCAGTGATACAGTTTTGTAGCAGAGCGTTATACTTCTGCTGCATGCGGTTGATACGAACCACATTCTCCCAATATAGCCAATATGTCTTAGCTTGGTTGATATATGCCTGTTGCTCAGCGTTCTCGGGCTCATTTTCAAGCGAAGCAAGGAACTGTACGAGGTTCTGGCGGCTAAACTGACCGTTCTCGTCCATGAAAGCGCGACGCGAACTGATAATCTGGTCAACATGCTCACCGAAACAGAGGTCTGCCAGCTCTTCCTTGGTCACTGTCATGCCTATTTTTTTACCTTCTGATTGAAGTGTATAATCGGTGAGGTACATCTGCCATACTTGATTGCGGATGTTGGCAGAAAGGTCTTCGTCAAAGTCGTTGCGACCGGTTTCGATTTTATACACCTCTGTTAGACGCTCTTTTGCAGCCTCATATTCAGTGTAGTGAATTTTTTGTCCTTCAATTTCGCCAACATACTCGCGACGACGATTGAAATACGAGGTTCCGGATGAAAGGAAGTCACCGATGATAAAAGCAAACATAGCTAAACCTACAATTACTATAAGTGCCACACCATGTTTGCGGATATTTCCAATTGCAGCCATTTTATAATGTTGTTACTTAGTGTCTTGTTCAAAAAAATGTCGGCTTTATAAGCCGCTGAATGTTTTGTTTCAGGTAAAAGAGTAACTCCAACAGCCTGTCTTGGTAAGGCGGGCTGCTGGAGATACTATTTGTTTATTTTACCTTGTCAACGATAGCCTTAAATGCTTGCGGCTGGTTCATTGCGAGGTCGGCAAGTACTTTGCGGTTAATCTCGATACCGGCTTTGTGCAGCAAGCCCATGAGTTGGCTGTAGCTCAGTCCCTCAAGACGTGCAGCTGCGTTGATACGCTGAATCCACAATGCGCGGAAGTTGCGTTTCTTGTTCTTTCTGTCGCGGTAGGCATAGGTAAGACCTTTCTCCCATGTGTTCTTGGCTACGGTCCATACGTTTGCGCGACCTCCAAAGTTGCCTCGTGTGAGGCTCATGATTTTTTTACGACGGTTGCGGGATGCAACGTGATTTACTGATCTTGGCATAATTGTTTGTTTTTGATTGCCGGCGCCAAAGGATGAATAATGTACGTGTTATAATCTTCTTTCAGTACTTTGTCACTTTGTTCTTGTTCTGCCGGACATTCGTTAATAATTAGGGTTTGATTTGTCGCTTTGCTGAAATCGTTGTTCTTCGATGTGCGAATTACTTGATTCTCTTAGCGCAACAGAAGCATTTCTTTTACTGACTTAAGGTTGTTGTTGTCAACAATTGCGAAGTGAGTAAGGTTGCGTTTCTGTTTTTTTGTTTTCTTAGTCAGAATGTGACTTTTGTACGCGTGTTTGCGACGAATCTTGCCGCTACCGGTAAGCACAAAACGTTTTTTGGCACCGGAGTTAGTTTTAACTTTTGGCATTTTTTCTAAAATTTAATTGTTGTTATTAAAAGCGTCTCTCAGGCAGCCTGAGCCTGGAAACAAAATGATGTGCTGTTTGCTGATATGTGGTCCGCGCAGGAGTTATTTCTTCTGCTTTGGAGAGAGGAAAACAATCATTCTCTTGCCTTCTAATGTCGGCACCCGATCCGGCTTACCATACTCTTCGAGGTCTTGACAGAAACGTGCGAGAAGCAGTTCGCCTTGTTCTTTGTAAACGATTGACCTGCCGCGGAAGAACACGTATGCCTTCACTTTTGAGCCTTCTTTCAAGAACTCTTGTGCATGCTTGAGTTTGAAGTTATAGTCGTGGTCGTCGGTTTGAGGTCCGAAACGAATCTCTTTGATTACCACTTTGGCAGAGTTCTGCTTTTGTTCCTTCTGCTTTTTCTTTTGTTGGTACAAGTATTTCTGGTAGTCCAGAATTCTGCACACAGGAGGATTAGCAGAGGCACTTATCTCTACCAAATCAAGGTTCTGTTCGTCAGCGAGGTGCATTGCCTCGCGGTAGCTGTAGATGCCTTGCTCCACGTTGTCGCCTACAAGGCGTACTTCATTCACGCCGCGTATCTTATCGTTGATACGGTTGGGCATCTCTTTTTCGCGCGGACGGCGAGTGTCTCGCCCTTTTCCGCCCAATGGTAGTGTTGCGATAGTCGTAAAAGGTTGTTATTGTAATTATTATTTGGAATTACCTTCGCTCGCATGACGAGGGTACATTCACTTTATTCTTTCGATGAGGGCATAATTCACCCTTTTTTACCCGAAAAGACTTGCAAAGGTACTGCTTTTTTTTTATACGGCAAAACTTTTCTTGAAAAAAAACGCAAATTATCTATTTTTATTAAATATGTTTGCGCGTGTGAGAAAATAGGAGTATCTTTGCAATTGCCTTTGTGGGGAGTGCTTTGTGTCAAGGGAAGCACGATTGATTTTGTAGTACTGAGAAATACAAACAAATCAATATTTTAATCTTTTTATCTTTATGAAACTCAACAAATTGTTTTTCGCCTCGCTCATGATTGGTGCGTTGGCTTTCGTTTCGTGTGAGACTGTCAATCCTGTTGATGGTCCGGGTAACAATCAGCCGGTTGACACTGGTAAGGTTACTCCGGGTAAGACGGATACCGCAACTACTATTGACTACTCTCCGCTTGGTGAGTTGCCTGCCGGCTGCCTGACAGTGGCTGAGGCTGTTGCAATGGGAGAAAAACTCTCAGCAACTGACACTACGGAATATGTGTATGTACGTGGCTACGTGAAGAAGATTGCCAGCAAGCATGAGGATGGAGTCAAGAACTACGGAAACGGCAGTTTCTATATGGTTGATGCGCCGGCCGATGCAAAAGACTTCTACGCTTTCCAGGTTTATCATCTCGATGGCAAAAAATTCTCTGCTCCTGAGCAGGTGGCAGTCGGTGACCTTGTTGTGCTCTACTGCCGCATAGTTAACTTCAATGGCACTATTGAGTCAGCCGGTAAGGGAAGCGGATATATCTACAAGACAACCAATGCCTATACAGTTCCTGTTGTTGAGGTGGAGAATGATGGTTCGGAGGACAAGCCCTTCACAGCCGGCGAGGTGCTTGCGTTGAATAATGCTCAGGCCGGTCCGTTCTATGTTAAAGGTTATATCGTCGGACAAATCAACGGCAAGAGCATGAGCAATATCGAGCAAGCTTCGCCGTTCACAGGTAATGACAGCCACCAGGGTACGAATATCGTTATCGCAGCTTCTGCAGATGAGACCAACACCGCCAACATGGTGGCTGTGCAGCTGCCTGCCGGTCTGCGCGATTTCTCGTTACCGGCTGCTCCTGACAACCTTGGCAAAGAGATTCTCGTGTATGGTACGTTGGAGGCATATTTTGGTCAGCCGGGTGTAAAGAACATCTCCTACGCTGTTGTTGACGGCACCGAGTATGGTTCTAAGCCTGCTAATACAGAGGGTGCACTGCTTAACGAGACACTGCTGACGCAAACAAGCTTCGACAAGTTCCTTGTTGTCAATGTGTCAGGTGACCTTACTTGGACGTTTGATGCCAAGTACGGAGCTAAGATGACCGGTTATGATACTAAGACACATGCAAACGAGGATTGGTTTATCTCCCCTGCTCTTGATCTTACCGGTAAGGATGTGAAACTTTCTTTCGAACATGCAAGAGGTCCTAAGGGCAGTATGGCTGTAGCGACTGCCGGTCATTATACTCTCTGGGTTAGCAATGACCTCGCCGGAACTGATGCTGCTGCCGTTGCTGCTGCTACTTGGACGGAACTCACTATTCCTAATCATGGCACCACAGCTTGGGCCTATGTTAATTCAGGCGAGATAAGTGTTCCTGAGACTATCCGTGGCGCCAACTGCCGTTTCGCATGGAAGTACGTGTGCGACGATGTTGAGTCGGCTACATGGGAGATTAAGAACGTCGTAGTTAAATAAATACAAACAAGGCGATTCAAAAGCTATAATACAACAAGGACGTGCCACGATGGCACGTCCTTGTTGTACTATTGTTGTAACCGTTGCAATAACCTCCCGCCTCTTTACACGCAGATAACTCTGTTACAGTTTCGGAATATCTATACCTTGTATCATTCGGTATAAATCAAGTGCATAGACGTCGGTCATGCCTGAGATAAAGTCAAGGACGGCAAGAATCCGGCTGTAGGTGTCTTCTGCTCGAACGTCGTACTGCGACGGCACGCGGTCTAAGAGTCGTGCAGAGTAGGCGTGGCCGGGGTGCATCACGGCATCAACGTAGTGTTCCAGTAAGGCGGAGATAACTTTATATCCGGCTAATTCAATATCCAGAACAATACGTGAGCGGTATATTTTCTCCACAGCAGTCTTGGCGCATGCCTGGTAAGGTGCGTTGAGCGGTTCGGGCAGTTGCTTAATGAGCGTCTTGACTGATTCGCCGCGCAGCATAGTCTCCTCGCTTGAGAGAAAGGCTTCGGTGCAACCGTCAACCAATGCTCCAATGGCGCAGGTGCGAAGATATGCCAGTTGTTCGTTGGTGTCAGCAAGTTGGGCACAATGTTGCATGCATCGGTCGCGACGTTCCGCACTGATGAAACCCAAATAAAGATGTTGTGCTTCCTCAAAAGAGACAATATGCAGTTTGCAAGCGTCCTCAAGGTCCATCATCTGATAGCATATATCATCTGCCGCTTCGACAAGATAAACGAGCGGGTGACGTGCGTAGAAGTCGCTATATGAAGGGTCGCGACTTATGCCAAGATAATCAGAGATGCGTTCGTATAGCTCTTTGTCTTGCTGGAAGAACCCGAATTTCTGTTTACCCTTTGGGCAGTAGCGGGCTTCGTACGGGTATTTGACGATGGATGCGAGTGTGGGGTAGGTGAGTGCAAAACCGCCGTCGCGTCTGCCGACGAATTTATGTGTGAGCATACGAAAGGCGTTGGCGTTGCCGTCGAAGTGCGTAAGGTCTGCCCATTCAGCTGCACTCATCTGCTGACGCAGAGGCATGCCTTTGCCTTCAGAGAAATATGTGGCTATAGCCAGTTCGCCGGAATGTCCGAATGGCGGGTTGCCAAGGTCGTGGGCAAGGCAGGCTGCTTGCACAATCTCCGGCACTGCGGAAAACATCAATGCATCATCCTTGTGCCGTTGGCGCAGAGCGTGGGCTACCTTGCAGCCGAGTGAACGGCCCACAGTGGATACCTCCAATGAGTGTGTCAAACGGTTGTGGACAAAGATACTGCCGGGAAGGGGAAATACCTGCGTCTTGTTCTGAAGGCGACGAAAGGGGGCGGAGAAAATAAGACGATCGTAGTCACGCTCAAATTCAGAGCGCACATCTTCGTGAGAGGAATTATAGTTTTCCAAACCAAGACGGCGGGTGGTTATAAGTTTGTTCCAATCCATGTTGTGAAATGTTAAGTAACAGGCAGTTCTTTACAAACGGCGGGCATTTGCCGACTGCCTGAATAAAATTGTTTGCAAAGTTACTGAAAAGTTTGCGAGTGTGCAAATAAATTAGTAATTTTGCAATTGAAACAAAATTACTATAATCAAATATACACAATGAATATAATCAAGACAGACATAGAGGGGGTGCTCATTATAGAGCCGCAGGTGTTCGGTGATTCGCGTGGTTGGTTTTGCGAGATGTATAACGAGGAGCGCTACAATGCGGCAGGTATTCCGGTTCGGTTCGTTCAGGACAATCAGTCGTTCTCGAGTTACGGGGTGGTGCGCGGGCTGCATTTTCAGAAACCGCCTTACACGCAGGCAAAGTTGGTTTCGTGCCTTATCGGCGAGGTGCTGGATGTGGCATTGGATCTCAGGTACGGTTCACCAACCTTCGGACAGCATGTTGCTGTAAGACTGTCAGCGGATAATAAGCGGCAACTATACATCCCAAAAGGCTTTGCGCACGGTTTTTCCGTTTTATCCGAGAGGGCTTTGTTCTCATATAAGTGTGATGAGCTGTATCATCCGGAAGCTGATGGCGGGATACTGCTCACGGATAAAGCGCTCAATATTGACTGGCTTATCCCGCAGGAAAAGATGATTCTGTCGGAGAAAGACAAACGCCACCCGAGACTCGCGGACCTGGAAATTGGAGCGCTACGCTGTGAGAAGTGAACTTCGGCTTTGTTACGTGCTCGTCGCGACAACGGCGGGATTATAAATCAATTATCCATTATAAAGCATCAATCATGAATATTCTTATCACAGGCGCCATGGGGCAGCTCGGTAACGAGATGAGGCTTGGCACAACCTTGCACGACAAACACAAGTATTTCTTTACGGATATTATTGCCGCAGAGGGTGTTGAAATCTTAAACATTACCGATAAGCAGGCTGTTGCTGACTTTGTTGGGGCGAATGCTATTGACCTTATTGTCAATTGTGCGGCATACACTAATGTAGATAAGGCAGAGGTTGACGAGGCAGCAGCTGAACGCTTAAACGCAGAGGCTGTACGTAATCTGGCGGAGGCTGCAAAGCTGGTCGGCGCTCACATGATTCACGTTTCTACCGACTACGTCTTCAGTGGAGAATGCTGTGTGCCTTACAAGGAGGATGATGCTCCGGCGCCGGCAACATCATACGGCAGAACCAAGTTGCATGGTGAGCAACTGTTGGCTGAGGTGCTTCCGGATGCTGTGGTAATAAGAACAGCATGGCTCTATTCGTCGTTCGGTAATAATTTTGTTAAGACTATGATTCGTCTTGGTCTTGAGCGTGACACACTTGGTGTTGTTTTCGACCAAGTCGGCTCTCCTACCTACGCAGCCGACCTTGCAGCCGCTATATACGTGATTATTGAGGCGGACGAATGGCATCAGGGCATATATCACTTTACTGATGAAGGTGTGTGCTCTTGGTTCGATTTTACGAAAGAGATACACTCTTTGTACAACTCGCAAATGATGCTTATCGGATATCAGAAACAGGGTGGTGCAGATATCAGTTCATTGACGGATAAACTGATTAAAACCGATATCCGCGCTATCAGGTCGGAGGAATATGGTTATCAGACGCCTCGTCCGCATTACTCAGTGCTTGACAAAGCCAAGATTAAGCGCGTTTACGGCGTTAATGTGCCTTATTGGCGCGACTCGCTTGCGCGTTGTATTGCATCACTTACAACTGACTTTTGATATCAGGCTATTAAAACACTACATATCATGATTTACACGATTATCTTTGCAGCTATTTTACCTGCATTTCTGCTTGTTTTGTATATTTGGCTTCGTGACAAGTGGCAACGTGAGCCCTTGTCGCAGATAGTCAAGGGCGTGTTGTATGGCGTGTTCTCTGCCGGCATAGCTATGCTGTTGGAGGGGGTGATTAGTGGTTTGGGTTTTACACCTGAGACTCATTCTATAATTGGCGGTTTCTGGAAAGCGTTTGTCGGAGCTGCTATGCCTGAAGAGGCTGCTAAGTTGCTGATGCTTTGGTTGCTTTTGAGAAATAACCCCTATTTTGATGAGCGATTCGACGGGATAGTGTATGCTTGCTGCGTGGGAATGGGATTTGCCGGAACGGAGAATATATTATACTTGATAAGTAATATCAACGAATGGGAATCAGTGGCGGTAAGCAGAGCAATATTTGCTGTTCCGGGGCACTTTATGTTTGCAGTAGTGATGGGTTACTATTATTCTCAAGTGGCTTTCCGAGACCTGTCGTTCACCAAGCGTTCACGTATATTCTGGATGCCGGTTATTCTGCATGGCATATACGATGGTCTCCTATTTGCCGCTCAAGCTATTGGTACGGAAGAGTACGCATCTGTAACCGGTGTGCTGATTCTCTGCTTTTATATATTCGTTTTATGGATGTTCCGCCATGGAAGAAAGCGTATCAAGGAGCAGTCAGAGGCCGATGACCCGAATAAAATACAATTCTTTTGAAAATACTATAAACCACATAATTTTTTTTCTATGAAATCTTTTCCTTCTGTGACGGCTGTCGCATTGTTATCGCTGCTGTCGATGATGCTCACTTCTTGTTATGAGGATAATGAGATGAAAGGTGGCTCACTGCTCAATGTCTCCAATGAAATTCTCGGAATGACACATGAGGCGGCAGAAAGTTGCTTAAAAAAGAACAATTTCTATACTGTCTCCGATGCGAATTACCGAGACTATTATGTGAGAGGTGAGGCTATAACCTTGTCCGGTGGTGTTGTCGTGTATGCCGAAGCGATTGAATTGAGCTTTGATAAGACAGAAGAGTCTGTTCTTGTTGCTGTGGATGGTGAGAAAGTGTGTACTGACCTTCCCTCCGGCGCTACTGCTTTTCGTCGGATGAGTAGCGATGGTTGGGAATGTATGAGTTCGACAGGAATGTGGAATGCGATTATTAGCCGTGACACCACCAGTGAGGAGTACTGCTATTTGAGTAAGGATTTGCAGGAGCAATACGGCAGTTATTTGGATGACGGGTATCAGTCACTACAAAAGAGCCGTGAGGATTATGAAAAAGCGCTGAGAGGAGACTTGAAGGATGTACTCTATATTGACGAGTCTTATCCCTCTTATCTGGCGGATAATACGCACGCTAAAAGTGTTCTGTACCTGTCCTTTTATAACGATGAACAAGTTAAGGCCGAGGGCGTAGTTGCGATGCATTTTATGATAGGGAAAGAAATGATGCCTTTGCCTTGTTCGCCGCTACGTCGCGCCCTCAATCGTATGCCGTCTTCCGTTAACTGCGACCCGATAGAGCCGGAGGAGTGATAGACGGTTCTTCATGTAATGTTTTCCTGCGATGATGTCCGGTCCATTTAAAATCGGTGCTGTTCTTGCTTTTTCTTCTTTAGCAATCCTAATTATTTGGGCATGTTTACTTGCGGACCGTGATAGTCAGGTGCCGATAAAAGAGGATGTGCATCAAGACGTTTCTTTGCCGCCGATTGACAGTGTTGAGAAAGCGGAAGTACTGCCGAATAGAGAGGAGACGATTGCAAGAGATGAAGCTCTGAAAACGCAAACAAACCATACTTCCTCAAAAAAGTTGTCAGCCGCACATTCAACAGGTAACAGGTCATCTTATGCTTCGTCGAATCATTCGGCCATAGAGGAAGATGACGATTATTGGGAAGAGAAGCGCAAACATTCTCCGAACGACAACTATCTCTTGGGCTTTGATGAGGATGTGGACGATGTACATGATATGGAAATCTACATGGAAGACTATTAATTGTAACCATTGTATTAGTAAGAAACGTGCAACAATAGTCGTCATAACTCCGGTTGTGATTATATAGTTTGCGACCCTGCAGATATTGGTGCTCATGTGGGTAAGGCTATGTCTTTTATGGAGAATAGTGATGTTTCAGTTATTGAACTTCAGGATTATTCGCATTGACTGAATATTTCGAGATATGAGTTGTGTCGTATATATATAAGAGACAAATAATAGGATTGACAATAATAAAAGAGACGGTCATCATGACCGTCTCTTTTATTATTGTTGTTTGGCAAGTAGGGATACTTGCAACCTGCAATTACTTGAGTTCAGCAAGGTATTTGATGGTACGAACCATCTGGCTGGTGTAGCTGTTCTCATTGTCGTACCAGCTGACAACCTGTACCTGATAGGTGTCGTCGTCAATCTTCGAAACCATAGTCTGTGTTGCATCGAAGAGTGAGCCGAAGCGCATGCCGATAACGTCAGAAGAAACGATTTCGTCCTCGTTGTATCCGAAGCTCTCGTTAGCAGCAGCTTTCATTGCAGCGTTGATGCCCTCTTTGGTAACGTCTTTGCCCTTAACAACAGCGATAAGAATGGTGGTAGAACCTGTAGGAGTCGGAACACGCTGTGCGCTACCAATCAGTTTGCCGTTGAGCTCAGGTATAACAAGACCGATAGCCTTGGCAGCACCTGTAGAGTTGGGCACGATGTTCTGCGCACCTGCACGGCTACGACGAAGGTCACCTTTACGCTGAGGACCGTCAAGAATCATCTGGTCACCGGTGTAGGCGTGAATGGTTGACATGATACCGCTCTGGATAGCGGCGTACTTGTTGAGTGCGTCAGCCATAGGAGCAAGGCAGTTGGTGGTGCAGGAAGCTGCAGAGATAACCGTGTCAGCCGGAGTAAGAGTCTTGTGGTTGACGTTGTAAACGATAGTCGGCAGATCGTTGCCTGCAGGAGCAGATATAACAACTTTCTTAGCGCCGGCCTGCAGGTGGGCCGAAGCTTTAGCCTTGCTGGTATAGAAGCCGGTGCACTCGAGCACTACATCAACACCGAGTTTGCCCCATGGCAGCTCAGCTGCGTTAGGCATAGCATAGATGGTAATCTCCTTACCGTCAACGATGATAGAACCCGGGGTAACGACGGTTTTGCCATCCTCGGCAAGAACTGCGTCTTTGTAAGCAACAGTGTGCTTGCCTTCACCATATTTGCCGGCGAAACCACCTTGTGCAGTGTCGTACTTGAGAAGGTGTGCCAACATTTTCGGGCTGGTCAAGTCGTTGATAGCGACTACCTCATAGCCCTCTGCTTCGAACATCTGACGGAATGCCAGACGACCAATACGGCCAAAGCCGTTAATAGCTACTTTTGTCATAATTTTAAAATGTTTGTTTATTTTAGTTGTTTTTTTATCTGCTTAGGAGCACTTACATAACGCTTGCGCTTTTCTTTGCTCTGCAAAGTTAATAAAAATTATTGAAAAACGATATAGGAATAATTAAAAAAAATCGTTTTGTAAACTTAATGTTACAAAAATATAATAATTCTCTTGACTTTTTTTAGAAAAAGTATTATCTTTGCAGTTGGAATGAGTAAAGATATAAGAACATATTTCTATCGTTTGTTTTCATGGCTCAGCCATCGTTTATCAGCCGGCAATACAGGAGGCTATGGAGTTCATTCGCCGATGTTATTCGAGCTGACACGAAATGTGATGACGGATAGAAACGTATATTATTGTTTTTCAAGTATAGAGCAGCAGCGTCGGTTTCTTCTGTCATCAAGCGAGTCGGTGTATGTTGATGATTATGGTACAGGCGTGTCCGGCGTCAGGAGAGTGGCTGATATAGCCGTTAGTTCGCTCAAGTCACCGAAGGAAGCTCAGCTGCTTATGAGAATAGCGGTGATGAAACACGCTAAAGAGATAGTGGAACTCGGAACATCGTTAGGAATAACGACAGCTTATCTGGCGTCGGTAGGAAGTGATGTAAGGGTTACTACGTATGAGGCGGCAAAGGAGGTGATAAGGCAGGCTGAGAAAGTGTGGAGCAGGCTGAAACTGGAAAATATCTCAGTGGTGCAGGGAAATATCACAGAGTCTCTTGTGTCATACGAACCCAAAGGACAGTTTGTGGATATGGCATTTATTGATGCCAATCATACAGGAGATGCCACGCTGAACTATTTCAACACTCTTGCGCATTTTGCCGGAGCAGACAGTGTTTATGTCATAGATGATATACACTCTTCGCCGGATATGGAGAGCGCTTGGCACACCATTCAAGAGAGAAATGACGTGACAGCCACTATTGATGTGTATTCCATGGGATTGGTCTTTTTTGATAAGAACCTCGAGAAGCGTGGGTACAAAGTAAGGTTATAGCCGGTGTTACTAATGAAATTACAATAGCATAATTATGAGAGTCAGTACCAAGACAGGAGACAAAGGAACGACATCGTTGATAGGCGGCACTCGCGTGAGTAAGGCAGATGTTCGTTTGGAGGCGTACGGCACAGCGGATGAACTTAACAGTTTTATCGGTTGGCTTCGTGCTGCCGTAGATGTGGCGGAAATAGACGAATGGCTTGCAAGGATACAAAATGCCATGTTTTGCTTGGGCGGATATTTAGCTCTTGACCAAAGCAAGTGTGCTCCTGCTAAAGGGACCAGTGTGGAGAGAGTGGAAGTGATGTGGTTGGAGACACTGATTGACAAAATGGAAGCAGAATTGCCTGTTGTGCGTGCTTTCATTATCCCGGGAGGTAGCGAGGCTATCAGCAGGTGCCATATTTGCAGGACTGTATGCCGGCGTTTAGAAAGGTGTATAACGCAACTATTTGGCGAGGAAGAAAAGTGGTCAGAAAACGACGAGATTGTATTGCAATATGTCAACAGGTTAAGCGATTTTCTATTCATTTTGTCAAAAAAAATAGCTCAAATCGAAAAAAATGAACTTTTTTTGTGGAAAATTTAAGTTTTTCTTGCATGTATAAAAAGTTTTTACTACTTTTGCACGATATTTTAGAAAAGTAGTACTCTGTTGGCTCGAAAGGTTAGCACTTTTCGTCAACACTTAACTTGTGGAAACTATATGTATTGGACATTGGAATTGGCATCAAAACTTGAGGACGCTCCATGGCCTGCCACCAAGGATGAGTTGCTGGATTATGCAATGCGTGTTGGAGCTCCGATGGAGGTGATAGAAAACCTTCGTGAACTTGAGGATGAAGAAGAAGAATATGAGACTATTGAGGATATATGGCCGGATTACCCTCAAAAAGAAGACTTTTTCTTCGACGAAGAGGAATATTAATTTGAAAAGAATACGTATTATTGCGTTGCTGTTGCTTCTTTGTGGAGGTGTTTCGCGTGCGCAATTTGACCCGCAAATAGGTCATTATATGTATCTTGCAACGGCCTATAATCCTGCGGCGGCGGGAGAGGGAGACTTGATGAAAGTGAGCGGAATGCACAGGATGCAGTTCACCGGAATCAAAGGTGCACCGATGAGTACGTATTTTACTTTTTCGTCACCATTCCTGATAGGCAAGACCAAGCACGCGGCCGGTGTGAGGTTTTTGAATGACAGTTACGGACTATGGTCTAACCAGACATTCCACGTACAATATGCTTATAGACATAAGATAGGCAAGGGATATTTAAGTGCGGGGATAGAATTGGGCTTTCTGAATGTTAAGTTCAGTGGCGACAGCGTCAATCTCAGTCAGCTGGGTGAATCGGAGTATCATTCTGAGAGTGACCCTGTTATACCGGCGGGAGAAGCGTCGGGAATGACGTTTGACATGGGGTTAGGCGTGTACTACAGCACCTCACGCTGGTGGGCCGGAATCAGTTACACGCATCTGACTCAACCAAAGGCAGAACTGACAACACAATCGGCTGCGGAAGGCTCGGAGCTTAAGATGAGAGGGGTTCTGTATGCGCACGGAGGATATAAGTTTGTGATTAGAAACAACAAGGATTTTGCATTGATTCCTTCTGCATTCCTTATGTCGGATTTTCGTTCTTGGGATTTGAACCTGAGTCTGATGACTGAATTTAAGGAGCGTTATCGTTGGGGGTTAAGTTATAGAGTAGCGGCGAATGTAGCGGTACTTTTGGGTGTGGAGATTGTATCGGGTTTGAATTTAGGTTATACATACGAGTTGCCAACCTCGAAGCTTCTGCTTGAGAGTTATGGTTCGCACGAGGTTTATCTCTCATACGGTTTTGATATATTAAGACCGAGACGAACCAACAGATATAAGAGTATCAGATATTTGTAGTAATACGAAATACAAAAAGACCAACATCGTGTTTGTGTAAAGATAATTAAGTCTTAAAATCTTATAATTCAATTTAGACTAACTGACATAACAATATATATATTATGAAAGTCAGAAAAATATCATTGATAATCGCTTTGGCGGCAGTGGTTGCGAGCTGCAACAAACCCGCAGGCGAACTTGTCGGAACAGGTCAGAACGGAAACTTCAAGGAAGCTAATCCTTACGGAATGGTGTTTGTAAAGAAGGGAAGTTTCATGATGGGTGCAAACACCCAAAGTGCATTGTTTGAGCAGAACGATAACCAGTTGATGGTTACCGTAGAGGCTTTTTGGATGGACGAGACCGAAATTACCAATGACGAGTACAGGCAGTTTGTGCAGTGGGTTAGAGACTCTATAGCCCTGCGTATGGCAGTGATGGGGGGATTGGAAGATGAATATGCCGTGAATATCGACTATGATGATTTCGAGCCGGAGACAGGACCGCTTAATTGGAAACGTATCTCAAACCTGTGGGATAGGTTTCGTCGTGAGTTTGCCGGCAGAAACAATGGAGGTGAGACAGAGCTTTATGAGGCTTTGGAGCCGTTGTTTTATTCGGATGGCAGTTTGAAGACAACAGCTCTGCACTATCGTTATACGTGGATGAACTACGACCAAGCCGTTCTGCCTGAGAACAAGTACGATGTGGCTCGCGGTTGCTATCCTCCGAATGCCTCATCCCGTGTTGACACGGCGTGGACAGATGAGCAGAATGCTATTCATGACTCAACTATTATTCGTCCTCTTCGTGAACCTAAAGACTTGTTGTCGCACAAGATTATCAGCATCTATCCTGACACCATGGTTTGGGTGCGTGATTTCCAGTATTCATACAACGACCCGATGCTTTTGAAATATTTCTCGCATCGTGGTTTCTCGGAGTATCCTGTTGTCGGTGTGACATGGGAACAGGCTCATGCATTCTGCCGTTGGCGTACTGACTTCCTGGAGGAAGCCACTCGCTTGAACGCTCAGGTATATCGTCTGCCGACGGAGGCGGAGTGGGAATATGCCGCTCGTGGTGGAAGGAAGATGGCAGCCTATCCGTGGGGTAGTAATTACGCACGTGACTCCAAGGGCTGTTTCCTTGCCAACTTCAAGCCCTATCGTGGCGCGTATAACGATGATACCGGCTCCACGACGATGCGTGTGGCTCAGTTCCGTCCTAATGACTTCGGTCTATTTGACATGGCCGGTAATGTGGCAGAGTGGACATCTACAGCATACACCTCTACTAACAACGTATACACACACGACCTCAACCCGGACTACCAGTATATGGCTCGTAAGGATGATCCGGATGTGTTGAAGAGGAAGATTGTAAAGGGTGGTTCGTGGAAAGACGTGTCGGCTTATCTTCAGTGTGGTGCTCGTACGTATGAATATCAGTATGAGGATCGTTCATACATAGGTTTCCGTTGCGTTCGTTCGCACATTGGTGAGTAATTCAAATTAACAACAAATAAATAACCTAAAAATCAGTCTGTAATTATGGCTAAAAATGAAGTAAAAGGCGTCAAGAAGATGTCAGGATGGGACAAAGTCTGTGCGTGGTATGCAAGTCACGGAGTTGCCGTAGGTATGATTTACTCTATCGGTGCTTCTGTCGTTATCATCGGTGCGTTGTTCAAGATTTTGCACTGGCCGGGTGCTTCCTATGTGCTAATGGCCGGTATGTTTACCGAGGCATTCCTGTTTATCATCGGTATCTTCGAGAAACCGCATCCAACATATCATTGGGAGAATGTGTATCCAGAGCTTATTCACGAGGAGGCTTCTGAGGAGGAAGCGCATCCGGCTATTGAGGCAAAGAAAGCGCCTGCTATCGGTGAGAGTGCTTCTGCTCATGTTGAAACCCCTTCATTTGCAGGTTTGGAAGATAAAGATGTGAAGGCTCTGAAAGAGAGTATAGCTAAGATGGCTTCTACAGCCGGTAGTTTGGCTGACCTGGGCAAGTTGGCAGAAGGAAGCAATAAGCTTTCTGACAAGCTTGCAGCAGCAGCTGACGCAACTGACAAGTTTGCAGGTGCTCAAGCCGGAATAGCAGATGCAGCCGGCAAGCTTGGTGCTAACTATCAGGAGGCAGCCAAGTACTCGGAGTCTCTCCGTGCCGATACCGAGGCTGCGGCTAAACATCTGTCGGCTTTGAATGCAGCCTATGAGCTGAATTTGAAGGCTGTTCAGGGTACAGTGGCTGAGGCAGAGAAGATGGCTGCCGCTAATGCGGCTGCCGCTAAGGCTGGTGAGGCTTTTGCTGCTGCTCAGGATAAGCTGGCTCAGCAACTGGCTGACCTTAACAAGGTTTATGGCAATATGCTCAATGCTCTTGCTTAACACGAAGTGGTGTAGGTGAGAACATTTACCAATAGTTGTTTTAGTAATTTATCTTTTAATTTTAAAAAGTTAGTTAACTATGGGTGGAGCTAAAAACTGTCCGGAAACCCCGAGACAAAAAATGATTGGTATGATGTACTTGGTGTTGACCGCCATGCTCGCGCTGAACGTATCAGCCGACATCTTGAACGGTTTTACCAAGTTGCGTCACTCCATGGAAGAGACGATGAAGTCCACCGACTCCCGTACAGAGGAGTTGATGCAGACGTTTAAAGCAGCTTATGAGGAGACTCCTGCTAAGTATGAGGATTGGTGGGTTATTGCTCAGGCTGTTCGTAATAAGTCAAATGAGTTCTATAATTATATTGACCAATTCAAGTTGGATATCATCAATATGGTTGATGGAACACATTATCAGACGGCAGCAGAGGTAGAGGCTGCAGGTGACGTTAAGAACAATGGTGATACCAACAAGCCTCAGGAGTATTCAGAGAAGATAGGTGAGGGCGGTAAGATGAACGAAGATATCTTCAAAGATAAGATGGATGAGTTCCGTACTTACGTCACCGTTGTTGACTCTCGTTGTCTTCTTGATAAGATTGCTATGGATAAGCAGTTTGCTCATGAATGGGACTTGAAGGTGCAGATGATGTCGGCATTGTTCTCCACGGATGATGTGGTAGACGAAGAAGGTCAGATGATTTCTTTTCAGCGTTCTACTTTCCATGAGATGCCTGCCGGTGCGGTGCTTGCACTTTTGACCAAATATCAGAATGACGTGCGTGTAGCAGAGAACGACCTTATTAACTTCATGATGTCTGCCGCCGGTAAGTCGAAAGTAACAGTAAACCAGATTACTCCTATTGTACTGCCTACCAATGGTGAGTATATCATGAAGGGTCAGCGTTTCCGTGCAAAGATTGCTTCTGCGATGATTGATACCAACGATGTTCCTCGTGTGTTCATTAACGGTCAGGAGATAGAGAACGGTGTTTATGACGTGCCTTGTGGTTCATCCGGTCCTCAGAAATTCAGCGGTTATATGCTTGTAACGGGTGATACGACACACTATGCATTTACCGGTCAGTATATGGTTGGTGAGCCGTCTGCAACTGTTTCGCACACTGAGCTTAACGTTATGTACCGTGCATATGAGAACGTGTTCTCTGTGTCTGTTCCGGGTACAAGCGGTGACAAGATTAAGGTTACTTGCCCTGCTGCCACTCCTGTAAGAAAAGGTGACAAGTGGGTTATTACTCCTCCTATCAAGTCCGCTGACGAGACATATATAGAGGTGTTTGCCGAGATTGATGGTAAGCAGATTTCAATGGGTAAGCAGCCGTATCGCTTGAAGAACCTGCAGACTCCTGATGCATACTTCCAAGTAAATGACAACACGTTGCTTGACGGTGAGTCGCCTGTTTCTTCAACACAGCTTGCAAGTTCAACGGGTAAGGTGGTTGCCAGCTATGGTGCGGATGCTGTTATTCAAGCTAAGTTTAGGGTTACCGGCTTTACCGTTCGTCTGCCGAGTGGTAAGATGATAAACGTTAAGGGTGACAAGCTTGATGGTGCAGCTATCAAGGAGATAAAGGGTTTGAAATCAAAAGCTCAATTCCGTATTCAAGATATTCAGGCAGTTAGTGCTGCCGGTGAGCAGAAACGTCTTCGTTCGCTGAACTTCGTGTTGAAATAACATTGTGTTGTTCAGTTGTCGGGTTGGATAATAATCTTTGAAGGCTCAGAACTAATAAATAATCTTAGTTGAGTATGAAAAAGTTAAATGTGATAATAGTCTTATTGATGCTGTCAAGTGTTTCGCTTATGGCGCAACACCAGATAAATTCTTTCTTCAACAAGAATGGAACAGTAAGACTTGAGACGCAAGAGTTGATTGATTCGTCGGACTCACTTGCCTCTGTATTTCACCGCGCTGACGATGTGATATGGTCGCGTGTCGTATATCGTATTATTGATATGCGCTATAAACAGAATTTGCAGTTGTATTTTCCGACGAATGCGGATGATCCTCAGTATAATAACCTGCTGAAGGTTATATGTTTGGCCATCATTGACGGCATGCCTGTCTATGCAAAGCCCAACTATGTTGACATCACTCCTCACTTTGAGTTTGACCCGATGGATAAGCCGTCAATGGTTGGTATGCTGAATAATGACCTCAACGGTGAAATTCCGCAGGAGGAGGGTGGTCTGGCCGGATATGACCAGTTGCTCATCAACTATGACTCTATTGAGGATGTGATGACTTTTCAGACTCACTCTTTCGAGCCGTACGTAAGGAATCAGTATAAGTATCTTCTTCAGGAGATTGTATTCTTTGATAAGCACTATTCGCGGCTTTATACAAAGATTATCGGTATTGCTCCTTTGTTCATGAACTCATACGAGGTGAGTGAGGATACTCCTATTCATGAGGCGCTGTACTTGAGCATTCGTTTCTGGATATTGTATGACGACTTGCGTCCGTATTTGGCTCGCCAATACGTCATTCCTCAGGCCAACGACACCAAGCGCGTTACCTTTGAGCAGTTCTTTGCTCAGAAATTGTACTCTTCTTATCTCATTGGTGACAGCAATATGTATAGTCGTATGTTTGCGCAATACGCAACGAAGGCTGCATCCGGCGCGTTGATTGACAAGCGTCGTGAGTTGTTGACCGGTTCCGGCGGTGAGGAAGAAGAGGAAGGAGGAGAAGAAACGGAAGAAGGCGGTGAAGAAGAAGGAGCAGAGGAAGGAGCAGAGGAAGGCGGTGAAGAAGGTGAGGCTGAAGTAACACCTGAAGACACTTATAACAAGGCCCTTAAGGCTCGTATCGAGAAAGAGCTGAAGAGAGAGCAGGCTCGTGTTCAGAAGGAGTTGATGGACTTTGAGCAAGACCTTTGGGAGTATTAATTTTTACCTTCCTATAGTTGCCTTGAGGCAAAGTACTTTGAGGAACGCGGTATTTGGTTCCGCGTTCCTCAATTTGTAAAAGAATACTTAAGTTGCACAATAGGTGTTGTTATTGTGCAGAATAATATTTAATGAGCAATTATAATATCTGATATGTCAAGACGCAGGCATCGTTTTTTCAATACCTACCTTACGGCAACTATCTCTGTTGCCCTTGTTCTTACTCTGGTAGGGATGGAGAGTGTGATAGGTTTGGGTGCATCTCATTTGCTCAAACAGTTAAAGGAGACAACAATGGTGACGATGGTGTTGTCAGACGAAACGACGTCGGCTGACTCGTTACGTGTTGTAAGGATGCTGGAAGCTTCGCCGTTCTGCCGCTCGTATGAATATATATCCAAAGAGAGGGCATTGGCAGAGCATGTGGCAGACCTCGGTGAGGATCCGACAGAGTTCCTCGGATATAACCCCATTCGTGCTTCGTTCGAGGTGAAGTTGGCATCTGACTATGTGCAACAAGACAGCATAGAGCAGGTGGAGAAGCTCTTGTCCAAGTATGAATTTGTTGAGAGCGTCAACTATCCTCGTATGGTGGTTAGTTTTTTTAGCCGTAATATAGGAACAGTGACGCTCATTCTGCTGGGTATTGCCGTTATTCTGCTTGTTATTTCTATCGCTTTGGTTGTGAATACTATTCGTTTGACTGTTTATGCGCGTCGTTTTAGTATTCAGACGATGAAGCTGGTTGGTGCAACCCCTTGGATTATAAAGGGACCTATAGTCGGCAAGAGCGTTAGAATGGGACTATGGGCAGGCATTATTGCGTTGGTTTTTCTTTCGGGAGTACTGTATTATGTGCATTACTCACTTGGTTTTTGGGCGCTACCTCTTACTTGGGTGAATATTGCTGTAGTATGTGGCGTTGTTATTTTGTCAGGAATTATACTAACGTTCTTTGCATCCGTATTTGCCGTAAACAGATATATCCGAATGAAAACAGATGATTTGTATTTTGTATAAAGAAGATACAATTTTCGGTTTAAGATAATATAGAAAGAAATAGTTTGTTATGAGATATACATTACCTAAGTTGAATTTAATTCTGATAGCAGTGTCGTTTGCTATCATAGTACTTGGCTTTTGTCTAATGGTAGGTGAGCCGAGTGGTGCTACAGAGTATAACCCTGATATTTTTTCCGTTCGTCGTATCACTGTCGGACCTATGATTTCTCTCGGCGGCTTTATTCTGATGATTGTGGCAATATTATTGAAGGGTAAAAAGCGCAACGACTCATTTGACGGCAGAGGTGATAATCAGTAGGCGCGAGACATAAAGCAGCAGTACATTATGAGTTGGTATGAAGCGTTGATATTAGGTGTTGTGCAGGGACTGACAGAGTTCTTGCCGGTTAGCAGTAGCGGTCATTTAGAGATAGGTCAGGCCATATTGGGAACGACAAGTGAGGACAATCTGATGTTTACTGTCATACTTCATGTTGCGACCGTTCTTTCTACAATCGTTATTCTTTGGAATGAGGTTTGGAAGTTGCTGCGTGGCACATTCGGCACGACGCAGTGGAACGAGGACAAGGACTATGTTGCAAAGATTCTGGTGTCGATGATACCGGTGTTTATTGTCGGCGTTTTCTTTAAGGACGCGGTAGAGGGTTTCTTTGGTTCCGGATTGTTGTTGGTTGGCTGTTGTCTGCTTGTGACAGCATTGCTATTGTCTTTGTCTGAATACATCAGCCGTCATCGTGAGGGAGCAGGACACGAGGTTACTTATAAGGATGCGATTATCATCGGTTGTGCTCAGGCAGTGGCAGTGCTTCCCGGTTTGAGTCGTTCAGGTACAACGATTGCCACCGGTCTGTTATGCGGCGTTAAAAAAGAATCGGTGGCGCAGTTCTCGTTTCTTATGGTTCTTATACCTATTCTTGGTGAAGCATTCCTCAATCTTCTTGACGTCCTGCAAGGAGAAGTGGTCTTTCAGTCTATAGGTTGGTTGCCGGCGTGTGTCGGTTTTGTGGCAGCATTCCTTACGGGCTGTGCAGCATGCAAGTGGATGATTGCTATTGTCAGACGGCAGAGGCTGACGTGGTTCGCCTTGTACTGCGCCTGTGCCGGAGTGTTGGCTATCGCGTATGAACTGTTGAAGTAAGCTGTTGTAGAGGTGATGCCTACTATAGAGAAGGACTATATATCAGGTGAGTTGATTCCAATAGACAAGCCGCTTCACTGGACATCGTTTGATGTGGTGGGTAAGCTACGTTGGCTGCTTTGCAGACGATTGGGAGTAAAAAAACTCAAGGTTGGTCATACCGGCACTCTTGACCCTTTGGCTACCGGTGTCGTGGTGGTTTGCACGGGAAAGAAAACGAAGGAGATAGACACGCTTCAGCAGCATGTCAAGGAGTATGTAGCCACTCTGCAGCTTGGGGCGACAACGCCATCGTTCGACTTGGAAAAACCGATAGACAAAACCTATCCGACAGAACATATCACCCAGGAGCTGATTGACGATGTCTTGCCTCGTTTCAAAGGTGAGATTTGGCAGGTGCCTCCGGTGTTCTCCGCCGTGAAGATTGATGGTAAGCGTGCATATGAGTATGCGCGTAAGGGGGAAGAGGTGGATATAAAGCCGAAGTTGCTTGTCATTGACGAGATAGAACAACTCGGTTTTGATGTTGCGTCAATGCAGCTCACGCTTAGGATTGTATGCTCTAAGGGTACATATATCAGGGCATTGGCCCGTGATATAGGTGAGGCTCTCGGCTCGGGAGCACATCTCATCGCTCTCAGACGCACACGTGTGGGGGATATACGAGTGGATGACTGCGTGACAATTGAGCAGATAGAAAAAGAATTACGTTTGACAAGTTAAATAAAAATCATTTTAAATGAAGTTATCACAATTTAAGTATAATCTTCCGAGTGAACAGATAGCCCAGCGTCCTTTGCGTTATCGCGATGACTCCCGTCTGTTGGTCCTTCATCGCAAGACGGGGCAGGTGGAGCATAAGACGATGCCGGACCTTGTTAATTACTTTGACGATGGTGACCTGTTTATCTTCAACGATACGAAGGTCTTTCCTGCCCGTTTGTTCGCCACTAAAGAGAAGACCAATGCCCGCATCGAGGTGTTCCTGCTTCGTGAGCTTAATCATGAGAGTCGCTATTGGGACGTGTTGGTTGACCCTGCCAGAAAGATACGTATAGGCAACAAGTTGTTCTTTGGTAACGACAGCTCCATCGTTGCTGAGGTGATAGACAATACCACTTCGCGTGGTCGTACATTACGTTTCTTGACGGACTATGATAATGACGAGTTTGTGGAGCGTCTGTACGCTTTAGGAGAGATGCCTCTGCCTAAATACATCAAACGTGTTTATGAGAATACGGAGACTGACGAAGAGGCACGGCAGCGTCTTGATGAGGAGATTCGTGAACAACGCAAGGAGGATAGGGAGCGTTATCAGGCTATTTTTGCCAAGCATATAGGCGCTGTAGCTGCTCCGGCTGCTTGTTTGCATTTTTCCAAAACTATTCTCAAACGACTGGAGATAAGAGGGGTGGATATGCAGTTCATGACATCACACATGAGTCTGGGCAACTTCAAGTCTGTGGACGTGGAGGACCTTACTAAGCATAAGGTGGATTCGGAGCAGATTATCATCCCCCAGTCGGTCTCTACTGCCGTAGATAAGGCTCACGCCGGCGGGCATCGTGTGTGTGCTGTCGGTACGGAGATTATGCGTGCATTGGAGACTGTTGCCGGAACGCAGGGGCAGGTGCCGGCATTCAGTGGATGGACGAATAAGTTCATCTTCCCGCCTTACGAGTTTAGCGTCGCTTCGGCGTTCTTCGTTAATCTGTATATGCCGCAGTCGTCGCAACTAATGCAGGTGGCAGCTTTCGCAGGTTATGAAAACACGATGGCGGCATATAAGGAAGCTGTGAAGGAAGGATATCGTTTTGGCGATTATGGAGATGCAATGCTGGTGGTGGACTAAATAATGCAGATTTTTCTTGCGTATTTAGGAAAAAAGCAGTAACTTTGCAACCGATTTCGCGTACGTCTCTCGCCGAGCAGGTGAAATGTTATTTGAATTTCGCTTTGCGTTTGAGGTGCATACGTACTGCATTAACATCCCGTGAGGGAAACAAATTGTTATAACAATGGATTTAATTAAGATTGCTGAAGCAGCATTCGCCGGTGAGAAAAAAGAGTTTCCGGCATTTAAGGCAGGTGACACCGTAACGGTGGCTTACCGCATCAAAGAAGGTAACAAAGAGCGTATTCAGGAGTTCCGCGGTGACGTCATCAAGGTCAGCGGCGGTGAAGGTCAGAAGCGCTTTACCGTTCGCAAGATGTCCGGCAACGTGGGCGTTGAAAGAATTTTCCCGTTGGATTCGCCTTTCATCAGTTCTATCACTGTCAACAAGTATGGCAAGGTACGCAGAGCAAAATTGTATTATCTGCGCAATCTCACCGGTAAGAAGGCTCGTATTCCCGAGCGTATTATTAAGAAGTAATCCAATTAGAAGGAGCATCGAAAGGTGCTCCTTTTATTGTATATGTGACAGTTCCAAACCATCAGTCAATGGCTTGTCACTGTCTTTTTTGTCATTGGTATATTATCCATAGTGTTCATAGCAGCAATCGGTACCATATTCGCAAAAAAATGCACCAAATGTTTTTATATATAAAATAAATGTATTACCTTTGCAACGGTTTTGGTATTTTGATGCTATTTTTATTGTTTAATCCGATTGAAATTAAAAAATAGCGTCGAAATGATGTTAAAATCCTTAAATAATCTGATTGGAGTATGAGTAATATTCGATTTGAGGCTATAAAAATGGCTATGGAACATCGGGCACCTATTTCAAAGGGTGGTAGCTCAAAGAGTGATGGGAACGAGAAGGCAAAAGATTATTTTGCGTTGGATGTGTTCACTCGTGAGCGTATGAAAGAATATATCGCTGATGATGTGCTGGTGCAGTTGTTCGATGCTGTTGATAATGGTCGTACTATTCATCGTGAGATAGCCGGCAGTGTCGCTATTGGTATGCGTAAGTGGGCAGTTGATAATGGTGCCACTCATTTCACCCATTGGTTTCAGCCGCTGACAGGCGGAACGGCGGAGAAGCATGATGCGTTTTTTACACTCAAAGACGGTGCTCTGATGGAAGAGTTCAGTGGTGATGCCCTGTACCAGCAGGAGCCGGATGCTTCGTCTTTTCCTTCCGGTGGCATCCGTAACACATTTGAAGCTCGCGGCTATTCGGCGTGGGACCCGTCAAGTCCGGTTTTTCTTATAGGTGACACACTCTGTATTCCTACCGTTTTTGTGGCCTATACAGGCGAGGCGTTGGATTACAAGACGCCACTTATACGTTCGACAGCGGCGCTCTGTCATGCAGCGCGTGAGGTGTGTCAGTATTTCGATAAGACAGTGAAACATGTGCATACTAATCTCGGGTGGGAGCAGGAGTATTTTCTGGTGGATGAGGCGTTGTTCAATGCTCGTCCTGACCTTGTGATGACCGGACGTACGCTCATGGGGCACGAAAGTGCGAAGAACCAACAATTGGAAGACCATTATTTTGGAGCCATTCCTGCGCGTGTGCTTGCGTTCATGCGTGAGTTAGAATATGAGGCGCTGCGAGCCGGCATACCTGTTCGAACACGCCATAACGAGGTGGCCCCTAACCAGTTTGAAATGGCTCCGATGTTTGAGGACGTTAATCTGGCAAATGACCATAACCTGCTGGTGATGAGTATTATGGAACGTGTGGCGCAGCGGCATCATTTCCGTGTGCTGCTACATGAGAAACCGTACGCGGGCGTCAACGGCAGCGGCAAGCACTGCAACTGGAGCCTGCAGACTAACACCGGCATCAACCTCTTGGCACCCGGCAAGAACCCCTACCAGAACCTGCAGTTCATCACCTTCCTTGTGAATGTGCTGATGGCGGTATATAAATACAACGGTCTGCTGAAAGCCTCCATCGCCTCCGCCACCAACGAGCACCGTCTTGGAGCCAACGAGGCTCCTCCTGCTATCATTTCCGTCTTCCTCGGCAAGCAGATAACCGCAGTACTTGACAAGTTGGAACATGCCAAGGCGGAAGAAGCCATCATCATCAATGCGAAGAAAGAGATGAAACTCGGCGTGGCAAACATCCCGGAAATTCTGCTGGACAACACGGACCGCAACCGCACCTCGCCCTTTGCCTTCACGGGCAACCGTTTCGAATTCCGCGCAGTGGGTTCAAGCGCCAACTGCGGAGCTGCTATGTTAGCACTCAACGCCGCCGTGGCGGAACAGCTCCGGTTCTTCAAACAGGAGGTGGACGAGCGCATCCGGCAAGGCGAACCCAAAGAGAAAGCGCTGTTCGAGGTCATCCGTAGAGACATCATTGCCTGCAAAGCTATCCGTTTTGACGGCAACGGCTATTCCGAAGAATGGAAAAAAGAGGCAGCCCGACGCGGGCTGGACTGCGAGACAAGCGTACCCCTCATCATCGACCGGTATCTGTCCGCCGATACTGTGAAGATGTTCCATACCACAGGCGTACTGAGCGAGGCGGAGCTGCATAGCCGCTGCGAGGTCAAATGGGAGACATATTCCAAGAAGATACAGATTGAGTCCCGTGTGCTCGGCGACCTTGTGCTGAACCATGTCCTGCCTGCCGCCAAGCGCTATCAGACGATGCTTCTGCAGAACGTGCTTGCCGTCAAGCAGGTATTCTCCGCCGACGAGACAGCTTCGCTCAACGAACGCGACTACGACATCATCCGCCGCATAGAGAACCACTCCGGTGCCATCCTCAAAGGCGTGGAGGAGATGACGGAGGCACGGCACAAAGCCAACCGCCAGCCCGACGAACGGTCCAAAGCTATCGCGTATCATGATACGATTCTGCCGCTGATGGCAGAGATCCGTACGCATGCCGACGAACTGGAGATGATAGTGGATGACGAGATGTGGACGCTCGTCAAATACAGAGAGTTGCTGTTTGTACATTGACGGTATAAGGTTGGTATGCCGACGGCTCCCTTTTAGTCATGTAACACTCTCTTGAATTACTAAAAATCACTAAGAATATACAAGAACAACTAACGTTGAATTTTCGAACACGGCGTTCGAAAAAAATCCGGCAAACGGGTCGCACGATGAACGGTCACCCGGGAGAGAAAAAGCGCGAAAATGAGAAAAGAGCTGAAATTTGTCAAGATGCACGGCTTAGGGAATGACTATGTGTATATAGACTGTTTCCCTGCAACCTCAGCCGCCATAATAGCAAGTACGGATTTATCCGCCTTGGCGCGTGCTGTCAGCGACCGCCATTTCGGAATAGGTTCAGACGGGTTAGTGCTGATTCTTCCGTGCAAAGAAGCCGAAGCGTCGATGCGTATCTTCAATGCCGATGGTTCGGAGGCGGAGATGTGCGGCAATGCCATCCGTTGCGTAGGCAAATATCTGTATGAAAGCGGTTTATGTACACAGCTAAAGATGAGAATCAAGACGATGGCGGGTATCCGGGAGCTATGTCTTCACGTCCAAAACGGTTTGGTACACGAAGTGACAGTAGATATGGGAACCCCGAAGACAGCCACTGATTCGCTTGCCTTGAAAGGTCGTGACCTCTTGGGTTTCACCTCCGTCAATATGGGTAATCCGCACGCCGTGTTTTTCCGCAGCTGGGTAATCTCCGATGCGGAAATGGCGGACTTGGGCGAACGAATAGGTACGCACCCGCATTTCCCTGAAGACACCAATGTGGAGTTCGTTCATGTGCGCAATGCGCGTGAATTAGATGTACGCGTGTGGGAACGCGGCAGCGGCGAGACTATGGCATGCGGCACAGGAGCCTGCGCAGCAGCCGTGGCGGCGTACCGGATGGGTGAGACAGAAGAGGAAATCATCGTGCACCTCAAGGGAGGTGAGTTATTGATTCATTATGACCCGTTGGAAAACAGAATTACCATGACAGGTCCGGCAACAGAAGTGTTCCGGGGTACCTATAGTTGGGAGGAATAATCATGCAAATCAATCCCTATTATGCCGAATTACCGGCTAATTATCTGTTTCGTGACATCGAACTGCGGGTGAACGCTTATCTGGCACATCATCCGAATGAGAGGCTGCTGCGTATGGGCGTGGGCGATGTGACGCGTCCGCTGCCCCGTGTCATCGTGGATGCCATGCACACCGCAGCAGAAGAGTTGGCTCACGCCGAAACATTCCGTGGTTATTGTCCCGAAAACGGTTACCAATGGTTGCAGCAGCGTATCATCGACTCTTTTTACAGCCCTCGCGGGATTTGTTTTGAACCCGACGAGGTGTTTATCGGCGAGGGCGCAGGCAGCGATTTAGGCAATCTCAGCGAACTATTTGACCAAAAGAACACAGTGGCGATTCTTGACCCTACCTATCCTGCCTACGTGGATACGAATATCATGGCAGGCAGGGAGATAGTTTTTATACCGTGTATGAAAGAAAATGCTTTTGTTCCGGAACTGCCCAAGAAGCAGGTGGACATCATTTACCTCTGCTTTCCCAACAACCCCACAGGAGCCATACTTACGCATGACCAGCTGCGCTTGTGGGTGGAGTATGCCCGTGAACACAAGAGTATTATTATTTTCGACGCCGCCTACGAAGCCTTTATCTCTGAACCGGGCATTCCGCATAGTATCTATGAGATAGAAGGCGCCAAGGAGGTGGCAATAGAAGTGCACAGTTTCAGCAAGAGTGCCGGTTTCACGGCAGTGCGCTGCGGCTATACCGTAGTACCATACGAGACAGGATTGCAGGCGATGTGGATGCGGCGGCAATGCACCAAGTACAACGGCACAGCATACATAGCCCAGCGTGCAGCAGAAGCCACTTTTACACCGGAAGGGCAAAAAGGTATAGCGGACAATCTGAACTATTAC
>JAFSTO010000006.1 GCA_017450435.1 Paludibacteraceae bacterium
ACTTTGAACTCGTCGTTTGCAGCAAACGTAAACTCACCCATGTACTCACCCTCGTTAGCAGGGTTAGCAGCGAGCTTGTAAGCAGCCATCGGACCCCAGTTGGTCATCGAACCTGCTACGTAGTAATCCATAGTCGGCTCAACGGGCTCTACGCCTTCGTCAAGGGTAACGGTGAACGTGTTCAGCAACAGCTGACCAGAAGCACCGAGTGTAAAGGTAACGGAATTAGCCGAACCGGTCCACTTGCCCTCACCGGCAGCCTCAGGATGGGTGTACTCACCTACAGAAGCGGTAGCGGTGTTGAAAGCCTTGGTACCTTGCTGCTGCCAGTTAAACGTGATTGCGGTAATGGCAGACTCACTCGATACGGTCACGGTGTTGTTCGCGTAGAGACGGAGACCATTGGTGTACCAAGCAGGTGGGTTACTACCATCACCCTTGGCGAACGTAACGGTTACGCCATCTACAGTAACTGCATCAGCGCTCGAAAGCGTGAAGTTTACTGCCATCATGCTGCCTGCGAAAAGCACGGCAGCGAACAAAGAAAAGATTTTCTTCATAATGTTATTATAGAATTAGTTAAACAAAAAAAAGAATTCAAATATATTAGTGAGGCATCAAGCATACCCGTTTCATTACAAAATTACAACATTTTTTTGACATGAACAACAAAAAAATAACGAATTTTGCATAGTATTCATCATTCAACTGCGCACATTGACCAAACACTTACCAACCGAGGTTATAAGCTACACCAATAGCATGCTGAAACGAGGTCTCCTCTGTAAGATACAGTTTCTGACTATTAGCCTTGACAGTGACATCGCGGTCATAGCCGTAATTGAAGCGGTAATAGAAGTCTAACGAGTTGGTCTTGTTAAGTTTCCACACCACTCCGAGGCTGGTACGCACGCGGCGGATATACTGATGGCCGGTGTTCGTCGGGTCGTTATCCTTGTACTTCTGCTGCAGCGGATTAGCGTTAAGCGTGTTCACCAGTTCGCACCAGATATACGGCTTCAGCGGTTTGCTCATAGCATGATATGCCACCTCAAACTTGCTTCTCAGGTACCAATCAGCACGATTGTGTTCGTAGTAGCCCGTTGCGATATGTTGGTCGATATCGCCCATACGAATCTCTGTAAGAAAGCGCTCGCGCAGCGAGAACGACCACTGCTCATAGCGATAACTGCCTGTCACACCAAAGAACACACGATGACGCATCCATTTGCTGACAACGCTCCAGTCCTTGTCACCCATGATTTTCAGAGTATATCCGACATCCGCCTTGAGGTACTTGAAATGCGGATTCTTATATCCGAGCGACAGCGTAGTGTATGACTTGTTGAACGCCGGCTTGCTCACCACTCCGTCTGTGACCCCGACCATATCGAACCTGAGGTCTTCTGCTATATGCAGTGACACACCTTGGTCCCATTTCTTAGTGAAATTGGCCTCGGCACGGAGTTGGAAACTATGAGTGGTAGTGGAGGTCGGTGTTTCCGTCCAGTCCCAGGCGTAAAGACCGAGTGAGGAAATTAAGAGACAAAGTACAAAAAAATATCTTTTCATCATCTGAATCTCGTTATCATATCAATACTATTATGCTCCCCTTCATTGAGCACATAAGTCATTTTTATATAAGCGACATCGCGAAGAAAATCGACGTGCCCCACCTCTATATCCAGCACCTTGCGTCCGGTGCGTTGCTCGAGGTCGGCAATAAGCTCAGCACGTCGCTCCGGTACGATATTCTCTATCTTCTCATACAGCACAATCTTCGAAGACGTGCGTTGCTGCTTCTTGGCGCACCATAACTCAAAGGCTCCGGCAAGCACTATCAGCGCGATATTGGCAAAGAGCAGTTGGTGCCACGCCAGTCCATCAGCTTGGAGTGACAAAGAGTTGATAACCGACTGAGCAATAATGATAAACAGATAGGTCATCTCGCGAATAGGCACGGTCTCTGTACGATAACGTATCATGCCGAAGATAGCGAACAAACCCAACACGAAGCCAGTCTGTATGTCAAGAATCTGCATCAGCCACAGAAGCAGAAACATCGCATTGGAGAAGAGCATGAATGTCACGTAGTAGTCTCTGCGCTTGCTTACCTTATAATAGATGAAGTAGATGATTATCCACGCCATCAAGAGGTTGAAGAGGAACATCAGCGGCAGAGTAACAAGATTGTCGGCAATACCAAGAAGGTCGGCAATGTTGTGCATTAGATAAGAGATGCTGTCCGACTTACCAAACTGAGCGGCAATGTCTGCATCATAATCCATAAATTCCAGAGTAGGATTAGCTAAATCGACTTGTATCATAGAGTTTAGAGTTTAACATTTTTTCTATTTTTCTTATCTTTGCCTTAAAGCGGTTTCGCTTCAGTGTGGGTGAGGTGATAGCTGTACCTATACAATACTTGCTAATCTTTAGCGGGTGGACCCTCACTTGTTGCATTATACCGAGCATTGGTGAAGGGACATTGCCGTCGCGCTTGAGTTCAATTATCACGAGGTCAGGATATGTGAACCGCTTTCCTGTCACCACATTGTCCCAGACAAGGTCAAGGTCGATAGTCAGACGCTCCGTCTTGGCTTTGTTGACAAGCGTTATCCTGTGAAACTGCGTGCTAAGGTGAGGCGATATTACATCCCACGTATATCGACTCTTTTGCTCAATAAAGTCCGCCACCTGCCAATCCTCTTTCTTGCTCCTGCCTATAGTGTTGGCTGAGATATCAAACCCCGGCACAGTAATCCTTTTTTTCTTTGTGCGCCCCTTGTTGTTCTTGCGTTTGATTTCGAGAAAAGTGAGATTGGAATCAACATACTGTCTCACTCTAATCTTCTGCCTGACGAGCTGACGGTCATGATGCCGGATGTACATATCAAGCGTGTCGGTATCATAATACATAGTGTCGTATGTAGCCACACGCTTGCCGTCTATCTCCTGCGCATAGTAGTCCTGCCTTGCATAGTCAAGAATAACCGGCAATAGCGACAGAGGTACTGCGAACTTAGTATCAATACGATTCATCAGTTTGACGCTCTCCATCTCACTGAGGGAGATAGGTGCAAACTCGTTCAATATGCGTTCAAATTCAGCCACAATTTTGCAAGTTTCAATCGTCAAACACGTATTCAAACACCTTCACAGAGTAAAGTTTACCGTTAGGTAAATAGTTATATTGCTTTGCCTTGGTGCCGTCCTTATTCCACTCGTATTTTCTTATACGGATAGCTCGATTGCGGTCGTCATACACCACCTCCTTCACCACCTTGCCAGTCACATCATCATACTCCATTGTCACTCGCGAGCGCTGACCGTAGGTGGCGTACTCTATCTCCTCAACTTTTCTGCCTAACGAGTCATAGACGTTAACGTGGTCCAACCAGCGCGTTTTGGTCTTGCTGTCGGTGTTCCACTCCTTGACCGTCAGGTTCTTTCTTTTGGCACGCTTAGCCAGCGTTTCGGGCGACACCATTGTCTGTCCAAAGGCAGTAAGCGCCATCACGAGCAACGCTCCAAGCAAAAATATTCTGTTTCTCATAACTATCGAATATATATATATGGTAAATAGTACATGTCCAAATGGTAAATGGTAAATGGTAAATGGTAAATGGTAAATGGTAAATGTCCAAATGGTAAATGTTATCACCATCTGCCGCCGCCACCGCCGCCTGGTCCGCCGCCTGTGTTTCCACCCGAATAGGAACTGATGCTGACAGACGAACCGCCGCTCACTGTTGCGCCTGAGTATCCCATTCCGTTAAAGATACTTGTTCCGCCGTTAACCGTCACTCCTGACAGGAGGGTTGGTGCAGAAGCGGCAGAGAGCACGAGCCCGGAGCCGGCGCTTGAAGGGGTTTTGAAGGCGAACGTCTCATTACCAACGGTAAGGGCATACCACGTGTTCTTACTCCACGACGATGCCGAATAACAGCTTTGGGAAAGAGACGAACCGCTCTCTATTCCGCCTATTGCTACCAACGTTCCACCCTGCACATATAATTTGTACCCACCTTCGGTATTGGCATCTATTCCCACCTCCGGCGAGCTTGCGCTGATGGCGTACACCACACCACCTTTTATATAGCAGTTGCCGTTGGCATCTATACCGTCGTTGCCGGTTGAGTAAGCGCACACATAGCCGCCGCTGATAGTCATGTTGCCGCCGGAGTTGATAGCGTCGTCGGACGACTGCGCATATACCTTACCGCCGCTGATGGTCAGCAGAGCCTTGCTCTCTATACCCTCCGGAGCAGAAGAGCCGCTGTTGCCTCCCCAACCACCTTGGTTACCACCGGGGCCACCTTGTCCGCCGGGACCGGCCATAGGAGCATACGACGAACCGCTGCCGGAGCAGATAACAGTGATATCACCGCCACTGATAGTCATATTGCCCACTGACTTGATGCCCTTAGCGTCAGAGCCGGCCGTCTTCACTGTAACGGTGCCGTCCGACATTTGGAACTCACCCAACTTGGCGAGTATGCCCTTGCCGTCATTGCCAGTCGTGGTCACACTGATTGTACCGCCGCTGACAACGATATTTCCGGCAGCCGACTTAATTCCCTTATCCGCAGACACCACACTGACCGAACCGCCGCTAATCTCCACATTACTATAAGCGAGAATACCCTTGTCACCGGCTTTAGTGACGTTGACAGTACCGTTGGTAATGATTATAGAACTGGTGTCGCATTGCAGACCATCGCCCGCAGCACTGACAGTGAGGGTGCCGCCGTTGATGATAACTCCATCATTAGTGTGCAGACCGTCTGACACGTTAGCCGTCAGACTGAGCGAGCCTTCACGAACACGGATATAGTCGTCGGAAGCAAGGGCATGTTTGTAGTTCCCCGTCACACTGAGTGCACCGCTGCCGGAGAAAACCAATTGTCCTTCAGAGAAGAACGCTGCTTTCCTGTCTTCATCCGATGAAGCGTATGTCGCACCATCTGACAGACTGTTGGTACCGGTCAGTACTACATAGCACGTCTTGCTACACTGGTTGTTGATTGCCGGGCCATCTGTGCAACTAAGGGTTAAACCGCTAAGCGACAGCTTGAACTTATAATCGCTGTAGATATTGAGTTGTCCGCTGCCTGAACCGCTTAGGGCATACTCAATGTTTTTAACTGACGAGGTAATAGTTACCACCCCATTCTCGCTGCTGACAGTCACTCCGTCAGCCGAACCGCTAACAGTAGCAACGCTACCATTCCAGGAGATGCTGATAGTGCTGTTCCACGTCTGATTCTCAACGAAATCATTGTCGTCGTCGCCCGTGTTGACCGTGGTGTCGGTCGCTGTGCTTGAGCTATCAGTCCCGTTGGAGGGAGAGTTGGTGTTGCATGACACAAACACGCAAAGCAAAGCACCAATTAATAAACCTAAAAAATTCTTTCTCATTGTATGTCGTTTTTTTAAAAAAGTCTGTTGATATTAGTGAGATTATTCGTTCCTACTCGAGCACTACTTTTCTGCTTGTGCCGTTTTGCTCTACGATATAGATGCCTCTCGGCAGAGTCTCTTTCGCATCCTGCAGTAAATACTCTCCCAAACGGACACCGAGCAGCGTATATATCATTACCGGCTCATTCTGCTCAAATCGCACATCTTCCACAGCAGATGTGCCTACGATTGAGAGAGTCCCGCCAGTACAACTTTTCTTGCCCACATAAGTAACTCCCTCGCCGGTTGCTCCTGACATATAGATAGTGATAGAGCCGCCTGTTTGGGTAAAATTGCCGGTATCCACAGCATCGCCAACCAGCGTACTATCCTTGATTCCCACATCAATACCGTCACTGCCGAACCCTTTGATAGTAAGTACTCCGCTCTCCATCAGAAAATACTGTTGGCAATGCAGGCCATCTTTCACGGCAGACATCACATTGATTGTGCAGTTTTTTATCTCCACATACTCCTTGCTCCAAATAGCATGTGCGGTGTTGCCGTAAACATTAAGCGTACCACGTCCTTGAAACTCCGAGTGCCCTTTGCACATCAAAGCCCCTTTCCACGCTCCGTTTGCGCCGTCAGATATAGTGTTGACCGTCCCGCTCTTGCTGGAGATATTGATTCGCTTGCCGTTCTGAATATTGATAGCGGCACTGTCGGGGTTGGTCAGCGTCAGTCCCTGCAGACTCACCGTTGCCTTATATGCGCCGGTCAAGTAAAACGAACCGTTAGAACTGCTGCCCTTTAATATATATGTTATTTCCCCTGAAGTGTTCGCACCAACTGACGCAGCCTGATTCACAACAACATGCGCACCATTAGCGGTATAGCTCACATAATTCTTTATGTTGCTCGCGACTGATACAGATGCACTATTGCCGCTATAGGTTATAACAACAGTCGTGTCCGCCACAGCAGCAGACTCTGACGATGACAATCCAAAAGACGAACGACTAACTGCTGCCATAACATTTATAGCCGACAGTACCAACAAACTTATAGAGAATATTCGCTTCATAACAAACAAGATTAGGTTTGTCAGTTAATGAACAATTCAAAAACAAAACAAAATTACAAAAAAATATGTTATACAACACGTTTTTTTTATTATTATCTTAATTGCAGGTAATTTTTTCGTTAAATCAGTATTAAGAAATCTACTTTTTGATATTAGAGGTTAAACTTATTGACAATCATATAGCAAGTTTTGCAAGTACAAACAAAAAAGGTGTGCCATCACTGACACACCTTTTCAAACATCATAACGCTTATGTTGCTTTTCCAAATGCAACCTTTGCTATTTCGTTGCGGAGGGAGGGATCGAACCTCCGACCTTCAGGTTATGAGCCTGACGAGCTACCACTGCTCTACTCCGCGCCATAGCCTCCGATTAACGTGCCTTATAACAACAAAAACACCGTTGATTTTCGAAAGCGACTGCAAAGGTAATACAATTTTCTGACATACGCAAATAAAAATGCAAAAATCTTATAAAAATTCATATTTAGGAGACGGAACAAGGAACAAAGAACAAGGAGCAAAGACCTTGTTTCGCCCACGGTAGAGACGGTATAAATATCATCTTACAAAGTGACCTGCAGGGTCAGTTTAGCCCAGGCACCGGGTTGCAACAGACCGCCGTAGTCGTAATAATGTCTGTTGGTTATATTAGTGCAATCGGCGCTGACCCTAACAGTGTTGTTTGTCCAAAACAATGAAACATCGAGTAGCATCACCGGCCTATATGCCTGCACCGCACCATCAGCATCGTTATACTCTCCTTCGCGTTTCTGCCACCTGAGTGCTTCCTGCATTCCTATCACACCTTTGCTGCCGGATAGCACACACAGGGCATGCTCAAGTCGCACTATCAGTTTGTGTGAGAGATAGTCTAAGTATCGCGAACCTGACTGCTTCAAATCAAGGTTAAGCCACGTGTAGGCGTATGATACTGATAGTCGTCTGAGCCAGTCGTTAAGCGTATATGCAGCCGCCAACTCTACTCCCGCTGCGTCCACCTGCTGCTGGTTTTGCGCATGATACGGGCGCAGGGCGTCGGACGGCGTATAAACCCAGTCGATGATATTACGCCCCCGGCGGTAATACAGGTCTGCTGCGAGAGAGAGTGTATGAGGAACATGCGGCAACGCTTGTCCGCTTGTTTGAACGCTATTTGACCGCATATCAGGGAAGGTGGTCTGATACTTGGTGCCTACCGACAGAAGCCATGCCGACTCCGGCTTCAGGTCACGGTTGCCGAGCTGATTGCCTGCGTTATAGTAAAGGTCGATGAAAGTAGGCAGTCGCAACGAGCGGTTGGCATTGACATAAACCGATGACTGAGGCGCATAGCGGTAACCTATATTAGCACCGCCGGCTATATTGTTGCCGAACATAGTGTTCCAGTTACCGTTCACACCGAGCGATGCCGTAAGGTTGTTCCAGACAAATGCCTGTTCCGCAAAATAATTGATATTAAACCTGTTCTTCCCTTTTACGAGTTCCAGCACCTTAAGGTCTTTGAGATTGAAGCCGTTGACGTTAGGTAGCTGTCCGTTAGGGTTAACGGTGTCTCCGAGATTAGTTGAGTGCAGGTTCTCGTTGCGCAGTTCTATTCCCACACTCGTTCTGCCGATAGAGGAAGCATAATGCAGTTTAGCGGAGAGGGCAGTGTTCTGCGAAAAATGGAAGTTCCCATATTGCCGCTGTCCCCGGTGCCACTCATATCGGTCGTAGTTAGCGCGATAAGCCGCCTGTGCCTCCAATGTCAGTCGCTTCCACGTGTGGCGGTAAGCGGCAGAACCGAAGGCAGTGCGCGTAGCATCGAACTGGTCTTGCGAGCCGAAGCCGTAGAACATGCCCGCTCCGGCATCTTTGTACTGTGCGCCCGCCTGCACATCCAACCCGCGGTAACGCATCTGCAGATAGACATTGGCAAGGTTGACATCAGAGTTACGCAATGCCACCGTTTCCTTCTCTGACGGCGACGGTGCGTAGTAGCCTTCGGCACGGCTATACTCGGCAGTGGCATTGACACGCCAGTCGCCTTTGCCCCACATCAATGCAGCCGCCGGATTGATTAGTCCGTTCATGCCGTCAGTCATTCGCAGCCTACCCTCCGCCGGTCGGTGTTCATTGCCGGCAGAGACCTGGCGGTTAGCTGTGATTATGTTGATAGCTCCCGATAGTGCATTCAGTCCGAAGAGCGAAGCTCCCGTCCCCTGCAGCACCTCGATACGCTCAATCACATCAGTCGTGACAGGCAGATTGAGCGCATAGTGCCCTGTGTGAGCATCGCTGAGCGGCACGCCGTTGAGCATGACCAGCACTTGGTCGAAAGTGCCGCCGCGCATAGAGAGGTCGGCCTGACCGCCATTAGCGCCGCGAGTACGCACATCAAGACCGGGCAGATACTGCAAGATATCTGCTACCGTCTGAATAGGCAACACCTCTATCTCCTCACGGGAGACCTCGGTGACCAAACGAAAGGCGTCGGATTGTACTTCAGCTTTGTGTGCCACCACCTGCACCTCCTGAAGACTAAGTTGCCGGTGGTCGGTGAGAGGCACTCCCTCACCCTCCGCTTCGCTCGCGCCAGCATAAGCGAAAGCCGAACAAACGGCAGCGGCACAGAGTGCCACTGCCTTGCCCTGCTTGAGCATCTCCATAGCGGCTATATGAGCCGACACATGACCGATAGTCACCTCACGGTGAAGAGAACGGAAGGCGGCGTAAGCCTTGTTGGAGAACTGACGAAAACGGATGATTCTGTTTCGTAAGATTTGTTTGTTCATAAAATGATTCCCTTATTCAACGGGAATATCAGTATTGACGTTCTTCGAACCGAAGAGTGCGTACCAAAGAATATACAGCAGACAACCGATTGTAACAATATAACTACCTACATATCCCACACTATCTGCCACAAGCCCTTGTACGAAGGGCACTATGCCGCCACCGCAGACGAGCGCCATGAATATGCCGCTTGCAGCAGGCGTGTATTTGCCCAATCCTTCGGCAGCGAGATTGAAGATACTCCCCCACATGACTGAGGTACACAATCCGCAACAAACCATCAGCACCATGCTGACAGGCAGATTTACCCCTTTGAATGAGATGACAGCCGTCTCCGGCAGGAACATTACTCCGAGCAGCAAGCATATACCGACAATCGATACCGTAGCCAGCATTGACTTCGATGACACCTTACCGCCGATAGCACCACCGATAAGACGGCCAAACATCATCATCAGCCAATACAGGCCGACCACAGTGCCTGCAATAGCAGCACCGACAGCAGGATTGCTTGACATATACAGGTTAGCCATATTAGGAATACCGACTTCCACCCCGACATAGAAGAAGATTGCCAAAGCACCGAACATAAAATGCCGGAAAGAGAGCGGAGAGTACGGGTCTTTCTTCCGGTTACCGGCAAGTCGTGCAGCCTTCTCCTCGGCAGTCTCCATGTGAGGCTCAGGGATAGCGGTGAAGAAAATGATAATAAAAGCAAGCAGGAAGATTGACATTGCTATAATCATCGCCGGCGCTGCGTCAGACACAGATGCAGTCTCGATGTTTCCGCCTATCAAATACCCGAGCAGAATAGGAGCGAGCGTACCGCCAATGGAGTTGATTGAGCCGCCGAACTGAATGAGCTGGTTGCCGCGATTACCGCCGCCGCCAAGAGTATTGAGCATAGGGTTGACAACGATATTGAGCAGACACATTGAGAATCCTGCCACAAAAGCCCCAATCACATACACCAGGAACGACTCGGCATAACCCGACATCCACTGAATACCCACACCTATGAAACCGACAGTCACAGCAGTGAGAGAGGTGAACTTATAACCTTTACGCTTGAGGATGATACCGGCAGGAATACCCATGCAGGCGTAAGCAATGAAATTGGCTAACGTGCCTAACTGCGATAGTGCAGCACTGGCATGAAACTGATTCTTGACGATGACGCCCATCGAACCGGCAAAGTTCGTAACGAAGGCAATCATAAAAAAGAGAGCGAACATCACAGCTATCGGAAGGATGTTGCTACTCTGCTTCGGGCTGTCCATCGGGACACCGTTTGATTTCAGATTGTTTGACATGATATAGTTATTAAATATGTTAGTTTCATTAGTGTCCTCTTAAAATATCGTATTAGTTTTATAATCACCTGATATTTAGTTAATTATATTGATATTCTGAGTAAACGGATTTGATTTAACAATGTTTTATATGTTTATGTCTTTGAGCGCTTTTCGCTCGTAAGAGTTGACAAATTGGTAGTAAAAACTATCTGGAAACTTGCTTACGAGGAGTTTTTAGTAGCAATTTGTATAAGAA
>JAFSTO010000030.1 GCA_017450435.1 Paludibacteraceae bacterium
ACCCGACAACGAGCGTGGAAGTGACATACAACCACACGAACACTAAATCATTTACGTATATAGTAACGAAGGGCAGCACAACAAAACAAGGTACAACAGAGGTCACCGTTGATGCCGATAAACGGTTCACCATCAACACCGCGGACTGGGAAGCCGGCACCTACACCATAACCGCTACCGCCACTGCCGAGCACAACTGCACGGCTGAAACTGAGCCTCAAACCTTTACTCTTATGCCTGAGCCGACAGTTGGTATCGTGTCAATTAGTAATCTTTGCCAAGGAGCAGGATACATCAACGTCAATTACACGAGCAGCAACGCTACCAAACTGAAGTTCAGCGTTGTAGGCACCGCCATCTCCGGTCAGGGGACAGCACAATCAGACGGTAGCATCAGCATTGATGTCAGCAGTCTGGCTGCCGGCACATACACACTGAGTCTAACGGCATCTACCGAACAATGCCAAAGCACTGCTGCGACAAAGACTTTCGTCATCTACCCTATACCTGCAGTCACAATTGACCAACCGACACCAATACACGAAGGTGTAAGCAGTCTGAACGTTACATTACAACTTACCGATGCCGACAACTACGACTACCGCTTTATTGACAAAGACGGTGTGACACAGTTAGACGCCGCCAATGACGTAGCCGCCACCACCACAACCATCACCCTCACCACCGGCACGTTAGGAGAGGGTACCTACCACCTATATGTCAAGCCAACTTCCTCCACATGCTCAGGCATAGAGAAAGAGGTGGATGTCGTTGTGAACAACAAACCGAGTATCGTTTTCACTCAACCCGACACCGTATGTGTCGGCACCGCAGCCGTCAATATCCCTTATGCCGTGTCGAGCGATGCCTCACAGCTGACCTATAGCATACGCCAAGGGGCAAATACCGTTGTCGACGAGACCACTATCAGTCTTGCAGACCACTCCTCACCACTCAGTATCAACACAGCCGAATGGTCCTACGGGACATACACCCTCAGCGGATATGTCACCTCCAACCTCAACGTGCAAGGTGACATAGCGGAGGAGAGTTTCACCTTGCTTGCTTCGCCGGCTGTCGCTATCAGTCAGCCTCTCGCATACGTGGGTTGCGAAGACAGCTACGATGCGACCATCAACGTGACGCTATACAACACTGCAGGTAGGACCATATACGCCGTTTATACCGATGCCGGCAATAGCCACACCGCCTCTGTTGCCACCACAGCAGGGCAGACGTCTGCCGTCATCACTCTAACGGGCCTACAAGACAAAGGTCATGGCGAACATGCTGTGAAGGTTTATGCGGGCGGTTTTGAGCCTTGCAGCGTCAACAGCGCTTACGACGAGCCGCTTATCAACGCCATTACGCCTAACTTCAGCGTTAACGTATCGCCGGCAGCATGCGGCGACCCGGCTTACACACTGAGCGGAACAGTCAGCTACAACAGCGTCAAAGGTAACCTTATTGTCAAGTATGACGACACGCACCTGACCACAATAACTTCACCGGCAGCGGGAGCATCTGACTTCATCATAGAGAACATGACGGCTGTCGGGACAGATATGGTGCTGACAGCATACTTCTCCGACGCCGTCGGCTGTGCTGTGCAATCTGCCGCGTTCAGTTCCCCCACTGTTCCGACGATGACCACCGGAACGGTCAGCATACAAGACACACTGTGCGGCGACGGCAGTTACACTCTCGTTGTTCCTGTCACCTACACCTACCAACATGGTAAGATGCATGTATGGGTGGACGAAGATAGCAAGCAAGAGGTGACAGCCACGACGGGCTTTGCGCCATTGTCAGACGGCTATCTTGCCGACCAGGAGACGCCGCGTACCACAAGTGTGGTTATCAGCGGTCTGAAAGGTGACGGCAAGGTGCACACACTCAATATCGAGTTCACCGGCAACGGAGCATGCTCAATGACGGGTACCGGCGGCGTTAACTACGTAGCGCCTCTCCTGCCGGTCATCAACGGTATCAGCGTAGCAACTACCAAGCCGACAGCCGATAACCTCACCTATTCTGCCACCGTAAGCGTTGATTACACCAACTACAGCGACGACTTGTCCAACAGCGAACTTACTATCCGCAGCACTGACCTCGGCGCAGGACAATTGAGCTACAGCGAGAGCGTGACAGGCATCGGCACTTTGGTTCACACCTTCACCGGCATAGCCGTGGAAGACGGCAAGACGCTCCATTTCGAGGCGTTCTTCAACAAACGCTCACAGTGCAGAGACACCATAGCCTATCGCACCTCGGGCACGTGGTCATATAGCCGGAGCCACTCGGTGCCTGATTGTGACGGTCTGTACTCAGACACGCTGCGCTTCACATGGGACGACAACATGCTCGGCGACTTCACCTTAAACGGCAATGCCGGCGCTTTGACACCGAACGTCAGCATAGCACACGCCGACAAGAGCTACACTTATATCGTCAGCGGTCTGAATACCGCCGACAATGGTCATAGCCTATGCACAGTCAGCTTCAGCGGAGTAGCCGGCAGCGACAGCCTGATAGAGCAGGTAGCGCCTACACTCCCCGTCATGACTATCACACACGAGAGACAGGGCGAAGTGACACAGGATGGCAAATACAGCGTCATATTGCATTTCAGCCTAAGCGGTCAGTCCGGCGACCTTGTTGTTACCGGTCCTGACGGCAGCACACAGACCATCACCGATGCGGGTACATCGGCTGACATGACATTCAGCGGTCTGACCGCCAACGGACAGCAGCAGACATTCACAGCCTCGCTCACCAAAGGGTGGAATTGTGAGAAGTCATACCAGATTGATGCTCCTCCGTTTGAGGAGATAGTGTTCGCCACACGCCAGTTTGCCGACATGCGTTGTCGCGACGAAGAATACACCATGCAACTATACGTGAAGACACGCAATGCACAAGAGGACATCATCATCTCCGCAGACGGCACCGTGTTGTCAAGAATAGCAGTGAGTCATCCGTATAGCGGGACGAAGTTCTTCCGTCACAATATAACACGTCCATACGTGGAGGGTGGCAAAGACTCGATTGCAGTGTATTTCGCTTCCTATCCGTCATATATCACCTCTCTCGTTTACGACATGCCTGAGCGCCCGGCATGTGATGAGATGTTTGATACTATCTGTGCGGGCGAGCATTATGCGGCTCACGCTATCAGCTTTACTACACCGGCGGTTGCCTGCGATATAGATACTCTCAGCGCAGACACAAACATCCATATCCATGTAGTGGAGGCTCCGGTCATCACACTCAGTACAACTGATGTGGTATGTGACTCTGCGACCTCGCTTACCGTGCCATATACGCTCGTTGGCGAAGCAGACTATTATACAGTTGTCATAGGAGAGCACAGCGTCACCGTCAACGGCCTATTATCCGCCAATGGTGAAATAGCGTTGCCTCTTCCCACAGGTATTGCTGCCGGAGGATATACAGCACAGTTGACATTTGGTCTGAGCAGCGTGAGCTGCAGCACCAACGCAAGCATTGACTTTGAGGTAGCAGCTTCCGGCCTACTATACTCCAAGTGGAGCGATGTGCTGTTCGTCGCCGACCGTGACAGTGTCTTCTCCTCCTACCGCTGGTATGAGAACGGCACCTTGCTCGCCGGCGAAACGAATCAGCGTCTGTATCGTGCAGGCGGCTTGAGCGGGACATACTACTGCGAAATAACCACACGTGACGGCTTTACTTTCCTAACCTGCGAAACAGCCTTCGCCGACGTACCTCGTAGCGCCGACAGGCAACAAAACGTCACACCGTCGGTGGTTGGAAGAGGCATGCCTATGCAAGTGATGAGAGACAACAACTCTGATGCGGTTATACGCTTGTATTCCGCTACCGGACAACTGATGCAGACCATCAACAGCGCCGAGGAAAATGTGCAGATTGATGCGCCCGTATCGGTCGGATTATTCATCATAACGATTGAGGACAAACAATCGACATGGCAGCAAAAGATTATAGTGAAATAAGCAATGGGTTTTGCTCACCAGCAGATGACAGCACGCAGTGGCAGATGATCACTATAGCTGACGTCCCCTACCGCGCACTCTTCCACAGAGAACACCGGCGAGACAAAGAGATAGTCAATCCTTACCCCAAACGGACCGTTTGCAAAACGGTAAGTATGACCTGTAGAGAAACTGCTGCCGGAAAGGAAACAGTCCTGCAGTCCTTTGCTTGAGTGACGGATATTCCGATAAGTATAACTGACCGGCACATCATTCATATCCCCGGCAATGATGACGGGGTGCGGCGAAGCGGCTATTTCTTCTCTGACGGTTTCCACTTCGCGTGCCCGATAGGAGTATGCTTCACGCAGTTTACGAGTCAAACGCATAAATGAACGCCACACACCACTTCCCGTTACGCGTTCATCCGTCAATGGCTCAATGTCGCTATAGGAAAAACGGTTACTCTCAAGATGATTGTTAAAGAGGCGGAACGTATCCGCCCCAACCACCACATCGCAGCAGTCAGAGATATTAGCTTTGCTTTCATAGCGTATGGTCCGCTTATTTATCAACGGATAACGCGAGAAAAGTGCCAAACCGTACTGACGACGGCTGTTATAGATGGAGAAATCAAAATAAGTATATGGATAAGTGTCCGCAAGATAACTTTTTGCTTCCTCAAACGTGAGTGCAGTTTTGATTTTTCTGACCTCATACTCTTGCAGAAAAACGATGTCCGCACCTGATTCTTTCACGTAACCAAGCACCTCGTTTTGCGGTGTTTTTCTTGCGTTCTGACACAGATGGGTATTATATGTCAACAACGTCAACCGATGCTTTTCACCATCTATCTCCGACTTTTGACAAAAAGAATGACTAAACGTTCTTGCAAGTGGTACAACAGCCAATATAGCAGCAATGACAGAAGCTATACTATAACACTTGTGATGAGTGAACAACCAAAGCAGTCCACAAAGGATATTAGCCAGGAAAAGCGACTCAAAGAGCAGACCGCAATAAGCCGGCACCGCAAACCAGCCGGGATTAACAAGAGGTGAAACGGTTGCAAGCAATAGCCCGATAATAATAATACAATGGACTACAACGAGAATAATACGTAAAACAAAGCGCACAAAAGAATGTTAATTACTTTATCGGATCCTTGTAATGGTAATTAGAGAAGTCTTTACCGTCATACACCTTAAACCGGTTCTTGTGGTTGGACTTATGTTGCCAATATTTGATGAGCGCATACCCGAAAATCATACCTCCGAGGTGTGCAAAGTGTGCAATAGAGTCTCCCTGTATGCTCGCAACGCCTGCCACCAGTTCGAGCAGCGCGTACAAGCCTACAAATATACGGGAAGAAATAGGAATCGGCACAAAGAGCAAGAACATCTTCTGCTCAGGAAAGAGCCACGCAAAAGCAAGAAGAATACCGAACACAGCCCCTGAAGCACCTATAGTAATAGCCGGATACGCACCATTGGTGAAAATCCAAACAATCTCCTGTGTGAGTGCAGCACCTATTCCGCAGACAATATAATATGTCAGAAACTTCCTGCTGCCCCACTCTTCTTCTATCACCGGAGCGAACATCCATACGGCAAACATATTGCAGAACAAATGTCCGAAACCCGAGTGCAAAAACATATAGGTAAACGGTTGCCAGATATGGAACGACCCAATCCCACTGAAATTAAATGCGGAGTAGCCCCAGTTATTGAGACCAAGCCATAGTGGAAAATCCACACCAAACCGGCGAAAGAGCATGTCGGTAAGGAAGACAATAATGTTAACGGCAAGGATATTACGTGTTACAGGCGGAATAGACGTCCACCAGTTATTCTCGGTGTTGAGCATAAATAGCAGCGAAATAATGTGTTTATGAATGATGCGGACCAAGTCCAATCAATGAAAAATACAACAGAGACTGAAACATTTGACAGTCACAGAAACAAAACGGATACCGAATAGGGTATCCGTTTTGTATTCAGTCAGCTCATTACTGATTAGAGAGCAGCAAGCTTAGCGCCGGCTTTGAATTTAGCGGTCTTCTTAGCTGCAATGTGAATCTTCTGCTTTGTTGCAGGATTGATACCCTCGTGAGCAGGAACATTCTTAACAGCGAATGTACCGAAGCCGATAAGCTGTACATTATCGCCAGCCTTCAAAGCCTCTTCAATAGAAGCAAAAACAGCATTCACTGCCTTCTCAGCAGCAACCTTTGGCATTTCTGCCTTTGCTGCAACAGCAGCAACAAGTTCTGATTTGTTCATAGGATAATTGATTTATTTAGGGTTATTATTATATGTTTTGATAGCGCCCGAATGAAGGTTTTATCAAAATCCAATTGCAAAGATACAAGTATTTTTTGAAATAACAAATACAAGAGACAAAAATCAGACAAAAAAAAACAAAAAAATAACATTTTTTTAGTTTTCCGCTGTCATTTCCGTCATTTCAGCCTGTATTCCTTGGGGGTTAGACCCGTGTGTGCCTTAAAGAAACGGTTGAAGAAAGCCACATTCTCGAAACCGAGTGCAAGCGCAATCTCCTTGACCTGCAAATTGGTTATTTTCAGTTGCGCCTTCGCATCGGTAAGAATAGCATCGGTTATCATATCTCCCGCCGTCCTGCCCGACACGGCCTTGATGGTGGCGCACAGATGCGGCAAGGTCAGGTGCATCGCTGCGGCGTACTGAGAGACATGATGCCACTCGGAGTAGTGTTTCATCACAAGATTATTGTACTCATGCAGAATCTCGCTGCGTCTGTCCTGAGGCTGCTGCGGCAGAGTCTGATGCCGTGTGGCATATTCGACATACGAGGCATTAAGCAGATTGAAGACCGGCACCATCTTCGCCGGAGTAAGCATCGATGGCTGGCAATTAGATGCCGCAAACAACAAGTCTGCCAACGAGCGAATGACAGGAGCCTGCTGCTCGGTAAGATGAACAATCATCTGAGGCACATTGCGGGGAATCATTGACAAACGGTTGCTAAACGTATTTTTCTCAATGAACTTCGACGAGAACAAGATGTAATACACAAGTGAGTCTTCAGAAAACTCATGAATAAGCAGAAAACTGCCGGGCTGAAGCATCAGTATATCGTTTTCCTTGAACTCATGCTCAGTGATGTCAATAGTTGCACGAGCCGTACCTTTCACCATAAAAGCATAAACGCCACACATAATCTTACACGGAAAACGACCGTATTCGTTCATCAACTTGCCGGAGGCATCGCCTACAAGATAATCCACCGGACAATCAAGCAATGGTATTTGATTTTCTGACATAGTTACAACATTGATTAATTTATCCGACTGCAAAGGTAGTAAAAAGTTTTGATATTTTAAGCACAATATTAAAAAAAATGCAAGTTTATAGACAAAAACTTGCACTTTTTTTAGAAAATCATAAAATTCAACACCAATCCCCCCCCCCAAAAAAAAGGAAGAAGATTTGGCAGAGCATCTTTAATAATGACAAAAGGAACAACAAAGTATTATAGAGAAAAGTTCAACCTGAACCGCAGTGCCCACCAAGGTGTTGTGGGGTCAGAGTGATGCGTGAGTTTCCACACTGACCACAGTTCTGCTATTCGCAGAATATTCCCTATGCCGACCCCTGCTTCCACGTAAGGTATAGTGAGAGGTAAAAAAGTATCGTTATGGAACCCGAGTGCCACATTACGATAATCAATAACCGACTGATGACTTTCTGACAGAGCTCCATACGCCAGTTTCATCTCCAGTAGTTCATGTAGCCGCGCATATCGCACACCCGGTATCTGCGAGAACAAAATACCTCTGCCGTCCCAATCAAGTTGTAGCAGCAAATATTTATCTGCAGCATACTGCATGTTGTTCATAAGTGTAAACCGCTGCGGCTGATATGTGACCCCCTGATTGCCGCTCATATACGACAATAACGGATACGGCACTTTTCCAAGCACCAGTCCCGCCTCGAACGAATAACCGAGTGTACCTCCTATACCGAGTGCCACATGACCGTTCAGAAGAAGGTTAAGCCGTCCGTATATACTATAACTGTCAGAATGTTGACCAGCAAACGCTGTCTGCTCATCTATTCGATAACTGCCCAACTCTGCACCTATCCATAGTGTGGGATAGTTGCTGCGATAATGCTTACGAATAGTAAAGAAGTCAACCGTTCTCTCATCCCAGCCTAACCTGACAATAGTCTGCAACGAGGCATAAGGGAAAGACGGCATATCATAGTAATGATACAGTTCCGGATTACCATAGCCTTGCCTGCCGAGTTTTATAGCCACCGTCGATTCCACGCCGGGCACAGCGCCTCTGCTGTCCCGCCAGTCGTCTTCAAAAGAGAGACTCACCTCTCTGACACGAGCAGCATTATTGATTGCTGTAACTTTATTATAATATAAGTTTCGAAAAATATATGAAGAGAAGTTATAATTCTGCTTTGTCCAGCCGTTTTCATTTCGTAGTGCCTCAAAGTCGTGCACATCAGTATTCGAATAACGGTCTCGGACCGACAACGTGATTAAATGCCGTCGTAGTGCCGGCAGCATCACTTGTAGCGCAGCGTTATACTTCACCCCTCTGTCTCTAAAGCCGTACATTACTCCTCCGCTCAACGACACATAGCGCGACATTCGCTCGTTAGTCTTAAAGGGTAGCCCAATAAATAATTTCTCATGATGACTGCCTCCGATAATGTCATTGATTCGTCCGATATCCACCGCTGTTCCCGTTGGGATATATCCTGTCATTATCAGTTCAGCAGCCCATCTCGCAACCCTATAGACAGGCGACAAAGCCAAACTGTCGTATGACGTTTGCAGCAACGAGTCATTGGGGAGTTCCGGTAGCGGAGCAGGTTTTGTTGTTTCCAAAAACGCGGTAACTGCCGAGTCGGCACGAACAAGCGTATCAGGCGTAACGGATGTGCCATTCGCCACATACTCACTTATTCCTAAAAGTGAAGGAAACAGTTTGGTTGTGTCCGCCTTAATCTCCGTCTCCATCAGCACCGCCAGTCGCTCGTCAACCACACTCCCGACAGGAGCATAGACGGCATCATAATGAAGGGCATTAAGGTAATTAACGTTCACCTCGCGAGGCATAGTGGCTTCCACTCGACACAAACGAGCCGAGGCAGAGTCAATCTCCAGCACCCCCTCTAAAAGAGGATTGAAGGTGTTGCGAGGCAGAAAATGAACACGATAGTGTTTTTCCGCTGCGTCACCATAACTCACTGAGAGCGAGTCAAGCAGGTAAAAACGATAAAAAGCGTTGCTCCCGGCTGCTAACGGAGAAACAAACGACACGGTATGAAAAGGAATGGTAGATTGGTAAAAATCAAAATGTTCAGGCATCGGCACTAACGAAGCCGCATAGCCGTCTTCCGCAAGTGGCAGCATAAACGACGAGTCGCTCTGCTGTATCATCCCGCTCTGCATTGAGCGCCATAGTTTGTGCTTCAGCTGACGCGGACGGATATCTGAAATGAAATATCGTGTTCGTCTCGTCTCGTTCGAAGGAACCTTTGCCTCAGCGGTCTTACGGTTGAGGATTCGCCCGGCTCGCACCCTTGACATCAATGCATTAACCTGCTTGTCTGAGGCTAAAGCCTCTACTTCGCCAAGAAGATTGCTTTTCTCCAATAGCCTTACTTCTATACCTGCCGACTCACCGGGTTTGATGTCGAACGTCTGCTTACTATAGCCGACAGCACTCACCACCAGCTTAACGGGCTTTAATACATCGACACGCAAATAGAAAAAACCATCACCGTCGGTGGTCGTTCCTATCTGCGTACCTTTGAAATAAACCGATGCATTAGGTATTACCTCTCCCGTCCCTGCACTCGCTACCGTTCCGAGAAGAATAGTCTCCTCGGCTGAGGCACCGCACACCATAAACAGCAGCACCAACGGAATGAGTTTTTTCAGCAAACGGGACATAAAAATATTACTCCTTTGGCACGGTCTTTCCTGCCACTTTTATCTCACAATCGGCAGGCGGCAGACAGTTGGCGTCATAGATAATCTCCCCTATCTCATCAGCATGAACATATCCTGTCGTAGGGTTTTTAATGCTATGTATGCGTCCCTTCACCGTGGCTTTCACTGACGAGTATTCTAACGCGAGGTCGCTGTCTTCTCCGAACGTGCAGTCTTCAAGGACGAGGTCCGTACAGTAGCACAACGGCTGAGTCTCCGTGATATGGCAGCGGATAAGGTGCAGACACTTGCTGTACCAGCCGAGGTACTCGCCGTTTATCTCACAGTCAATAAGCGTGCAATTCTCCGATTCCCAGAACGAGTCTTTCGAGTTAATAACTGCGTTACGTATGGTGACGTTCTTCGCATACTGAAACGAGTAGTTGCCGTTTTGCCTGTAGTTTTCTATATCAATATCCGACGAGTGCATAAAGAGGTAATCTGCCTGCTCGATACTAACGTTCCTGAGCTTGATATGCGAACAGTCCCAGAAAGTCTCCTGCGCATTAGGCATATTTACATCCTCTAAATCTATAAAATGTGCACGTCGAAACATCTTAGGAGCCAACACCTCGCATTTCCTGTATGTCAGGTGTCTGCTATACCAGGCTGACGAACGCGCACCTTCAGTAAAGAGACAGTTGCGGCACACAACACCGTCGTTCTCCCAAAAGACGTACTTACCCTCAAAACGGCAGTCCGTTGCTTCAACATTCCGGCACTCCTTGACGGATGACTCGCCGGCATGAATAGTCACCCCACGTAGTTGCAAATCGCGTGATTTATATAGCGGACGCTCTCCGCCAAATTCTTGATTTTCTATAATCATCTTTTTCTATCTTTAAAATCCAATCCTCACAGGAGATTTGCTTATCTCAAACCACTGTCTCCTCCATAATCTGAACAAGAATATCAGTCCTCTAAACCACAACTCTCCACACATCGCAATCCAAACACCTTTTAGTCCGAGCATCTGCGCCAGCATATACGCTGCGGGAAGACGGACTACCCATATAGAGAAAAGGTTCATCAGTGCCGGCAACTTAGTGTCACCTGCTCCTACGAATATACAGTACGCCACTATTGACGCAGCATAGAACGGTTCGGCAAACGCCTCTATACGCAGAATCTCCACCGTGAGCTGCTGTACGCCGGTGTCCGGCGTCATAAACGGCATCAAATAAGGCGCACCTATAAACATAAAGACCCCCATAACCGTCATCAGCCCCATTCCCAACAACAACGTAATGCTCGCAAACGAACGTTTCAGATCTTCGCGTTTGGCGCCAATTGACTGACCGATAAGCGTTGTAGCGGCATCGCCTATTCCAAACCCCGGCATGTAACAAAGGCCCTCGATCGTTATACCAAAGGTATGCGAGGCTATTGCCACCGTGCCGAGAGGTGCCACAATCAACGTCGTCATTATCTGTGCTGTGCTGATGGCCGCCTGCTGAACCGCCATCGGTACACCTATCTTCAGCGCGTGTTTTAGTACATGCCCGTAACCCTGAACTATTGCAGACCGGTTTCCTCTTTCCCTGTGCCACTCGCCTTTTACCACCTTCAAATCCTTAGAGAAGCATAACACATATACCATCAATACCGTAGTACCTATCACTATAGAACATAGTGTTCCTAATGCTGCACCTGCTACTCCTAATCCGAAAACGAAGATAAACACATAATTGAACAGCACATTCAGCACGCACACGCATATATTCACCACACTCGGAACAACAGTGTTACCCGCGCTTCGGAGCATCGACGACATCAGAAAACTCATCTCCCACACGGGAAGCGATGCGGCAAAGAAGAAGAAATACACCGTAGCATCATGCACTATCTCTTCCGTTCCGCCCAACCATATCGGCAAGCGCCGTGCAATACAGACTCCCGCCAACCCGATTATCGTACTAAGAACAAGCGTGAATCCTATAGCCACACGCATTATGTAGCGAGCCCGGCTCGCGTCTCTTGCGCCTATTGCTTGAGCCACCAGAACAGAGAATCCTCCTGCCAATGAAGTACATAATCCTCCCATCAGCCACGTTGTCGTACTCACAAGACCAATTGACGCAGAGGCGGCAGCACCAAGCTGACCGACCATAGCCGTATCAAGGTACTCCATCACTATTGTCACGAGTTGTGACACCACCGACGGAAACGCCAACGCCAATGCAAGACGGACCTGCTCACCGGCCGTCATCTCACTGCCATTCTGCAGTTTGCAGAGTAATATGTCTGTACGTCCGCTTATCCGCACTATGTAAAAGAAATCAATATATTAAGTCAATATAAAGAGACAGCAACAACTGTCTCTTTATATTGAAATAGTACTTTCACTGCTCGTTTAAAGGGAGAAACGAACAACAATCGGTCTCCGACTGTTTATCTCAAGTAGTTCTCCCACTTGGTGTTACGCATGTCTCCGCTCTTGAGGAACTCCTCATGCATAGCCAAAGCGCACGACAACACGTGCGGCGTGTGAGCCGTCTTGGCAAGAGCCAGATAACCATTCAGCAAGTCACGATACTGCGGGTCAACACAGTTGTTGATTATCTCGTGTGCACGCTGGATAGGACTCTTGCCGCGCAGGTCAGCTATACCGTGCTCGGTGATGATAATCTTAACAGAGTGCTCCGAGTGGTCAAGGTGACTCACCATCGGCACAAAAGCAGAGATAGCACCACCTTTGGCAGTGGACGGAGTGGTATAGATGCTGATATATGCGTTACGGGTAAAGTCACCGGAGCCGCCTATGCCGTTCATCATTTTCGTACCGCATACGTGAGTGGAATTGATATTACCATATATATCAGCCTCAAGAGCTGTGTTGATGGTAATCAGTCCCATACGACGCGCCAGCTCCGGGTTATTGCTTATCTCCTGCGGACGAAGTACAATCTTATCACGGAAGAAGTCTATGTGGTCGATAATATCCTGCAGTTTGTCAGCCCCGACAGTAAGCGAACAGCCGGAAGCAAACTTCACTCTGCCCTCCTTCATAAGCCCGACAACAGAGTCCTGAATAACCTCGGTGTACATCTCAAAAGGCGGAATATGCGGGTTCTCGCCGAGAGCGCCCAACACAGCGTTAGCAACGTTGCCCACACCTGACTGGATAGGCAGGAACGAGGCTGGGATTCTGCCGGCTTTCATCTCATGTTCAAGGAAGGTGGCTACGTTCTCACCTATCTTCTCAGTAACCGCATCTAACGGCGTGAACTTACCCACCTCGTTCGGACGATGAGTACGCACAATAGCAACTATCTTCTTCGGATCAACCTTAATGCAGTCCGCACCAATACGGTCTGACGGTTTATACACCGGTATCTCGCGCCTCTGAGGAGGATCGGCCGGCTCGTAGATATCATGCAAACCACGCATAGTAGCAGGCATTGCCTCGTTAAGCTCAATGATTATCTTGTCTGCCAAACGGCAGAATGTAGGCATGTTGCCGACACCCGCTGTCGGAACAATCTCGCCGTCGTCTGTTACCTGACATGCCTCAATAATAGCAAAATCAGGCTTAGGCAGAAAGCCGTAACGCAGGTCCTGAGCCAGCTCACTCAGGTGCATATCAAAATAATGAGCACCCTGCGCATTCAGTTCGGCACGCAAGTCTTTGTTTCCCTGATAGGGAGTACGGAACTCTATAGCGTGTGCGCGAGCAAGTGCACCATCACAAGAGTCACCGGTGGATGCTCCGGTGTAAATACCAATCTTGTAAGGCTTACCTTCAGCGTGCAACGCCTCTGCACGATGTGCTATTGCAGTAGGAACGTCTTTTGGAGCACCGGCAGGAGTGAAACCTCCCATGCCGACAATCGCTCCGTGAGGAACAAGAAGTGCAGCCTCTTCGGCTGTCATGAAGTTGTACATAGTCTATTGGTTTATGATTGTTGATTTATACGTACAAAACTAAAGCAAACAAGCATGTAATGCCCGTTTACCGATATTGGTTACAAAATTACTGCTATTTTTTGTTTTGAGCAAGAATATTCCGATTTTTGTGCACATTACTATGTTTTTGGAACTATGATTTCCTGACGCTTAAATTACTTTCTTCCGAAATCAGCCGGTATCTCACCCCACTCCTCTGTCTTCCATTTCAAAATCGGATTACGCCATGCATGAGTATTAAGCCAGTTTTCCGCCCTTCTGATAATTGAAAAAAGCTCTCTGTTCTCACTGTTTTCCAACAATTTAGTAGCACATTTGCGTTTACGCAGCCACGACTGGGCTATGCGACTGTCAGAATAAATAGGCAGAGTGAGCAACTGCTCTGCATGAACTTGGTCGGCTGCGGCCTTCTGCTGCAAAAGTGCAAGCACATGAACCAATGCCAGAAATTCCGCGATGTTGTTTGTTCCACCGGCCACCGGACCAAAATGAAAAATCTCATTTCCGGTGGCGGCATCCACACCGCGATATTCCATCATTCCGGGGTTACCGGAGCACGCACCGTCAACGGCAAGAGACGGATAAACAGGACGCTCCGACTCAGGCAATAGCAGCAGATTTTTCTTTTCTATTACACGACGAATTCCCGGATGCAGATACATATCCGCACCATCATCAAACGCCTGACGAGCTTCTTCCTCCGTGTCAAAACTCTTATACTGGGCACCATCAATACCCTTAACCTGACGCTCACACTCATCCCATGACGAGAATACTCCGGTCGAACGACCGAACCACACAACGTAATATTTCTGCTTTTTTCTGCTCAAAACTTGTATGATTGAAAAAATTGTATTACCTTTGCAAGCCTTTGTTGCTTTACAAACGGAATTTGACGTTCTACACACTCTCGGCCCTGTAGTTCAATGGATAGAATACGAGTTTCCTAAACTTTAGATCCGGGTTCGATTCCCGGCGGGGCTACCACAAATTGCTTGACCGATAACAACAGCTTACAAACTAAGCACGACTTAAACGGCACAAAATTAGTAAAAAAAAACGACTTCCGCAAATCTATGAGAAAGTTTTGCATCTACATAACTCTTTTCATATCGGCGGCACTCTATTCCCAAAGTTATTTATCATCGTCGTTACCCTCTCCAAAAACTTATGGAGAGGATTGTTACGTATGTAATCCCGACAGTATTTTATCCAAAGATTGTTGCACTACACTCAATCAAACCGCAGCAGACTTAGAACAACGTGTCGGTGTAGAATTAGCCATCGGTGCCATCAACGCCATCAGCGGCGATGACGCCTACAGCTTTGCGCTGAACCTCTTTAATTCATGGGGTGTCGGAAAAAGAGAAAAGAATAACGGCGTACTCATACTGCTTGTTCTGCAAAGTCGCGACATACAAATCATCACCGGCGGAGGGGTGGAAGGGTTACTACCGGATGCCGTCTGCAAGCGGATTATTGAAAACGATATGGTACCACCACTCTCGGCAGGCAGATACAACGAGGGCATGGTTCAAGGTGCACAAGCCATTGCCGCACGACTCCTCACCGATGAAGCACAAGCAGAACTGCTGCTTGACCTGCACAAAAAGAAAAACGACGGCAACAACATCTTGGCTCTTTACCTTGCCGCAGCTCTCATCATGCTGATAATACTGGCTTTATACGCATATAGCCTGCTCAACAACAACCCCACCTCCGCCAATAACATCCGTTATCGGCACGCACGTACAGGACGAGCTGTGTTTATAATCTTCTCCATCATCTTCCCGCTTCCTATAGCTCTTCTGGCTCTTTACTATCGCCGTGCTTGCCGCAGTCTTAGGACCGCAGCTATACAATGTCCGGAATGTCATCACAACATGCGTCTGCTAAGCGAAAAGGAAGAAGATGCGTGGCTCAGTCCGCTGCAACAGGCAGAAGAACGCCTACAGTCTGCCGACTACGATGTGTGGCTGTGTCCATCCTGTCTTAACCATATCATTCTGCCCTACGACTCAAACGCCACATCATCATACACCCATTGTCCGCGCTGCCAAGCTCGCACATTCATACAAACGTCTGATGTGGTAACGATGCCGCCCTCCTCCTTCCGCAACGGACAAGGAGTGCGCACCTATACGTGTCGCCATTGCGGATTCCGAGAACTCAAACCATATATTATTGCCAAAACTCCGCCGGTTATTATTGCAGGCTCAGGAAAAGGCGACTCTTTCGGAGGAGGAATAAGCGGGAGCTCGTCTTTCGGAGGAGGAATGTCGTTTGGCGGTGGAGCCGGAGGAAAATTTTAGAAACTAAAAAGTTATATACAATGAAAAAATCAACACTTATTATTTTCATTTGTTTGGCAGTCATCGGACTGCTTTGCGTATGGGGCGTCAATCTCTATAACGCAATGGTTACCGGAGAGGAAAACATAGAAAACGCATGGGGAAAGGTAGAGAGCCAATACCAGCGTCGTGCAGACCTCATTCCTAACCTCGTTGCCACAGTTAAAGGCTACGCCGCACACGAATCAGAAACCCTTGAGGCCGTAATGGAGGCTCGAGCTAAAGCCACCTCTGTAACAATCAGCGCCGACAATATGACCGAAGCACAAATGCGCTCGTTCCAAGAGGCACAAGGCAATCTCACTACCGCTCTCGGACGACTGATTGCTGTCAGCGAAGCGTATCCTGACCTCAAGGCCAACACCAACTTCCTGGAACTGCAATCACAACTGGAAGGCACCGAGAACCGTATAACCGTAGCACGCAACGCTTTCAACGACGCCGTAAGAGACTATAACACATTCATACGACGCTTCCCGAGGAACATCATTGCAGGCATGTTCGGATTTGAGAAAAAACCATATTTCGAAGCAGAAAACGGAGCAGAGAAAGCACCAAAAGTTGAGTTTTAAAAGACTTTCAGTTCTCTGAATATTTCACTATGGACGCACGACACATACTTGATTTTATCAGCCGACTGACGGCAAACAACAACCGCGAATGGTTTAACGAGCATAAAGAGGAGTATCTTGCCGTCAAAGCCGACTTGGAGCAGTTCACTGCGAAGTGGATAGCCGCCATGGCAGATGTGGACCCGCAACTCGCTGTTCTCACACCTAAAGATTGCATGTATCGTATCTACCGCGACACACGTTTCTCTGCAAACAAACTGCCATATAAAGACTGGATAGGGATTATTCTTGCCCCGCATGGCGGCAGAAAGTCACGACATAGTTGTTATTACCTGCACTTTCAACCCGGACAGTGTATGTTCGCCGGAGGCATGTGGTGCCCGGAGCCGGATACAATAAAAGCACTAAGAAGAGACATCTACGACGACTACGAAGAACTGGAAGAATTATTCGCACGCGGAGACGTGAAACCATATTTCACTTCATTTGACACTGACGGACAACTAAAGAAAGTGCCGGCACCTTATCCCAAGGATTTTCCACACCCGACGTGGATTGCACGCAACTCCTTCACGTTCAGCATCGCTATCACTGACAAACAAATATGTTCCAAACAATTCTTCAGCCACCTGATGAATCTCTGCCGAGCCGCGCAACCGATAAACACTTTCCTCGACTACACGCTTGACAACTTGTAGAGATAACGGTTATTTTTTCATCCCCCTATCTGCACACACGTAGGTAGGGGGATTTGTTTACATAAACATATCTCAAGTAAAACACAACTGCAAATTCTGCACTATAAAAAGAAGTTTTATCAAAAAACAAACATATCTTACCAAAAAACAAACACATAAGTAATAAAATTGCAGTACCTTTGCAAAGTGAAAGAAATAATCTTACCATGAATAAACATATTTCATATCTAATCTGCCTGTTTTTATCTACTATTGTCTTATCAGCAAGGTCTTCGCTTCGCTTGATTCCCGCATTCGAGACTTGCAGTTACTACCTTAGCGACATAGGAGGCGATAGCGTAATAATACACTATCGTCAAAAAAATAATATTGCATGGCAAGAGGCTTATCCGCCCTTTTATGATTCCGTGAAAAATGAGTATCGTGGCAGTCTCGTACGACTCACACCGGCATGTACATACGAAATAAATTGTATATGCGGTAAAGATACTATCTCTTCAGAATTCACAACATGGTCAGACTACACACCGATTGCACGACACATCAAATTAAGTAGTGTAAAAAAACAATCAGACGGACATATACTATTAAGTGGCATTCATGGTAGCGAGAGCGGTTGGATTGCTATTGATTGCAAACACCCGTTTAATTATACAGGTGAGGCTGATGTGGCACTTTTTATTGACGACTGCAGTTATCTAATTTTCAACAATCTTGTAATCACCGGAGGTCAGCGCCATGCTATCAAAACCGGAAAACATGCGGAAAACATCCGCTTCGTCAACTGCGACATCAGCCATTGGGGGCGTATTCCTGCAACACAAGACTCTGTCGGACACTATCTTGACTCTCTCGGTCAGCCAATCAACAACGACGCCGGCATTTGTATATACAAGTCACGCAATATTGTTATAGAACGCTCATATATTCACGATTCCAACGGAAAAACCAACACATGGAACGGCACTATAGAATTGGGCGAATTTGCCGGACGAGAATACACATTTTCTCACCCGCAAGGACCTAATGCTATATATGTAATGCAAGCACGTGGTGGAATAGTTATACGCCACAACGACCTTGTTGGAAGTCAGCTCCACCGATATAACGACCCTATTGAAGCTTGGCAGAATAGAGATATTGACGGTGGCATAGCATGCGATGCTGATGTATATGGTAACATGATTGCTTTCGGGCAAGACGATGGTATAGAGCTTGACGGAGGACAATGCAACGTGCGGCTGTTTGACAATCGAATAGAACAGGTATATTGCGGCATTAGCACCGCCCCAAATCGCAAAGGACCAAGCTACATTTTCAACAACCTTCTATGGAATATGAGCAACTCGCTCGGCAATACCGGTAATGCCGTTAAAAACGGCGGTGGAGACACCTTTACACAAGGAAGACAATATCTTTTTCATAATACCATCGTTCATACAGGGGGCGGAATAGCCGGAGTCGGCTACGGAAAAGACTCTAACCGAGAATTATTCATCGCAACACTTCGAAATAACATCATCCTTTCTCTACGTTCCGACAAAAGCAGTGAGCGCAAAGGATTTTGCATTTACGACCCACATCTTAATTCTGCCTGCGATTTCGATTATGATTACCTCGGCAACATCTGCAACAGAAGCAGTCGTGGAACGATACACGCCTACGAAGGAGCAGAACAACATGCCATGTACGGCAGACCGGCTTTCAACAATATGCAACAAGCCGTGTTTACACTTGACCAACGTGATAAAAATATCGGGAAAGGGGTGTATTTACCAGGATTCAGCAGCAACACCAACCATCCCACGGCAGGAGCCTTCGAATATGGGGCAAGTTCGCTTACGCCACAACGACCTGTAGATTGGGAAGCCGATAAATATTGCGTAACGCTTATTGATGAACAAGAGCAACATGTGAAGATTAGTATCGGAAAAATAGCTTGTAAGCAATATACCATCCGCATGGCCGAAGACATGCAACCATGGCTGGTAATAAAGACTAACGCACGAAAATTAAAAGCAAATTCCGAACTCATTATAACCTTCCAAAAGAAAAAGACTAAAACACCATATCATCAGACGGGCATTGTCTTTGTTCGCCTTTCAAACGGTTACTCTTTACCTATCACAGTTAATACACCTATGCTATGAAACGAGTCTTATTATCTACTATCATCATTCTTGCAGTCATTCCGGTCATGGCGTCTTCGCTGGAATTGTATCCCACATTTGAGAACTGCAGTTTCTATTTTATTCCGGACACACAATACGCCGTTACCCCTTGCTGGAACACTGATAGTATTATTCGTGTGCAGTATCGCGTAACAGGTACGGAAGAATGGATGAGTGCCTATCGCCCGGTATATGACAGTAACAAACAACAATTTCGAGGCTCATTGTTTCATTTGCATGAAAACACATCCTACGATGTCGTTGTATGCTCTCGCAATGAAAACGGCTGGCACCCCATTGCCTCCGGCTCATTCCTGACTTGGCAAGACAATCCGCCACTCAAGAAAACACTTAAGCTTAGCTTGCTCGGAGCTTACAAAGCAGGGCAACCGTTAGTACTAAATGCGATGAAAGGGACAGCTGACGGCTGGATAAAGGTGGTGGGAGATGTGCCGGTTAATGCCGGTAGCACTGCCGACAACGCCATCAACATAACCAATTGTGAATATCTCATTCTGGAGGGTTTCACGGTCAAGGGAGGACGAATCAACGGCATCAATATCGATCAGTCATGTCGCAACATCCGCCTTATCGGCGCCGACATTTCTGAATGGGGAAGAATACCTGTGGACCAAGTGTATCTGGATGATAAGACTAATTATCCCGAATCAAAATACAAAAACTACGATGCCACTTACCTCGACTCACGCAAAGAACTTATCCGAAACGATGCAGGAATATGTATTGTCACTAATGCTAACGACGAAAGTCGCACACGCTTCAATTTCGTAATTGAGCGCTGCTATATCCACGACCAAAACGGTTATGCTAACCCTTGGTATGGTACACGTCTCTTCGGAACAGGCGCCGGTGTACCTTTCACCTTCAAACATCCACAAGGACCACATGCCATGTATGTCAGAAGTGCCGGTAGTGTTGTGGTCAGATATAATGATTTTGCCGGAGCAGATATCAAACGGCTGCACGATGCATGCGGCGGTATGGATAATGGTAAGCCACTTGGCGGATGGTATCGAGACACTGATATCTATGGTAACTATTTTGGTTTTGGTCAGGACGATGGTATCGAACTTGACGGAAGTCAAATGAACGTACGGCTATATGATAATCGCATTGAGCAGTTTCGTTGCGGAGTTAGCGCTGCTCCTTGTCTCGCAGGACCGGCATATATAATAGGAAACATTGTGGCTGATTTAGGCGACTCAGAACGTGACCACGGCGCAGCAATGAAAAACGGAGGCGGAGACACTTATTCAAAAGGGCTGATACATTATCTGCATAACACTATTTACGTCAATGCCAGTTGTATCGCCTCTGTTGGATATGGTTCCGATAGTAATCAGGGAATGTTTCAAGGTTTTACCAGAAACAATATCCTTTATTGCACCGTAAAAAACAACAACTATGGCGGCAACTGCATTCATGAAACCGCCACTCATCCAAACTGCAGTTACGATTACGATTTCCTTACCAATTCCAAACAAAGCGGCAGGCAAGGAGTGGTATATGTACAAGCACCCAATAGTGAACAACATGCCATCAAAGGTGACCCGGCGTTCACAGACCTTGATCACAGGGTGTTCACACTAACCTCCAATAGTCCGGCACGCGGACAAGGGCAACACCTGGACGGCATATCAGACACACTACATCCTGATATGGGCGCCTTCGCTTATGGAGAAACAACTCTCTATCCCAAACGACCATTGTTTGTTGAAGCAGATAAGTATCAATTGCGTATTAACCCGCATGGATACGCCTGCTTTACACTCACGTCAATATCAGACGACGACCTGTCATTCCGTATCTGCTCAAACAAAGAAATGCAGACTTGGCTCACTACAGACCAATCTGACAGCTGTTTTCTCGCTGCCGGAGCAACGACAAATGTTATCCTTCATGCTGAGGTCACATCTGCTTATACAAAACTGCCTAAAGGAGTAATTTTTGTACGTTTTAATAACGGATATTCCATTCCGATTAGTATTGTTGCAGATAATGCCGAGCCACAACGGCTGACACTTTCCATTGATAACTTAAGTTTATCAAATATTTATCTACTTGAAACCCGCCTGCAGGTTGAAACGCCGTGTAGAAACACACTTATGATATATAATGCAGTCGGGGCGGAAATGATAACAACAACTATAGAAAGCGGTGTAACCGAAATTGATATAAGCAGCCTTCCGACAGGAGTGTATTTGGCGACAATTGGTAATACACGATATAAATTCATTCGCACTATAAACAAATGAAAAAACTATTTTTCACCCTCATACTTGCCGTGTCCTGTCTATTAGCGGTAGCAGAAGACATAACCATAACCGGCACCGTCATTGATAATGATGGCGTTCCCCTTGTGGGAGCCACCATCTTGGTTAAAGGCACCTCTCTCGGCACTGTGACGGACATTGACGGACACTTTACCATTGCCGTCCCTGCCGACGCTAAAATGATTGTCGTATCAATGGTCGGTATGGAAACACAAGAGGTAATGCTCAACCATAAAAAAACCAACTATGCCATACGCCTTGCCGAAAATACCGAGGTGCTTGAAGATGTTGTGGTAATAGGATACACTACCGTACAAAAACGCGACTTGACAGGCTCTGTGTCTTCTGTGAGTGGAAAAACGCTATCTTCCATTCCAATTGCCAATACCGAGTCCGCTCTTGCCGGACGAATGGCGGGCGTACACGTTATTGTGGCAGACGGTGCACCTGATGCCGACGTTCAAATACGAGTCAGAGGTGGAGGCTCCATCACGCAGGACAATAATCCTCTTTATATTGTGGATGGGTTTCCAATGGATAATATATCTGATATATCCGCATCCGACATTGAGTCAATTGATGTTCTGAAGGATGCTTCTGCCACTGCTATATACGGAGCACGAGGGGCTAATGGAGTTGTAATAATCACCACTAAGTCTGCTAAAGCCGGCAGAACACAAGTCAGTTATAACGGTTATTTCCAAACCAAACATGCTACAAAAAAATACGATGTCCTTAATTCATACGAATACGTCAAATTACAGTATGAGCTCAACCACCTCAAGTACAATGGGGAAATGAATAGTTTTATATCCATGTTCGGCGATACTGACGACTATGATATTTACAAACTCATTCCTGCCCGCGATAGTCAAGATGAGATGTATGGTCGTTGGGCAATAGGACACTCACATAACCTCAGTATCAATGGAGGAAACGATAAAACAAAGTTCAACGTTAGCTTCACTTACCTTAACGAAGAGGGCGTTATGCGTAACTCTTCACAAGAGCGATATAACCTCAACTTCAAACTCAACCACGACTTTTTTAATCGTCTTCGTCTTGACCTTTCAGCATATTATACCAACAGCACCGTCTATGGTGCAGGTACATCAGGCAACTCTGCTACACAAATAAAAAACGCAGTCAGTTTCAGACCGGTACTCGGGAAAAACAGCTACGCCGGTGAAGATATCAGTTTATCACAGGATGACTATGAGGATATTGAAGCCCAGAGCGAACTTTATGATCCTATTACCCTGATTGACCAAGACTATAAACGCCGGCGGCGCTCCGAACTAAACGCTAACGTTGCTCTTACTTGGAAGATTATTAAACACCTTAACTGGAAAAGTGAATTTGGCATTATGTCCTCCACACAGGAGACACGTCGTTTCTATGGTCCCATCACTTCTACAGGTCGAAGCAACGGACGACTTCCCGTTGCAGAACTGAGTAATCAAAGCAAACCTCGTTGGCGTACTGCGCACACACTTAGCTATAAACAAACCATCAACAAAATTCACAATATCAACGTTGTTGTCGGCTTTGAAGCGACATCGCAAAAACAACAGCAAGTCATTAGTATCACCCGTCTTCTTCCTGCGGATATACAACCAGAGGAGGCGTTTTCTCGCATGCAGTTCGGCTCTCAGGAATACACCACCACACTTGTCAATCCCGACACGAGACTGGCCTCATTCTTCGGACGCGCACAGTACACACTTATGGACCGCTATCTATTTACAGCAACCATTCGCGCAGACGGTAGTAGCAAGTTCGCTAAAGGTCATCGCTGGGGCGTGTTTCCTTCCGGCGCCTTTGCATGGCGCTTGTCCGGCGAGGATTGGATGCAACCTGCTTCACAATGGCTTGACGACCTAAAACTACGCATAAGCTATGGAGCTGCCGGTAATAACCGCATTGATGACGACCTGTGGAGAAAAACATACATAGGAACGGTAAGTAAACCTTACGCGGGATTTGGAAATAATCCGACATTGTACTACACCTCATCATCCGACCTGCTTACCAATCCGGACCTTAAATGGGAGACAACCGTAACACGCAATGCCGGATTTGACATCGCTCTCTTCAGAAGCAGACTAACCGCCAACTTCGATATTTATTACAATACTACGCGCGACCTGCTTCTACAGTCCATCATCCCGGAGAGCACAGGCTACAGCGAACAGCAAAAAAACATCGGTCAGACGTCTAACCGCGGACTGGAACTAACCATAAACGGAGTTATTGTAGAAAAGAAAAACTGGTCACTATCTGTCGGTTTCAACATCGGCACTAATTGCAATAGAGTAGACAAATTAGTAGATAATGAAATGGTGTTCTACCGTAGTGATTGGGCTTCCGGTTTGAGAGAATCTGACGACTTCATACTGAAGGTAGGTGAACCTACAGGCCTCATTTACGGCTATATCACAGACGGTTTCTATACGGTTGATGATTATGATATTGTAGATGGACAATGGGTGCTGAAAGACGGTGTCGCCAATGACCAAAACATTGTTGATTCACATTGGTCCGTTAACATGGCACCCGGCATGCCTAATCCTGGAACACTCAAGCTTCGTGATCTTGACGGTGACGGGGTTATAACTAAAGACGGCGACCGCACCGTAATCGGTAATACCAGTCCTAAATGTAACGGAGGATTTAATATCAATGCTAAAATGCACGGTGTGGATATTTCGGCATTCTTCACTTGGAGTTATGGTAATCAAGTGTATAACGCTAACAACATACAGTTCTCCACTTATTGGAAAAAGAATTACCACAACATGCTTTCAGCCTTTGACTCTGCCCATCGCTTTCGCTACATTGACGACGATTTCCGGCCGGTGACCGACCCCGACGCACTGAGAGCCCTCAATCAAAACGCCACACTATGGAACCCAGGAATGAAAGTACCTGTTTTACACTCATGGGCTATTGAGGACGGCTCATTCCTACGACTCAGTAACCTTGTCTTGGGTTACACCCTACCTGACAAAGTGCTAAAAAAAATGCACATGTCCACTCTACGTTTCTATGGCACCGTAAACAACGTGTTCTGCCTAACCAAATATTCAGGTTTTGACCCCGAAGTCAACACCCGCACCGCCACACCTCTCACCCCGGGCGTCGATTACTCATCGTATCCCAAAGCACGCTCATTCACCGTCGGCATAAACGCAACATTCTAATAACTTAAGTACAAGGTTATGACACGCTATAGCACATCCTTCATTACGCTCACAGCCGCCTATATCGGCGTGATTGCCGCATGCCTCACATCATGCGATGCCTTTCTCTCTACGGACTCTCCTTCACGACTCACCGCCGAGACAATGTTCGAGACGGAAGGAGATATGCAAAGAGCGGTATTTGGTATTTATGCCAAGATGTCAGAAGACTTGGTTTACGGACAGAACATTACGCTCATAATGGGTTATAACAACGATATTGAGTTCGGACAATGTAATGCCAATACCGACAACACACGACGCGGAATATGGGACTACTCCACCACCTCCAACAACGAGATATTACTCTCTTGGGGACCTATCTATTCAGCCATCAACACAGCCAATGAGTGTGTAGAAGGTATAGCCGCCAGTCCTCTGCTTCAAAACTCAGACTCCACAGCACCCTCTATTGTCAGGCAATTATACGGTGAAGCCAAAGCTTTGCGTGCTCTTCTCTATCTGGACTTGGTTCGTAATTGGGGAGACGTACCATTTCTTATTCACGGTACTCGTGCCGGCGATGATTTCTACCGTCCGGTCACCAATCGTGATACCATCCTTGACTTTCTCATCAGCGACCTCATATCTGCCGAGCCGGCCATGCTCTACGCTTCTGAGCTGAGCGAGACATGTGAGAGAATGAACCGCAGCGCCGTACAAGCACTTATTGCTCGCCTCGCACTCACAAGAGGCGGCTGGGCACTACGACCGGATTATAACGATCCGGCTTCTCCGGGAACCATGCAACGAGATGAAAACTATCTACACTATTATCGCATTGCCAACACTTACTGCCGCAAAATACGAGACGACGGACAACATTCGCTTTCTTCATCTTTTGCTGACGTGTTTAGAAATGAATGTCAGGAAATATATCCGGCTTCTGACGACATTCTGTTCGAATTTCCGTTTGCAACATCATATAACGGCTACGTCGGAGTTATTATTGGTCACACTATTGAAGGAAGCAGCAATATCCCTTACGGAAAATCCGGAGGCTGGTATTACGCCACTTTACCGTATTTCCACTCGTTTGACAATAACGATATTAGGCGTGATGTCACTTGCATCCCGTATAAATGGGAGTGGAACAATACCACCGGACAGATTGAACAGCGCTTTACATCATGGCGTACCATTTATATAGGCAAATGGAATAAACTGTGGATGAAAACACCGCAAGGAGCCAATGTACAATATAGTTCCGGAATCAATTTTCCTATTCTCCGTTATAGCGATGCTCTACTTATGCTGGCAGAAACAGAGAACGAGTTGAACAACGGTCCGACAGATGATGCTCGCAGGGCCCTCAAAGAAGTGCGACGTCGTGCATTTACACCAGAATATCAAAGCGCTAAAGTAGATGCTTATGTTGACGGACTCACCTCACATAATCAGTTCTTCAGTGCCATTGTTAACGAAAGAGCCTGGGAGTTCGGCGGTGAAAACATACGTAAATACGACCTGATTAGATGGAACCTACTGCGAGACAAGCTGATTAGCATGAAGCGTAAGCTGTCTGACATGTACGATAACGGCGAATATCCGCAGTTTGTATATACAAAAAACAATGATGACGGTACACTTTCGATTCTGAATCTTGACAACACCATGTATAGTACTCCTGCCGGATACACAAGACAACAATGGTGCGATGGCATACAAGACTCCAATGGTGCGCTCAATACTACATTCGTCAAATCGTTTAAAGACGAATATATCCGCCGAGACCCGCTCGTGTATATTCTGCCGCTTTACAAAGATGTTATAACAGATAGTCGCGGAGTCCTAAAAAACTACTACGGACTGCAATAACCAAATGTTTACAATGAAAAAGATTATAATGAAACACGTACACAGAGATACAATATTATGGCTTGATAATATTGTAACACTTTTTGTGCCGAAAAAACTATCAGTCTCAGTTTGGGTTTTTCTCGTGTATATTGCTATATTCTTTAGCGGATGCCGTGAAAGCCTCGCTCCGGAGCAACCCCGTCTCTTCAAGCCTACAGATTTCTCCGTTGCCACCAATTATGACGGTTTTACAGCCAAGTGGAAAGGCTCTGTTGGAGCGGATGGTTATCAACTTGATGCATCTCTTGATGCGGCTTTCGCCACAATAGACACAACCATTACAACCGCCGCTAACGAGCTGAACACCACTTTTGTCGGACTACAGGAAAACAGTCACTACTTTCTTCGGCTACGCGCTATTAAAAATGACACCACCTTGTGCAGTAAATACCTATATGCAGAAGGCACAACATCTGCCGCATATTCTATTTTCTATCCTGTAAACCACGACTCACTCTCGTTTACCACTGCACTTCTCACATGGCGGTCTGATGTCAAAGCAGACAGGATTGCAGTAACCGACAACGACAGCTACAACGCAGAAGTACCCCTGACAGACAACGCCATACAAACGCGAAGAATACGCATAGAAAATTTGGAGCCGGGCAAAACCTACCGCGCCGAGATGATGGAAGGCACACTGTCACACGGCCACACATCTTTTGTCATGCCACGATTGCCGGATAACCTTATCCGCATTTCTGCGGACAACGCTTCAGACCTATCCTCCATTATAGACGCCGCTCCTGAAGGAGCTTCCATACTATTCGAACAGGGAACCTATGACTATTCGTCAATAGAAATTGTTATTCCAAAGTCAATTACTCTGATGGGTGAACCGGGACTTAAAAGGCCTGTTATATACGCAAAATCTCTATTACTCGGGGGTAAGGTGGCTGCTAATGAAATCAGTATCTCAACGTTCACACTACAACACCTTGAACTGAGCGGGTATCAACTGAGCGGCACAATAGAGCAGCATGAGCTTGAACCCAATCGTAAACTCATATCTTGCACAATGGGGCTTACCCGCAACGTTAATATCGGCACTCTGACAATTGAGGACTGCATTGTCCGCAACTACACCAACAGCGTTATTGAACTTGTTGAGAACCTCAGCGGCTCACCTTCCTTCCGTGCACGTATTGATCAGATAAGTATCAACAATTGTATATGCTTCGACCTTGGCAGAAACAGAAACAACTATCCCTCTGTTATTAGCATCACCAACAAGAACGACAAAAACGGCTATTGCCGCCGATATAGCATTACCAACTCAACCTTTCACCATCTCGCTCGAGGCATCATAGAAGCACGAGTGTTCAACACTATTGATGGATATGCTAACCCGGAAATCAATATCTCCAACTGCACCTTTGACCGACTGGGATATAAACATATCAACGATGGCGAATGGTGGGGTACAAACACGGAGGCTGTGAAGAACGTTTTTGACTGCAAAGCAACAGATGTGACAACAGATATCACTGTTATGCTTACATCTAGCATATTCGGTGAGATGCACACCGATTTGTTAAGCGAAAAGTTTGTACAAGGAGTCAATACAAATGCTATTGGAACATTTATGCTCAGTGAAAGCAAGAAACAAATATCCTCCGGCACGACTCTTATTGATGCTATTCCACACACAGCCGACCAACTGTTTCCTAATCGTAATGACGGTAACTATATGATAGGAGAGAATGGTGCATGGGAGCAAGCCGGAGACCCGAGATGGCGCAATACAAACGAGGAATAATACATATACATGAAACTACTACTCTCCATACTTCTAACTCTCGGCACGTGGTCTCTTGACGGCTTGTGGCAGTTCCGATTCATTGAAACAGAAAACAATGACTCAATATTACGCGCTGCCATCAATGATAGCAATAACGACACACCGTCCGAATGGGACTCTATCAACGTACCGGCTAATTGGGAAATTGCAAGAAAGAAAAAACCGGAGTACGGCGGAACGGTAACTGACTGCCACGGTATATATCGCTGCACTTTTACTACACCCGACATGAACAAGAGTAGTCACCTCATACTTCGCTTTGAAGGAGTACTCTTTTCTTACGATTTGTACGTCAACAAACATTTTGTAGGGTATTGGTCGGCCGCTTTTTGCCGCAAAGATTGGGATATTACTTCTTTTCTATCAGAAGATGGTAATAACACTATTGTTGTGGATGTGTCAACACGTAGCCGAAATCTCGCCTATCGGTTTGACTTGAATGACGACTGGGCGTTAACAGGTATCTTCCGCTCGGTTACACTCATTGAGCAACCCGCCTGCTATATATCTGACCACACATTCTCAACCAAAGTAATAAACAATAACACGGCTGTTGTATGCTGCCACACTTCCATTGCACACACGTCGGAATCCAAGTCTCAAATACGCTGCATCACCACTCTCCGCGATAACAATGCCAATATAGTAGCAAAAGGTGATACACTTCTTAACGCCACTTTACGCAATCCCCACCTGTGGAATGCAGAAACGCCTTATCTCTACACTCTGCATATTGAACTGCGTAACGGAGAGAACATATTAGATAGCCTTACCGAAAAAGTAGGTATTCGCGAAGTAAGTATTGCAGGTGACACTCTGCTTCTCAACCGTCTTCCACTAACACTACGAGGTGTATGTATGAACGAGTTGCACCCCGACTATGGAAGAGCCATACCGGAAGATGTACTTAGAAAGGACCTTCAAATGATGAAAAGGGCTAATATCAATTATATTCGCACCGCACACTACCCTTTTCAACCTGTATTTTACCGTCTGTGTGACGAGATGGGATTCTATGTAATAACAGAAGTGCCATTCGGTTATGGCGACTCTAACCTTACCGACACCACATATCTTGCAGACCTGCTGACACGCGCGAAAGCAACCATATCGATTAATAAAAACCACCCGTCTATTATTATATGGTCGGTTGGCAACGAAAACCCATATACCACAATAGTAGAAAAGACTATTGAGTACGTTCGTGATATTGACCCCACCCGTCCACGCACTATCCCCGGATATAAGGTTAGCAACACATTTTTACGCGACTCCACAAGCGAGGCTCTTTCTCTTTTTGCTTTGCACTATCAGTCCGTTGACAAAATTGAAGAGATGGCTTCTTACCACCTGAAGCCCATTATCCTTACCGAATATTCCCACTCTCTTGGCCTTGCTTTTGACGCGCTTGAGTCTCAACAGTCCATGATACGCCGCCATTCCTCCATTGCCGGAGGCTCCGTTTGGGTGTGGGCAGACCAAGCTCTAAAAAGAACTCGAAAAACAACAGATTGCATTACTGACACCATACCACAAGGAGTATGGCTCGACTCTACAACATACTATGATAGCTACAACGACAAAGGAACAGACGGCATCGTCTTCGCTAATCGGTATCCGCAAGAGGATTATTATCAACTGCGCAAACTATACTCACCGATATGGGTAGAAGACAGTAGTCTTACAATAGCGACCCGTCGGGAGACCGGCATCAAGAGAATCTCTTTTGTCGTGAATAACAGATACGATTTCACCAGCCTACGCGGCTATACATGCTGTTGGACAATAACCGACTACCGCGACACTATTGCTGCCGGGGAAAAAAAACTCAGAGCCTTGCCTCACAAAGCAGAATGTATAACGCTCACAACAAAAATCCGGCATCAAAGTGATGCCTTATTACACCTCGCTTTTATCAGCACGGAAGGAGATACCGTATATGAGCACAATATGCCACTTACGTATCCGTCGCACAATTATTCGGCTCCACTAAACAAACCGATTCTTCATGATACGTCCGATATCAGGTGCTTTATTGACAATAATGCCAACCTCATTCTCATGTCTGCCGAGGATACGCTGCTTAACTCTCCGTTTTTACTGCGTGTCGGACGAAAGCCGTCTATCAACCTAATCAATCTTATAACACGCAACAAGTTAGATTCATATTGGCTGCCATATATCATTACTCCCGAGGTATTATCATGTACCCGCGACTCTAACCACCAAATAATCAAAGCACGTTGGCATAGGCAGAATAGTGACAGCAATGAGTTTTATGAAGGAAATATACATATCTATTTTCTCCCATCCGGCGCCGTTCACATCTGCTATGATATTCATTCCCGCCACGCAAGCGGCACTATTTTGGAACTTGGTTTGACGCTACGCATGTCGCAAACTCTCAACACTTTTGCGTGGCTCGGAAAAGGTCCGTTCTCCTCTACGCCACATAAGTCAATTCTAAACGAAAGAGACATTTGGTATCTTGACAAAGACGATATACGACTCATCGGCAACCGAGCTGATGTTAGTATTGCTGCTGCCATAAACAAACAGAATGATAGCCATTCTGTCATTATAATTCCCACTTCGGACCTCGGCGTAGAAAACATTGACGAACAACTTTACTTGACTGACACACGAATACTTTCATCATACGGCACCAAACTGTCAAGAATGATGGTACAACAGAAAGCACATCAAGCCAAGCATGCCGCAGGTGACATATATATTTGCCCCATTTCCCGTCACCCTGAAGCTGAAGAATTGTTCCTTCCTTTACCGGACATTAAATTGGAACGTCCGTTCTTGAAAATATATGACCATTAAGTAAGCATTATTTCCTATGAAACACATTATTACATCGCATTTTGACGGACAGACATCTGCTCTGTATCTCGCGCTTACCATTATGCTGATAGTTTTCTCTCCCCGCGTCTCTGCATTTGTTAATCGGTATGGTGTGACTCTACCGGCCGACTACACCGAGCGACTTGATATTCCTTACAAACAGACCAATCGCTGGATCGGGTATTTTGATTTTTACGCCCCGACCAATACCGCCGCGCCGGTTCCCGTTGTCATCAACATACATGGTGGTGGTTGGGACCATAATCAGAAAGAGCAGGAAGGTGGTTGGAAGCCTTATTTCCGCAATGGTATGGCGGTCATCAATATGCAGTATCGCCTGACTCCGGAAGCACCGGCACCGGCAGCCGTGGAAGACGTAAAGGATTTGGTTCGGTATGTTCGACGAAATGCTACGCAATTAAATATTGACACTACACGCATTCTTCTTACCGGGGCTTCTGCCGGTGGACATCTTGCGCTGATGGGAGCATACACTATGTCTGACACAATTTTTGCTGTTATTGATAGATATGGAGTAACCGATATGCAAGATTATATGCCACTGTCTTCTTCACCCAAAAAATGGATAGGAAAGGAGCATCTGCAAGACACCGCCTTTATCCGTGACATGTCCCCGCTATACCATGTCAGCGATGCAGCACCGGCCACTCTTATCATACATGGTGATAACGACCAAGTCGTGCCTTATAGACAATCGCTTTGGCTCACTGATAGTCTAAAACGACACGGTATAACACACAAGTTATTCACCATTCCGGGAGGTGGACACGGCAGATTTACTGACGAATACAAACGACTATCAGACCTCGAGACAGAAGATTTTCTGTGTTTGCTCGGTATTTGTCCGTCACTTGATATTCGTCTGTTTGGTGCAGTGTCCGACTCTACCATACTCTCCACCTCTGCCATTCAAGCGGCGATAGACAAAGCCGCAGACGAACATATCCGCCGTGTTGTCATACCTGCCGGCACTTGGCTAAGCGGCACACTACACATGCGCTCTAATGTACAACTATGGCTTGACGAAGGAGCACAATTGATTGGCAGTACAAATCTTGAAGACTACCCTGTCATTTCACCGGCATACGTCAGCCACACCAACCGATATACCAATAAGTGTCTGATTTATGCTGAAAAATGCCACAACATTTCCATCGCGGGAAAGGGCACTATAGATGGCAGAGGATGGCACGAAACGTTTCGTGCAGACACAAACGACAATCTGCTCAGTATAAAACTCCGACCATATATCATTCGTATGGTAAACTGCCATAACATACGCATACACGACGTCACATTACTCAACTCGCCTGCATGGATGCAACAATATCTCAACTGCGAAAATTTGTCTGTAAGAGGGGTTTATGTAAAAAGTCACTATAATTACAATAACGATGGTCTTGATATTGATTGTTGTCGCCACGTCCGCGTATATAATTGCAACATCAATTCCGATGACGATGCTATCTGCATGAAAGCAACCAACGCTGACGGCGTGTGTGAAGATATTATCATCACTGATTGCAGGATTGCCGCCAACTGCAATAGTGTCAAAGTAGGGACTGAAACAAATGGAGACTTTCGTAATATACGAATAGAAAACTGCACTTTCCATCGTCCTGATTTTCCGACAATGTATCCCCGTCCGCACCGCGCTCTTGCCGGTATAGCACTTGAGATAGCCGATGGCGGAACACTCGAGAATGTTGAAGTGAATAACATCACAATGACAGACATCATGTCACCACTTTTCATCCGCTTAGCTGATAGAGGACGTAACTACTATGATGGAGGACCGTCACAGCCTGTGGGTAAGTTGCACGACATCACTATACGAAACATCAAAGCCAAAACTATGGGCATAACTCCTTCTGCCATTACTGCAGTCAAACAAGGACGAGTAGAAAACGTTCTATTGGAAGACGTATATATCACACTCCCCGGAGGTGCCACAGAAGCAGACGTAACGCAACCTGTTATTAACGAAATGGATAAGGCTTATCCGGAAAATCTCATGTATAACGGCATCAATTGTGCCGGGCTTTATATTCGTCACGCCCACAATATCACATTGCGTAATGTACACTTTACAACATTACTGCCGGACACAAGACCACTAATATTAACCGATGACGCAGACGTGGTAAGGTATGATGAATAAATATTATCGATTATTGCACAAATGATAATTATTTTCGCAATTTGTCAGTTTTCAAACCACTTTAACCGCTTATTAAACCCCATTTAAACGTTATTTGAGTAATTTTGCAACAGAAACCTAATACCTTTTGCACCATGAAACACAATTCTCTTTTTGTACAAATCATCCTATTATGTACAATCCTTTCACCAACCTTTGCCAGCCCGGAGACACTATTGAATTATACCTTCCCCGGAAAGAACAGCAGCCACCCCAACTATTGCACCGCTATCCCTGCCTCGCAAACAAGCGGCGATTTTATTATTGAATACTCAGGAGGAGAACTGCGCAACACTTGTGTAAGACTGACGAACAATAGCAACATGGTATCAGTTCAGTATGCCGCAAATTTTCAAGAAGGCGACATCATAACTCTAACATGGGCATCAAAAGGTGAAGGAGGTTTTGTCCTGCTCACCTCAGGAGATGTCGAATTCTCAACGACGACACTTGACTCCGGCTCAATGAGTAGCGAAATAGTTGTAGGCAACGCGGCAGGACAATGGGACATTGCCGGAAAGTCGTCCTTTTCAATTAAAAGGGGAGCAGATACCTCCGTTGAACTGAACACTATCACCATTGTGGGAGAACCGAGAGAAACAGAAGACCCAAGTATTATTCCGACAAAATTGTTAGACTACACTTTCCCCGGAAAGAATTCAAGCCACAGCAATTATGTCACGTCTCTGCCTGTTTCACAAACACGAAATAACTTTATCATAAGTTTCAGCGAAATAACAGATGCCTCCGGGCTTCGTGGGACATGCGTTCGACTGCATCAAAACAGCAGTTCCGTTCGTGTTACATACCGTGGTACCTTCCTCGCCGGAGACTCAATTATTCTCAACTGGACTTCAAAAGAAGCCGGAACAAATGTTGTTTTAACAAGCAGCTCCGAATCATCAGTCGCCACAACCCCGACAGAAACCACCGGAGACGTTCCGCTTTCTGATACAATCATTGTCGGCTCAGCTGAAGGACAACTGAATATAACAGGACATACTTCGTTTGAAATGAAACGCGGAACAACTAATTCCGTAGAGTTGCGTTCATTGGTTATCATCGGCGTAAGACGAGATATTCCTGAACAAGAGCAACTAACTGTCGAAGAAACAATGACATGGGATTGGACGTATGCATCAACTGAAGCAAAGATTGTTCCACCAAGTGCCACTGACACCTTAGTGCTGGCCAACATTGACGGCATAACCGATGATTATTCCACTTTCGACGCACGCTATATAGTGTTTGTGGGTGAAAACGCTGTTCGTAACGGCAAATCCTGTCAAGTAAGTTACCTGATGATTAACTTGGCCAGACCCGGGCACATAAAGGTCACATTCTGCAATGTGGGCAACAACAAGGGAGACCGCTACCTCTTCATAAATGGTGAATCAACCGGTGTTTATTCTATAGACACAGAGGATAACGACCCAAAAGTTGTTGAACAAGATGTGCCGGCCGGAGAATTGGTCTTCACAGCACAACGAACCGACAAAGAGGGCAACCAAGCTATTCGCATTATGCGTATCGAATACACTCCTTTTGACAGATACAAGCGTAACGTGACAGCCGGCAGATACGGCACGCTCTGTCTTGAACGAGCCGGTACGATGATTGAAGGGGCAACACTCTATCGGCTTGTACAAAAACAGACAAGCGGCTCTTACGTTACACAGGTCGTAATGGAAGAAGTTACAACAACTGAAGCCGGAAAACCGTACATCATTCTTCCTTCAAGCGAAGAAATGATTATATGGCAATATGGTGATGCAGCCCTCGTTGCAGACAACGAGAACGGACTCTACGGCTCATTTGTCGAACAAGATATAACTGCCGCAACAGGGGATGCCGACCTGTATATTATCTCCAATAACCAACTTCACCCCACGGGAGCATATAACAAAGTAGGTGCTCACAAGGCATATATCAAGATGAGCGAAGTACCGGCCTCCGCGCCGGCGCCCGCGCCGAATGTACGACGCGTCTGCTTGCAAGTAACAGGGAATAATACTGCCACCAATATTGACAACGATAGTCTGAATACTTGTACCCTGCATAATAAAACATACGATATTCTCGGCAGAGAAACTGACAAAGATGCAGATCAAATAACTATAATTAACGGAAAGAAAACATTAACCATAAAATGACAATAACGATGAAAAAACAATATTACCGCCCTACCATTGATTGTATAGTTCTTATCGGTACAAACATAATATGCGATAGCCCCGTTGGAAATCTCACTCCCGGTGTTATGGGAATTGACGATGAGCCCGCTCCTGACTATAGCATCGGAGAGTGATATATATGTGCTATTAACAACTTTATATCACAACATATAGAAAAAGAGTGTCTAACGAATTTTAAAAACTCTTATATTATGAAACGACAAATCATTCTCGCAATTGTATTCCTGATGGCATTATCCGCCGGTGCCAAAGTATGGACAGTTACCGATCCATCCGCCGTAGGAAGCCGCACTATCGAGCCGACGCCATACTCTTTGCAGTATTATGTCAACAACGCAGACGATGGTGACACTATCTCTTTTGACCCGTTGTTCTCCGGACAAACCATTCTCTTTGACACCACTCTTGTTATCAACACCGGCTTGGTTATTGATGCATCAGGACTGGCACAACCCGTACATTTTGACGGACAGAAAAAAACAACTCTCATTACCCTTGGCAATGCGTCAGAAAAGAACGAAAGTTTGCAAGACAACACATTCCGTAACATCGTTTTCGAGAATGGAATGAGCGATGTAGCAGGTCAGGGCGGTGCAGTTAATATCTTTGCATATAGAATACACTTTGAAAAGTGTATGTTTCTAAACAATGAGAATATGACAGACAATACCAATCGCCAGCCGGGTGCAATACGCAACGAGACCAGCTCCAGCCAGATGTGGCTCACCGACTGTGTTTTCCGCGGTAATAAAACCAAACGCAAAGGCGGTGCTATTGCTATTGACGCACCATCACTATATATCAATCGCTGTCTGTTTGACGACAACCATGCAGGAGAAAGCGGAGCTGTGCTGGCCATCAAGTCCACTAAAGATAACGTGGTTTTACGAGACAATACGCCTATTGTTGATATTCGTAATTCCACCTTTGTCGGCAATAAATGCGACCAAAACCAAACCACCGCCAGCGGACTGATAATCATTAGCGATGACTCAAAAGGCATTGTTCCGATACGTTTGTTTTTCAACACATTTGTAGGTAATGTCAACGAAATCAACACCGGTACCGTTTATTCCATCTATGCGGCCAATAATAATATCACAATGGCCGGAAACATCTTTGGCGGGAACAAACACATAACTGAAGATCCCGGGGTATATGCTCTATGCGGAGATGCCAATGCCGGCGGAGGAAAGATGGTCATCTCTAATGGATATAACCTCATATACCGCCTCAAACACAACCCAGAGACAGACCCCGTCAATAGTAATGACATTGTTTACCGCCATTGGCTTGAGGTTCCAATCATGACAGAACAACCTAATGCCAACGGTGTATGCTGCCCAACTCAGCAAGCTATCGACTCTTCTCTATGGCAACAACTCAAAGCTATGCCGATGGATCAAGCAGAAGAACTACTCGGCTATAATCCTATTGACCAAACAGGTGCCGCACGTACCAGCAAACTGGTATTTTCCGGCGCATACGAGTTCCCTGCATTCGTTCTTGATATTGATGATGACTACTACTCGGTGACAGAACCCGGACTGGGGTCGTTTATCTATCGAAGTGGAGACATTGCAACACTCGCCACAAATAACGAGAACTTCGTGTCGTGGTTGGTAAATGACAAACACCACGTCAATAATCCATATCGCTTCTACGTTACCGAAGATTGCACCATTACCGTCAATTATGACGAAATCCCCGGTGGAAGACCCGACCCTGACCCGGAAATTATAGTTGATGATGCGCTTGATAACATTAGTTACACCTCCTTGCACTACGCTGAAGGAAAACTCTATAATTCTGCAACAACTGATGGTAAGATTACCATTTATACACTAAGCGGCAGCGTTATACTCAACCGTAACATACGGGCAAAAGAAAGCATAGCCTTTGACAAACAAGGTATATATGTTGCCGTAATGCATACTAATGATGGTGAAATTTCCGTACTTAAATTTTAAAAACATACAACAATGAAAACTTATATCAAATATGTTATGACCATAGCATTGGCTTTGGCATACAACCTGTCCTATTCAACAACGATTGTTGACTACACTTTCCCCAAAAACAGCACTCACAATTCTGTTCCGTCTTCAGAGACCTCCGTCAGTAACACCGGTACAACAACAGTGGAGTATAGCGGCACTTTTGAGTTACGCTCCGGCGGCATTCGTCTTAAAACCAACACAGACACGGTTTATATAACTCTCCCTACAGTTTGGGGAACTGCAGACACCATTTATCTTCATTGGACAGGTCAGTCCGATGGTAATCAACATGGCCCGATAATAAATTGTGCAGGAAACACCGTTAGCGACATGAGCGAAGCTAACAACGAGGAGCGTATTCTCGTAGCGCCGGTTGGCATAGATGATAATAACATCAACGCTTCCGGACACAATGTACTGAAGATTTATCGTTTCGGAGGCAAATCAGTCATGCTTCGCAGACTCGTTATTTCTCGCGGAGACGGAGGCTCCACTGAACCTATTGAAGAACCTGACCCCGAACAACTAATTGTGAATGAAGCAATGATATGGGACTGGACCCAGGCTTCTGCCCTTCAAAAAGTGTCACCGTCCGCAAGTACTGACACACTACTTATGTCATCCATTGAAGGCATTACTGAAAACTATTCCGACTTTGATGCTCGCTATATAATGCTCTGCGGTGAAAACGCAGTACGCAACGGTGATGCCTGCCAAGTAACATGGCTTATGCTTAAACTCGGCAAACCCGGACATATCAAGGTTACTTTTTGTAACGTCGGTGACGGCAATAAAGGCACTCGATACCTCTATATCAATGGAGAAAACACCGGCATCAGTTCTGACTCTACAGAAACACATGGTTCACGCATCGTTGAACAAGATGTGCCGGCCGGAGAATTGGTCTTCACGGCACAACGAACCGACAAAGAGGGCAACCAAGCTATTCGTATCATGCGTATTGAATATGCACCTCAAACAGAGACTGCTGTCAGCGATGAAAAACAAATTTTGGTTCAAAATGGCATAGTGACAGCAAATGGTAATGAAACAATAGAGGTGTTCACTCCTGCCGGACAGAGAGTTGCAAGTGCCATTCGCGAATATAATACCAATAACCTGCCTTCCGGTATTTACATAATACGACTAAACGGAAGTAGCATAAAAATCAAAAAATAAATTATACATTGACGACAAGAGGAGGCTGTCTAACAACAAAAAATAGTTAGACAGTCTCTTGTTCAATTCGCCATTTATTTGTATCTTTGCATACATAATGCAGTTATTCAACAAACATATTACCCTATTGTTGGTCTGCTTGCTCTCGGTATTGAACAACAATTCTGCCATGCAGCAGATGACCACCGCAAACGGGCTGAGTAACAAGCAGACCTTCTCCGTAGTGTGCGATAAGACCGGCTTTATTTGGGTAAGTACACGCAATGGCGTGGATCGTTTCAACGGTTCCCACTTTAAGACCTACCGCCTCGTTAACAATCGCGGTAATGACCTTGCCGGTCGTACAAACACCGTGATTCTCACACCCGACACATTGCCTTGTGTATATACTAACAACGGCGATATATTTCGATATGACACACACCGCGACAGCTTCCTGCTACTTGCGTCACTGCAGGAAACATTACATTCAACAGACCTGTATATCAACAACGTATCATTTGCATCAGATAGCACTCTATTCGTATGTCACTCTGCCGGTCTGCTCAAATATAATATAACAACCGGCACAATAGATACCATACATCTATTCGACGGCAAAAGCATCAACTCTATCTTACCTATATCCAACACCGAAAATGTCGTCACTACAGGTAATGGTTTTTATATTTGTAATATCAATAGCACCGCCGACACCGTTCCTCACAAATTTCTTGATGGCCAAAGAGTACAAGCAGCGTATTTCGACCAACTATCCGATAGGCTTTTTTTAGGAACATTCAGCGGAAACCTCTTGTCATTTGACCTTCCGACACGACATTTGGACACCATTACCGAGACACACGCATGTGTGCGACATATAACATTATATGATCGTGCATTATGGCTTGCAACAGACGGACAAGGGGTTGTTCGTGTAGAGCTCGACCAACCACGAACAAAGTTCTTCTCCAAACTACAGACGCAACTTCCCGATTGTCCTAAGTACGCATATCATCTGCTTATTGCCAAAAACCGTCTTTGGGTGGCAACACATAGTAGCGGACTCTGCTGCTTCAATGCTGAACTGCCGGCATTCGACTCGTACTCTTCTCCTTTTTCAGGTCTCGGCAAAACAGACAATGCACTCAACACTGTGCTTGAAGACCACAACGGAGCACTGTGGATTGCCGGAAACCAAGGAATATGCCGCATCGACCAAACCGGTAAAAGACAATTCATACTAAAAAACGGTACAGATAACAATATCATGGCGCTCTGCGAAGACCGCTACGGAAATATTTGGGCAGGTGGTAGTGATAAGACAACATGTATAGCAATAGACGAAACCACTTGCAAAATAAAGCATCAACTCACTTTTCCCTCAGATAAACCTAAGGCACGGACTTACGCCTTATTCTCTGACTCTGAAGGCCGGATATGGACCGGTGGTTACGGCTCATTGCTGACAACGTTTAATCCAACCGACGGCATATATAAGCAATACCCCATCAAATACGTTAATCATATTACAGAAAAAGACGGAATAATATATGTCGGCACAACCAATGGTTTAATGGCGCATAACGGACGAGACAACGATAACGACTCTTTCACCGACATGTTCGACTCCTTACACCTTAGCTCTAATCTAAAGTGTATCAATCACATTCAACCAGCCTCAGATGGAAGCCTTTGGCTATCCACAGAAGGTGGTCTGATACATTTCGATGTTCAACATCGGTCATTCAGCGTGTATAGCACTGACATCGGACTCCTTAGCAACAGTATTTATGCTGCACTGCCTGACGACAGAGGAAACCTATGGATATCATGCAACAGAGGATTACAACGCTTTAGTCCTACCACTAACCAAATAGCCACCTTCACTTCAACAGAAGGATTACCTGACGAGAACTTCAAAAACCGCTTCTCACTACGGCTGCATTCCGGCATTCTTCTTTTCGGTACAGCCTCTTGCATTGTCGCATTTGACCCCGAATTGATTACCCATGCCACACCGTCAACACGTATTGTCATCAATACCATCAGCCGAAACGGAGAGACAGACACCGCTATCGTTGCAGACAACATTGAAAACATAACAGTTACAGCCAACGATAAACAGCCGATAGCCTGCTCTTTAACGTGTATCAACTACGCACTGCCGGACAAAACGTTATTACGCTGGAAACTAAAAGACTACGATAGCGAATGGATAATTGGTGGAGAAAACAACGTTGCAATATATTCCCATATTCCACAAGGTATATATACATTAGAAATACAGGCTGTTAACAAACAAAACGGGGATGTGCTCGCACACAGAGAAATAACAATAGAAGCAGTGACCCCGTTCTTCCGCCGGACATCTACACTTGTCATACTATCGTTGATAGTGCTTATAAGCATCATCATCTTATGTCTGGCAGCAAGGAAACACATACAACAGAGTCCGGTGATTACAAACAACATAACAAGTCAAACAAACGTCAATACTATTAGCGACAATGAAAACACCAAGCACAGCACTATAGCACCGGCATACACCACGACAGGAATACCTATTGATAACGAGTTTATCGAAAAAGTAAGTCTGTTGCTTGACACAAACATGGATAACTCAGAATACACCATAGACAAACTTGCTGCCGACATGGCAATGAGCCGCTCCTCTTTCTTCACTAAACTAAAAGCCATCTCAGGACTCGGTCCAAACGAGTTTATACGAACATATCGTATGCAACACGCAGCACAAATGATAAGAGAACATAAGTACAGTATTACAGAGGTGGCTTACGCATCAGGCTTCAGCGATGTGAAATATTTTTCAACCGTCTTTAAAAAACATTTCGGTGTCAGTCCAAGCAAATTCAAATAGCAAACTGACATAATGGCAGAAAATGTTGGTTGGCTTTGAGAAATAAACGATTTATCTTGCCGTATCCGGAAAAATTCATTATCTTTGCTGACAAAAATCGCCGATAACGTTGTGAACAAACGTTTCGGAACGAAGATTGCTACAATAGTGTTACAGCGTGAAAACATCCCGCCGCTATATTTTGTTGTGCATAGTCACGTTGCTTATGCAGGTCACTCTGTGTGGGCAGACTCGGCTTGGCAGTGGCGGAAGCAGCGGTGCCACACGCTCAAAAAAGACTAAGGCGATACTTAAAGAATGGGTGATGCCTAATGACTACGGCATAGCCGACAGCGTGGTGGTGGACACCGCCTCGCAGAACTATCCGATGAGGAACGTTCTCAACGACCGCTCTATTGCTTGGGCATATAACGGCAACCTGATATCGCCTACACAGTCGAAAGTGTACTTTGACAGAAGCGGCAACGGAATGCTCTCGTTGTCAGGCACCAGAGGCGAGTATTGGAAAAACGGACTCGGAAACAACAGCGGCATACGGCAAAAGACAGACTTGCTCTTCGGCAGTGCCTACGAGCCGTATATCCTCACAGCCCGCGATGTGCCTTTCCACCGCACGACAATAGCCTACTCCGACATCGCATACAAAAAAGGATTCACCACTTATCATGAAGAGAACGACCTCAGTTTCTCCTTCACCGGCAACCTAAGTCCGCGCACTAATCTTGGTACGAAAATCACCTATCTCAACTCGCCCGGGCACTACACCTCACAAGAAGGAAAAGTCGTGAATGGTTGCGTGTATGGCAGCTATGACGGCAATCACTACGGGTTACACGCCGCCTTTGGGTTTAATGTCTTGAGTAACTTTGAGAATGGCGGTTTGCAGGATGTTAGTCTGCTTGGCGGTTCACTTGCCTCAGAAGACCTTCCTGTCAACCTGCATGCTATGTCGGGTTTCAAGCACATCTTCGGCTACATAGACCATCACTACAGCATCACGGTGGAGCGCGAGGAGAAACGCACCATTCACGGCAGGCGGGGAGAAGAGGACAGGGATACCACCGTGACCGTACATATTCCTGTAATAACGTTCAATCACGTCTTTGAGGTGAATAACTCCACCAAACGCTATGTAGAGAAGACAGCCGAGCAGTCGTTCTATACCAACACCTACCTCAACCCTGCCACCACCTCAGACACCGCCAACGTACTCAACATACGCAACACGCTTGCCGTCACCTTTAACGAGGAGTTCAACCGACTGCTGCACTTCGGCGCCACAGCGTATGCGACCAACGAGTTCCAACGTTACATCTTCGGTATAGGACAACGCGACACACTATTACCTGTTGGAATAGGACAAGTTGACGAAGCACTAATAGCCTCATACACGGCACATCTCATGCCGGACACATTGTACGGCAAGCGATGGGTTAACAACACATGGGTAGGTGGCAGCATCTATAAGAACAGAGGCAAGTGGGTACGATTCGGAGTGAACGGAGATGTGTGTCTCGCAGGATACAAGTTGGGAGAGTTTCAGGTCAACGGTCATGTTGACGGCAGTTTTCCTATCGGGCAGGACTCCCTGATAATCAGAGCCACAGCATACGTAAAGAACGAGACCCCGACATACTACACCCAGCACTACCGCTCTAACCATTACTTATGGGACAACAACTTTAGCAAGACCTATCGTTTCTATGTAGGAGGTGAAGTGGCATACCCTTCACAATGGTTTAAAGCAAAGGCTAAAATTGGGTTTGAGAACCTGACCAACTACATATATTTTGCCGGTGACGGTACCCCAATGCAATATAACGGTAACATTCAAGTAATAGCCGGAGAACTGCGTTTTGATGTTACCACTCCTTGGCTTAACTTCGAGAACACGGCTGTCATACAACACTCAAGTAGCAGGTTTGTACCTCTGCCGCTCGTGGCCGTATATAGCAATCTTTATTACCACGGCTGGTGGTTTAAGAGAGCGATGTATGCCCAGATAGGGACCAATGTCCGCTATCACACCGCCTACCACGCTCCACTACTAAACCCGGCTATCGGGCAGTTCTGCATACAACAAGACACGAAAGTGGGCAATTATCCCATACTGAACCTATATGCCAATTTCTACGTCAAACTGCTCAAACTGAAGTTCTTTGCCGAGTGGCAACACTTCAATTGGTATTTTATGAAAAACACACACTCCTACCTCTCCATGCCCGGCTACGCTACGAACCCCTCTATCTTCAGAGCCGGACTGGCTTGGCACTTCTGGAGATAACGGAACAAGGTAGTAATAAGACAAAAACAAAACAGAAGACAAAATAAAAGACAAACGATAAATGACCTATTCAGAACATCTTAACATAGTATTAAACCAAAGTAAGAAACTGGCCATCAAGCTCGGTAGTCCGTCCATCACCCCGGATCACCTGCTACTTGGTATGATAAGCACTGAGTCAGGGAAGGCCTATAGCCTGCTCAAGAGTACAGGAGTGGATCTTGAAAAGACCCGCAGGGCCCTCGAAAGCCGCAATTTTCACAGCGGTTCGGATGTCACATCCCCGACATACGACAAACAATCAGAACGCATCCTTCGAATTCTTGAGTTAGAGGCACGTTCGTATCACGTTGACACACCGCACACCGAGCACCTGCTATTAGCCTTACTACGTGAGCGGGTGAACAAAGCCGCGACTTACCTCTCCGAGCAATATAACCTCACCTATGAGGTTCTTGAGAAACAGGAACCCAAACCCAAGCCGCAGCAGACTCCCAAGGCTGCAGCAGACTTTTCTTCTGACCTTGAGGATGACACACAAGCTAACGATGCTCCACACGAAGAGACGGAAAAGAAAAAAAGCAACTCTGCCACTCCATGCCTCGACAAGTACGGCAAAGACCTTACGCGTCAGGCAGAAGACGGTGTGCTTGACCCGGTTATAGGACGAGAGAAAGAGATTGAACGTGTAATAGAAATACTGTCCAGACGTAAGAAAAACAACCCTATTCTCATCGGCGATCCGGGTGTCGGCAAGTCAGCTATAGTAGAAGGCTTGGCACTACGGATTGTCAAACACGAGGTGTCACCTCTACTTTTTGACAAGCGCATTATTACGCTTGACATAGCATCGATGGTGGCAGGCACCACCTATCGCGGGCAGTTCGAAGAGAGAATGAAGTCAGTCATCACCGAGTTGCAGAAGAACAAGAATATCATACTATTCATTGACGAGATTCACACACTCATCGGTGCGGGCAACGCCTCCGGCACACTGGATGCCGCCAATATCCTCAAGCCGGCATTAGCGCGAGGCGAGGTGCAATGCGTAGGAGCAACCACCATTAGCGAATACAGACGAACGGTGGAAAAAGACGGGGCTCTTGAACGACGTTTTCAAAAAGTGATGGTTGTGCCGACCAGCAAAGAGGAGACTTTAGATATTCTCCGCCGCTTGAGTGTGCCTTACGGCAAACACCATAACGTCTGCTATACAGAAGCCGTGCTAAAAGCATGTGTAGAATTGACCGACCGCTACGTCTCTGATAGAGCATTCCCTGACAAAGCTATTGATGCGATGGATGAGGTGGGAGCCCGGGCACAAGTTGAAACGAAAGAAAAACCGGCATTCATCAGCGAATACGACAACGATATAGCTACACTTGAGAACCAACAGCATAACGCCGAGGATAGCGGTGACCTGAAACAAGCGCTCGCTCTGAGAGAGAAACAATCAGAACTGCGCACGCGCCTCAACAGCGACCTCAAGCAGTGGAAATCCGAGCGCCTCAAACAACCTATCGTTCTCACCGAAGACGATGTAGCACACGTGGTCAGCCTAATGTCCGGTGTACCTGTACAACGTGTGCAAACAGCAGAGAATGAAAGGCTGCGCAATATGGCCTCAATCCTCAAGCAAAGAGTAATCGGTCAGGACGAGGCAGTAGATGCCGTTGTTAAGGCAATCCAGCGCTCACGGCTCGGACTGAAAGATCCCAATCGACCAATCGGCGCGTTCTTCTTCCTCGGACCGACAGGCGTCGGCAAGACACATCTTGCACAGACACTCGCTGAGGAGATGTTCGGACAAAAAGACGCTCTCATACGTTTTGATATGTCCGAATACATGGAAAAGCACACCACATCGCTCTTAGTGGGTGCCCCTCCCGGATACGTGGCACATGAAGACGGAGGCAAACTGACAGAGGCTGTCAGACGAAAACCATACTCGATCGTTCTCTTTGATGAGATAGAGAAAGCTCACCCGGACATCTTCAATGTACTATTACAAGTGCTTGACGAGGGACGACTGACAGACAGACAAGGACGAGTGGTGGACTTCAAAAACACTATCATCATACTAACATCCAACGTTGGTACACGCCAACTGAAAGACTTCGGCAGCGGCATAGGATTCAGACCTAATGACGATATTGACAACAAAGCCGCAAAAGCTATTCTGCTCAAAGCGCTACAGAAGCAGTTCCCGCCAGAGTTCGTCAATAGAATAGATAGTATCGTCACCTTTGCCACATTAGAGAAAGACTCGCTTTACAAGATTTTTGACATTGAACTGAGCGAACTGAAAGAGCGTCTTGCCACGCAAGGATTCTCGCTTAATGTCACTGACGCGGTTAAAGACAAACTGATAGAACAATCAGATAGCAAACAATATGGTGCACGACCGCTGAGAAGAGCAATACAAAACACAATAGAAGACGCACTCACATCGCTTCTCTTATTAGACGAGCGTCACGAACATATCGACATTGTTCTTAAAGACGACAAACCCACTGCTCAGTGGGCATAAGTCACTTATAACCGATAACTTATAAACTATAACTCACAACACAAAAACAACTATGGTAAAAACAGTAACAGACGCCAATCTGAAAGAGACATTGGCGGCAGGCAAGCCTGTAGTACTTGATTTCTGGGCAACATGGTGCGGTCCGTGCCGCATGGTCTCTCCCTTAGTAGATGAACTTGCTGACGAGTTTGACGGGCAGATCATCGTTGGAAAAGTTGATGTTGACGACAACGACGAAGCTGCTGCAGAATACGGCATCATGAGTATCCCGACAATCCTCTTCTTCAAGAACGGCGAACTCGTTAACCGCCACGTCGGTGCCGCACCGAAAGAGGTGCTGCGTGATCTCTTCAAACAACTGCTCTAAGTACAACGTTCCGCCCAAGTGTTTCAACCTTGTTCCACCCACGTTTAGAGACGGTATCGCATACCGTCTCTAAACGTGTCTTACAACATTTTCGCCTTACGGTAGAGGCTGTCTAACAATAAAAAAGTCAGACAGCCTCTTGTTGTGTATAAGCAGGATAGCGATAGTCCGCGCTATTATGCCTTGTCTTTTCTGAAAGCTTGAGGAGACATGCCGGTATATTGACGGAAATATTTGCCAAAGAACGACTGGGACGAGAAATTCAGGTCTTCAGCAATCTGCTGAATAGGTTTATGGGTAGTGCGAAGCTCAAGCTTAGCCTCACTGATGACGTTGTTCCAAATCCATTCGTTGGCACTCTTGCCGGAAACATGCTTAACCACCGTTGTCAGATACTTAGGCGTGATGCAAAGCCGTTCCGCATACCACGACACCTCCCTGTGCTCACGGAAATTATTCGTTACGAGATCCATATATTTGATAAAGATGTCATCTTGGCGCGTATGTACCTCATTTTTGTGAAACGCATCTCTACCATAGATATTACAAACCTTGTATAGCATCGCCATCAACAGCGACTTATATGTTTGCTCCCTGAACATATTGTCTGAATCTCTCATCTCCTCAAAAATACGCCCATGATAGCCTTTCAGCCAGACGACGTCCTTCTCAGCCAACTCTGCGCAAGGGTGACTCTTAATGTACAAAACAAAAGGCAGCATCTCACGCAGGCGCAACATCACCTCCGTGTATTTCTGCCTGCTGATGCATATAAATATACCTTTTTGTAAAGTGTATGGTGACTTGATTTCAATCACTTGCCTCGGCAGCACCACGACATAACTATTACGATGAAGATTAACTATATTGTTGTCAATCATCATCTGTAAGTTGCCATCAAGACAAAGGCCGAAAATAGCCATGTCAAGCTGAATAGAAGTCTGCTGAGGAACGTTAGGAAAGGCGATATCATTGAGAAGGACAACATCATCGCCAATGGCTATTTGTTTTGGGTCGAAGTGAGCGGAAAGAGTTTTTTTAAGGGATTCAAAATTCGATGTTAACATTGTCTTAATATATATTGTATGTATTATTGCCACTTTTCTATATTTCGTGTACAATAATTACGCCAATTAAACCATTTTTCTGCAATCTGCGAACTAATGGTAAAAAATGAGGATAAACTGTAAAATTTCACATAGAACAATCAGACATAATGACAATAATAAAACTCCACAAAACCTATCAATTGGTGCAAATAGGACTTTTTGAACACTCTACAAATTTAACTTATTGCATATAATTTTTTTTCATCAAAATCATTACTGCCGACATAGCAAATGTAGAAGTGTATAAAAAAACGACCTGCCAAATGGCAAGCCGTTTTTTTTATCGAAGTTAACGTAAGCGCCGTTCAGTAAGCGCTCTTATATGCCGGTTGAAGGCATCAGCCTGATTAAGCTGTTCAAGCGACAGGTGCATACGATATTTCCAGAAATGTCGCGGATTGGCCGGCACATTGATACGTTCGCCCTCAGGGTCCTGCAAGCGTATATTTCCGTCCACAGCCAGCCAGTCCTGCAGTGGCAGAATAACCCACATAGCCGGAGAATACATGTGTTGATTAATGATGAACTCTGCAATCTCCGGCGTCATGTCTTCCGGAGCCTGTCCCCACCATCCCATTTGCTCGTTGTAGAAACGTTGTGTGACAGCTCTATCCTCACGCCACCAAGCACGAAGCGGGTTGGTGTCGTGCGTGCCCGTCGTACAAACACTAAGGTAAGGAGCATCAGCCGGATGAGCGAAAGCCACCTTCGGGTCCTTAGGCATACGTTGTATCTCAAGCGACAGAATCTGCAGTTGGTGCATCACAGCCGGCACACACTCAGGAACCATACCAAGGTCCTCGCCGCATACCAACATGTCCGTAGCTCCGATAAGCGTCGGCAACTTGCTCATAGCCGAGTGGTACCAGAACTCGTTATGACGACGATAGAAATACTCGTCATGGATGCCGGCAAGAACACGTTTCTGATTATCATCCAACTCTTTATACGAGTGACTCTGGTAGAGTGCGATACGCGGGTGAAGCATCTCGTGGTTACGTTGGTCTTCAACGAAAAGAACCTCGCAATGCAGGTACATCAAAGCATCGAGCAGGTTGCGACGTTGTTCCTTCTCCTCGTCGGGCAGAGAGTCAAACCAATCCTGCAACTTGAGTTGCGTATCATACTCATCCTTGAACCAAACGATGTCACCCTCTTGATTGAGGAAATGCTCAAGCGCATATTCCGTATCACGACCTATAACTTCATTAAGGAAATGCCGACGGATATACGGTTTAGTAAGACGGTCACGGTCGGCACTGACCCCCATATACCACAAGTCTTGCATAGAGTATGGCATGGCGGGTGAGAAATGTCCGCATAGTCCCCATACTGCGGTCTTGGGCATTTGCCATATACGGAAGAAACCAAGAATATGGTCAATACGATAGGCATCGAAATAATCCTGCATCTTCTTGAAACGACGTTGCCACCATGAGAAGCCGTCTTTTGCCATCTCGTCCCAGTTATAAGTCGGGAAGCCCCAGTTCTGACCGGAAATAGAGAAGTCGTCAGGTGGAGCGCCTGCAGAAGCGTCAAGGTTGAAGAGCTCAGGATTAGTGTAAGCATCAACGGAATCAGGAGATATACCGATGGGTATGTCACCTTTCATAGCTACGCCTACGCTGTGTGCGTATGCCACAGCCTCCGAGAGCTGCCGGTCAGCATGGTACTGCAGGAAATAGTAGTAATCGGCAGGCTGCTTATCACGCTTATGCAGGAAAGCGGCATAAGGTTCAAGCCATTCTTTGTTTTTCTCAAAGAAATACTTATACTCATCCGTCGAGAACAGTTTCTCATGTTCTGACTTATACAACACCTTGAAATACTTAGTCTTCTCGTCATACACGTTCTGGTAGTCAGCGTAAGGCAGAGCATTCAGTTCCGCCTGTTTTGCCTTATAAGCCTTCTTCTGCGCCGCCGTCAGTTTACCCATACGCTCGATATTGATATAAATAGGATGCAGCGCAAACACCGACACAGCGTTATAAGGATACGAATCACGATTGGTATGAGTAAGAGTGGTGTCGTTGATAGGCAGAGTCTGAATCATCTTCTGTCCTGTCAGCACAGCCCAATCTGCCAGTTTCTTCAGGTCAAGAAACTCACCTATACCGAAGTCATCTTCAGTGCGTAATGAGAATACCGGCACAGCCACACCGGCACCTTTCCAATTGGGTGTAGTACGACGGAAGGCACGATCGTTGAGCACAATAACGCTTTTCTCGTCTCTACCCCACACATGACGGTTTTCGCCGTACTCAAAGTCTTCAACTTTCCCTGTTTCGAGATTGTACAGCACATACTTATACTCTACGTTCTCGCAGCCATTGACCTCTACACCGCCTGTCCATAAGGGAAATTGATTGTCTGAAAGTATCAGTTTCCTGTCAGGGTCCCATAAACCCAACTCCGACACATTTCCTATAACAGCCACTCCCTGATTTGGCAACACCTGCGGAATATGCACGGCAAAACGGATATTCCCCTGCGGCGCACGATGGCGAATAGGCTTCTGACGACGGAAAAGAGCCGCCCGAAATGCCGTAGAAGAGAATGGTGTATCAAGGTCGTTAATTTGCCAGAAATCGCGCAACACAATATTTTTATCCATCGGAGCGACCACAACATGGCGTTCCTTTCCCGCCTCGTAGCAGAATGAGCCGTCCTGACGGCGAAGGGCATAATGATAATGTAAGTCGCCGGTGAACTGCGGCACCTCGACAGTGGCTACCCAAAAGTCACCACCTTGGCAATCAAGGCATAGTGGCTGCTCAGTTGGCCAGCGGTACTCGCCGGCTGCGCCAAGCACACAAAGAGTTTCGCCCCATGAGGCGCGATAGTTGATGTTAAATGTAAGTGTCATGGTATATAATAATATTTGGTTATTTGAACTTGCTACCTAAGTTTATTGCACAAAGTTAGTAAAAAAGCTTGAGATACGCAAGCGGGATAATTATTTTTCATTCAGATTTTTTTTGCATGAACGAGCCTATGAACATCGGAATCATACTATTGAGCAGCCAAAGTACAACTGCCGCAATCACCACCCCCGCAGTGTTGGGCGTGAAGTAAGAGAACACCGCAGCTCCCACACTACCTCTTACTGCAGCATCTGCCGCAGCTACCGTGGGCGTTATCGAAACAAACAAGTAATGCACCGGAATAACAACGGCATATTGAGAAGGAGCAAGTGATACTCCGCAAAATATAAGAACCAGAAGCAGCTGAGTGGCATAAACAATATACCGGCACAACGACATCCACACTAATATAGGAAACTCACTTGGCGAAAACTGCGCCAAGGCGCATAGTAGAGCAGTGATGGTCCGCTCACCATTGGCGTTCTCTATTTTATGGCCCTTTGCTTTGCGCCGGTTGATTATCCACTTGGCCAAAAGCGGAAGCAGAAATATGCACACAATAAAGAACAAAAGCAGGCAACATGCGACAATAAAAGTTGTTCGTCTGCTAACCCCTGTGATATTGATACCGCTAAGCAGCAATGACAACGTGCCCCCGGTTATGTTCACCGTAGATAGCGCCATAGTGCCTATAAAACCCAAAGTGATAGCCGGTAGCCACACACTCTTGTCACTGATGCGCGTCACACGTGTCGGATAGTCGCCCAATCGCTCAGGAGTGAGAAACGCCCCGACAAACCCGAGATAGACCTGCCTCTGCGCTTCTGCTATTCCCATAGGTGCAATATCCTTCAACAGATAGCGCCATTTCCACGCCTCACATAAGATATTCACGGGAATAAGCAACACAGCAGCCACAAGGCAGCACCACTCTGCGATTCCAACCGAACGGAAGTGCGCAAACAGAGCGGGATAACCATCAAAATTATAAAGAATGTAAGCAAGGAAACCGTACGCCGCAACGATGAGTACGACGTTGAACACTTTGCGTAAGATATGTTTAGGCGTTTTCATGGCAAATAAATGGTACACCCCGGAGATCCTCACAGTAACAAACAAATACCATCTTGAGTCCCACGAGTACTTGTCAGTCAAAAATCTGCTTTAAGACATCGAGCGACTTGGGTGTCACGAAATCCGGCAGGTGACGGTGGTAATAATCCATCAAGGCATCAAGCTGTGCATGTCGATTAGTCCGGCTGCAAGGTCCGGTAAGGTCAAGCAAGCGGAACAAGTCCTTGTTATCCGGTTCTTCGCGGTCAGGTGCAAAGCCAAGATACCCGATATAGTCCGTCAGAAAACTAACATGTATGTTCGATGGTTCAGGCGTAGTATCAAGGTCGATGACAGCCTGTCTGACAAAGTTAAACAACGGCTCGTCCGCTTCCGGCTCTGCAAGAGTACGGTATAGTATTTCTGCGATGAAAAGGGCGCAAGTGGTACGTCTGATATCCGTATGGAGCCGCGTAGCAACGTATGAGACAGTGTAGTCGCGAAGAGTCGGTACATCTCTGCCCGCCTGACGCTGCGGCTCAATGTCTATGATAGTTAGCGGTGTAAAAAGAACACTCCTTCCCTTTCCCCTGCCATATACAACATACGCTGCTCTGCCATTGTCATGAGTGAGCAGGTGAAGCATGGTACTTTTATCACTCACCCTAATACTATGTAGGACAATTGCCTCGATAATTTATATATAATGTTTGCAACTACTTGCGCCCACCTTACTTAGGCTCAAGCGTTATGAGCGGACAAAGCATCTCTTCAAGAGAAATACCGCCATGCTGGAAGGTTCCGGTATAGTACTGCGCATAGTAATTGAAATTATTAGGATACCCGAAAAAGTCATTCGATGTAGCGTACATATAACTTGACGAGATGTTAGGTGTAGTCAGTCCGTACTGTTTCGGGTCATTCATCACAAACACATCTTTCGACTTGCAAGCAAGTGCCTTTCCAACCTTGTAACGGAGGTTGGTATTAGTGTTCTTGTCCCCGATTATCTGCACGGGGTTATCCACGCGCACCGTACCATGGTCTGTGGTGAGAACCAGCTTATAGTCCAAGCGCGCCAACCACTCAAAAAGGCGCATCGTTGGTGAATGTCGGAACCACGACAGCGTAAGCGAGCGATACGCCGATTCGTCAGCACATAGTTCACGCATCATCTTGCTCTCCGTACGACTATGGGAGAGCATGTCAATGAAGTTGATGACAATCACCGTAAGCGGATTACGATGTCCCCGAATACGGCCAATTACCTTTTCACAGAAGTCGGCTTCCAGAATCTTGAAATACTCCGGCTGCTCTTTGCGGCGATAACGTTGAATAAGGGTGCTAAGAAGCTGTTCCTCATAGATATTCTTCCCCTCTTCATCTCCTTCTTCCACCCAGTATTGAGGAAACATCTCATGAATCTGCTCCGGCATCAGTCCTGCAAAAATAGCATTCCGACTATATTGGGTGGCCGTTGGAAGAATAGACATATATAGGTCATCAGACAAGATATTAAACATCTGCGACACCTCCGGCTCGATTATCTTCCATTGGTCATAACGGAAATTGTCAATGACCACAAGACACACCTTGTCGCCATTGTCAAGCATAGGAAAAACACGAGTTTTAAGAATGTCCGGCGAAAGAAGCGGCTGATTAGCCCCCGGTTGTAATGCAGAGCGTCCTTGCACCCATGAAAGATAGTTTTTTTGCACGAATTTCGCGAACGCAGCATTAGCTTCCTTGCGCTGCATCTGCAGCATCTCGCGCATACCACTGCCGGCAGCATCAAGCTGCATCTCCCACTTGGTCAGCGTACGCAATACCGCCTGCCATTCGGCTATCGTTGTTGCAGAGTTGATGAGCCAGCCGATATCGGAAAATTCCTCACGATACCCCGTACCAACATGCTCCTCTACAATACTTTTCTTATGGATATGTTTCTTCAGACAAAGCAGAATCTGCGACGGATTGACAGGTTTGATAAGATAATCGGCAATCTGCTCCCCTATCGCTTGATTCATCAGGTTTTCCTCCTCCGACTTTGTTATCATCACAACCGGAAGAGCCGGATGCTTGAGCTTGATATCCGACAAAGTCTCCAGACCGCTCAGACCGGGCATGTTCTCATCAAGAAAGACTATATCCACATGTTCCTTATCGCACAACTCAACAGCATCGTCACCATTGTTAGTGGTGATAACCTCGTAGCCTTTATCCTGCAAATATATGATATAAGGCTTTAACAGCTCTATCTCATCGTCAGCCCATAGTATTCGGTTCATAATTCCTCCATTTTTGTATGACAGCCGCGAAATCGTCAGGCCACTCTGATGTAAAATTCATCTGTTCTCCGGTAACAGGATGACGGAATCCGAGAGTACGCGCATGAAGTACCTGACGCGGACACAAATCAAAACAATTCCGAATAAACGCACGGTATTTTTGCGTGGGTAATCCTTTCAAAACCTCCATTCCACCGTATTTTTCGTCGCAGAAGAGCGGGTGTCCTATATGCTTCATGTGAACACGAATCTGATGTGTACGCCCCGTTTCAAGCACACATTCCACAAGCGTACAATACGGAAAACGCTCGAGCACCTTGTAGTGAGTGATTGCCTCTTTTGCCGAAGGATTATCCTCCGGGTCCCACACACGATAAACCGTTCTGTCACGCGTGTCACGCGCGAGAGCGCCCTCTATTGTTCCTTCATTCTCAGCAAAAGTGCCCCACACAAGGGCGTTATATGAGCGACGGGTGGTGTGGTGAAAGAACTGTAACGACAAGTCAGTCTTTGCTTCGGGTGTTTTGGCAATTAGCAGTAGTCCGCTGGTATCCTTGTCAATACGATGAACGAGCCCCATGTCCGGATCATCAGCGTTGAACGTCGGATTATCCTTCAAATAGTACGCCAGCGCATTAAGCAGTGTGCCGGTATAATTGCCGCAACCGGGGTGAACAACCATGCCCGCATGCTTGTTAACCACAAGCAGCGACTCGTCCTCATACACCACATCTAAAGGAATATTCTCCGGAATAACGGTATATTCCGCCGGCTCATGATCAAGCATAACCTGAACGGTATCAAACGGGCGCACCTTGAAATGTGAGTTAACGGGCTTCCCGTTTACCCACACGTGCCCTGCTTCTGCCGCCTTCTGAATACGATTGCGCGAAGTGTTGGACATGTGGTCCATGATAAAGCGGTCCACACGTACCGGCGACTGGCCCTGGTCGGCCTGCAAGCGCCAACGCTCATACAAGTCAAGCTCGTCGTCAATAGAACATATATTCTCCTCAAGCACGCTCATCACAATGTTTTAAAAAAACTCCTCCTCGCTCTGATGCATAGCTGAACTTGTCACCTTCTCAACCGAAGTGGTCATTGATATATCGATGCGTGAACCCTCTAATATTTCCTCTCCCGCCATTGGCGATTGAGCAAAAACGAAGAACAACGAGTCGTTTTCGGCAGTCCGTTCCTCATCATACTCCACCGAGCCTAATATAAGGCGAGAAGCGAGCAGGGAAGCACGTGCATCAGACTTGTTTTTTCCGATTAAATCGGGGATTTTCACCTGTTCTGTACCTTGTCCGAATCCGACAACAAGCGTCAAAACCGTACCTTCCGGAAGCCGAGTGCCTGACTCTACCGACAAGTCTCCGTTCTTCACGTCAAGCACCAAATCCTTGTACACAGAAGGCTCATATTCTATCTCTGCCACCCCAAAGCCGATGGAGCGTAGCGTAGCCTCGGCCTGCCGGTAAGACATATCCCGCAAATCAGGAACAGGAATAGTACGAACAGTACGTGCATTGACAATTACATAAACAGGCCTGCCATGTTTTGCATGTGAACCGGACTTGGGGCTTTGGTCAACCACCGTACCAAGAGGGACCTTGCGGGAATAAGTCGAATCAATAACCTCCACATGGAGCCCCTGCTGCGAAACCAGAACGGTTGCTTCCTCTATAAAAGTGCCCTCTATATCCGGCACCACAACCTCCTCGCCATGACGGGTGTAGTTGTCAAGCCAAAACAAAGTAACAGCGATACATACAGCCGATACAATCAGCACCGCCAATACAGATAGTATAACGAAACCGACGGACGAACCCCAAAAACCGCCTTTCTTTGAAGTGTTATTCTTTGCCTGTGTCATGCAATAATTACTTATGCTTTACAATTATCGTTTTGAGCGTCTTTCCCACTTTGTTAGCACAGTCGGTAGCAGACTCTAATGACGACATTATCTCCTTGATTTTAATCACCTCCAAAGCCTCAGTATCGGAGTCAAAAAGCTCTTGAACAAAACTGCCGTACACATCATCTCCTTCATGCTCCAGCTCATGTATGCGGTTGCAAATCTCCAGCGCCTTGTCCGTGTCGCGATGAAGCATTGATAAGTCACTGAATATCTTTTCAATCAGCTTGGCACATTCAATCACAATCTCCGCCATATGCATGGTCTGGTTACCCATCGTACGAGGGTTATAAAGCATCATACGCTTCGCCGATGCGTTGATATTGTCAATCACATCGTCCAAAGTCTCGCACAAGGCGTGCATATCCTGCTTGGAGAGAGGAGAGAAAACGGAAGCATTAAGGCTGTCGAACACGTCAAGAGAGATGGCGTCACACTCCGACTCAAGACACTTGATGCGGTCATAGGTCTCCTCTTGACGATGACGAGCATCGTCCTGGGATATCATGTCGGTAAGCAGTTGTGCACTCTCCAAAACTTTCCTTGACATCTCAGCCAAGGCCGGATAGATTTTTTTTTCGGGATGAAAAAAACCGTTGTACAGGTCAGATATATCCATAGATTACGCGGCGCAAACGCCAAATGGTGAATAGACTACAAAGTTATAACATTTTTTTCGAATATACAAGTAGATAACGCTTTTTAAACAAAAAACAACAAAAAAAACAAATATCTTGCAGAGTTGTATTACAAAATTCTTCATTATTATTTGTCTGTGTTGTGAAAAATTATTAACTTTGCAGTTGTTTTTTGCATAAGCATGCACTATTGTATCATGTTCAACACAGAAAAGAAATCAAACACTAAAATTTATACAATATGTCAAAAGTAACCGTAGTAGGCGCCGGTAATGTAGGTGCCACATGTGCCAATGTATTGGCAGTTAACGAGGTAGCCAATGAGGTTTGCCTTATTGACATCAAGGAAGGTCTTGCCGAGGGTAAGGCTATGGATATTATGCAGACAGCCCAGTTGATGGGTTTTGACACTGTTGTCAACGGTGTAACCAACGACTACTCAAAGACCGCTGGTTCGGACGTTGTAATCATCACCTCAGGTCTGCCACGTAAGCCGGGTATGACTCGTGAGGAGCTTATCGGCGTCAATGCCGGTATCGTTAAGAACGTTGCCACATCTGCGCTCAAGTATTCTCCGGACGCCATTCTCATCGTTGTTTCCAACCCGATGGATACCATGGCCTACCTTGCTCTTCACAGTCTCGGCTTGCCGCGCAATCGCGTCATCGGTATGGGTGGTGCTTTGGACTCTGCTCGTCTGAAATACTTCCTTTCTCAGGCCCTACACTGCAATGCTAACGATGTTGACGGTTTCGTTATTGGCGGACACGGCGACACAACCATGATTCCTCTCACCTCTTACGTTACATACAAAGGCATACCTGTCAGCGAGTTCCTTTCGAAGGATGAGCTGGAGCAGGTGGTTAAATCAACTATGGTTGGCGGCGCTACTCTTACCGGTCTGCTCGGCACATCGGCATGGATGGCACCGGGTGCTGCTGCTTCATCCGTAGCAGAAGCTATCATCAAGGACCAAAAGAAGATGATACCTTGCTCAGCGGCATTGGAAGGCGAGTACGGTATGCACGATATTACCATCGGCGTACCTTGTATCATTGGCAGAAACGGTATTGAGAGAATCGTCGAAATTAACCTCGCCCCCGAAGAGGCTCAGAAACTGAAAGACTCGGAAGCTGCCGTTCGCAAAACAACAGCTGTTCTGAAAGAACTAAACGTATTGTAATTATCACCTATCCGGCGAACAGCATCATACAACATGCTGTTCGCTGGCAGGTTTTCATAACCGCCCCCTATTCTCCACCTTTTGGCTCAGCAAGCCCCGACATGAATGAAGGGCACTTTAAAACTTACGCCTATGGTAGATCTTTTCCAAAAATGCAATTTTGATCTCCTTAACCAAGTAAGGGAGATGAACATATACCCATATTTCCACGAGTTGCGCAGCAAACAGGCACCTGTGGTTGATATGGAAGGTAAGCGCCGTATCATGCTCGGCTCCAACAACTACCTTGGTCTGACCGAAGACCCCAAGGTGATAGAAGCCGGAGTTGCTGCCATGAAGCGCTACGGAACAGGTTGCTCCGGCAGCCGTTTCCTAAACGGAACGCTGGATATGCACCTTCAGCTTGAGCATGAGTTAGCAGAGTTCACGGGATACGAGGCTGCCATGACGTTCTCAACAGGCTTTCAGACTAATCTTGGAATAATCTCCGCCGTAACCGGCAGACATGATTATATTATCAACGACCGCGAGAACCACGCCTCAATCTACGATGCCTGCAAACTAAGCGACGCCACGATGCTACGCTATCGTCACTCAGACATGGAAGACCTTGAGGCACAGCTTCAAAAAGTTCCGGATGATGCCGGTTGTCTAATTGTCACAGATGGTGTATTCTCTATGCGAGGAGACATCTGCAAACTGCCGGAGATAGTGGCATTAGCACAGAAATACGGTGCCCGAGTGATGGTGGATGATGCACACGGTTTCGGAGTATTAGGCGAGGGTGGCAGAGGTACAGCAGCCCACTTCGGACTAACCGACAAGGTTGACATCACCATGCTCACCTTCTCCAAGTCGCTTGCCTCGATTGGCGGCTGCATGCTAACGAGCAACAAAGTAGCAGATTACCTCAGGCACGTCAGCCGTCCCTTCATCTTCTCAGCCAGCCTCACACCGGCATCTACCGCCACAGCTTTAGCCGCGCTACACCGCCTGCAGGAGTCACCTGAGATGGTAAAACATCTTCATTACATAGCCGAGTACTTCCGCAAAGGGCTACACTCAGCAGGTGTAGAGATTATTGACGCCCCGACGCCTATTGTACCAATCTTCACATACAAGACTCTTGATACATTGTGGTACGGCAAAAAATTCTTCAATGAAGGCGTGTATGTCAATCCCGTCATTGCACCGGCCGTGCCTGAAGGCGAGTGTCTGTTGCGCACCACACTGATGGCCACCCACACCGAGCCCATTGTTGATGAGGCTATAGATATCATCAGCAGAGTGATGAAACAGGGCGTATCAGCCGACTTCAGCTTCTAAGAGCACTCCATTGCGCTCGGCACGCGAAAACCTGAAAACCAACACTTAACACAATGAGAGTACTTATCATAACAGGAGGCAGCAGTGGCATAGGTCAAGCCACTGCTCTTTTGTTTGTACAGAACGATTGGCATGTGTACGAGTTATCCCGTCACGGCAACGACAACAACGGCATTGTGCACCTAAGCTGCGATGTTACCAATGAATCTGATTGTGCAGAAGCGGTGGCAGAGGTTGTCCGCAGGGAAGGACATATTGACGTGCTTATCAGCAACGCAGGCTTCGGTATCAGCGGACCAATAGAGTTCACGCGAACAGAAGATGCTAAAAGGTTGTTTGATGTGAACTTCTTCGGAGCACTGAATATCAGCCGCGCTGTTCTGCCACAGATGCGCCAACAGCGTTACGGACGTATTCTGTTCACGAGCAGCGTTGCCGGACTCCTTCCTGTCCCGTATCAGTCGTTTTACTCCGCATCCAAGTCGGCAGTCAATGCCCTTGCACTAAGCATGCAGAACGAAGTGCGACAGTTCGGCATCAAAGTGGCATGTCTGCTACCGGGAGATGTCAGTACCGGATTCACCGATGCGCGGGAGAAGAATATGAGCGGCGAAGAAATCTACACCAATGCAGGTAAGGCGGTTGAGGCAATGGAGAAAGACGAGAGAGGCGGCATGAGACCGGAGAAGATGGCGCGCATTTTCTACCGAATGGCGACCAAACGACATATTCAGACGTATTATGTAGGCGGAACAGATTACAAAATACTTTGGTTACTCGGAAAAATACTACCGGTCAGCCTTGTTAACCGTATCGAAGGACTTATGTATTCCTGATTTCCACTGAGAATAGACATGTTTACTTGGGGTATTTCCTAAAACGGCATAAGACCGTTTTTCGAAATGCCCCAAATCTTTCTTCCCATCTGCCTATCAGATTCAAAAAATCAGAGGTTGTCTCCCGACAACCTCCAACCACTATAAACACTATTTATTAAAACAAAGAAACCGAGAGTATCTCACTCTCTCGGTTTGGGTAACCAGAGAGTAGCCGACTATTAGCATATCACTTATAAAGGAAACGCTTGATACTACGCTTCGGTGTCTTTTCAAATTCTTCTTTCACAAGTTCTATTTCTGCCACTTGCGCATACTGTGGAAGTCCGGCATTAAGAGTACGCAGGTTATCACTCATCAACTGGTCCATCGTCCTACCTTGTAGGTCGTACTTCTCGTCGGCAAAGACGAGAGCCACCAATTTATGCCCGTCTCTCTGCACAAGAACAGACTCCACCACAGCCGGTAAGTTGTTAATCTTATCTTCAATCTCCTCCGGGTAGATATTCTGTCCGTTAGAGCTGAGAATCATCGCCTTCGAACGTCCTCTGATGAACAGACGTCCGGCTTTGTCGATTGTACCGAGGTCGCCTGTGTGCAACCATCCGTCCTTGTCGATAGCGGCTTTTGTGGCTTCATCATTCTTGTAGTAGCCCATCATGACATGCTCACCGCGGAACAAAATCTCACCCACCTTGTTCTCCGGGTCCTCGGAGTCTATACGGAGCTCATTGCGTGTAACACAGACGCCGCAGCACCCCTGTACTTCACGGTACCATTCTTCGTAACAGATAAGCGGGCCGGCTTCTGTCATGCCATAGCCGACAACAAGCGGGAACTTGATACGGCGGAAAATCTTCTCCACCTCGCCGTTAAGCGCTGCACCACCGGTGATAAGCCATATCAGATTTCCGCCGAAAGCATTCATTAACTGCTTGTATATCTTACGCTCTACAATCTTGCAAAGCAAAGGTGTGTTCCACAAGAACTTGACCATGGGTTGTTCAAGTGCCGGAAAAATCTTTGCCTTGAAAATCTTTTCCAATACAAGTGGCACAGTAAGTATCATATACGGATGTACCTCCGAATATGCTTTCATCAAGACAGAAGGCGATGGTGTTTTGGACAGGAAATACACGTGGCAACCGCCGGCAACCTGATAAAGGAACTCTATCGTCATACCAAACATGTGCGCCAGAGGCAACATACAAATCTCGCTCCAGCCGGCATGATTAGGAATAGTCTCTTGAGAGAAATGGACATTAGCTGAGATGTTGCGATAGCTTAACATTGCCCCTTTCGGCTCACTGGTTGTACCTGAAGTGTAGTTAATCATCATCAGTTCATCCAAATTGTCGGTTGGAAAGTGAACATCGTTGCTACCGAAACCATTAGGATAAAGCTCCGCAAAACGCTTCCCGGCATTAACGTCTGCCTCCTGTTGCTTGGCATCACGGGCAAATAGTGTCTCGAATTCGTTTGTAGAAATAACCAAATCCACTGCGGGAAGGTTCTTAATATCTATCTTCTTCCAAACAGACTCTCCCACAAACATTGCCTTAGCATCAGAGTGGTTGGTCAGTTTTTCAATATCGTGTCCCACAAAAGCGTCCATTATAGACACAATCACTCCCCTGTTAGCGGCAATACTCAAAAAAGCAACCGCCCAGTTAGCACAGTTTTTTGAACAAATAACAACTTTGTCACCACGTTCAATCCCCGCTTCTGACAGCATCAACTGCAAACGTGTCATACGCTCGCTCATCTCACCAAACGTGTAGCTGTGAGTACCGTCGTAATCAGTAAGAGCAGGCTCATTCCAATTCTGAGGAATCCGCTCATTAAAATAATCGAAAAAATGTTTAGTTGGTGTAGGCATCTAAATTATATATTGTATTTTGTATTTAACATTGCTTCATAGCACCAAAGATACTATAAAACCACAATTCATTTTTACATTAGGGCACAGAGCCCGCAATAGCGATGCAAAAGTACTGCTTTTGCTCTACATAAACAAATTAAAGGTGACTAACCCCATGAAATGTTGCGAAAGAAGCAAATACGTGGTGAATTATCAGTATTAGTGGCGAGATTTTTGCCACAAATTTTGCTGCCTGCGTTTTTTTTAGTAATTTTGCAATGAATTTTTATAGATAAATTTCGCAGTAGAAACAAGTAAGGAAACCACATATTTTATGGCAGAGACAGTACAACCAACAGCAGCGCAAGTACCGCAGTACAACGATGACAATATCGTTCACCTTGACGACCGCGAGCACATCCGCCGACGCCCCGGCATGTATATCGGCAAATTAGGCGATGGCAGCCATTCGGACGACGGTATATACGTCTTAATAAAAGAGACCATAGACAACTCAATCGACGAATATCGCATGGGGGAGGGCAAAGTCATTGAAGTAACAGTTGAGGTAGGAGTAGAGCACGGGAAGGTGACAGTAAGAGACTATGGCCGCGGCATTCCTCTCGGCAAGATGATTGAAGCGGTGTCGCTGCTCAACACAGGCGGCAAGTACGACACCAAAGCTTTTAAGAAATCGGTCGGCCTGAACGGCGTCGGCACCAAGGCGGTGAATGCACTTTCTGAGCGGTTTGTGGTAGAGTCGTTTCGCGAAGGCAAGCACCGCAGGGCTGAGTTCTCGCGCGGACATCTCGTTAGCGACACGGGCATCATTGACAATGACAACGACACACCAAGAGGAACATACATTGAATTTCAGCCGGATGACAGCAAAGGCTTGTTTGAGAACTACCAATTCCGCAGTGAATATATTGAAACATTGCTACGCAACTACTCATATCTCAACACCGGCCTCACTTTACGTTACAACGGCAAACGGTTTATCAGTCGCGACGGCTTGCTTGACCTTCTGAAAGAAAACATGACGTCAGAGCCGCTGTATCCGATTATTCACCTTTCAGGAGAAGATATAGAAATTGCGCTTACCCATACCGACCAGTCCGGTGAGGAGTATTTCTCCTTTGTCAACGGCCAGCACACCATACAGGGAGGCACTCACCAAGCAGCATTCAGAGAGGCTATCGGAAAAACAATCAAGGAGTTCTTCAACAAAAACCAAGACCTGTCCGATATCCGCAACGGCGTAGTAGGAGCTATAGCCATAAACGTGGAGGAGCCGACGTTTGAATCACAAACAAAAATCAAACTCGGTTCACGCGACATGTCACTACGCGAGGACAGCATCTCTATCAATAAGTTCGTCAATGACTTCGTCAAACGCGAACTTGACAATTATCTGCACAAGACGCCGGACACCGCCCAAACGATGCTTCAAAAGATACAAGACTCGGAAAAAGAGCGTAAGGCAATTGCCGGAGTAACAAAATTAGCACGAGAGAGAGCAAAGAAAAACCTGCTAAACAACCCCAAACTACGCGACTGCCGTATTCACCTGAACGACGCTAAACCATCGTTTTCATCGAAAGATTCCGAGGACGACCTACGTGCCGAAAGCAGTATTTTTATCACTGAGGGACTATCCGCATCCGGCTCCATAACAAAAAGTCGCGATGTAAACACCCAGGCAGTGTTCTCACTACGAGGCAAACCACTTAACAGCTACGGACTGACAAAAAAAGTGGTATACGAGAACGAGGAGTTCAATTGTCTGCAATCAGCGCTGAACATTGAAGACGGGTTAGACGACCTTAGATATAACAAAGTGATTATCGCCACCGATGCCGATGTTGACGGGATGCATATCAGGCTACTTATGCTGACCTTCTTCCTGCAATTCTTCCCTGACCTGGTAAAAAAAGGACATGTATATATATTGCAAACCCCGCTTTTCCGAGTTAAAAACAAACAAGAGATACGATATTGTTACAGCGAAGAAGAGCGCCTGAAAGCCATTGCGGATATTAAGAATCCGGAGATAACACGATTCAAAGGATTAGGAGAAATCTCACCCGAAGAATTCTCCGGATTTATCGGAAAGAACATCCGACTTGACCAAGTCAGCCTACGCAAAGAAGATGCGGTAAGCGATTTAATGGCATTCTACATGGGTAAAAACTCTCCAGAGCGCCAAAACTTCATCATTGACAATCTTGTTGTCGAGCAAGACGATGTGGAGAGTGAGAACTCTGATTAAGAGTTTTTTTTACAAAGTGTGATAGCAAAGGCCTGATATGGGAAGCAGTATAATTGTAATATTGATATTCTTAGTAATGGCAACGTTTATCGTTGTTGCCATTGAGATACGTGAACGCCGCCGTGTAAAGCAAAACAAACCACTAACGGACAAAGCAGAAGCCGCGACACCGGCATCTGCGACACCGACGACAGCAGATACCGAGTGCTGCGGCAGACATGCAGTGTGCGAAAGGAATAGTCTGCTTAGCACAAAACCCGAAATCACATATTACGATGACGAGGAGCTGGATGGTTTGGCCGGACGTAGTGCCGACACTTACAGCGAGGCTGAAAAACAACAGCTGAATGATGTCTTCCGCACACTACGAGAAGAAGATGTGGCAGGATGGTTACGCAGTCTGCAACTACGTAACATAGAGCTCACCGGCGACATCAAGGAAGAGGCTCTGCTGATTGTTGCTGACAGACGTTTCGCATAAGTACGGCAACTGATACAGCTACCACAATACTCAACCAGCCCACCCAAGCTGTGTCACCGGTACCGAAACTGTCAAGAGAACAGCTGTCGAGAGAGGAATGAGCACATATATAATACGCCACTGTGGCAACAGCATTATTCACAAAATGCGCGATAACCGACGTCCATAGACTCCCGCTCCACAAGACAAGATACCCGAACAAGGCTCCTAAAAGCATACGAGGCACAAAACCGTAAAACTGAAAATGGATAAAACTAAAGAGTGCAGCTGTCACCCACACAGACAGATGCATTCTTTTTTTTGTTGTAGCGCAACTTAATCCCCCCCCATTTAGACAAAGATTAAGCATCACTCCTCTAAAGCACAACTCCTCTCCCACAGCAGGTAGCAAAGCAATAAGTACAATGTTCGCCAACAACCCACCAATATTGTCAGCGTGTAGCAAACGCTCGGTCAGCATAGCAGCCTCTTCCTCCTTTTGCTTGAGGGTCTCCTCCAGATCTGCGAGAAATGATGGTAACTCTACACGACCGTTCCAATCAGCGAGCATATTGATGCCGGGCACGGCACATAACATCAGCAGTGGGACAAGCCAATACACATGCGGCGAAGCAGGCGGCACACACCGTAATTCCTTTAAGGGCGACGGCGACCAGCACCAAACAGCAACGATTGCAGGCAGAATAAACACAAGCAACGACTGCAGAACCTGAACCGTTCGCAGAACAGACAATTCATTCAACCCAAACGAACCAAGAAATCTTGCTATTATCATCAACAAGATGAAAGCACCTGTCATTAGAGCAATCCAAAGCAATGCTTTCCATATAGGATGAGAAGAGTTGAGGCGTGTACGTAGAGACATGTTTACATAATTATATAAAAGGTGAGAAAAAATCACAAGAGTTATATTCGCGGAAAATTTTTCACAAAGATACAAATAAATTTGTATATAGCAAAGCTGCTAAAAAAAATAATTATCAAATTTGCTCATTTAAAAAAATTGTAGTAATTTTGCCGCCGTTTTGTAAAGTCTACACTAACAAATATGAGCAAAAACCTCGTTATAGTAGAGTCTCCTGCCAAAGCAAAGACGATAGAGAAATTCCTCGGAAAAGACTATCACGTGATGTCCTCTCAAGGTCACATACGCGATATTGAAGGTAGTGGTAAGAATGGCATCGGTATTGATTTCAACAACCACTACCAGCCTCATTATGTCATTGACAGCAGCAAACACAAACTCATTCAATCTCTTCAAACAGAAGCCTCGAAGGCAGACACCGTGTGGCTGGCCTCCGATGAGGACCGCGAGGGAGAGGCTATAGCCTGGCACCTGCAGGAAGTACTTAAGCTGCCGGTCGAAAAGACCAAACGTATAGTTTTCCATGAGATAACTCCCGACGCAATACGTGAGGCCATTCTGCACCCCCGCACCATTGACTATAACCTCGTCAATGCACAACAAGCCCGCCGTGTGATGGACAGGATAGTCGGATTTGAACTGTCACCTATACTTTGGAAAAAAATAATGACCGGTCTGTCAGCCGGCAGAGTACAGTCAGTGGCTGTACGCCTGATAGTAGAACGAGAGCGGGAGATTGAGACGTTTCAAAGTACTTCACAATACCGCATAAACGCCGATTTCATCGGCAAAACGACAAGCGAAGAGGATTTCACTCTTCATACAGAGCTCAATCATCGTTTTCAGACACAAGATGAGGCTCAGCAGTATCTACAGTCCCTCATAGGCGCAACATTCACAGTCAGCGACGTGCAAAAAAAACCCGGCAAGAAAAGTCCGGCCCCACCTTTCACAACCTCCACTCTGCAACAAGAGGCTGCAAGAAAACTGCACTTTCCCGTCTCGAAGACGATGCGTATAGCGCAAACGCTGTATGAAGACGGAAAAATAACCTACATGCGTACAGACTCAGTCAACCTCTCCAATCTGGCACTCAATACCAGCAAGCAAGAGATATTGTCAGAGTATGGTGAGAGTTACCATCAGCCCCGACGCTTTCACACCACATCAAAAGGTGCACAAGAGGCCCACGAAGCCATTCGTCCATCATATCTCAACCAGCGAACAATACAAGGCTCAGCTGATGAGAAAAAACTCTACGAACTGATTTGGAAACGCACCATGGCATCGCAGATGGCAGACGCCAAGATTGAGACAACGCGCATTGAGGTGACAGCCGTCGGCGTACCTTACGCTTTCGTAGCAACCGGTGAGGTGGTTCTTTTCGACGGTTTTATGCGCCTCTACGTACAGTCCAACGATGACGAAGAAGAGCAGACGTCTAACCATCTGCCACCTATCAAGACCGGCGTTGAAGTGCAGGATATGAAAACAACGGCAACAGAGGTATTCAGCAAAGCTCCGCTCAGATATAACGAGGCTTCACTCGTAAAGAAGATGGAAGAGCTGGGTATCGGTCGTCCGTCAACCTATGCTACCATCATTGAGACGATAAAGATGCGCAAATACGTTGAGACAGGCAACGTTAAAGGAACACAGCGCAACTGTAATATCCTCACACTACAAGGAGAAAAAATCAAAGCGTCAGTCAAGAAAGAAACAGAAGGTGCCGAGAACCAAAAACTATTGCCTACAGACCTCGGCAGAGCCACCAATGATTTTCTGGTTCAGCAATTTCCCGATATCTTGAGTTATGATTTCACCGCTGATGCCGAGAAGTCGTTTGACGATGTAGCTGAAGGCAGCACCGACTGGGTTAATGCTGTTGACACATTCTACCACGCCTTCCATCCTGAGATAGAAAAAGTACCGGCAGGTAAGATACCGGCACGCGAATTAGGCACCGACCCCAAAACAGGCTTACCCGTATCCGCAAAGATAACAAAGAGCGGTCCTTGCGTACAACTCGGTTCAACAGAAAGCGAAGACAAACCGCGCTTTGCATCTATACCGCAAGGCAAATCAATATATACCATCACCCTCGAAGAAGCCCTTGAATTATTTGACCACAGCCTGCCATATACACTTGGAGAAATAGATGGCAAAGAGGTGGTCGTCGGCAGTGCCAAATACGGACCATACTTGCGGATTGACAATGAGTTCATTTCCCTCCCCAAAACTATTGACCCGCTCAATATAACAATGGAGGAGGCAATCGCCCTTGTCAACAAGCACAAACAACTGCAACAGCCGATACATGTATTTGGCGACATCTTCGTACTACACGGCCGATATGGTGCTTATATCAAACAAGGCGACAGCAACTATAAGATACCAAGAGGGACAGAGCCGGAGAGCCTGACAGAAGAACAATGCAGAAACATTATTGCTGCTTCCCAAGAGGCAGGAGGGACTCCAAAGAAGCATTTCTTTAAGAAAAAATAACTATTTTACGCCAATATTTGTTTTTTTGTGCTAAAAATTTGTCAAAGTCAAAAAAAAGCAGTACTTTTGTACCTCGTAAATACAAAAACACATTTACAAAAAAATACCACTATGAAAAAAGCAATTCTTCTTTGTCTTGCAGCAGTAGCATTGATGTTTACATTTCAATCCTGCAAAGTAGAGACCTCAAAGGTGACGGTTTACGTTGAGGACCAATTAGGTATGCCTGTTGCTAACCGCTATGTTTTATATACCGACCTTGCGTCAACTATTATTGACACAGCTATTCCGGACCCCACTGATCCGCTGGGAGTAGACGGCTATTCATACGCTCAAACCAACACTGCCGGATACGTAACCATCAATATTGAGTTGGCTGTAAAAAGTCTTAAATACTATTTCTACGTATATGATGATGGTTCAAAGGAGTGGAAAGAGCAGTCTATAACCCTCAAGAGAGGAGAAAATGCAGAGTTAGAGTTTGTGGTTAACAGATAATTAACCTACATAAATAAACACAAACATAAATTGTAGTGAACTGCATGTTTATGCTTGTGTAAAGAGCAATCGTAAGATGATTTACCGGCAAGCCGGACTTGCTAATACATTCTGACGATTTGCCGCGAGAAGTAGCGCAGTTGGTAGCGCACTACGTTCGGGACGTAGGGGTCGGGCGTTCGAGTCGCCTCTTCTCGACCAAGAAGCGAATTGAAGCAAATTCAGTTTGCTTCTGGCTTTTATTTGCGCCTGTAATTCATTGTAAGACAATAGAATGAGAACGAACGCCACGTTCGTTCGAGGCGTTCGAGAAATCCCAGAATTGTTATCATATTCAATTCCGTCTGGAAACACTAAAAACTCTAATTTTCTGCGGCTTCCACTATCCATCTTACTCCATAAACTACCTAATTGTGAGGCAGTTACGAGAGCCTTATCTGTTTTTGATGAGACGTTCGAGGAAAGTTCGTTAACTACCCTGAACTTTTCATCAATTTGGGTAATCTGCTCAAGGAGTATCTTCTTAGCCACTTCATAATCCTCTTTATCTATCTCCCCTACTGCATTACGCAATCTAACCTTATCTAATCTTCCCATCAACTCTGTTTTCCTTGCCTTCAAAACCTTATTGTTATCCTCATTCTCCTTGTTCTGCTCTTTGAGTTCCCTCTCTATAATCCTTTTGAGTAAAGGCATGTAACGCTCATCGACCCGATAGGCTCCCAACATTTCCCCGAACTCCTTGTGAACAGAATCAGCATTCACATTGCATTTGCAACCATAAGTGCTGCACTTATAGTAGCGATAGAGCCGTTCTCTGCCGTTCTTGTTCTTGCGGTGAGCCTCATAACCAGATAACACACAGCCGCAGCGCGCACAACGGATGAAGGTGTTCATTGGAGCATACTCAGGTTCTTTCGCCTGCTCATAGCCCGCGAAAGACGAGCCGTTCGCCTTTCTAAAGGTCGGCTCGTCAATCAATGCAGGGAAGTTCCCTTTGATACGGTGTTCCTCATTCTCAATGAGTTCACTCTCAATATACCCATAGTAGAAGGGGTTCTGAAGAATCTTGCTGAGGCGTTTGAGGTGCATTGGTCTTCCGCTCTTCAGCCTCAGCCCAAGAGCATTCAACTTATCCACAATATCATGCAACTTCTCACCCCGCGCTCTCCATATCCAAGCGTTACGAAGCAGTTCGCCCATAGGGGTAATTGCCAACACATGATGGATGCCCTCTTTGCGTACGCGTTTATACCCAAATGGTACTTGCAGACACCACTCACCGCGATTGAGAGCGGCTATTGTGCCCGAATAGGTGGCTTCACGCCTAACCTCATTATCATAGTTGTTGAAGATATCGCGAATGCTATCCATCATCCGACTTGCTTTGTCATCAGGGTCGTAACTCTCCTTAACAGGAATCACGAATATCCCATTTTGGCGCAAGCGAGATTTGGAAGCCATCGTTTCCTCTCCAGAACGTCCAAAGCGGGAGGAGGTGTGCACCAAGATAACATTTACCTCCTTATCCTTGCGAGCGAGAGCAATCATTTTGTTGAATCCCTTTCCTTCGGTCTTTGCGCTCTCATAGTGCCCTCCAAGATAATACTTAATGCGGATTCCATTCTCAGCGGCAAAGCGTTCACAATCCTCTCGCTGAGTATCAAGAGAGCAATTCTCTTTCTCCTGCTGATAGGATGATACACGCGTCCAGACGATAGCCACCTTGCGGCTCAAGTCTTTGTAACTAACTTTCTTTTTCATATTCTAAAAGTTGTTAATGTTTTTAATAATCAGATTCGCCAACTGTTCCAACTGACAAATAATTTGCTCTTGTTGCTGAGGCTCGCGAATGCCTACTGCAACCAAATCTTCTATGTCGTTGATACCTTTCACCGCGGTCGTTTTTGAAATCTGGTGCAAAGGTACTGCTTTAGTCGCATATAGGCAATACCTTGAGCAAGAAAGTGTTACCTAAAAAAGTTGTTCAAGGTATTGTATGTGTCAATACTTTTGTTATCGCCTGCGCCCGCGCTTTTAATATAAGGTGTGAACTGCTTCCCAAATCCATTCCAATCCTGACCAAAATTCTTGCGTATATGCATCTTATATGCTATCTTTGCAGTTATAACCGAATAAAGGACATTGATATGAGTAACTATTTTCAAACATTTAATGCAATGGCAAAGTGCAAAGCAATCAAAATTGGCATAGACTGGCTGAAGGTCTGCTGCCGACAAAACCCTGAACTCCCTCTGTGGGAAGAGTTGAAGAACGGACGTAAGTATTTCGGACAAAACAAAGAATTGATGATTAAAGACATTTCTCAGTCAATGCTTCGTATTGATGCCGTAGTCACTACTCTTGATGAAAATGGTGACTATAAACGGCTGGCAGAACTTACGGTCTATCCCCATTCGGTAGAAACTAAAGTTTCTTCTGACATGTATGGTAAAGCATTTCTACGCCTCTACAATGAATGGCTTTACCAACCTGAAGGAATCGGGTATCTAATGGGGACAATCAGTAATCTTCATCTGGAGTTCAACAACATTACTCGCTTGGATATTGCTTTAACTTCTATTCATGTAAACTTCTCTCGTTTCATTCTCAAAGCCATCCGAGAGCCATCGATCGATATGGTGTATCGTGGCAGTGTATGGCATGGGGCTGATGCTGAGGCTATTCCCGAATTATGCGTTACGCAATCCATTTCGCGTAAGGGCAAGATTCGCAATACTGAAACCATATATTGTGGAATGGCAAAGAACAAGGATGTACAAATGTGTTCCTACAACAAGAATGCTGAAATTGCGTCTAATAATGATGTAAAACGTTCAACTCTCTGCCAGTGGTTAGAGTTGCCAGAAAACAGCAAAAGTCCCATTTATCGACTTGAAATACAATTAAGAAATGAAGACCTCAATGAGCAATTAGAAACAATGTTGGGTAGTAAACATAATGTAGATTACATGCATTTGCGCGCGGGAGGCATCTTATGGAAGATTATGGATGATAACTTCCTGTTCAAACTTATGTACTATGGTCTTCATCGAATAATGCATTTCCGTAAAGGAAGGAAACAGTTGTCAATCTTTGACATTTGTCCTCTGGATGGTGTAACTCTTCTTAATTAACAAACACCCCTCTCAATGCATGGTCAGAACGATGTACTTTGCTGATATACGGCAAAATATAGCGTTCTGATTCGTGCAATTTATTCATACACTCCCTCCATAGTACCACCTATCTGGTAGTCCTACCTATGTATTACTGAACAGAGTTGTCTATGTATCTTCTACCCTGTACTAAGAATTAACACACCCTATTTCAAAGAACACGGTTCTCTCCAGATTTTTTCTGGAAATTTTACCTCAAATCCGTTAAGAAAAGTACCTCAAAATGGCTTGTTTTAATTCAAATACTACCTACACCTCTATAGTATATTAGGGACTCAAGATGCGCTCAGACCGCTATTTCACTGACATTTCACCCTCGCAAGTACGGTACTCTATGCGAATTGTACGGTATTTCCTAAAATTCTATAGAAAAACTACCCCTATAGACCTAAGAAAGAGGCGCATCCAACCGCTTCGACACGCCCCTTTCAAGATGGTTTGCACAACTCAGTTGGTTATTCTTCAATAGGTAAAATATCACTCGTTACATATTGCCAATAGTCCTGTTTATATGCCTCTACACCATTCTTGGGAACATACAACTTAAATAAGGGAACATCTGAAAAGTCTTGTTCACTTGCACCCATCAAAAAACTATACTTGTATGCGTATGATTCCTTATCTACCGTATAATACTGGCTCTCTACTTTATTCGGTAGCGGGGTATAACAGATAATTTCTGCTAATGATGTGCATCCTTGAAATGCAGAACCTGCAAGTGATACCATGTGATTTCCAAATGATACTCTTTTTAATTTAGTGCTTCTAAAGAAAGCATACCCATCAACTTTTTCAACTGAGTTGGGTAATGTAATAGAGTTTAATTCGGAGCAGTCTGCAAAGGCTTGTTCCCAGACCATATACACAATCCATTCCTTTCCTTCAAGACGAAGAGAAGATGGTATAACCACATCACCGCTATATCCATATTCGGGCTTGTCAACATCTTTATTATTCTTATAGTATGTACCATGGTTAATGACACAGAGTTTGTCATCTCCAAGTTGAATGCTTTCCACTAATTCACAAAAATATAGTCTTTGACCACTCTTTAATATCACCTCATACATGCCTCCCTTCTTAGTGTAACTATAATCAGCAGTCTCAGTATCACCATTACTGGGGTCTTCTGGGGTATTACCACCCTTACAACCCATAAAGGTAAACGAAAGCGCAATAGCCGCAGCAAACACTAATAACTTTGTTTTCATAATTTCTTTGATTGTTGATTCACAAATCCGTTTACTCAGATGCAGAGATATGTTCTGCTAATTCCTCAGCCCATGCTGCTTTATACGCATCTACACTTTGAGCGGGCACTTTTATAGTGGCGTAAAAGTAAGTGTCGCCTTGGTGGTATTCTGTATGATAACCAGCATCCAATGTCGGTGGATTCAATCCACGACAAACCAACTCGAACTTCCAGACGTTTGCAGGGTCAGTCTCTCCCTTCTTTAAGCATACTGACTTATCGGGAATCTTCGTGATTGTACGAGGCAATGTCACACTATTCAGTTTACCCGTCATCTGTGCGTTCCAAAATGGTGCACCAGACTTTTTCCAGACGTTTTCGCCACCGCACAATTGGGTCACGGAATATGTCGTACCATCGTGGGTAATAGATTCTGGAATAACCACATCACCTTTGTAGTCGTAACTATCGAAACCATCTGCCGCATAATAAGCATAGTAATTCGTCACTCCAACTTCAGATGGTGTTAGAACTCGATAATACTGCCGTGTGTCATCCTTCATTATGGCTTCGATAATGATGCCTTTATCACTACTCACCGATGAGGTTGATTTAACCGCACTCTCATCTGTCTTTGGGTCATCTGGGGTGTTGCTACCCTTGCAGCCGATAAAGGCAAATGAAATAGCAATAGCCGCAGCAAATACTAATAACTTAATTCTCATAATCTCTCTGTTTATTGGTTCATAAATTCGTTTACTCGATAGCAGAGATATTGTCTGCAAATCTCTTCCAATCACTTGCGGCTTTATATGCCTCAACACTCTGGGCAGGCACTTTTATTGAAATATCACACACTTTTGAATAGTCGCCCACAGGAGTTGGTCCCCATGGACCAGCATTAGACGATACTGGTGGCTCTTGGGCATAACAGATTAACTCCTCTAACTCTGTTAAAACCCCTCTCTCATAACAGTTCCAATGACATAACTCAATAGAATTGATTTCAGTTATTGTTCGCGGTAATGTAATGCTCTTCAGATGTTTGCAAAACGAAAAAGCAGAGCATAAGTCATTGTATTCTGATGGCTGTCCCAAGACTTTAGTAACAGAGTAGGTGCTACCATCGTGTGTGATTGATTCTGGAATAACAACCTTCCCTTTATATTCGTATTCCTGAAAACCTTTGGAAGCGTAGTAAGCATAGTAACTTGTCACCCCGACTTCTGATGGACTAATTACTTTGTAATACTGTCGTGTACCATCCTTCATAATCGCCTCGATAATAATTCCCCCACCACCATTAACAGATGAGGTGGATTTGATGGTACTTTCGTCTGTTGTAGGGGCATCGGGTGTGTTGCTACCCTTGCAACCTATCAGCATCACCGCTGCGACAAATACCGATAGGATTTTGAGCAAATTCGTTTTCATGTGTACGTTTGTTTGTTTTTTCTCTACTCCCTTTACGGCGTTTCGGGTTCTTCCGAGATAGCCAAATTACTTTATAGGATATACACACAAAAGCGCGGACTACCTGCTGAAGTAACTTCATATTGGGTCTTTCGGGTCTCGACTCCCACGGTCTCCAATATATGCAAATAGCCCACGCCAGAGCGTGAGCGTTTTACATTATCTTAGGATGACCGTATCAAGTTGTCGAGAAATGAAAGACGTCCTTCAATAAAGCAAACGCTTCTGTATGTTTATGTCACTTAAATCCTCTTGTTACATTGGCAATCGTAATTTTGGGTGCAAAATTACTGCTTTTTTTCCATATATGCAAGTAAATCGCCCACAAATTGATGTTTTGCAGGCGATTTGGCAGTATTTGCGAGTTAAGTTCTACAAATCGAACGTTTCTTTTAACTTCTGGATGGTGGTTTTGCTACGGTTGGTAATCTTAGCCACGTTGCGAACGGAGTACCCTTTGCGCAGCAGAGTTAAGCACTCTTTATATTCCTCTCGCATCTGGTCTTTACTCTTGTTCGTCCCCCTCGGTCTTCCAAACCCAGCCTCAGCGAGCGTTATACCCGCCCGCAATGCCTCTTGCTTTTTCTTCTCTCTTGCATCGTTCAGGCGGAATTTGATGCTATCCCTCTCAATGGCAGAGCAAGTGGCTATAACTGCCACGAAAATGGCTAAAAATGGGTTCTCTTTGCCATCTATGAATAACGACATCTGTTCCTTCTGGAAATAGGCATTGATTCTATGGTCAAGCATCCATTTGATGTTCTCCTGTACCTCCCAGATGGCACGCCCCAAGCGGTCAAGGCTACTGAAGTAGATGATGTCGATTTGGTTATCTGCTGCGTATTGAAGACATTCATTCAGAAGCACGCGGTTCTTGTTCAAGGTCGCTCCAGAAATATGTTCCTCAAAGGTCTTCACCAACTCGTCACCGTTGGCTTCTATCAAATTCGTTAAAGAGTAAACCTGTCGGTCTGTACTCTGTCTGTTCTCCTGCGCTCCCGATGAGGATGTGCGCGCATATATAAGGGCTTTCTTGGTCATATTATATCAAAGGTTATTAGTGGGTCTTATTTCTTTTGGTACACTTCATTTTTCGTGGTACACTTTCCATCTGGTACAAAAGGAATGGGCTGCGGCTTAATCTACCGCAACCAAGTTCTCCCAGCGAAAAGATTTTACAGATTGCGAACCTAAGTCATAATAGGCGCATGTGCAGTAACATTCTCTGCTGATGCCGTTTCCATTTACTACTGTTGCCATGATGTTATGCTGAATGCTCCCAAAGCGGTGGGTGAGTTCACCTGAACGCTTGCGATATGTGAAAGATACGATGCCTTTACTTGCTTTCTCCTTCCAGAGTTCTATGAGCATTGCTTTTGCAGCCGCGATTGTAATGTTACCTGTCCGATGAGCGATGACCTTAATACGCGCAGCAGTTGAGTTCTTAACTTCGATTGTGTTCACTCCTTTTTGATTGATTGTAGCGATAGTCGTTTTCATTGTTGTAATCTCCTTTAGATATGCTTGTTACGTTGTTTCCAATAACACTACAAAGGTACAACTTTTTTTTGATATATGCAAATTTTTTGCAAGAAAAATGCACATAAAGTGCTGTTTTTCTTTAGATTAGCCACTTTAGTGCACATTTCGCTGCGATATACTAAATAAGGTAACTCGGTGACACGTTTAGGGGCATAATAAAGGGTCGCCATCTTTGTATAGCGACCCCCTAATTATGAGCAAACCATCACTTTCGGAATAGGTGTTTGAACTCCTGATAGAACTCTTCTATGCGATTCAGGTCTTCTAAAAACGTTCGAGAATCAGATATGCTTCTCGACAGATTGGAGTTCCAGCTGGTGGAACTCCAATTGTTATTTTATAGAATATTAGCGGTATAGAGCTAATTTTCGTGTTCGATAAGATTTGAAAAATACATACATTTTCCGATAAATTCGCACCCTTTTACACATGTATGGGCCAGGAAGCCGTCCTCGCCACCATGACCGGAGAAGCCTTCAACTTGAGAAAATTCTTCTTACTCTTTCTTAGCCCATTTCAATTCGTCCAACTGAAAACGAATCTCGGCTATGAGCCGTTTAGTGTACTTGAACATAGCTATTGGATTTGTTGTAATTCTAACTGATGTTGTTTGCGGCGTTCCTTGCGGTTGTGGTTCATGGTCATGTAATAACCATAACTTACCATAGGATGACGCCATTCGGTCTCCTCATTCTCTTGCATCTCGGACAACTTGGCGTTCTCATCTGAGCGTAGTTTTATCTCCTTCCACCAGAAACGAATAGTTGAAGCGAATCTTTTCATATACTTGAACATAGTAGTATATTGTTAGTTCGTCAAAATTATCAACAATGATTCCAAAATTATTTTTTTAGTTTCACATAAAGTTGGTATGCTATTAACAAGCAGGTATTGAGAGCAATTGACAGGTGCTTATGCTTGATGGCGAGGACGACTCTTTTATTCCAATATCGTGAGAACCGGTGCAATCGCGGATTGCTATATAGGTCATCGCGGTTGACGCGCTCATCAATACGGCGATAGAAAGAAACAATATCTTTAGGGCTATTCAGTTTGTAGAGTCGTTTGAGCGACATGGTTATATTGTACGTAGCTCCTTCCAGTGTACCATCAGCAAATTCCCGGAGACCTTCATCCGTCCTTTGGCCATCATTAATATCTCGTTGAATGGCATCATAGAGTGCCAACATCCGTGTGCCAAGCAGCAGGTAATCCGAGTGGTTTTTATACGATATGCTGTGCGTGGTCGATCCTTCACGGTAATATGCTAAATAACCTAATGCCTGAGAATAGGCCATTCGTTTGGCGTAATACAAATGAACCATCACAAAATCCGAGTCCTCATATAGCACGCCCTCGCGGAAGGGATAGTTTGTCTTGTCCAAGAAGGCTTTGCTATAAATATATCCCCATGGAGCTGAGTTCCAATAAGCATGCTTGTTTTGCAATTCCACGCCGGAAAACACTTGCCCTTGAGCGAAACTCAACAGCTCGTTCTCGTTGGTCACCGTTCCTTTTTCATTGGCATAAGCAGTATGGAAGGCTGTCATGTCCGTTTGCATTTCTTTCGCCATACGGATGGCATATACCACACCGTCCGTCACCACATCATCGCTATCCACAAAGCAGATGTATTCACCTTGTGCTACATTCACTCCCCTGTTCCGCGCCGCTCCCTGCCGATTGTTTATAGGTTGCTTTAGAAGAGTGAGACTGCTTTTGACTTTCGACTTTATACTTTCTACTATCTGGCACGTATTATCCGTGCTACAATCGTCGATGAAGATGACTTCAAACTCTTCTTGTTTGAGCGAAAGCGCATATATGCTATCCAAGCACCGCTTTACTGTATGCGCAGAGTTGTAGGACGGGATGACAAAAGAGACTAACATATACTCTTCAATTTAGATTCTACTACCTCATTAAATGCCTTGTGCGAGAAATTCCCAATCACCGCTTTATACGCCTGACTCACTATCTCATGATTGAGATGTTCAGTTTTTAGCAACTTAACTACTTTCTCTGCAAAAGAAGCATCATCTTCTGCTATCATTATCTCATTGCCGTCTCTGAAATATTCTTTGAATCCGCGCACACCATAAATCGTTGTTACGCACGGACGCTTCATCTGCATTGCTTCAAGCACTTTTATATTCGTTCCAGCTCCACCATAAATAGGGACTACAACCACACGAGCATCTTGATATTCTTGTTGTAAATCATCAACAAATCCCATATATTTTACTCCCTCCACTTTATTCCATTTATCAAGAAAAGCTTGCTGGTTGCACCCTCCAACTAAATGTAGTTCTGCATCATGTATGTGTTTTCTTATCATTGGGAATATATTATCCACAAATTTATCTACTCCATGCGCATTGGGTCCATAACTCATATTGCCGACAAACAATAGCCGTGGCGAAGTCATAGCATACTCAACAAGCGGTAACTTATATTCATAAAAAGGTATGTTCGGCAGATAGGCAGAGTTCGTATAAATTGCTTGTTCCGGATTAGCATAGAATGTAAATCGACATGATTTTTGGATTTTATTCACTACCTTTTCAATGATTGCAGCGCGATAACTATGATACATTCTGTTTCGCCATGTGCGTGAAGCGCGTGCAGCTGTACGCTCAACATCTACAGGATTGTCATCTACGTCTATCACAAGTCGATTAGCGTAATCATACAACCCGCACATCATCGCCTCTGGGATATAGCGGCAGACTATCAAATCATAATGCTTTTGCGCAATAAAGCCTCTGACAATCTCAGCACATGCCTTGTTTTTCGGAAACATAGCATACGGATTGAGGGGTGTGAGCATCCGCAAGAATTTCATTACTCGCCCTTCTCTCTGACCTGCTTTCGGCTTAGAATTGGAATATAATACCGTACAATCCTCTCGATTGGATATTACTCCATCAACGAATGAAATGACATCCACATGTCCTAACTGTGTGCAAGCCTCAAAGAGCAAATTGGTCCGCTGCGTTGAGCCCCAGCCGATTCCATCTAACGGATTGAATGATGGTGATACAAATAGGATGTTCATAATCATACTATTCTAAACTTTTTCTTATGGCTTCCAGATACTGATGACCAAAACGAAGATCAGGTTCTACATAGTTCCCCTCTGCCCATTCATTCCAACTTTTTATAAAAACGAAACGCTTATCTAATGGCTTTGTTTGCACAATATCAACAGCATATTTCATTGCCTCTTTGAATTTTGCGGGGGTGGAATTATAGATTAAATTTCCTCCGAGTCCCGTACGTGGTGTATGATCCCAATTAGGAATTACCGATGGTATAAAGTCCTCTTTGTCATCATATTTAGTTCTAAACATAGAAATATCATACGGTCTTAAATCAGGCAATATTCTAAAAGGGGAATGCTTATAAAATAACCATCTTACGATTCTATTCCATAATGGCAAATATCTAGTTCCCCGACCATGGAGATTAACTAGATTAATTGCAGCAAATCCCTCATTGATACGGATTTGAAGTACTTTCTTTATTTTTTCTTCATCCCACATATCCATCTCGTGCGCAATAAAATAGATTCCATTCAGACCATTTTTTACTGCCAATTGTTGCCACAAGTCAATATAATGTTGAGCATTAGGCAATTGATTCGCATGATAAACTACAAATATAGGTTTCCCCTCACACGTTATATAGCGATTGTCCTTAAATGCTGGCAAAACCGCATTGAAATGCGCTATGTAATCCTCATCTCCAGGATATGTCTGTTCTATCAGCGGAGGACGTTCGTTACTCGCTCCATGAGCAAAGCCACTCCATGTCTCATTCGCCCACGCTAACGCAAAAGGAAAATCAGGTTTGCCGGATGCAAGCACCTCATTGAAAGGCCGCTCTAAAAGTCGTTTCCCGTTTCCGAACCAGTAGTGCCAATAGACAAAGCCTTCCACCCCTGCCTCACGAGCCATTTGGGCTTGTGCTTCACGTGTCTCTGGCACACGCAAGTCATAATAGCCTAAATCCGCAGGTACATGCGGTTGATAGTGTCCAGGGAAAAGCGGTTTGGCTTTTCCTACATTGGTCCATTCCGTAAATCCTTTTCCCCACCATGCATCATTCTCCGGAATCGGATGAAACTGCGGAAGGTAATATGCCAGAACTCTGGCTTTCGGTTGCTTTTGATCTGATGTCATATATTGTTTCTTCTTTTATTTGCGTTTTCTCATTTCTTTGAACAAGTGATAGACAAGTTTTCGACTATAGCAAGTTTATAGATTTTGTACCAAATCTGATGTTTTTAGTGTACATTTGGTACGTTATTGCGCTGTTTTTGACGCAGAATTGCATTATTTTGTACCAAATTCCACCGTTTTCTTGCACATTTGGTAAATTATTTGTATCTTTGCATCGGATTTTAAAATAGACAAATCATAAATCGTCAAATTGTAAATAATGTTATGCTCATCGGTCGTCAAAATCAACAGCAGTTGTTGCTTTCCCTATTGGAAAAAGAAGATTCCCAGTTTATAGCAATCTATGGTCGTCGCCGTGTAGGAAAAACCTATTTGGTGCGCGAGACATATAGTACGCACATTGTTTTCCAACATGCAGGATTGCAAAAAGTAGATAAGAACGGCCAACTCAAAGAGTTTCAACGCTCTCTTTTGAATGCCGGTATGGCTAAAGTACCAAAGCTATCCGATTGGTTTGATGCTTTCTTTGCATTAAGTCAGTTCTTACAATCCCGTCCAGAAGGAAAGAAGGTGGTGTTCATTGATGAATTACCGTGGATGGACACGCCCAAATCGAACCTTGTTGCCGCTCTTGACCATTTCTGGAACGGATGGGCTTCTGCCCGAAAAGACATCGTTCTTGTCATTTGCGGAAGTGCCACTTCATGGATTATCAGCAAAATTGTGAAAAACTATGGTGGATTGCATAACCGCCTGACACGTCAGATTTATCTTCAGCCGTTCACATTAAAGGAGTGCGAACAATATGCAACAGCCAATAACTTAGGAATGAGCCGCCGTAATATTCTTGAGACATATATGGTGTTAGGAGGTATTCCCTATTATTGGCAATTTATACAAAAGGAATATAGCCCTGCACAAAACATCGACCATATATTCTTCGAAAAAACGAGTCCGCTGCGTGGTGAGTTCAACGCCTTGTATGCTTCCTTATTCCGCAACCCGCAGCCGTATATTGATATCATTACCGCATTAGGAACGAAGAAAGCCGGTATGACACGTTCGGAGATTATTGAGTCCACCGGACTGAATATCGGAGGTAAACTCTCCGTCATGTTAGAAGAATTAGAAGAGTGCGATTTCATCCGTTCGTTTTACGCATTGGGCAAGCAGAAGAAAGATATTCTCTATCAGTTAATTGATAATTTTACGCTCTTTTATTTCAAGTTCCTTGCCGGCAAACATGCTTTCAGTGCTAATTATTGGTCCAAGATGATTATCAAACCGCAATATAATGCATGGGCTGGTTTGGCTTTCGAGCGTATTTGTTTCCAGCATATTGACCAGATCAAACGTGCGCTAAGCATTTCCGGTATCATCAGCAATGTCTATTCCTGGCAATATCGTCCCACGATTCCAAATGAGAGCGGTGCACAAATAGATATGCTGATTGATCGGGATGATCAAGTCATCAATCTTTGCGAAATTAAATTTGCGCAAGGGGAATACGAACTGACAGAAGCCTATAGTAATAGTTTGCAAAATAAGTTGTCCACTTTTGTTTCCCATTCCGGAACAAGAAAGGGAGTGTCGATTATGATGATAACCTCCTATGGTCTAAAACACAACCAGTGGGCAAATGGCATTTCTATTCAACTGACGATGGATGATTTGTTTGAATAAACCCTTGTCTGCCACTATTTCAAAGATCGCTTTTTCAACCATCCACACGGGTGGTTGTTTTTTGTTTTTCAAGAGCCGGCACTCCGGCTTTCGATTGCTTTTGATCTGATGTCATAAATTGCTACTTCTTTTGTTTGCATTTTGTCATTTCCTTGAACGATAGTGACAGACAAACCTTAAGATACATTTTTTCGTTTCCAGAAAATGCTATTTTACGCATATTCTTTAAAATAAATTTTGCGATTTTACGCATATTCCTTAAAATAAATTTTGCTATTTCAAAAAAAAAGTTGTATCTTTGCAGCGATCTTTAAAATTAAGTATCATGATTTTCAAGCGCAAACTGTATCAAAAGATGCTCCAATGGAAGAATGAGCGTAATGGGAGCACAGCTCTTCTCATTAAGGGAGCTCGCCGTGTTGGTAAATCTACTCTTGCGGAAGTATTTGCCAAACATGAGTACAAAACGTTCATATTAATCGATTTTGCAAACATCAGCAAAGAGATCAGTTCTCTTTTTGATGACATGAGTGATTTGAGTTTCTTCTTCATGCGTTTGCAAGTGGAAACCGGTATCACTCTGTACGAACGAGAATCTGCCATTATTTTTGATGAAGTACAGCTCAAACCTGTTGCACGCCAGGCTATCAAGTATCTTGTAAAAGACGGGAGATATGATTATATAGAAACCGGCTCATTACTATCCATCAAAAAGAACGTAAAAGACATCGTTATTCCATCGGAGGAAACGCGTCTGACTCTGTATCCTATGGATTTTGAAGAATTCTATTGGGCAATGGGTAATGAAACCACCTATTCCATCCTGCGTAAGTTTTGGGAGATGAAACAGCCTCTTGAAAATTCTCACAGAAAACTTATGCGTGATCTTCGCCTTTACATGCTTGTTGGTGGTATGCCTCAAGCTGTGGATACGTATTTGAGCACGAACAATATGCAAGCCGTAGATAGCAAGAAACGAGAAATCATCGAATTATACAAAGAAGACTTCAATAAAATAGATACTACAGGTCGGGCTTCGCATCTGTTTGCTGCCATCCCGGCACAATTATCCAATAATGCAGGACGCTATCAGATTTCAAGTGTATTGGAGAACCAAGATGCACAAAGGGTAGCCGGTGTCGTTGCTGATATGGCGGATAGTATGACTATCTCTTTAGCATATCATGTCAACGATCCGAATGTCGGAATGCCACTCACAAAAAACATTTACCGATATAAGATGTTTGTAGCGGATACAGGTCTTTTCGTAACATTGGCTTTCTGGGACAAAGGCTATACGGAAAACATCATCTATAGCAAATTACTATCTGATAAATTGGATGCAAATCTTGGATATGTTTACGAAAACCTAATTGCCCAGATGCTAAAAGCAGAAGGTAATGAACTTTTTTATCATACTTTCCCCTCAGAGAGCAATCATAATTATGAGGTTGACTTTCTCCTATCGCGTGGAAACAAGTTATTACCTATTGAAGTCAAATCCTCCGGGTACAAGACACATAAATCATTAGATGAATTTTGCAATAAATATTCATCTCATATAGGGGAACGCATTCTGTTATATACCAAGGATTACCGGAAAGATAGAGAAACACTACTTGTGCCTGTTTATATGACCGGATTGTTATAGTTTATTGTCTATCACTATGTCAAAGATCGCTTTTTCAACCATCCACACGGGTGGTTGTTTTTTATATTATAAATTGTTTATCTATTTACGAGTTTTATTAGTCGATGTTTTATCACTCTAAAAAGTAAGAATGGAGAACATATTACCCCTAATAAAACTCCATATAGTTTCAGGTTGCTAATCGGATGATTGGATATATATGCTTTCTGCCATGCCTTTTGCCATACTTTCAAAGTCCAACTTGATAGATTTGCTGTTTTATATCTCCATTGCTCTCCAAAATCGGCTTGGACTAATTTACGGCGAGATATTTTGCCATGTGATATATATCTTACTTTGTCTGAGTATTGTGCGTGCTCTCCCTTGGGCAAGAAATAATCAGTATCTAAATTGTATTTCCATAATACATAGTTAAATGATAACTGGTCTCGCTTAGAATAAGTATCAATGCTCCTCCACCATAAATCGTTCGCCTTATTAACTAATTCTTTATTCTTCCTGAAAAGAATATTGGTCTCAAACAAACCATTATGTATCGGGTAATGTTCATTATAAATATGATGACACCAATTGATAGCAATGAGATCATGCTCTAATCGTCCATATTTCTTACTATACGACACTTCAAAGGCTTCATCATAAATGCAGTCTCTATATGGATGCCGAATACTTGCTACTCTTGTTCCATGTTCATATAGTTCAATAAAACGCTCATACACCCATGTTGAAATAATTTGCACATTAGCATCCATCCAAAGCGTAGCTTCATATTCCTGAAGCAGTTCTTCGGGATGTGTCTTAACATATCGCGCGATACGTGTCATGTCTGGATTGCTATATGCAACCTTTCGCACTTGCCAAACGCCGACTCTTTCCTCTTTCACGTCGTTGGTAAAAAGGAAATAATCAAATCGCTCGTCTGTCACCTCCGGCTGAAGAATATTGTCATACCCACCTATACAGGCTGTATATATTGCGAATTTATTCATGTCTTAGTATTGATAGCTTTTTACTTATTAAATTTTCTGCATTATTCCATATCCAATTAACGGGGATCATCAATCCGACCCGTATCTGGTCAACAGACACGGAAACGGCAAAACGCAGCAATACCCATCCAATCATTATGAGAAGATAGCCCACCCCTATCTGCAAGGCATCTTCGCCAACAATCCCGAATTTAGCAATAGGAAGTCCGAAAAGATAAACCGCCAAGGCACTTTGTGCGAAGTAGTTGATAACTTTACTATGAAAATCAAATGTCGTAAACAGGCAGAAAAAAGCTATTGCGCCTATTAGAATAAAGGGATTATTATAGGTCGTTGGATGCCAATGCGACAATGCAACGCCCTCGTATTTGGCGATAGTCAATCCTGCCCAGCAGAGGCAACATAGTACGTATATTGCTATCAGGCTAACCCGTTTATGTTTTAACTTATTTTGTGGCTCAAAGCGGCTGATATATCCCCCTATGAAATATAACCAAATAAACTGTCCCACTGTATAGCCATTATGATTAAATATATTCACTTGTCTTATAAAGCCAAACCAGAAACAGTAAACGGATAAGATGATCAAACCATATAAATATTGGTTTTTTGTTAAATTTTCTCGCGCTGTATTTAGGAGAGGAGCCAGAAAATATAGAACCAAATAACACGGGATGAACCATTTGGAAGTGCGCGTTAGTGCTTTCAAAGATTTAGCAAATATTGTCCCTATCGTCAATGTTTCTTCATGAAATACGTATGTAGATAGCAACAAATTCAGGAACATATAGAATGCGCAAAATATAAATAGGTTCAATACGCCTTTCCATTTAAATTTGATTCCGAAGTAACCGGAGATCAGGACGAACACATTCACTCCAATGTACATGAAGGAGTTGATTATAGTTGCCCACTGCCATCCTTGCGTCAGATTTTCCCCATCTACTATACACCAATATCCGGTACCTATCAAATAATGATGGGTAGTTATCATCAGTATTGCGATGATACGCAATAATTCCATATTTGATTGGCGAATTTTCATATTGCCCATATCTCATCCCACATTTTTCTTACATTTTCTTTTATTTTGGGTACTTTAGTAGATAAATGCTTTCTAAAGGCATTGTTTGCAGACTCCTCTAATAATTCTGCAACCTTGTCTATAGCATTATCACAATCAGAAAAATCTATGATTGTATTTTCAATGTCATAATCATGGAAAAGTTCGGCATACTTATGGCTCCATCCTGTTGCCAGGCATGGAACTAAAGTATTCAAAGAAGATGCCAATCCATGAAAACGAGACGAGACTACCAGATATGCAGTAGATATGATTCCCTTTACCTCTAACGCATTTAAATTGTCCACAAAGTCTATTGGTTCTTCCATGCATTCAATAATTTGATTCGCAATCTCAGTATCTGCGACTCCTTCATGATTTAAAAGATATGGTACCTTATGATATTTCTTTGCAATTTTGATTACTCCTTGTACGAAGGTTAAATATTCTTCAAACGTATAATTTCCTTTGTCAAATAACCGTCCATTGGGAATAATACATACCCCATCATAAAGATGCTCATACCCAGCAGGAATTACAGGTTCTACAAGCGATGTATAATCGGTAAATCGTTTTACTTTATGAGAAGAAAGTAAGGCACTCTTTTCAAGATATGTCATGGATACATTATCCCGAACCATTATTATATCTGCATATCTATCAACCTCTGCCAAGCCATCCTTGATTTTTTGTGATTGGAGAGGTCCAAAAGCCTGTGGCATTAGCACAATTTTCACACCATGGCGTTTATTGACCTTCATCAGCAACTTTCTCTCTTGCATTAATAGATGAGAATGATTCCATACATCTGAATAATGGAACCCGCTACCATCAATAAGATAATCAGTTCCTTTGACATAATAAATATCTCTCCAGATTATATCTGGAATATGTAATCTACGGAAAACACCTTTAATATGGTTGCGAGTTGCCCAATCGCGAAACACTTGAATAGGCTTATAATGAAGATTCAGACTTGTAGAGATATATGCAAGCCCTTGCCGCACAGAATCCACTGGCAAATACACATCAGAATCAGGATATTTTCGTTCAATCTCCTGCAATATTGCATATAGCATCAATTCTGCTCCTTTGTTTTGAGTTTCTACACCTGATAATACAAACTTCATAACATTTTTCTTCTAAACATTTTTAAAATATCGATGGTTTTCATAAAGATTCTATTACGAATCCTGATAGATTCAACGTAGAATTTTCTTTTTTGATACTTATCAAATCTCGTTCTCGGATTAAAACGAATTCTTTTCCCACAATCCAATTGGTTAATATCTTCAATATCTTCCTGAGTTAGTTTAAAATCAAATACATCAAAGTTTTCTTTTATGTGATTTTTGGATTGTGATGCCGGGATTGGAATACAATTCGTATCGATATTCCAACGTAATATGACTTGATTAACAGTCTTTCCGTATTTTGCAGCAATAGTACAGAGTGTCTTGTTAGAGTTTAGTTCATCATCCATCCTCGCTAATGGAGAATACGACATCACCTGAATATTTTCAGACTTGCATAGTTCAACCAATTCTATCTGTTGAAAAAGAGGATGATGTTCAAACTGATTAACCATAGGCTTTACTCTACAAAAATGTAGCAACTCTTTTAAATAACCAACATCGAAATTGCAAACTCCTATTGCGGCACATTTCCCTTGTAAATATAAATCTTCCATTTTCTTCCATTCAGTCTTCCATAAATAAGGGAATGGCCAATGTAACAGGTATATATCTTTCTTCCCGGTTCTATTCATTTTACTGAAACTTTCACGGAAACAACGTTCTAATTCATAAGTCCTTAATGGTTGAGAAAATTTAGTGATAACTATTATGTCCTCATATTCAAGACTTTCTAATCCCTCACCTATATATTCTTCATTTAAATAATTATCCGATGTATCAAGCATACGATACCCCACATTATATGCGAATGGGACGTTGTGGACAATTTATCCCGTTGTGGGAAAGTTCCATATCCAATTATCGGCAACTTTAGACCATTATACAAAGTTACGCTATCCATTTTTATTTCATATATTTTTCTTTTAATATTGTAATCGTTGATTGAGGAACAAATTGCTCCATCTCATTAAGATTGCATTCTTGTAACATTTTACGAACCAGAGTGGCATTTATAACAACTTTATCATTCGTGGTGGCTCGTGGAATTTCTACAAAATCCACCCCATATTGAGGCAAGATTTCTTTCATCGTCTCGTTATATTTTGCAGTCACGACATCAAATGGTTCTTCGCCTGCAAAACGTTTGATTATATGCAATGCCGGAGCTATCTTGCTTCCAAAGATTTCCACATCCGATGACATATCAAATTCTTTTTCCTTCACATAGTCCTTCATAAAATATTCGGGAAAGGTAAACGCTGAAATGATAAAATTTCCGCTTGGCACCACGCACACATTCTCAATATCTGCGGTGCCTTGTTTTACCATTTCAATTCGGTCTTGGAATTTGAAAAATGATTTATCTTCTTCCACGACAAAAATGTATAACCTGTCAACTTGTTTCGCCGCCGTTTCTATCAGGTATCTATGCCCCAATGTGAAAGGATTACAATTCATTACAATTGCACCACATTGCATATTACTTGCTATAGGATACTGTTCCAATATCTTAGCAACATAAGTTGCGATCTCAGCATCAAATGATTCGTTATGAGCATGCTTCTTTAGGTAGTAATTTATATAGTCAGATTTTGGTTGCAGATTCTCTATTTCAGAATCCAATGGTGCGCATTCAAAATTATGAGCAATTAAATCATTGCAGATTATCTTTGCTGCATTACGATAGCCGATAGCATTCATGTGTCCGGGATAGTTGTAGAAACACCATGCCGCTTCCGGATATTGATGCCACTCATGGGTTATATCACGATACCACATTCCACATCTCTCAAATTGCTGCATTATATGAGGGTTCAAATAATGTCGATAAAATATAACCATGTCTCCCTCTTTCATGCCAAGCATATCTAATAAAAAATTATGGTCTATATTTTTATCTTCACCGCCCCACAATCCATAATTAACCACTTTGATATCAGTATATCCGGCTTGGTTTAAGAACCATTGCAATTGACTTGGCAGCGTATCTTTGTCTTCTACAGCATAGCCGAATGCGCCACATCTACCATATACATGAATAGTACGATGATTGTCGGCTGGTTGGTATGCAGTAACGCGCTTTCCTCCGATGACATTAACACACGGTCCTGTAATATCCTCATGGCATAAATAATTACCTTTCTTGATAATCTGTGTGATTTTACCTATGTTTTTCACATACTCTTTCGTCACATCCGCACCTATCAGTTCTTTAAACTCTGACATATATGCATCTATCTCTTCATACATCTTAGGAAAACTCAGATCCCTTTCAACACGATGCAACGCAGATTCGGAATATGTAAAGTTGTCTTCCTTTCCTACACGATGATAGAAATATACGGGAACCTTTTTTCTGTACAACAACAATAACGCCTCTTTAATTGCCGCGTATTGTTGGGCTATGGTTATAACCGTTTGCGGATCTATAATCTCTTTTATACCACATAACTTTGCTAATTTCTTTGATATTTTATTAGCGGATAACAACACATAGCGACGATAAGCTATCAACCGCCAATATTCATAGAGAGGCTCGGCAAAGAATACATACTTGTCCAAATCTTGATAATATGATTTTATCACCTTCCTATCCTCATCCTGCGTTCTAACACGTATATTCTTTGCCACCTTTTTCGCTAATCGGTATATCTTTTTAAATCCTCTCATGATGAGATTTTCTTTTTCGTTCAGGTATTTATCTACCGCCTTGTTATAGCCGGATTTGCTTAATTTTTTAAAAAAGGCCTCCCTATTTTTATGCTGTAATGGTGTGTGCGTTAAATGGCGACAACTGGCTATTGCGTCTTCCTTTGATGTGGATTCGTTTTCAAGATATTGGTATGCAGAATTCAGCAGGGCCTCACCTTTTGCAGAGTTAACAGCAACTAAAGAAACACCATTGGTCGGGTTAAATTGACTTCCTTTGTATTGCCAATAATCAGCTAATGTAATATCCGAGAGTCTTTCTAATTTTGCGAATCGGCAAACGGCACATGATTTGCGACTCAGAATACCATTTAAATAAGCTCTGTGAAACGGATGTTGAATAGATAAGCAATATTCCTCACTTCCATCATCAAAGGTCATCTTGTATTGATTATTTTTCCAGCCTTTTGATTTATTCCTGAATACAACATCTATCAGTTTCTTGTTTTCATTTCTTTCTTTTTCCACCCTATATGCACTCCATGCTTTTTGCGAGGGGACACCATGACAGACGACATCACATGTTATCAAATTCTGGTAATCCTTATGCATATATGCCAACAGGCCTGCTATTTGGCATCCGACACCAGAGAATAAAACTAACCTGCCCTTATTTAGATCTTTATTTACTAAATCATATATACCCGTTATATCACTAGGTAGATACTTGCTTCTGCGAAGCAGTTTGGCTTGTTCTAAACTATCTACTCGAATATGTCTTACATCATCAACTCCAACTTGCGCTGCTCCATATACTATGCCTCCTTCTTCCAATATCGATTGCGCCAATCCCCAAAATGCTCCACCGGAAGAAACCTCTAACAAATCCTCTTTCTTCTTTAACTGCGCAGCATAAAATTTAGTTTCTATGTTTGTCGGGATTTCAAATGGGGTGATTATCGGGCAGGTTTTCTCGCATTTATGGCAACCAATACATGTTTTTGCATCGATCTGCGGTTGCAAGAATCCCTCTCTATCTTCTTTCATAGAGATGCTTCTTGTCGGGCAAACCGACACGCAAGCCGAACAACCGGTACAAGTATCGGCGGACGCAAGTTGTATTTTGGGCCTATTTTTCATATGTCCTTTATGAAACAGCATTTTCCACCAAAGATAATCTAGGCTTTTCATTTACTTGCAAATACGGATTACCATAAAGATGCATACATGCCCAAGCAGAAATGGCAGTATATGCATCTTTTACTGCCATATTCGCTTTAAATACGGCATCTATGACATATTCCTTTTTATTTGCAAACTCATCCATGAAAGTACTTAACCATAATGGTACAAATTCGGTCGATAAGCTCCATGCAGGTGCTACGATAGAACAATATCCTTTCTTTATAAATTTCTTAATTATAGAATGTACGGCTGTATCATAGTTTCCTGCTTGCATTGTTCCGGCATGACATACTAACAAAATCAATAATTGACCTTCTCCAACA
>JAFSTO010000031.1 GCA_017450435.1 Paludibacteraceae bacterium
AAGATATAAGATATAAGATAAAAGATAAAAGATAAAAATATGCTACAATCAATGACCGGTTACGGCAAAGCAGAATGTTTTGTACGTAACAAAAAATACGTAATTGAAATCAAGTCGCTCAACTCCAAGCAGACAGACATCAACACCCGTATATCCAACGAGTTGCGTGAGCGTGAGTTGGCTATTCGCACTATCCTGACTCAGCAGTTGGAACGCGGAAAGATAGATATAACTATCAGCACAGAGCAGGCGACAGACAACTCAGAAAAAATCACTCCGCTAAATATTTCTGCCCTTGACTACTACATGCGCACACTCACCGACTACGCCATATCGCACAACCTGCCGACCGACCACTTGTTTAGTATCGCCGTCCGGATGCCGGATGTGATGAAACCACAAGAGCAGAGCGCACTTAATGACGAAGAATGGCTGCTGTTGAAAGACAGCCTGATGGCTGCTATACAACATTTCAAAGAGTTCAGAAAACAAGAAGGAAAAGCACTACAGGAGATGTTCACGGAAAAGCTGGACGGTATAAGTCAGTTATTGGCACAAGTAGAGCCTTTAGAAGGCGAGCGAATAGCTAAAATCAAAGCCCGTTTAGAAGAAAACATTGCGCAACTTTCAAAGGATTCTCAACAGAAAATTGATAATAATCGCTTAGAACAGGAAATGATTTATTATCTTGAGAAATTAGACATAACCGAAGAGAAAGTAAGGTTGCGTAACCATATCCGCTATTTCTTTGCCACAATGGAGGAAGAGCAAGGTGTAGGCAAGAAACTCGGATTTGTGGCACAGGAGATGGGGCGTGAGATAAACACACTCGGCTCAAAATCCAATCAATCAGAGATGCAAATTATCGTTGTAAAAATGAAAGACTTGCTCGAACAAATCAAAGAGCAGGTGCTGAATGTTCTATAATCACCCACACTACTCCACTAATTATTACACTGCTATGATTCTCATTTTTTGTGCCCCGAGCGGGTCAGGCAAATCTACGATGGTACGACATCTGCTGACACACTACCCGGATACTTTTGAACTGTCAATCTCATGCACTACTCGTCCACCACGAGGAGAGGAAAAAGACGGCAGAGAGTATTACTTTATAAGCAGAGAAGAGTTTGAGCAGAAAATCCGCCAAGGTCTGTTTGTTGAACACGAACAAGTATATGAAGGCTTGTATTACGGCACACTGCGTTCAGAGATTGACCGCATACAAGCAGCCGGTCACATCGTCATCTTCGACATCGATGTAAAAGGCGGAATGAATATCAAACGAATATACGGTGACGCGGCTTTGGCTGTATTTATATGTCCTCCGAGCATTGAGGCTCTCCGCAAACGTCTTGAAAACAGAGGTGACACAAGTGCAGAGATGATAGAAAAACGCCTTGCCAAAGCATCTATAGAGATGCAAGATGCGCCACTCTTTGACGTAAAGATTATCAATGACGATCTTGCTCGTGCAACCACAGAGTTGGATGAACTAATCAAAACAAAAGTGCTGAACACCAAAGAATAATATTACTATTCCCCTTATGAATTTTATCGGAATCATACCTGCCCGCTACGCCTCCACCCGCTTTCCCGGCAAACCCCTTGCATTGATTGCCGGCAAACCGATGATTCAGCGCGTATATGAACAAGCACAAAAAGCACTGGATACCGTTATCGTGGCTACCGATGACGAGAGGATAATGAACTGCGTACAACGTTTTGGAGGCAATGCAGTGATGACCTCCCCCAACCACTCATGTGGAACAAACAGATGCTATGAGGCATATATAAAAAGTCCTCATGCCGGCAAAACAGGAAAGACTGTATCTGACGACGTAATCATCAATATCCAAGGTGATGAGCCATTTATTGACCCTATACAGATTAAACTTCTACAGAGCTGCTTTCCTACAGAAATAGCAACACTCGTCACCCCCTTTAAGCCAAGCGACGGAACAGACGCCCTATTCAACCCCAACTCCCCAAAGGTGGTAATCAGCGGACAAACATCAAAAAAAGCCCTTCTGTTCTCCCGCAGCGTTATACCTTATTATAGAGGCGTGGCGCAAGATAAGTGGTTAGAAGAAGCAGAGAGAAGAGGAACACCGTTCTACAGACATATCGGGATGTACGCCTACCGCGCCGACATACTACAACAGATAGTCAAGCTACAACCATCAGTGCTTGAACAGACCGAGTCGCTTGAACAGCTCCGCTGGCTCGAAGCCGGATATGAGATACGCGTTGCTATTACCGACAAACAGACTATAGGTATTGACACTCCCGAAGATATAAAAAAGGCAGAACAACAATGCTGCTAAACACAGTTGAAGAATATATCCGACGCCACGAACTGGTTCAGTCCGATGAGCGAGTGTTGGTAGCGCTAAGCGGTGGCGCCGACTCTGTTACGCTGCTGCATATACTCGTCTCACTCGGATACTCTTGCGAAGCCGCACATTGTAATTTTCATCTCAGAGGGGAAGAGTCGCAAAGAGACATGGCATTCGTGGAAGACCTGTGTCAGAAGATGTCCATCAAGTGTCATATTAAGCATTTTCGCACTACTGACTATGCTCGGCAACATGGTGTTTCCATTGAGATGGCTGCCCGCGAACTACGATATAAGTGGTTTGAAGAACTGCGTCAGCAGACACAATGTGACCGGATAGCCGTTGCGCATCATCAAAACGATCAGGCGGAAACACTGCTGATGAATATTGCACGTGGCAGCGGACTGAAAGGTATGGGAGGCATACGCCCGAAAAACGGATATATTATCCGTCCGCTTCTTTGCGTTACGCGTCATCAGATAGAAGAATATATTGCAGCCAACGGACTTAGGTATGTCACCGACTCGACCAACAGCGACACAACCATCAAACGTAATGCCTGGCGTGCCTTGCTCAGCAATCTGACTGAACAAGAGATACACCACTTTGCTGACAGCGCAGAACTGATGCAGCAATACTACATTCTGCTATGCAATCTGCTCCGCGGAGACACCATCAGCTCCGAAGCATCCACTGTACTTCTTTACGAGTTACTGTCACCGTTAGGCTTCAATGCCTCACAAGTTTCGAACATCAAAAATTCACTTTCCGAATCAGGCAGACGCTTTGTCACAACAGATTTTACGGCGACAACCAACCACGGGCGGCTAAGCATAGAGCATAACAAACCGGCAGAAAACAACACTGACACTCCGGAACTTAAATATTATATAGTCAGAAAGAACCGGCAGAAAAAAGACAACGAGTCCTTCCCATCGTCCAAGGAGCACACAGCCTTTTTCGATGCCGACAGTCTTCCGCCACACTTGGCATTACGCTATTGGCGGAATGGCGACCGCTTCTATCCTCTTACCAACAATACGCGCCAGTATAAGCGTAAACTGCAGGACTACTTTTCCGACCTCAAGCTCTCTATCAATGAGAAAACGAAGATTCTTGTAGTATGCGACGCTGATGAACCATCCACAATAGTATGGATTGTGGGCTATCGGCAAGACAACCGCTTCAAAGTGACCTCAAACACTACCCAAATAGCCGAACTGACAATAAATGTGAGACCACAACACTGCGGGAGTTGAGAGTGCCAGCGGTCTCACAGCGCTACGGCTCATTTCTTACTACATTGGTGACAGACAAAGTTTTACATAAAAAAAATTAGCAGCATTGTATGCTGCTAATTTCTCAACATTTGTTGTTGGTGGGCGAAGAGGGATTCGAACCCCCGACCCTCTGCTTGTAAGGCAGATGCTCTGAACCAACTGCGCTATTCGCCCGATGCTCTTTTCAAGAAAAATGCTTTCCTTTCCGAAAGCGAGTGCAAAGGTACTGCTTTTTTTTGAAACCGCCAAATATTTTCGCAAAAAAAACACAAAAAAATGCATTTTATCACTTTTGGAACTGCGAAACCCACTTATAGGTCATATAAACAAGCCAATCCGGCGTATGTTTAAGCAGCGGAGTAGCGAGATGATTAAGCACACCCGGCATGCCCCACTTCTTCTTTTTGAACATTCTCTTCAGTGCAATCTTCACTAATTTCTCAGGGGGAATACTAACTGTCAGGTTGACCGCCAGCTTTCGATACTTAGGAGCCAATCCGAATAATGCGGTATCTACAGCTCCCGGGGTCATTACGGTTACCCCTACCCCTTTGGGATAGAACTCATACCAAATAGACTTGGAGAAGTTATATATAAACGCCTTTGTTGAGTTGTAGGTCTGTATTCCCGGATAAGCCATCCACGCAGACATAGACGACATATTAAGAATATAGCCCTGTCCTCTGCGGCACATATCCTCGCCAAAGAGCCGGCACATCTTCGCCACAGTGACAACATGCAACATCAGCATCAGTTCGAGGCGTTGCATCGATGTTTCAACAAGCGGATTGAAGAAAAAAACACCGGCATTATTGATAAGGATATCCACTTGCAGATTGTTTTCCACACAATAATGGTGTAATTCTTCGGCAGCGTCCTGTTTGCTCAAGTCGCGACAAAGCGCTGTGGTCTTGACATTATACTTGCGTGCCAAGTCATTTGCCACCTCAATCTGCTCGTTCTCTTGATTGCTCACCAACAAAAGATCGGTATGATAATCTCGCGCCAAAGCAGTAGCATACTGCAATCCTATACCGCTGGAGGCGCCTGTAACAAGTGCTAACATAAACGTCCAATCATGTAATTATGCGTGCGCCTTTATTGAGTCCGCCGCATCTTTCTCCAATCTTGCAATCTCTCTCTTGAGGTTGTCAGGTATCTGTTCCCCGTCACGCTCCACACAGTCGTGACACTTCATATTAAGCGTGTACATACGTCCGACGCAATAGTTAGAGCGCTTGCACCCTGCGTGATAATGCGGGTTGTCCTGCACATGCTTGACAAAGTCAGGGTCTTTAATCAGCACGTGGGCAATCTGGAACAGCTCGAAACCCTCGTCCATAATCTTCTGACAGTTGTCGCCGGACTGCACACCGCCTACATAAATCAGCGGCACATCCTTAATCTCTTTCTGAAAACGCTTGGCCTGCTCCATGAAATACAACTCTCGGAAGGGCTCAGTAGGAATCATCAGGTGTCCCACACCCGGCAGGTTTAGCGCAGCTTTCAGCCACCAGAACGAGCGCATCGGCATATAGTGCGCAAGTGTCTTGATTGGCATAGCACCGCCGAGAATGGTCATTGGCGAAGCACTGACCGTTCCTCCGGAAAGAACTATACCATGCACCTTGTGCTTAGCAATCTCATTGGCTACCTTTATGCCTTCCTCTATCGTCACTCCGCGCCAACAGTCGTCCCACATATTGGTCTTTACTATAACTGCCATATCGTCCTTAGCATGCAGCATCACCTCGTCAAGCACTTCGTTAAGAAAACGCACTCTGTTTTCGAACGCGCCGCCATACTCGTCATGACGATGATTAGTGCGTGGCGCTATGAACTGCGAAATCAAATAAGCATGACCCGCATGAATCTCCACACAATCAAAGCCCGCCTCTCTGCAGAAATCCACCGCTTCGCCGAACCGTTTGACGAGTTGCTTAATCTCACTCACCTTCAGCCGTCGATGAACGGTAGGAGAATACAGGTTAAATCCGTTAGAAGCGCTGACGGGCATACAATGACATGTATAGAAATGCGTCATGTTGCCGCAATGTCCTAACTGAATACTTGCTTTTGCGCCTTCAGCGTGTACGGCATCGGTAAGTTTCTTCAGGCCTGGAAGTGCCTCCTGCCGAACGTATAGTTGTCCGTCAAACGACACACCGCTCAGGTCAACCGCACAATAAGCAACAGTCGTCATGCCCACTCCGCCACGAGCCACACTAACATGATAATCTTCAAGTTCTTGCGTCGGCAGATTTGCCCGGCACATATTTTCAAACGCTGCGCTTCGTATGATGCGATTGCGCAGCGTTATGGGGCCCAGTTGATAGGGCGTAAAAAGCTTTGATTGCATATCAATAAATGAAAGGGAATATACGTTTTAGTTTCGGACGGCGAGCCTCGAACTCGTCTTTAAAATCAATCTTATACTTGTTGTATATAGCATGTGCACGCGGCACCAGATTAGCCATAGTAAACCAAACGAACACAAAACCGGCAACCGACCACGTAAGAATAGCCCAACCTGCCCATTCTATTATCTCACCGAAATAATTGGCACTGGTGACATAGTTATACATTCCGCCCTTAGGCAAGTAATGCTTCGTATCACCGGGCTTACGCAAATGACGAATGATATAATCAGAATGCCAGTTGATGGTCATACCGATAAAGAACAACACCACGCCGCACAAAAAACGCGGGTCAAGCATCCAATCACCGGAATAGAGCGTTGCATAGAACGGGTTATGAGGCGCAAGCTCGAACAAGAACTTGCCCTGTATAAAACCGTTAATTACATTGAATACTATTGACATCGCCATTATAGTAACGGGTATCTGCCCGTTACCACGCATCAGAAACGGCCCAATGAAAGAACGATGGAAATAATGTAACTCAAACAGAAGGAAGAAAACCAAATACGGCATAGAAAAGCGGACATCAGACTTTGCCCAGAAGAACAACACAACCAAAAAGACAGGGCACTCCATCAAGCACCAGCCTACCCGGTTGTTAATCGTCGGCCCCCATTTTTCAGTCATCAACTTACCATATCCCGCATCTACAAAATAAAGTGCAATAAAAACAATGACTCCGGCAAGAATCATAATATAGCACAAGTCGTAAAAATCCTCCATTATCCGATATTTAAGTTTGACTTATAGTTAACAAAATGCTGCGCAACATTACCCGATGCGCACAAAAATCGAACAAAGTTAATATTTTTTTTTCATTTTAACAAGTAAATAACGTTTTTTCAGATTAAATTCATTTTTTTTATTGATATAATTGCACAATCAAGTAAAAATACGTAACTTTGCGTTGGAATGGTGTGTCGGTCTGCCGCGCTGTCACACGCTTTTCTTAAAGATTTGATTGTATAGTGAACAGAAAAGCGAGTGAGGCGAGGAAAGTCCGGGCAACAGAGAGCATCGTACAGGTTAACGGCCTGCAGGCAGTAATGTTTGGTCAATGGAACAGCGACGTATGGCGGTGTATAACACTGATGAAACGGCTACACTACGAGTTGCAATTCCGAGTAAACCGGCGTTTGAGCGTTGCTCGCGCGAGCCGGAGGGTAGGAAGCGAGAGAGACGTGCAGCAATGTATAGTCCGAGATTAATGGCAGACGCTTAGAGGATATATTATCCGCAAAGTACAGAACCCGGCTTACAGACAAGCCATTCCCTTTTTCAGCTCACTCATCATGAAAAAAATAAAAAAGGCATACCAGTTCGTTACACAAGACGTGTGGCGCATGTCACCCAAAGGAAAAAACAAACGTCGCGACTTTGGTATTCAGGTTATTAAGACACTTGTTCTTTCCGTAAGAGGCTTCAATGAGAACGACATCAACATGCGCGCCAATGCACTGACGTACTCGCTGATGTTTGCCACCGTGCCGATTATGGCATTCATCATTGCCATAGGCAGAGGATTCGGGTTTGAACAAGTGATTGAGGACTATTTGAACCAATCCTTCCTCGGCAAATTTGATATTGTTCCTACCATCATGGAGTTTGTGGAACGCTATCTTGAGACCGCGCAAGGAGGCGTTTTTATCGGTGTTGGTATATTGGTGTTGCTTTGGGCGGTATATTCATTCTTTCAGAACGTGGAGTCGTCGTTCAACCGTATATGGCAGGTTGGAAAAAGCCGCTCTATCATTCGTCAGCTTGCCAACTACCTCACCGTTCTGCTTCTCATCCCGATACTGCTTATTGTTTCATCAGGTATAAGCATCTACCTCAACTCGCAAATGGCTGAGGTGGCACTCTTTGCCGAAGCAACGGTAATGGAACTGATACTGAAAAGCATCCCATGGCTCATCTCATGGACCATGTTCTTCCTTATATACAAGACTATCCCCAATACGCAAGTAAGTCTCAACAGCGCTCTTATCCCCGGTATTCTGGTTGGTACACTGGTGCAGATACTGCAAATGGCAACGGTCTATTTCATCATGTTCCTCTCCCGCACGAGTATTGTGTATGGTGTTTTCGCAGCCATACCGTTGCTGCTCATGTGGCTTCAGTGGACCTGCTTGCTCATACTGATAGGAGCAGAACTAAGCTACGCCATTCAAAACAATGAGAGCTTTGACTTCGAGGCCGACGTACGCCAGATGTCACGCAGATACAAAGATTATCTCACATTGTATATTTTATGCCAGATTGTCAAACGTTTCGAGAAAGGCGAATCAGCCCTTTGCGCTGCAGACATTGCCAAGCACGACAATCTGCCCGTACGCATAGTCAATCAACTGCTGAGCCGCCTGTGCACCGTAAAACTCATAACGCAAATAGGAACAGAGGACGAAAACACTGTCCCAACCTACCAACCGGCGTTAGACATCAACAAGATAACAATAGGCCTTGTCTTCAACCGTATTGACGCACAAGGCAGCGAGCTGTTCCTGCCTGACCTGCCTGCCGGTATGCAGAAATTTTGGGAGAAATGGCTCGAAATAAAGAACAGCTATCACGACATAGACAAAGTGCTTATTAAAGACTTGATACAATAACCTATTCAACCAAATAAATACTATGAAAAAAACACTTTCTACACTCCTTCTGCTTGTAGGAGTATTGTGTGTATCCGCACAACAAGTCAAACGCGTCGAGCCGCTATCATGGTGGACCGATATGCGCACCCCTCTCACCCTTATGCTTTACGGCACCGACCTGAGTGACGCTCAAGTCACCGTGCAGAAACAAGACGGCAAGAAACTGCGCCCGACACAAGGGTTAGTTGTTCGCTCGCAACACAATGCCGAGAGCAAGAACTATCTGTTCCTTGACATGGACGTACGCGAAGCCGGCGACTACATACTGATAGTGAAGAAAGGCAAGAAAACCGTCAAGGTACCCTACACTGTCAATACCCGTCGTTCAGGTTCTGCCGACCGCAAGAGTTTTACCGAGGCAGATGTCATTTACCTTATCATGTCCGACCGCTTTGTTGACGGCGACCCGTCCAACAACAGCACCGCCAGTACACGCGAGAAAGTGAACAAAGAGTCGCTGGACGGCCGCTGGGGAGGTGACATACAGGGTATCATCAACTCGATGGACTACATCAAAGAGCTCGGCGCCACAGCTATATGGCCGACCCCGCTTCTGCTTGACGATGAAGAGGCATGGTCATATCACGGCTACGCCTGCTCGGACTACTACCACATTGACCCGCGCTACGGCAACAACGAACTATACAAACAGATGGTAGCTACCGCACACTCCAAAGGACTGAAAATTTTGATGGACATGGTGCCCAACCACTGCGGTCTTGCCCACTGGTGGATGGCCGACCTGCCCTACCAAGACTGGATACACCAATATCCTGCATTCACCCAGACCAACAACGCCTTCTCCACCAACTACGACCCCTGTGCCTCCGACTACGACCGCAGCCTTAATGAGAGTGGTTGGTTTGACACACACATGCCGGATATGAACCTTGATAACCCTGACCTACTGCAGTACTTCAAACAGTGGGCTATATGGTGGATAGAAGAGATGGACCTTGACGGTCTGCGTGTTGATACGTATCCCTATAACGAGAAGGCACCCGCGGCAGACTGGTGCAAGACTATTCGCAACGAATACCGCAACATAAATATTGTAGGTGAGTGCTGGACACGCCCTGTAAGCGAAGTGGCATATTGGCAGGCTGACCACTTTAACGCCGACGGCTTTAACTCCAACCTCCCGTCAGTGATGAATTTCCCTCTGGAGGAAGCCATCCGTCAGGCATTGGAAAATGATGGCAAGGGCTGGGGCAACGGACTGACACGAGTATATGAAGCCGTGGCACAGGATTATCAATACGCCAATATCAACAACACACTGCTCTTTGTCGGCAACCACGATATGGAGCATATAACAGACGTTGTCAAAGATGCAGACCTGCGTCGTGTACGTATTGCGGCTACTATGCTTGCCACCCTGCACGGCACACCGCAGTTGTTCCAAGGAGATGAGTATGGTCAGCGCAGCGCAGATATGACGCGCGGGCACAGCGGGCTAAGACGACCACTGCTACCAAAAGACCAATGGACAAAAGAGCAGCACGAGCTTTTCAACTACCAGGCAGCACTTTTCAACTACCGCCTTCATTCGCCGGCTCTGCAACGCGGCAAACTGACACACTTCATTAGCAGAGACAACACCTACTGCTATTTCCGCTATCTCGGCAACGAAGCTGTGATGGTGTTCCTCAACGCTGCAGAAGAGGAACGCATGATTCCCATGTCACACTACAAAGAAATACTTGACCGCTACGGCTACCAAGCTACAGACGTGGTAACAGGCAAGAAAGTGGAACTGAAAGACGGAATGAAAGCAGCTCCGCTATCAACGATGGTTGTCAGACTGAGCAAGTAACCACATATCGACAGATAGATGGCTGCGCACAACGAACTTGGCAGAAAAGGCGAGGAACTGGCGCTGAAAATGCTTCGCGACAAGGGATACACCATCCTCGAACATAATTGGCGGCTCAATGGTTTAGAGATTGACATAATAGCCACCAAGGGAAAAGTAATAGCGTTTGTAGAAGTCAAGACACGCTCAGACGACCAGTGGATGTATCCTGAACAGGCTGTTGATGCCAAACGAAAAATCCGCATGTCAATAGCCGCCAAAGCATACGTCAGACACAACAGGATAGACCTTGACGTACGCTATGACATTGTAGCTATCGTTTGGAATCAAACCCGTTGTGAGATTGAGCATATAGAAGACGCTTTCCTTCCGCCAATGCGCACATATAGTAGCAGAGGTGTCAGATACTACAGCTGAAACAAGACAACATATACATGCCACAGAAAATACAAAAGACCAACGTCTGCCGCCTACTGGACGCCGCAGCAATACCCTACGAACTTATCAGTTACGAGGTGGACGAGTCAGACCTAAGTGCCATTCACGTTGCTTCCGAGCTAAACGAGGATGTGGATGCCGTCTTTAAGACCATTGTATTGGAGGGTGACAAGGTCAAACATTTTGTATGTATCGTGCCCGGAGCCTATGAGGTGGACCTGAAGAAAGCGGCACGCGCAAGCGGCAACAAGGCCTGCAAACCCATTGCACAGAAAGAGTTGCTACCACTGACAGGATACATAAGAGGAGGGTGCTGCCCTATAGGAATGAAAAAGCCGTTCCCTTCATATATTGATGAAACATGCCTGATGCACGACTACATCTATATCTCAGCAGGGCAACGCGGTATGCAGCTGCGTATTGAACCTCAGAAGCTGATTCAGTATGTGCCACTGACGGTATGTGATATAATTTAGGTCCATACCGGTACACTGAAATCCGACAATCAACAATCATTCCCGGAAATTATTGAAACAACAAAAGAGGCTGCCTGATCCAATCGTCAGACAGCCTCTTTCAATTTATACTATATTCAGCTTACATTCAAATGACGTTCAAATAACGTTCAAATAACGTTCAAATAGCGTTCAAATAGCGTTCAAATAGCGTTCAAATGACATTCAAATAGCGTTACATCTTTTGCACATTAGGCAACAGCTTATCGCCTACCTCCTCCTCTTGAGGCTCCGCCTGAAGGTGCGCTACCGCCGGAGCGTGAGCCGCCACCGCCCGAATAGCCACCGGAACGTGAACCGCCTGAATAGCCGCCTGAGCGTGAGCCACCCGAATAGCCGCCTGAGCGTGATGAACCTCCTGAATAAGTGCTGGTGCGTGCCGGTGCGGACGACGAGCTGCGTGAAGGCGATGCAGTGCTACGAGTAGCGGTGGAAGAGCTGCGCGAAGGAGCTGAGGTGCTGCGTGAAGTTGTGGCAGTCGAACTTCTTGACGGCGCTGCCGTAGAAGCAGAACTACGCGTTGCTGTAACCCCACCGCGTGTAGCAGTAGCAGAAGAGCTGCGGGTAACGGTAGAAGAAGCCGTACCGCGTGTGGCAGTAGCGGACGATGTGCCGCGAGTAGTAGCGGCTGTGGAACGCGAGGGCGCTGTCACTGACGAGCCGCTACGCGATGCCGTACCTGTAGATGAGGCACTGCGCGATGCTACACGAATATTATGACTTCCGAACGTACGGTCGGCTGCAACCGAGCGGGAGTTGGTAGCCGTTCCTGCGGAGCGGGAGACCTGCTGACCTGCAGCTGCCCGAGAGCTGACAGAACCTCTTGTGGGTTGTATGTCACGCGCGTTGGTCACTGCTCTGCCACCTGCTGCCACTACACCTGCGTTACGCGAAGCGAACGAGCGCTCAGGGTGACGCGATGCGAAGTCACGACGACTGTTGACCGAGGAACCGTACATATCCCGATAGCCGTGACGCGGCTCATGAGGATGACGGAAAGAGGCGTAGTGGTGGTAGTGATGATAGCCGTAGATATGGTGCCAATAGTCGTGCCACAACCAGCAGCTGTACGAGTGATACCAACCCGGCCAGTAACCCCAATACCAAGGAGAGTACCAGCAAGTCCAATAAGGTCCCCAGAACCAGTCATAAATGACAGGGGTGTAGATATACACAGGCTCTATAACGTAGTTGGCTCCATAGATGTATTCATCTCCTACCACCTGCGTAGTCACCTGCTGTGTGGCAGGGTCCTTCTCCACGTAGATAGACGCTATGTCTTGAAAAATATCCTTGGCTAAAACTGCCTGAATAAGGACCAGATGTTTGTTTCCATCGGCTGTTTCCACAACACGAAGGTAGTCCACCATTCCGTCACCGTTGAGGTCAAGGTTGGAGATATGCGTCTCTTCATCATTGAGCCTCTTTTCAAAAGTTTCGAGGTTTTCCGACTCGCCGAACAATGTAGCCACAGCCTTCAAGTCAAGAGCTGCAGAGATATCAGTGTCGTTTGCCGTTACCGTGATTGTTTCATCTGCACGTGCAGAGAACGAGAACGCTGCCAACACAAGCGCTATCGTAAAAAGAAAACGTGTTTTCATAATCGTACAGGTGTTAAAGGGTTAAACAATTACATGAATAACTGTATATTCAAATAACTCTCAATCTTCGTGCCAAACATATCAAACAAGGTGAAGATTATGGTGCATTTTTTCTTTCTTTGTTTGCATATACCTTCTGTTGAAGGGGTTCGGCACTATTTCGATAGGCACATTATCCACTATCTCAATTCCATAAGACTGCAGGCCCACCCTCTTAACGGGATTGTTGGTTATAAGACGCAATTTCGTAGCCCCCATCTCTCTGAGTATCTGTGCTCCTACTCCATAGTCGCGCTCGTCGGGGTCGAAGCCGAGGTGCACATTCGCCTCCACCGTATCCAGTCCCTGCTCCTGCAAAGCATACGCCTCAATCTTCTTCATCAGACCTATACCCCGCCCTTCTTGGTTCATATATACGATTATCCCCTTCCCTTCTTTCTCAATCATCTGCATCGCCTTGTGTAGCTGCTCTCCACACTCGCATCTAAGCGAACCGAATATATCTCCGGTCATGCAAGACGAGTGGACGCGGCACAGCACCGGTTCGTCTTTTTCTATCTTTCCTTTGACAAGCGCTATATGCTCCAATCCGTTGGATAACTGGCGGAATGGTGTGAGTCTGAAGGTGCCGTATGCGGTAGGCAGCGAGACGGTCACACCTCTCTCCACCAGCAGCTCGCCGTCAACGGCCTGCTCGTCGCGCTTGTCGGCATGCTTCAGACGGTAAGCGATAAGGTCCTTTATGGAGATTAGCTTCAGTCCATACTCCTCCGCCACCTTCTCGAGCTGCCCCATTCTCGCCATTGTCCCGTCTTCGTTCATTATCTCAATCAAAGCAGCCGCAGGTGTCAGTCCTGCCAGTCGGCACAAGTCGATAGCCGCCTCTGTGTGTCCTGCCCGTTGCAAAACACCGCGCGACTTGGCATAGAGAGGGTTGATATGTCCGGGGCGACCGAAATCATCAGGACGACTCTTCGGGTCGGCAAGCGCACGAATAGTGGTGGCACGGTCATGTGCGGATACGCCGGTGGTGCAGTCAGGCAGATAATCGACAGTGACGGTAAACGGCGTACCAAGCATTGACGTGTTCTGCTGCACCTGATGTATCAATCCCAGTTCGGCGCAACGCTCTTCCGTAATAGGAGTACATAGTACACCCCTGCCGTGCTTGAGCATGAAATTCACCTTCTCCGGTGTGATAAGTTCGGCAGCTGTAATAAAATCGCCCTCGTTCTCGCGGTCCTCATCATCAACTACTATAACCAACTTGCCTTGTTTAAAATCGGCAATTGCTTCTTCTATTGTATTCATTGTATATTAGTGTTTTGAATGTCTAAGTTTGACTATACGTTTCTTTAGTTTCTCCGCCATTATTATCCACGCCTCAGGGTTGAAAAGCGCCGAGTCGGTAGCGGCTTTATATGTGAGAAACACTCCTATAGGGAGCAACACAAACGACGACAGCCACATTCCCGCCCATGCCGGCCAAAGTGCCTCGCGAGCCATCTTGTATCCGGTGTTGTCGATAATGTAATATATAATAAACATTATCACGCTGATAACCACCGGTGCACCCAATCCTCCCTTACGTATTATCGCCCCAAGCGGAGCACCTATAAAAAAGAATATCAGGCACGCGAATGCGAGTGTAAACTTGCGATATAACTCCACTTCGTGCTTTCTGACGTATCGTTTGTATTCATCCAGCATGATGGCATTATACTCAAACTGGTCCTGCATTGCCTTGGCTCTGTCCACCGCCACCTGCAGTGCACGCTCCTTCTGCTGAGATGACAAGCGTTTGTACAGCGAATCAACCGATGTGATACCTACCTTTTCCGCATCATAGTCAGCCAGCTGCTGACCTGCCTTGCGCTCACGGTTGAAGTACTTGCTGTCAACCATCTGCGCACTCTGCTCCATACTGCGGATATGAGCCAGCACATTAACCGAATCAATCGACTCAATCAGCTCCGACACGTTTTTCGAGACATGCTGGTCTGCTAATACCGACTCGTCATAGCGATTGAACTCCGTGGAAAAATCGATAAGCATCTGCTTCTCGGCAAACGACTCACGCCTATACGGAATCTTATCATTAGAGCTTGTGGCCTTGGTCTGCTGCTGGTCAAGATTCTCAAACGACTCGCCGCTGTATAACTTAAACAGAAGGTAATGCTTGTCTTCCGTGAAATAAATCTTTCCCGAGTCAGCAAGAATGACCTTTGCGTTCTTAAAGCCTTGCGAATAGTCGTAAATCATCATGTCATACAGAATGGCTGTCTTATGGTCCTTATGACGGACATAGATGTTATATCCCGGAATGCCGTCATAGAACTCGCCCTCCGGTATTTCCATTTCAGGCGACTTCTGACGAAGGGAGAAAATCAGTGCCCACAGCTTGACTTGAGATTTAGGCAAGACGTTGTTAGAGAAATAGAATGCCCCGACCGATATTATCGCTACAGTGACGGCTAACGGTCGCATAATACGAAAGAGCGATATACCGGCCGCCTTCATAGCCGTCAGTTCGAACTTCTCCCCAAGGTTGCCGAAAGACATCAGCGAAGCAAGCAATATAGCAAGCGGCAGAGCAAGCGGAACGACGGAAGCAACGGCATAAACGAAAAACTCCGCAAGCACGCTAATCTCTACACCCTTGCCTACAAGGTCCTTCACATGCATCCACACAAACTGCATAAGAAGGATAAAGATACAGATGAAAAAAGTCAGTAAGAAAAGCCCAAGAAAATTCTTGAGCAGATAGATATCTATTTTTTTCAACCCTCGCAACAGACTAATCAGTTTTCAGTAGTTGGCGTCAACTACTTCATCGGCACCCCCTCGCCCGACATTGCCTCCGCAAAGAACGAGAGCGGCAGCAGGTCTTGTGCAGAAGAGAACACACATGTTTGCTCGGTGCCGTAAAGGATAATAACCATCGGTTGTCCCGCTCTGTGCTCCGACTCAATCATCACCTGTCTGCACGAACCGCAAGGCGTACCCGGCTGTGAGGTGAAATGTCCGCCTGTGAAACAAGCAATAGCCAATGCCTTAACCGGCTTGTCCGGGTACATTGAATTGGCATAAAAGAGCGTTGTCCGCTCAGCGCAGAGTCCGCTCGGATAAGCTGCGTTTTCCTGATTGGAGCCTCCGATGACAGTGCCGTCAACCAGCAACGCCGCTGCACCTACAGCAAAATGGGAGTAAGGACTATACGAGTGCGACGTCTGGCGTTTGGCCTCCTCTACAAGCGACACATACTCCGCTGGCAACTCGTCGTTACGATACAATTTTGCGGTGGTGGTGATTGTCAAATCTCTCATACAACATGGTTTTAATCGCGCAAAGTTACGATTTTTTTTTCATATTTCCTAACAAAAAGCCGCTTGAACCGCCAAAGAGACGATTTTTTCGTAAAAAAAAGCATTTTATCTCAGTGAATTGTAAATTTTCAGTACCTTTGCGCACAATTTTCGAACAACGACAATTCACATAATCGTCTATGACTTATAAGATAGAAATGACCGATACACCTCAAGTGGATTTAACATTTGACCATGTACCATTTACATTTATCCGGTCATTGAATTATTTTGTCATTTCGCTTGAAAAATGGCACAAGACAAATGAACAAATTGTACATAAATTTGTAGGTCAGGACGATAAATTAAACTATAGCAGCAATGACAATATGTATCTTCGACCTTGACGGCACTCTTCTCAATACTATAGCAGACTTGGGTTGCGCTTGCAACTACGCCTTACAGAAAAACGGTTTTCCTACACACAACGCCGAGGACTACCCTCACCTTGTGGGCAACGGTGTGAACAAACTGATAGAGCGCGCCCTGCCCGAAGGGCACAAGGACGAGGCAACGATACTGCGCCTTAGGCAAGACTTTGTGAACTACTATGATGCTCATAACAGAGACAAAACCCTACCCTATGAAGGTATTAAGGAGGTGATAACAAAACTCAAACAGCAAGGGTTTCTCCTTGCTGTAGCCTCTAATAAATATCAAGCAGCGACAGAAACGATAGTGCACCACTATTTCGGTGCCGACACTTTCGATGTCGTTTTTGGTGAGCGTCCCGGTTGTCCCCGCAAGCCCGACCCGCAAATCGTGATAGACATCATAAGCAAAGTTTCGCATCATCAAATAGACAAAGTCATCTATATCGGCGACTCCGATGTGGACATGCTCACCGCCCATAACGCATCGGCGATGCTGAGTCCGTTGCCGATCGTCAGCATCGCCTGTACGTGGGGGTTCTGCAATGAGCAAACGCTCATCGACAACAACCCTGATTATGTTGTTCACCGGCCTATAGAGTTGATAGGATTGATGATTGATGATTGATGATTGAGGATTGATACCGTCTCTACCGTGGGCGAAACAAGGTCGGCAGAACGTACTTTGTCACTTGGTACTTTGTGTGACTATAATTGTCTCAACAGCGTTAGCGGGAATAGTAATTGTAGCAAAGTAGTCTCCTATCTGCACAGGGAAACCAACCTCGTGAGCGTTTTTATTAAGGATATTCAGTGCAATATCACCATCCTGTTTCTGCACAGCACACATATACACATCTTCAATCTCCACATCGCTCACACCTAACACTATATCTCCCGGACGCATCGAAAGCGAGAACTGTTTGAGTGCATAATAGTAAGGCGTGAAATAGACGATGTCGTTCTGATAATCCACCATAACCGGCGCCGCAGCAAAATTATTGACGTGGTTCGGTCCGCCTATACTATCCAGGACTATATTCCAGTCGCAAAAACCTGTCAGCCAATGGTTGACCCCCTCAATGATATACTGCGCATATCTCTGCACGGGCGAATAAGCAGGGTGCATCCCTTGGTCCCACGGCGTGGAGTATGCCCAGTCAGTAGCAATCTTGCTCCACCAGAACGAGTCGTTATTAAACCATCCTGCCTCCTTAAAGCCGACGGGGTCGGTCACCCCGCTCCACGCATCGCAACCGAGGTTGTCAATACAGCCTTCTGAGTGGAAGATGGTCTTGTTCGGATACAGGTTGTGCACACTATCCAGCACATGCGGGAAACACGATATGGTATTGCCGTACCAGTGCACAGCCATACCTGTCGTAAACGCCTCTGCCAGCGAGTCGCCGTAGATAGCAGCAGTATATGGTCCCATCTCAAAGATATTCTGGTCGAAGCCGAAGATCTTGACGTCCTCGAATCCGTTGTTCTTCAGAGCCGGTCCGAGATACTTTCCTATAAACTCCGCCTCCACCGCGGGCGAGAAATCCATGCTTTCCCAGCCGCCATCGTTTCCCATCGGCTCGTTGACGGGAGTGACTGCCCAAATCTTGACCCCTTCTTTGCGCCATGCGTCAAGGTAACGAACCAGATAATCGGCGTACGTCCCGTAATACTCCGGCAATAGTGCGCCGCCGCGATGAAAGCCGTTCTCGCGCTCATAATACTTCTTATTCTCCTTCATCCACGCCGGTGCCGTCCATGTGTTAGCCATCAGGCGGTAGCTCTTGTCCTGCTGGGCCTGCTTGATGTTCCACACGTCAAGCATCAGATGATACAGGTCGTAATGCTCGTCCTTAACCTGCGGATAGCGGTCCTTAGAAAAGCCTTCCTTGTCACGGTCAAGCGAGAAGGAGCGTAGTTCCACATCGCCGTCCTCTTCTGCCAACGAGTACTTACCTTCCACCGAGAAGTCGCTTGCCCCTATCTGCGTACGGGCAACGCTGAAGTTAGCCCCATTTTCGCCGAACAGCTCTTGCAGAACGGCTTGTCTCTGCTCCGGCTGAAGACATGCCAGCACAAAAGCGGACGACTCGGTAAGCGAACCGCCAAAGCCGTCTATTATCTGACGTTTGTCTGAAAGATTAACGACCACAGCACCTTCTACTGTACCCTCTTGAAATACAATTGTTGGCTGTTCTGCACATTTGTCGCCTGCCTCTGAGGTGAGCCAAACATGAGTACTCTTGACATTGTCGCTGCATGAGGTAAGAACTGCGCATGCAGCTAAGAGAAAAAGAACTTGCTTCATATTAAATTAAATTATTACGGTTATATGTTTAACGAATCCATTGCGTTCAAAGACGTATTGCGACAATATGGGCGACAACACATTGCCCATAATTTTCATTGCGGCATTACTCTCATCGTTTGTCTCCACCAGCATACATTTCTCTTGTCCGAGCTTATAAGTAACCGGCACATGGCAGTAGGTAAAATGCAGTTCACCATTGATGAAATCCTTGTCGGTAATCATCTGTGGCCGGAACATTATCTGTCCGTCACTAACCTTCACGCCAAGCTCGAAGAAACGGTTGATAATATCTTCCTTCACCTGTCCTGTCATACCCGGCTGCTGCACGCCTGCCATTGTCGGCGTGTGTGAATAAGCGTCGAATGGGAACGCGCCGTACTCCGCCGGTTGCTTGTGCGAGCCTAAGCCCTCACGTATGGCATTATAGTGCTTCTTCAGACGTTCCCTATCTTCCGGCTTGCCGGCAGGCTTGTCGCTTAGTATCATCTCTCCCACGGCGAGCAGCAGTTTGCTGACCATGTGCCAGTAGATGCAGCCCAAGCCCTCGTACTTATAGAACGTGCCGGAACGTCCGGTGAAGGCACGATGGTTAAACACCTGTTCATACAGGTCCTTCAGCTCGTCGGGCAGACGGTCGGCATTGCGGTAGGAAGCATCGAAGTGAATACCGCCATCTGCGTCCTGCTTCAGTATTGTACCCAAGTATTTTTTCACTACCGGAAGCGCCTTGGCTTCTTCGGGGATGTTGTTCAATTCGAGGAATGTCTTGCGCCGTCGCGCAGGATAAAGCATATAGCTGCGCTGGTCCTCACGGTACAAAGCAGAGCGGTGCATTGCGTCTAAGAGGTCAGCCGTCTCTTCCGCACCGAGGATTCCCGAACTGATAACCGCCACCTGACCCTCAAGCATCTCATACAGATGCTGAACACTGATGCCGGCCTTGGTAAAATGAACAGTGTTATACGAGTGATAAAGCCCGTCCTCACGCCGGTTGGCAGCGATGGAGAGACACATCATCTCGCCCATTTGGAAAAGACCGTCTAACAGGTCTTTGTTCGGCAGCTCCACCTGCTTGCCTGACAGACCGTTATACACCTTCTCGCGATACCGTTCTCCTGCCTGTCCGAAGGCGTCGGTTATTTCAAGGCGGGCATGGTCGCTGATTTTCCACTCGTATTTCTTGTAAAACAAGCGGCGTATGATATCGCTTATCTCATAGAAAAAGTCTGCTGTCTCCTGAGCCACAATGATGTTCTGCCCGTCTGTTTCTGCCACCTTCTGCAGGAACGCCACATATCTGAGCATATAACAAAGCGTTACCATCGAAGCGCCAAAGCCCACCAACGCGTTGTTGGCATCGTTCCACTCAGGTCGAAGGCTGTTCATCCAGATACCTGCTTCGGGTATGAAATTGGAGAACTTGGCAAGCAGTGTGATAAGCAGTTTGTCAGCCATTGTTGTAAGTCTCACCTCACCATTCTCATCAAGCACGAGTCTCGCGTCCTGACCATAGTCGGGGATAAGCGCGAAGATTTGCTTATGCAAGTTGTCGTCAAAGCGAATGGTGTTCTTAGGGTCGGCAACAATCTCCTTATACGATTTAAAACGATACGGCACATTTGCGTAGGCAAATATTCTCTTATTAAGCATCTCGCGCAGAGCCTTCGGGTCGTGATGGTAACTAAGCTCCAGCAGTTTGGTCAGGTAGATAATCTGATGGTCGCCCCAATAGCCGATGTTCGACCACGGGTTTTCCGGCTCTATGACTTCCCAATCGATGCCTTCAGAGGTTACCTTATAAGGGTTATAGCCGTCGGGCGTAGTGGCATTAAGGAACTTGGCAATGATGCCGTTGATAAAGCCCGGATAAGAAAACGACAGTGCCTCCCAATTTTGGAATATATCCCTCCAGTTGCCCTGATAGGAAACGATAGGTTTGCCCTTGTCGTCACGCACACGTATATTAAAGAGGTTCCACGGCCGGGAAGGGTCGCCGTGTCTTCTGCCGAAAGTGATAGGCAGGTACTCCATGAAAAGACGCATAAGCTGCGGGTCGTTCAGCCCGGCAATACGCTGCTTGAGGTCGGCACGGTTGAGCGAGGCCGGCAGAGCACGTAGAAAAGCCTCATGCCGCCGGAAAACAGCGATATTGAACGTCCTGACATGAGTCATGAACGCCTCACCGCCGATGTTGTAATCATCCAAGTAATAGCCTCCTCGCATGGTATTGAAGAGCGTATTGGCAAAATGGCGAGCATCATTATACTCATCCGCCGTTTGCTGTACACCGTCGTTCTGTGCCACTATCTGGCGCAGCGTTTCCGTGCTTTGCCGTATAGCATCCTCTATCAACGAAGTTGCATTCGCCTGTGCCGCAAAACGGAGCAGGTCGTGCACCTTCACTACATCCTGCTGCACATCAGCCACGAAGTACCAAGTGCGGGCACTATCTGCCGAAAGCTGCATTGTGGTATGTGCGAACACTGCTCCTCGCACACCTTTGGCTTCGTTTTCCGGCGTTACTGACTGTCCTCTGCGGAAAATGTCAAGCTGACGGCTGCTGAGCAAATAGTCCGCCCCCGGCAGTCCGAGCGTATAGACGGTGTTGCAGCGTAGTGATTCGCTCGGCTCGGCCCGGTCAACCAAAATGGCCTCCATACGGAAAAGAACAAGTCCTACTGCTGCCCTATGCTCTGCGTTGTCCACCAAGAGCAGCTCCGTCTTCTTGTAGCCGTCCACCAGAGTGGAGAACTCGTTCTGCGTCTTACGCTCCACTCCTGCCGGCAGAACGTTCTGCAAGCCGTCCAACAGCTCAACCTGCAATGCGTGGTCGCTCATGTTCTCCAGTGTTGCGCGTCTAACCCAGCCGTGAACCTCTGCCGGCGCCCATATATAGGAGAACCGAAGACCTAAACTGAGGTTCTCCTCGCAGAAGATAATCTTGTTACCAACGGTGGATTTGGATATCTTCCTTACAGTTTCGTACACCCCGGCTTGCCTGTCGGAGAACGGCTCCCAAAGGAATGTCTTTCCCGCATCCGTTACCCGAAGAATAGTCTTCGGTCCTGTCTGCTCATACTGCTCTGTTATCTTGTCATCGGTGTAATACGGGAACAACGCCTGCTCAGGCGACTGTCTGCCGGCTGTCAGGCCGCCCGTGGAAGAGAGGTACATCCATAGGTCAGTATCGCTGGCAAGAGAGATGAAAAACGGCAGCATAGCATCATAGTGACGTATCTCGTAGAAACGTTCACCCTGAAGCTCAATAAACTGCCCGGAAGCCTGTTTGACTTCGTTTTTGATGGGATTATTTCCTGAATATAACATACATTTATCAATTATCATCGCTTCTTTGTGCCTCCAGTTCGGCTTTCATTTGCGACATTGTTTTGTTATCAAGGTTATAGAATGCAAGGAAAATAGCACATGAAGCATACAGCACTCCCGGCACCAGTCCGAAAAGGTAATGTATAGTGCTGATTATCTCCGGCGAGTTTTGTATCTGCGTTATCGACATAGCCTCCGGGTCGAAGCCCACTCCTGTCATCAGCGCACTTAGTATTGCCGCACCAATCGACCAGCCTATCTTTTGTGCGAAGACTGCAGCTGACAAACACAAGCCGGTTGTTCGCCTGCGAAACCGCCACTCACCATAATCAGCTGCATCGGCAAGCATCGTCCACAACAAAGAGATAGCCGGAGCGTAGGAGATCTTACCAAGGCAGTTGAACACGTTGATTAGCACCATGTTCCTCCCGGCAAAGAACAACAAGGAGAAGAACAGACCGGAGAGAAGCGAGCAGATGATATACAAGTTCTTCCCGCCGAAGCGCTTTACCAATGGTTTGGTCAGCGGAATAGCCACTATAAGCGCAAGAGTGCCGAGTATATTGAACAATTGCGCCTTCGACTCGGCATCAAGGTAGTACTTGAAGTAATATGTGGCAGAGATATTCTGAATAGCGAACATGATGAACGACACTATTCCGACGATAGTGAGCACCACCCACGGTCTGTTCTTGAAGAGATACTTCGAATCGTGCAGCAGGTTGCTGTCTTGCCTCTTCGGCGGCTGCACGCGCTCACGTGTAGTGCGGAAGGTTATCATGAACAGCACTACGCTTATCAAGCCCATTATGCCCACTAAATAACGGAAACCGTAACGATAAGCATCCAGAACCATCGTCTTCTGTTCGGGCGACGATTCCATAAACTCTTTTCGCGCGGCATCATCCACCATCACACTATAATCAACACCGCCAACGAGTCCTGAACCGATGTAATACACTGCGTACAAAGCCAAACCGGACACGAGCAACTGACCTATGTTGGCAGCCACAAAACGGTAAGAGTTGAGTCCTGCACGTTCTATCGAGTCGTCGGTCATGACGGCGCCGAGCGACGAGTACGGGATATTGACAATGGCATAGATAACCCTGAGCAGGATGAAAGTGGGAAGGACGTATGCCACCATAGCGTTGCCACTCAGCTCGGGTCCGAAGAAAGCGAGGAAGGCACAAATGGCAAAGGGCACAGAGCCGAACAATAGAAACGGCCGGAACTTGCCCCAACGGGTGTTGGTGCGGTCCGCCCATATACCAACCACCGGGTCCATCACGGCATCCATCACCGTTCCGATAATAGCAATCTGTGCCGCCCACGCTATGCTGATACCTAAGATATCAGTGTAGTAGAAGATGAGCCAAAAATTCACCATGTCCCACACGAAGTGCGACGCCGTGTCACCAAGGCTGTAGCCTAATTTCTCTTTTACTGATAGTTTCATATTTCAAATAGTTATTACTTTACACTTTAGGCACCTCTAAAAAAAGAACACATCATCGTCCCATTGCTTGTCGCATAATTCATTTAGAGTAGTGCACAGACTTGTTCTAAGATAAATCTTATATAATATGTCGTGGAGCGTTTGTCGGGCGTCGCTGTATTGCAGCTTAGGCAGTAGATGATGAGCGATGTCTTCGTTATTAGTGTGGTCTTCTGTTTGGTCGCTTAGGTAGGATGACAGATATTTCAGGATCTCGTGTTTTCTGAGTTGTTCCGTATTGGTTAGGTTATCCGTCGGGGTAATCATTTTGCAGAATTCTCCGCCTCCCATAGCCATCGCAATATGCTGTGTGCCTGCAAAATAATGCTTGGTGTAACCTTTAGGTGTAACGGTGATATACGTAAATAACAATGAGGCATGTTAATTACAAGTGGTATATACATTTGGACATTGATATATGGGAGAAATCCAACCACTTATTTTGTTACCAAAGTCGTCAGTAAATGAAGTATATATCCATCCGATATTATTACAATTTAAAACATTAACTTCCATATTATTAGTTCTTGTCAGAAAAAACGGCGAGGAAAAAGAGGGATATTCATATATTGGGATGCCTCTTTCGTCGTATATATTAAGATATGTTACAATATGTTCATCTATTTCAATCCAACCAATTATATTGAGATATTCTCCAGTAAAACTCCAATATGGCTTCACATATAGTTTATTTGCTACACACGAATCCACTTGAAATATAATGCAGTTCTCATATAATGTATCGTGTTGAAGGCTATCTATAACATTCGAGTTAACTATGTCATATATTGCTTTTTTGCCAGTAAAATCCGGATTTAGAATGACTTTTGTTTTAAAAATCTCAGCTGGTCTTGGTGGAATAGGTAATATAGCATCGTTACCCACCCCACAAAAGACAATAATAAGCAGATAAAATAATATTATATACAATCTATTCATCGAAATACTCTTATATAAAATCCATGAAGTCCGGTATCGGTCACAATCTCCGTAGAACCGTTAACCTCCGTTAGCTATACTACTTATATTATATGTTGACACAACTTCCTAAATCTATTAAACACATACTTTTACGAGAGCCCCCACTTGACCAAATAATTATTCTGCATCATTAGTGTCCACTTAAAATATCATATTAGTTTTATAATCAACTGATATTTAGTTAATTATATTGATATTTTGAGTAAACGGATTTGATTCAACAATGTTTTATATGTTTATGTCTTTGAGCGCTTTTCGCTCGTAAGAGTTGACAAATTGGTAGTAAAAACTATCCGGAAACTTGCTTACGAGGAGTTTTTAGTAGCAATTTGTATAAGAAGCATCGCTTCTAATGCTCTCAAAGGGTTTTGTTGGTTTTTGTTTATTTTTTAGTGGACAGTAGTGATTTGCACTATTTATTAACATTTGTAAAGTAACAACCATTAAACTTTACCATTCTAATATTTGTTCCCTGAACATTAATATATTTTATTCCTTCATTATACATGCTATTTACTATTGTAATTAATTTTTTTAGACTATTTGGTAAAGTTGTATCTTCACTTGCATTAGTTGAGACAACCTCCATATTATTCCTGACATTTCTAATTAGTTTACAATCTGAACTAACGATAAATGAAGAAGAATCATTAAATTCACAAATATAATAGTTATATTGTTCACGATGTTGGATTTTACTTAGGTTAAGATTATGAAACTCTATTATATAGGTTTCTGCCAAACCTGTCATATCATCGTCTGGTAAACACTTTTTACAAGATGTGCATAATAATAAAGTAAAAAGTACGTATATATATACAATATATCTGAACGCTAATTCTTTTTTTTCTTCCATTGATATCCTAATCTAATCGAAAATTGATCGTCAGAAGAATCAAGATGCAATTTTGATTCTGAATCATTAAGAAAATTGTTAAAGTTAGAGCCAATTTTTACTGCAATATAAGGTATTCCTAACGCTGCTGCTCCAGCCCCCCATAAAAATTTCCATCCGGGTCAATATATCCAATCGGGTCTCCGTTACAATACAGATATGGTTGTGTGCTGATATATTTATCCGCGAGCGGGTCAACGGAGGTAAAACCGGTTATGTAATACGACTCTAAGTTTCTTGCTCCGAAGAAGTAGTACCCTGTCTCTTTATCAAGTTCTTTGCCGGTGAAAACGACAGCAAATGGAGTGAATGCTCGCATTTGCAACTCCATGCCGCGGAGTTTGGCAACACCACCGGTGTCGAACTTAAACCTTTCCTGATAGCCGAACGGATGCAGGTCGAGCGTTATCTCGCCATACGGTGCATAGTGCAGGTATTGTACCGGTTTTCCATTATGGTCTGTTATCCAACTCGCACTGTCGAGGTGGTCGGGATGGTAAAAATACAACTCTTCTTCCTCAGGGATGTTGTCTTCTATACTTTTGAGTATCGGGTTCTCATCTAATTCTAAGTTTAATGCAGTTAAAAAGACTCTGTTTTTTGATTATGTATTCGTACTTAATGTGGGCTTCTACCTAAGCACTAAAGTATAATAACAAACTGTTTAAAATATTAAATCAGCTACATGTTGTGTAAATTGCAGAACAATATTCTGTATTAGGAAGCCAACCTTGATATCTTGAACCTTTATAAATAAAATTAACATATAGCCATGTATTATATACATCTGTAACCATAAATAAATTTATATTCTCAATATAAAACTCTTCAAAATTAGATTTCAAATCAGGTTTAGTATATAACAAAACCTCCAATGGATATGATTTTGGGTAAACAAAAATGCGTGTCGTATCAGAAATTATTTCATTATAAATATTTACGTAACATTTCTGATTATCAGCAAACTGTTCAATAAGCAAGTGAAACATTCCATCTTGTCTTTTTACAAAAAAAGCATTTAATTCTGTATTCTCTTCACCAACTTCTCCGATATAATTTAATAAAAAATCATTGAAATGATTATAGACAATAACCTCCGCATACTTATCTCGTAACAATAAATAATCCTCATAAGTAATAGATAATCCATGTTTATTATCTGCAACTGAATTATTGAGTGCACAAAAAAATATGGCGATTATACATATATGTGTTTTTAAAAATCTCATATTACCGTCTTCTTACTATTACAGAAAAATTAGAGACTCCGTTCATTTTTGAATTAAAGATTCTCATACTATTCCAATCTAACAGTAAACATCCTGTTGAAGTAGTTGCGCCTACACGATTGTTCGATTTTAGTGTTGAATGTATAAAAATACCATCTTTATACATGGTACCTTTTAAATTTCCTGCGAATGGACTCATATTCGGTTGATAGTCATATGTTGGGATATATCCACGATAATTTAATGTCCAGTGAGATTAACGAACTATTGATATATAGCAATTATTTTGCATACTCTCCCACTCTCCAATAAAAAGTCGGATAATTATATATGTATTTTATTCTGCCATTTTTTTTCTTATAATACATGAATGGCCAAAAATGTCCTGCCGCTTGTGTGAACTCTATTTTGAACTTACATTTTTCTATAGGATATTTATAATCAAATGAGCCATAATAACCTTGGAGAAAATCCACACAATGATATTTTTCTTGATTCTTTATAATGGAAGAGTCTTTGTTACAAACTTGTATCGCAAAATTAACATCATCAATAAAATATATTGTGAGTGCCTCTGTGTAATCTATCTCCAAATAATCTGTAGTTTGTGATGTTATAAAAGGAGTCCATTTCCCCAAAATTATCTTAGTATCTGTCGTCGTAAACTTAAAACCATTAACAATATAAAAACGTGGTGTCAATAGTAATACTATTCTTATTGTCAAAATGACCACCAGAAATACAATCAAGAACAAGAAAAATTTAATTAACATCTTTGATGTTCTATAAATTAAATATTTTATAAATTCTGCATCCATGATTTTCAATGTCATCTCATATATTTGCCAAGTCTATCATATGAAAATTTATATCCCTTAAATTGTGCAGAAATAGAGACATTGGACTCTTGACAACATAAACATTCAAATCATCGTCACGTTCGCCATTGTAATTTGGCGGCAGTGCATACCTAACGACATTGCCGTAATTCATGATATAAGTATACTATTCTATTTATACACTCTGATGTAGTCCACGTACATCTTCACGGGTGTGCCGTCGGCTGGTAGAGCGGTGACACGCAGGAAGGCAGGGTCGTCGGGCGTGATGGTGAGCGGATATTTCTCCTGCGCGGGCATAGCAGGGAAGAAGCCGCCGACAGAGAGGTTGAGAACAAGATAGAAGGGGTGATTGAAGTAATGTCCCGGTTGATTAACGTCTTTTCCGCGCAGCGAGAGTTGGAAATACGGCTCAGCGTCGGGGAACAGACTATCGTCTTTCGTCTCTTGCTCTTTGTCCAAGTCCAGATACATAGCAAGCGAGTCTTCCGTCCAGACGACGGTGAAGAGATGGAAGTCGCCCTGCAGGGGATAGTCCGCCGTCTTGTTTCCTGCACAGTTGGGATAGGCTCCGTTGTTGAACGCCTCTCCCCAGTGTGCGGCCCCGTTGAAATAGCGGTCTTGTGTACCGGCCTCTATACCTTTGTGATGCCCCATCTCGCAGATATCTATCTCTCCGCACTTGGGCCACACCACCCTGCCCTGTTTCTCCAGTTCGTCAAGCCGCCTGTCCACATCATCATTGTCGCCGAGGTCGGTAGCGAGGTTGTTGCCGAGCATCCAGAAAGCCGGCCACAGCCCATTGGCAGTGTGCGGAAAAGCGATGCGTGCCTCAATCTTGCCATAGCACACCGTCACCTTGTCCTGCGTGTTCAGCCTTGCCGAGGTGCAAGGGCGGAAACCTGTCTCACCGTTAGACGCCGTGTATGCATAATCCTCACGCTGCGCCTGCAGCACAAGGCACGACTCGCCGGACACGGGGTGACGCTCAATGGAGACATTTTGCGGAGAGTAGTACTGCAGTTCAGCATTGCCGCCACCGCGAGCGTTATCCTCAACGTTCCACCACTCGGTGTTGAGGTCAGGGGCGTTGAAGTCGTCCTCCCACACAAGAGTCCACTTGGAACGCTGCTGACAGGAAGAGAGAAACAGAAGGCTTAGAGCAATAAACGAGATGAATTGATATTTCTTCATTGTTAAAAAATTTATCTGATTTTGAGAGACGATTGAGCGGCGCGTTGTGCACCAACTCCGGTAGAGACGCTCTTTTCAAGCATCTATCTTTGTTGAGAGACGGTAAAAAAATACCGTCTGACACCCCACGTACGCTGTTCGCGGGGGCCCCATGTCTCTACCCGTTGGCGAAACAAGGTTGGAACACGTCAGCGTTTCAACACATCATTTTGCGTCAGCGTATCAATACATCATTTTGCGTCAGCGGTTAAGCGAGAAGGCACTGAAGAAACAGCTGCCTGAGACGAGTCGTAACGTCAGAGAGTGTTTGCCTTTCTGTATCTTGACCGGCAGTTGAGCAGATATCCAGTCGGTACTGCTGCCGTTGCGCGGCATATCGATAAACCCTTCGGAGACGCCGTCCACCATCACCTCACATATACAGTTGGAGAAACCGCAGTAGCGCACCTCTATCTGTTTAGCATCAGTCATAAGTCCTATTTGATAGGTGAGTTCTTGTCCTGCCACGAGGTTAGTAATCATCAGCCCGTCTCTGCCTGCCTGCTCTACAGCAACGGCATCGGTTGAGGGTCTGAGTGGCATGGCGTTATTCAGCACCGCCACATACTCGCCCGCATGGATTGCCCTGTCTGCCCGCAGCCAGACGTTCTTGTCCATAGGTGAGAAGAGGCAGTACATCTTGCCGAGGTCGGTCAGTTGCGGCTGGATGTCGTGTGTAAGCAGCTGCATGAACGGTGCCGAATCGACCTTGCCGCTTGTGCGTGGTATGAACCACGCATAGCGCTCCACAGAGCTGTGCGTCTCTAAGTAGTTGAGCACCGTGCACATATAGTTCATCTGCGTCTCCACGCTGCCGGGCACCGGGTCCCACGCGCAGAACTCGGTGAGCCAGATAGGCTTGCCGTACTTCTCGAACATCTCCACATATCCCTGCAGCGCCGAAGCCGAAGCCATATAGCAATGGATGGAGATTGCGTATATATCATTGATATCAACGCCGGGTTGCGCGAAGAACTCGTCCAACCATCGTATAGGGTCGCTGTATCCGGCTACCGTACCGTAGTTCATAGCCGGCGATACGAGTTTGAGGTTCAGTTCCTTCGCCAGCGCCACCACAGGCGCCCACAGCTCCGCAGCTTTGGAAGGGACCATGTTGGCCTGGTCCTTGAGGTTGGGCTCATTGAAGGCGAGCAGGTACTTGGTATTAGGGTGCGCAGCCACGAAGGCGCGAATACCATCCGCGCTGTAGTTGCCGTTCCAGCACATAGGGCAGAAGTCCATCTCGTTAGCATCAAACCACAATGCAGACGCATCAGAGGTGACATTGCCCCAGTTGTAGTCCCAGGATATATACGGCGAGAGCAACGGCAGGTCGGCGATATTGGAGAAGTTGAAAGCGACACCGCGCTTAGGCGACTTGGGCATTGCCGACACCACCTGCGGGTCAACCGAAGGCTCATGTTCGCTTTGGCAGCCGGTGGTCAGAACAGCCGCACAAAGCACTGCCGCAAGAAATGTTTTTCTCATTGTATTATAGAAGATTGATAAATTTGCCATTTGTTACTTTGAGAGACGGTAAAATAATACCGTCTCTACCCTTGTCACTTGGTACTTGGTACTTGGTACTTCACTTCACCTCAGTTTACTTCTCTTGTCTTTGCCAAACACGCACCCAATCGACGTACATGATGCGCTCGGTATTGAATATACTGTCGTCCACCGAGCCGCCCATATTGCCGCCGATAGCGAGGTTGAAGATGATGAAGTGTTCTCTGTTGAAAGGCCATGATTTAGGGTCATCTATCTTCGTTTCCCACTGCTCGGCGTACATCACATCGTCCACGAAGAAACGAATGACGTCCTTTCCTCCCTGCTCTTCCTCTGCCCACTCTACGGCATAGACGTGGAAGTCATCGGCAAGAGAGTAGTCGAAGAAGACTGTCTTCGACCAGTTGTTCCCCTTAGTGCCGTTCTTATCGGGCGTATGCAGCGCGAAAGAAGCCCTGTTAGGCACACTGCCCACATGCTCCATTATATCTATCTCTCCGCAAGCAGGCCATCCGCCACTGTTGCCCATCATCCAGAACGCAGGCCATGTGCCCTTGCCGCCGGGAAACTTGATACGGGCGGCAATCTTGCCGTACTTGAAGGTCTTTTTGTTCTTCGACAATATGCGTGCAGAGGTATAGTCATTGCCGCCGTACTGCTCTTTCCGTGCTTCTATCTCTAACATTCCGTTTCTGACACGTATGTTTTCCTCTCTCGTGGTGTAGTTCTGCAGTTCTCTGTTTCCCCATCCTCCGCCGCCGGTGTTATATCCCCAGACGTTCTCGTCTAAAGCATTGGCGTCGAACTCGTCGCTCCATACCAATGCGTACTCTCCCCAGCTGTGCTCGACGGCGACAATAGCACTGACGCTCTCCAAAGGCGTAGAGAGAGTGATAGTGGTGTTTCCGGGCTTTAACGCCGTCACCCTACCCGTCTGCGAAACGGTGGCGACCTCGGTGTCAGAGCTGGACCATGTGAGTTCTAAATTATAAGTGTTGCCGTATGCGAAGTCGTAGTTCTCGCCCGGGTGGAGCGTAACTATCGGCGGCGATATACGCAGCGAGGCTCCGTCGGTGCCGGTCACAAAGACAGGACACACGGCAGCCGCTTTGCCCGAACGGGCAATGATTTCCGCAGCACCAATAGCCTTTGCGGTGACAACACCATAATAGACAGTGGCAACAGAGTCGTTGGACGAACTCCACTCTATATTGGTAGTGATGCCGACAGGCTCCACTGTGGCTATTTCGCCCACCTTGAGTTGCAGAGTAACGGGATTAAGCGACAACGTGCCACCCGCATCTGAGGGTGTCTCACGGTTGCACGCCACAAGAAGGAACGAACCGAAAACGGCAAGTAGGAAAAAAAGTTTACGCATAACAGAAAATATGATTAATGAAAATCCGGCAGAACTCAAGCGTTACACGCTCCTTGTAAGCGGTCTTATATTTAGAGATTGCAAGGGGTAATCAGCCCCTTGCAACCGATGTGATACCTAAGGGTAAGCAGTTTACCCGACATTACTTCTTGTAGAAATAAACGGCATCAAGATTGAGTTTAGCGCCCTCCACGCCTTCAGACAGAACCACAAACACGTTCACGCCTGCCTCCACCTTTGCGGTAGAGAGAGCGGCAGCATAGCTTGACATCGGGATGTCGAACTCAGCCCATGAGCCATCGCGAGTGAAGTCGGAGTAGACCGGACCGTCGTACACTGATTTGCTGCCGAGCACGAACTTGGTAGCCTCTGAGCCCATGATGTAGAAGCAGTGTGAGTAGTTGTCGGTTGACTTGATGGCAATATGCAGGAAGTAGTCGTCGGGGTTAGCGACGATGTCAGCGTTAAGCGCCGCTGCAGCCTGCCATGTAGTGCCGTTCTCGGTGAGGCAGAAGCCTGCGCCTGCCCAGCCTAAGTTGGTCACCTCAAGCGCTGTGAAGCCCTCGGTGTTGCCGGCTACGTTCAAGCCGACAGCGTCAACGCCCTTGTAAACGACGCCGCCTTCCCAGATGTAGAAGAACTTCTCCGTATCGTCCGGCTGGAACGAAGCCACCATCTTACTCTTGTTAGCCTCGAGAGTGATGCCGTCCATGATGATAGGCCAGAACTGCGAACCCTTAACGACGCCTGCCTTACCGCCGCCTTCGTTGCCGCCTTCTTTAGTAACCAGCACAACGCAGGTCTTGGTCTGACCGTCTTTGGTCGAAGCGGTGACCACAGCCGAGCCTTCAGCCAGGGCTTTAACCTCAGCAGTCTTGCCATTACCCTTCACCTCTGCTATGGCAGGGGCACTGCTGTTCCACTCTGCCTCCACAGTGGCAGTCAGCGTGGCTGTCTCACCTACCTTGAGATTGACGGAGTTCTGGTCAAGAGCCAAAACACCATCTGATGAGGGTTCTTTGTCTTTCTTGTCGCAAGCACTGAAGCCTACGAGAGCAACTGCTGCCAAAGCAATTGCGAGAATGTTTGTCTTCATAATTGAAAAAATTTGTTAGGTTAATAAATTATGTTGATTAGTGTTTTTCTTTTTTCCGCTGCTGTTTATTGCTTGTAGAAATACAAGGCATCCAGATTAAGTTGTGCTCCCTGCGTACCGCCGGACAGAGCCACAAACACGTTCACCCCTGCGGTACATGTGGTGCTTGCCAGTGCTGCAGCGTATGGTGCAAGCGGGATGTCGAACTCGTGCCACTCGCCGTCGCGCTCGAAGTCGGAATAGACAGGTCCGCCGTCGAACACTGCCGAACCGAGCGTGAACTTAGTATCCTGCGAGCCAAGGAAATAGAAGCAGTGGTTATTGGCATCGGTTGACTTGATAGCTATATGCAGGAAATACTTGTCGGGCTCCGCCACGATAGCGGCCCTGAGCGCCTCTGCGTCTTGCCAAACGTTGCCTTTATCGGTAAGGCAATAGCCTAATCCCGACCAGCCTTTGCCGCCGACCAGAAGAGAGAGGTAGCCTTCCTGACCGTAGCTGTTGTTGCCGCCGCCACCGCCGCCCGTGTAGGTACCTTCCCAGATATAAAGGAAGTTGACGGTATCGTCCACGCGGAAGTCACTGACAATCTTATGTGCACATGTGGCAGCAGTCACACCGTCCAGAATGACAGGCCACACCTGCGAACCTTTGACAGGAGACACCACTTCTTCCGGACAGAGAGCATAGCGCCCGTAGGTGTAGTCAACAGTGATGTTCTTCTGCGCCGAGGTGAGCATGATAGCGGGGTTCTCCTGCCACGAACCGGAGTGCGAGTCATACACCTCCAAAGGGTTGGTGCCGGCAGTGTCGTTCTGCGCACAAAAACGGAAATAGTGCCCCTCTATATCATTAAACGTATATGAGTATGTCCCGTCGGCGTTTTTCGTCATCGGTTCAGCCGCTGCCCAACCGTTGAAGTCGCCCTTGACGGCAGGCTTGTAGCCGCCACAGTCGGGAGCGGTGAGGGTAACGGTATATGCTTCAGGACCGGCAAAGGTGATGCTGTCAACCTGTGAGAGAGGATACATCTGATACTCGCCGTTCTGCCATACGCGCATCTGCGCACTGACACTTATTGCCAAAAATGTGACAACAAGAATGGAACAAATCTTTTTCATAGTAGTAGTGTATTTATTCTTTAACAATTAGCTATTCTTTGATGATTTTCATCACTTCTGCTCCTATCTGCAGCAGGTAGTGCCCTGCGCTTAGAGCGCTCACATCGAGCGTTGCCTTGTCCTCAGCCACAACAGCCTGTCTGAGCAACTGCCCTTGCAGGTTGTATATCCGAACCGCCGTTTGCCCTTCCAAACCACTTATCTCTAACCTGTCATACGCAGGATTGGGATAGACGCTGACCGACGGACGAGCAACATTGTCCACGGCAGTGTTGTCCGGCTCGTCGGTAAACACTATTTGTCCGACTTGGGAGACAGGCGTATTGCCCAGAAGGTTTCCTTCTGTGTCATAGAGATACATAACGTCATCGCTGAACGTAATGGTTCCTATACGTTGCAAGGAAATCGTCCGGTCGGAGCCGTTCAAGGAAACAACCTTGATACTCTCTGCCGCCATGAGTGTCACTGCCATCATAAGCAGCGGCAAAAATAAGACTTTTCGTTTCATGGTTTATAAAGTTTTATAACGAGTGTACGTGTTAGACTCTTGAGTTGTTCAAAACGCGTTCAAATGCCGTTCAGACAATATTTGAATGTCGCTTAAACAATATTCGAATGATATTTGAACGTTGTTTGAAAGCAATATTAATAGCCCGGGGTCTGGTCCACCTTGGTTGGATTGAGCTGTATTTCCTCTTGTGGTATTGGAAAAATCTCATGTTTGCCGGCGACGAATGTCTGAATGTGCGATTGTGCCCTTTCCGTCTCCCTGAGCTTGTATGCATCCATGTGTGCCTTCAGTCCTTTGCCGTCCACTCCTTCCCAGCGCACGAGGTCGAACCAACGGTGTCCCTCCATAGCCAGTTCGCAGCGTCTCTCGTGGCGCAGTGCAGCATCATCGGCAGCGGCAAGGTCGGCAAGTCCGACGCGCTCACGCACCTTGTTAATATACTCCAGCGCAGTGGCGTTGTCGCCCGTAGCAAGACAGGCCTCGGCATACATAAGCAGTACGTCGGCGTAGCGTATCTGTTTGTTATTGAGCGGTCCGCGCGAGGCGTGAAGGCTCCACTTGCCGTAACCTCCGCCTATATCAGAGGGGTCACGATACATGCCGTACTTGTTGTTAAGCATGTTGTTTTCCATATACGTCTCGTCCGACTGCGCCTGATAGCTGGCTACGATGTCGGTGCTTGGCACGAGGATAGCGACGTCACGTCTCGGGTCACCTGCTTCGAACTCGTTATAAAGGTCCTGCGTGGGGTGGTTGAAGCCCCAGCCGCCGCCAATCTCCGAGTTGCGTGAACGAGTGAGTATCTGCGTGAACGAGCCGGCAGTGTAGCCGTAGCCCTCACCGTAGTCGCCCCAATTCACCTCGGCGTACTGAATCTCGAACACCGACTCCACACCGTTCTCGCCGGCGATGGTGAAGTTGTCCTCGTAGTCGGCACACAGGCTGTACTCGCCGCCGTCGATAATCTTCTTTCCCCATGTCTTGGCGTCAGCGAAGCAGTCGGCAGGCGACTTGGTAATGCCGTACTTCTGCCAATAGGTGGACGCCATATAAAGGTTCACCTTCATCAGCATAGCCTGCGCTGCACCCTTGGTAGCTCGGCCGTTGTCCGCCTCGCTGTAGGCGCTTTTCTCACAGAGGTTAGCTTCAGCAAAGGTGAGGTCAGAGAGGATCTGCGTAAACACCTCATCTACAGAGGCACGCGGCATTCCCCACTCCTCTGACGACATCAGCACATCAAGCGGCATAGGCACACCGGCAAACACACGCACAAGGCGGAAATAGTAATAAGCACGCAAGAAATGCACCTCGCCCAGCAGGCGGTTCTTCATCTCCGCCGTAAACTCGTCGTCTATCCCCACCTCGGTGCTGCCGATATACTTGAGCGCAAGGTTGCAGCGCCCTATACCTTGATATTGTGCGCGGTAGAAGTCAAGCACAAGCGTGTTCTGCGCCGTGGTGCGCCAGTTCTCCATGTCGTAGGCATCTGCCATGTCGGTCTCGTTGCCGCCGCCTTTCAGGGCGTCGTCACTGACAATATCGCCTATAAACCACTCCGAGAAATAAGTGTTGTTGTACTCCCACATCAGCGGCGTATAGCAGCCGGTGACGTTCTGCACGGCAGCGGCTGTGGAGGTATAGAAGTCCTCCAACAACGTCGTACCGGGTTCAATCTCCGTGAGATAATCTTTGCAGCCGGTCATGCCGAGCGACAGAGCAACGACGGACAATGCACAAACGGCTTTTCTAAGCCCTAACGGGCAACGATTTCTATTCAATATATTCATTTCCATATAAGTCCTTGTTCTTTCAGTGAAACGGTCTTAGAAATTAGCATTCAGTCCGAAGGTAAACGTGCGGCTCTGCGGATAGTTACCATAGTCAACACCGCTTCCCACCTCGGGGTCGAAACCCGAGTAGCGCGTAATAGTGAAAAGGTTGCTTGCCGTAGCATAGAAGCGGAGTCGCGAGCAGCGGAACTTCTCGGTATATTTCTTCGGCAGTGTATATCCTATCTGCACGTTCTTCAGTCTCAGATAGCTGCCGTTCTCGATGAAACGTGTTGAGTTCTCGGTGTTGGTAGGTGAGCCGAGCGGGTTAGGCACAGTGCCGTTGCGGTTCTCGAGGTCGAAAGCGTTGACGCCTTTGTTGACCAGCGCCGTCTTCACCACATCGGTGTAGCCCACCCATGCCTCATCTTTCATGTACGAAGCAAGCGCGTAGGAAGAGCCGTCGCCCTCGAGGAACTGGCGCTGAACATTGTAAATCTTGTTTCCCGCCACGCCTTGGAAGAACAGCTGAATGTCCACTCCATAAAATTCCGCGCCGAGGTTGATGCCGTAGGTAAACTTCGGGAAGGGGTTGCCGATGACCATCTTGTCGTCCTCGTCGAGCTTGCCGTTGCCGTCCACATCGGTGTATTTAGCGTCTCCGGCATGCACACCTATCGTGCCGGCGTCATACTGATAGAGTTGCGTCAGCGCCTCCTCGTCAGACTGATAGATACCCTCGTAGTTGTACCCCCAGAACGAGTTGAGCGCCATGCCCTCGTCGGTCTTGGTGCGGTCGCCCCACAGAGGCGAACCACCGTTGATCTTGGTCAGTTCGTTGTGGAGGAAAGAGATGTTGCCGCCAATGTTATAATGCACCTTACCTACTTTATTGTCGTGGTTAAGCGTCAGTTCCACACCCTCGTTGCGGATGTTGCCCACGTTCTTCACCAGCGAATACATGTTGCCCACTTGCGCAGGTGCGTTGACGTAGAGGAGGGCGTCCTTGGTGTCGCGGCGGAAATAGTCAATCGAGCCGCTGAGCATACCGTTCCAGAATGCGAAGTCGATACCGGCGTCCCATTGCTGGTTGGTCTCCCACTTGCCGGCATCGTCCACCAAGGTCAGCACCGCCGCGCCGTTGGTGGATATGCCGCTGTACTGGTCAACGCCGAAAGGATAGCTCACAAACACGTTCTCAGCCGAGAACATCGTCAGCTGGAAGGCGTTGGATGGCACGCCGTCGTTACCTACCTGACCGAAGCCGGCACGCAGCTTGATGTTGTCAAGCCACGAGAGCTCCATGTCGCGCATGAACGGCTCCTCCGACAAGCGCCATGCCACAGCCACCGACGGGAAGAATCCCCACGGGTTCTTGGTGAACTTGGAGGAAGCGTCGGCGCGGAAGTTGGCGGTAATCATATACCGGCTGTCGTAGTTATAGAACACACGTCCGAGGAAAGAGAGCCGTCTGACGCGGCTGACGCCGTCGGAGGCAAACGTCTGTTTGTCAGTTGCCTTAGAGAGATACCAGTTGCTGGGAATAGGGTTCAGAATAGCTGCACCGGAACCGCCTATGCTATAGGCGTTGTACTCCGACCACGTCTGACCTGCCATGACGGAGAAGTTGTGCTTGCCTATCTCGCGAGCGTAGGTCACCGTCGTCTCTTCAAGCAGAGTGCAGTATCTGCCGAGATTGGCAGAGATACTGTTCAGGTCGGAAGCGTTATAGCTGGTGTAGATATTCGGATAAGTAAAGGTACGTGCGCGTGAGACGCTGTAGTCCGCCGAAATGGAAGACTTGATGGTGAGTCCTTTGACAGGCGTTATCTCCACGAACACGTCTCCGACGGCACGCTCTGTGCGGCTGTTGGGCTCGCTGTTGAACGCCATCTGGAAGGGGTTGGTGACGTTGCGGAAATTGCTGCCGGCGGAGTAGTAGCCGGAGATGTCCTTGCCGTACTTGTTCACCGAGTTCTTCGGATAGTAAGTAGGGTCCCACGGCGCCATAGCAAGCGCAGCGGTAATCATCGAGGCACCGGCTGACGAGTTGTTGTTCATGGCATTACGCCCGTAGGAACTGACGATAGAGAAATGCTCGCCAATCTTCAGCCAGTCGCGCACCTTGTAGTCGGTATTCAAGCGCAAGGTGAAGCGCTGGTAGTTACTGCCGACTATCGTGCCTTCCTGCGAGAAGTAGGAAGCGGAGAGAGCATAATGCCCCTTCTCACCGCCGCCGTCGAACGACAGGTTGTAGTTATGCATGAAAGCGTTAGGCTTGAACACCGCGTCCTGCCAGTCGGTCTCCTGGTCGGCGTAGTTGAAGTTGATGGGGTAATACTCGGAAATCTTCGTTATATCCGGATTGCCAAGTTTGAACATGTTCAGCCAAGGTGTGAAGCCGTTGTCCTTATAATAAGCTATCTCCTCCGCTCCGCTACGCATAGCACCTATGCGCAGTTCGGTCTCGGCGAAGTCCTTGCTCTTGAGCACATCGAGTTTCTTCCAGCGGTTCTGAAAACCCCAGTAGGCATCGATAGAGATGTTCATCTTCCCCTCACCGCCGGACTTGGTGGTTATCAGTATGACGCCGTTGGCACCACGCGAGCCGTAGATAGCAGTAGCGGAGGCGTCCTTGAGAATCTCCATCGACTTGATGTCGGTTGGCGAAAGCCACTTGATGTCGCCCGTTATCACTCCGTCCACCACGTAGAGCGGGTCGTTGCCGCCCATCGCCGAGCCTATGCCTCGGATACGTATGGTGGCAGCCTCGCCGGGTTGCCCCGAGCCGCTGGTGACCGTCACACCCGCTGCCCTACCCTGCAGAGCCTGGTCCAGACCCGACACAGGAGCCTTCAGCAGGTCGTCGGCACTGACCGACGTCACAGCACCCGTCAGGTCCGACTTCTTCATCGTACCATAGCCGATAGCCACAACCTCCTGAAGCTGCACGTTATCAGGCACAAGAGTGATACGCAGCGGACTGGCATTGCTCACCTGAAGCTCCTGGGGTTTATAACCCATAAAAGAGATTTGAAGAACGGCACCCTTCTCCACATCAAGAGAGAAGTTGCCGTCAAAATCAGTAATAGTACCAACTGTGGTACCCTTCACCATAATGTTAGCACCGATGATTGGATCGGGCTCATCCTGCGCCATAACAACACCTGTTACAGTCAAATGCTGCGCAAAGCCCATGCCGACAGACAATGCCGCAGCAAGCAGCAGGAAGGTCATTTTATTCATACACGTATTAGATTTGATTTAATGTTGCAAAGTTACTACTATTTTTCCACTCGCACAACAAAAAAAAACATGTTATAAAACATAAACAGAATACCGGAAAAACGAGAGAGACGAGAGAGACTAGAGAGACTAGGAGACTAGGAAACTAGGAGACTAGAGAGACTAGTGAGACTAGTGAGACTAGGAGACTAGGAGACCAGAGAGACTAGAGAGACGGTATTTTTTACCGTCTCTCAAAAACCGACCAACGTGAAATAAAAAAAACGCTCAAGCAAGCTTGGACGTTTTTTTCATGTATTTGGTTGCGGAAAGATAGGGATTCGAACCCTAGAAACGGTCACCCGTTTACCGCATTTCGAGTGCGGCGCCATCGACCACTCGGCCATCTTTCCTTAATAATTATAAGTATGCCAACGCCGGGACTTTCTGCTATGCAAAAACACACTTTCCGCCCTACCAACGAAACATACTGCTCCATCGCCCGTGACATATCTGCGTGCCTGCTACATAACCGACACCGGCGAAAAGCGACTGCAAAGGTACAACAATTATCCGATATACACAAACAATTTTTATTTTTTTTGATATGAGCCTGAAAAAAAATGCATTTTTTTCTTGCACAAGTCTTAATATTTAATTAACTTTGCAATTGGTTTATTGGTTAACCAAGCCCAAAGCGTGTGGGCATGGTGCACTAATAAACTGAAAACACAACACTTAAACCGAACAAACACTTAATACCGTGAGCCACAAACACCATGCTCCCCTCGGGGAGAAATTGAAGTACGTTGTTATCCCTGTTTTGATAGCCGTCATCGGCTTTTCCACGTACAACGTTATTGAAGACCTCTTTGCTGATGCATCCGCTGCCGTTTCCACACAGAAGCCGCAGATGCAGCAGAAACGTGTTCGTTACCGTTTCCGTCGTATTTACAATGGTTCGGACGTGATGACCGCCTCTCATGTAGGAGGTGGCTTGAGTAGTGCGTCGTTCAGCTCCGGTTCGCCGTTTCGCTCGAGCATCAACGCAGTAGGTGCGCCGGCACCGTTGGCTGTCAACGGTCGTCGCGGCACGGCAAGTGCAAGTGTGATGTCGGGCACGGTGTCGGTGTTGGAGTCGCAGCAGAGTCTGCGCTCGTTCGCCAGCGGTGGCGGTAGTATAGGCGGCGGTGCGTCGTCGGGCGGCAGCAGCACCGGAGGCTTAGGTGGCGGCATAGCGGCAGGCGGCGGTTATTCTATATCACTGCCCGCCCTACCCTCGTTAAAGACGACAGTCACCACAAGCGGTAACCTCGCAGCACTAAACGGCGGCGAGACGGTAAGCGAAGGTGGCGGGCGAAGCAAGCGCGGCGTAAAGACCTTCGGCGACGGATGGTGGAGCGACACCGACACAGGAGAGGGCGGTACTATGGATGGGGACGGCAACTGCTATGATGAAGAGGGTAACCTCGTGTATATATACAACCCATATACCGGCGAGTTCGTATCACAAGGTTCGGTGGATGCAAACAGCCAGGCGCCTATCGGCGGTCCCCTACTGCCGCTGTTGATGCTCGCGGCAGCGTATGCCGCCGCCCGTAGCATCAGGTCATGTAACAAAGAGGTGTAGAGACAACGACGCACCGCAACGTGTAGAGACGGTATTATTTAACCGTCTCTCAAAAAAAGAAAGCGCAGATAGACATAGGAGAGACGGTAAGCGCCACCCAAAACAAAACCACCCTAATTACCGTCTGACACCCCACTTCACGATGTTCGCGGGGACCCCGTTGTCTCTACACGCGGACGGACA
>JAFSTO010000032.1 GCA_017450435.1 Paludibacteraceae bacterium
AACTCTACTGCGAATATCATAACAGGTGGTCAAGGCACAGAAATCCTCTACTATTCCAGCACGCAGTACAGTGATGTCTATGCACATAATATATGGTACAAGCCGGGTCAAGACCCTGCAGCTGATGATTATAGTAATAAGAGACAAGCCTTTGGTGTCCGTCTCGTTTCCGCCGGAGTCAATCCGCTGGATCAGGTACAAGTTGTAAAAGGCCTGATTGAGGCTATTCCTGTTCCTGTAACGCTCGATGATGCTTGCGTGAACGCTATTCAGTCTGCACGCGCAGCATACGACGCCCTGAGCGACGACGCCAAGGCTATCCTCGATGCCGCAGACGTAAAGAAACTGACTGACGCTGAGGCAGCTCTGACGGCTCTCAACCAAGCAGTGGCTGACGAGGTAATCGCTAAGATCAATGCCATCCCGACGCCGGTAGAGCTCAAACTCGCTACGCGCGATTCTATTAATAACGCACGCGCGGCATACGACGCTCTGAACGCAGCTCAACAGGCACTGGTAAGCAACTATCAGACCCTGCTCGACGCAGAGACTACGATGGCTACTCTCAACCCGGGCGTATCGCCTGCTACTCCGCTCGATTCGGCACAGGCTGTAAAAGACCTGATTGATGCTATCCCGACTCCGGTTGAGTTTCCGACCAGCGGCGCAGCTATCGCAGCAGCTCTCGCCGCATACAACCAATTGAGCGACGCAGCCAAGGGTGCTCTGGATGCCGCTGACGTACAGAAACTGACCGACGCCGCGGCTGCTTACGAGGCTGCACGTCCGTTTGCACCGATCACCACCGCTCCGGCGGCTGTGGCAGGACTGAAGTACACCGGTGCAGCGCAAGCGCTCATCACTGCCGGGGAAGTAGAGCACGGTACGTTGTACTACTCGCTCGACGGCGAGAACTGGAGCGAGGAACTCCCGACGGCTATTCCCGCAGGCGCGTACACGGTATATTATAAGGTGACGGCTACTGACGACTACAAGGACGTAGCACCGCAGACGATTGCGGCTGCCATCGCCAAGGTGGACATTGACTTCGCTATGCCGGAGGCAGTCGAGGGGCTGGTTTATACCACTAAGGATCAGACCCTGATTGCAGCAGGCGAGTGCGCGGACGGTACGTTCCAATATAAGGTAGGCGAGAACGGCACATGGGTGGACACCTTGCCCAAGGTAACCGATGCCGGTACGTATCAAGTATATTATAAGATACAGGGCGACGCCAACCATAACGACTACATCGCTGCGGAACCGCTTGAGGTCTCCATCGCCAAGGCTGCACTGACCATCACCGCGGAGAACAAAGAGGTCGTTTACGGCTTTGCCGCTCCGGGCTTCAGCGTATCGTACAGCGGTCTGCAGGGCAGCGACCTGCCGGCTGACGTGCTGACGGGCGAACTGAGCTATGCGTGCGACTATACCGTCGGCAGCAACGCAGGCGAGTACGACATCACCCCGTCCGGACAGACTTCGGCTAACTACGACATCACGTTCGTCAAGGGTAAACTCGTTGTTTACAAAGCCGATCCTACCTTCACGGAGCCTGTGGCTAACACGCTGACCTATAACGGCGGCGCACAGACACTGATTGCAGCCGGTACAACCGAACACGGTACGTTCGAATATACCTTCACCCCGAATGACGAGGAGAGTTGGAATACCGCTCTGCCGCAGGCTAAGAATGCCGATACCTACGGCGTTTATTACCGCGTCGTTGGTGACCACAACCATAACGACTACGAGTCCGCGGATGCAGTAGTAGTGACCATCGACAAGGCAGCCCTGACCGCTACCGCGGACAACAAAGAGGTTATCTACGGCGACGCCGTACCGGCTTATACAGTAACGTATGCCGGCTGGCAGGGCGAGGACAATGCGGATGTGCTCTCCGGCACGATCGCTTATGCGTGCGAGTATGCGCCGACCTCCATTGTAGGCGACTACACCATCACACCGAGCGGCGTCAGCAACCCGAACTACACAATTACCTTCGTCAACGGCAAGGTAACGGTAAGCAAGGCTGCTCTGACCATCACCGCGGATAACAAAGAGCTTACCTACGGCGACGAGGCACCCGACTACACCGCTCAGTTCGAGGGCTTTAAGAACGAAGACAACGAGCTGGAGTTGGATGAGATGAGTTATACCTGCGATTACGAGCAAGGCAGCTCTGTCGGCACCTATGTCATCACTCCGGTGGCTGAGGATATCAACTACGAGATTACCGTCGTTCCTGCTACGCTGACGGTCAACAAGGCTGTAGTCAAAGTATCCGGCGCCGAGGCGCAGAAAGCCAAGATCGAAAGCGGTACAACCGATGCGGTGGTACTCAACGCCGGTACGCTCGACGGCGTCAAGCTGAGTGACCCGATTGCGCATGTGACCACCGCTTCGTTTAGCGACGCTACGGTAGGTGAGAAAAAGACCATCACGCTGTACTATACGCTGACGGGCGATGCCGAACTGCTGGCTAACTACGACCTCATTCCGACATCCGAGATCTTCACTGCCGAGGGTGTCATCATCGAGGACTTCATCCCGGACAACAACCCGGAGAAAGAGGATGACGAAGCCGAGGTGAAAGAAGGTATCGAGGTATATGCGTACGGCTACTGCCTCGGCGATAAGGTAGGTATGAGTTACCACCTCAACAGCGGTAACCCCGACCAGTACAAGATCGAGTTCGCGGACAGCCGCTTCACCGATGTCAATTGGACCAATCTGGACATCACCGGTCCTGACGGCGTCATCTATATCGAAGTGCCGGTAGATATGCCTACAGGCGACTACACGATGACCGTCACCTTCCGTGACAGCCGCTTCGATTGGCTGGAGAGCGCACCGCTGAACGTCACGTTCCACGTCAATCTGCCTGAGACATTCGTAACTCCGATGTTCGACAATACGATTGCACTTGTTGATACGTGCAACTGCTTCACCGACATTCAGTGGTACTATCGTGCGAACAGCAGCGATGCATGGCAGCCTATCGAGGGTGCTACAGGTCACTACTACCACGCTGACGGCAAGCTGACAGGAGAGTACTTCGTCAAGGCCAACTGGAACGGCGTACCGACCTACACCTGCGGTCAGTCAGACATGCAGACCCTGTATGGTGCTGACAAGCAGCATAAGGCTGTCGTCAAGGCGTTCCCGAACCCTGTGGTCAACACCACGACCGTTTCGATTGAGCACTCCGACAATTGGGAGCACGCACTGCGCGTTGTCAACCTCATGGGTGTGGAGATTATCAACACCACGTTCGAGGGCGACATCACCACTATTGATATGGACGGATATGCAGAGGGCAGTTACATGATTTCTGTCGATGGCATCGTAGTTAAAGTAATGAAGAAATAAAATCATTTACCATTTGGACATTTACCATTTGATTATTTATTGGGTCATTGAAGCATATAATCATTTACCATTTGGACATTTACCATTTGGACATTTATAGGAAATAACCAAATAGCCCAATGGTACATAAATGGTACATGGTAAATGACCAAATGGTACATAATATTGAATTTATGAAAACAAAGTATTTTCTTACCATAGTTGCAGCGAGCATTGCTTTGACAACCGTAGCACAGCAAAGCGAGCATGACAACGGGGTCCCCGCAAGTAACACGCAGTGGGGTGCCATCGAGCATGACAATTATGCAGGCGTCAACTTCGGCGGTGGTCTGAACTCAGCGCTGTATAATCCGGCTAACGGCACACAGGGTCTTGGCTTCGGCTTCGACGCGGGTCTGCACTACGGTCATTTCTTCAACCGTACGGTCGGTTTAGGTGTCGGGCTCCGGTTCTCGTGGGCGAACGCCTATGCCACCTATAACTGGAACGAAGTGACCACGGGTCTGACTCACCCGTCCAACCCCAACACGCCGTATAACCTGACTACCGGTTTCAATAATTTCGTTGAGCGTCAGAACATTGGTTATCTCTCTATCCCGGTAGAGGTGCTGTTCCGCAAGACTCTTAACAATCGCGCCGCTTTCATCGGCGGTGTAGGCCTTGCGTTGGACCTGCCGCTCTACGGCAAGTATATCGCCAAGTCCGGCAGTTACAGCACAACCGGTGTATTCCCTGCCCTCGGGTCGTACGCCTTTAGCGACATGCCGGAGCACGGCTTCAGCACATATACGACGACGCAGGGTGCCAAGTTCAACAACCGCGCGAAGGTGGGCGGTAGTGTTATCGCCGACCTTGGTTTCCGCGTAGCGATGAACGACAACTGGGGCATGTACTTCGGTCTGTACGCCGGCTATGGTTTCACCAACCTCTTGGCAGAAGCCAAGACCGACGAGATGATCATGCTGAACGCCGCCGACCCGTCCAAGATTGACTACCGCGGTACGTTCGACTCCAACGAGACGGGCAAGGCTAACCTCATCCGTGCCGGTGTGAAGATTGCCGTTGACTTCGGTTGGGGCAACCGCCGTGCGGAGCTGGAGGAGAAAGCGCGTCTGGCTGATGAGCTGGCGGCAGCACAGGAGAAAGCCCGTCTGGACTCTATCGCCCAAGCCGAGGCACGAGCCAAAGCCGTTGCTGACTCAATCGCCCATGCTAAAGCCGAGCAGGCGCTCCGTGACAGTCTTGCTGCCGCCAATGCGCAGAACAAGGCGGTTGCTGACAGTATAGCCGCCGCTAACGCCAAGGCGAAAGCACATGCCGACAGTATAGCCGCTGCAGAGGCGGAGCAAGCCCGTCATGCGGCAGAGCGTGCTGCGTTCATAGCAGGACTGAAAGCCAAAGGCGAGTCGGTGAACGTACACTTCGACACCGGCGGCGATGCGCTGAAGTTCAACGAAGGCGAGCAGGCTGTCGTGGATGACATCGCCGAGGCAATGAAGGCTGATGCGTCGTTAAAGATTGTCATCACGGGTCATACCGACAACACGGGCAATGCCGATCAGAACCTGCGCGTATGGGGCATGAAGCGTGCCGAGTCGCTGCGTAACTACCTGGTTGACAAAGGTGTTTCGTCCGACCGGATTCATTGTGAGAGTAAGGGTCAGTTGGAGCCGATAGCCGACAACGCCACGCGCGAAGGCCGCGCCAAGAACCGCCGCGCAAACATCCGCTTCCTGTAAGCTCCCTCTCCTCGCTACTCGCTTGTAGGGATAATTCCTTCGTAAGGATAGTGAAAAAACTCCCGCGACATGTCGATGCCGCGGGAGTTTTTGGTTAACCCTCAAATAAGTTATCCAGCGTTACTTGCTGATAGATGCCGCCGGAATACATGTTTGTCTTCATGCCGAAGGTGGTTATCATGATGGGTACAACGGCATACCGTGTCCCCGTTTCGTTCATGAACGCGCCGCAACGATTGCGGATTTTCAGGTCTTCGGCTTTGTCTATCGTGAACTCATTGAGACTGTATTTGATTTCGCAGACATTGACTATCCGGTCGGCTCGTTCTAACAGCAGGTCGATTTGTACACCCTCTTTTCGGCTGCGCCATGAGTAGTACTCTACGCTTATCCCTTCTATACCAAGCGCACGTTTAATCTGTGGTATATGCGCCATGCATACGCGCTCGAAACTTAAACCGTACCAGCTATTGAGTAGCGGCGAGTTCGTGTGGGTGCTCCAGAAATGTTCATCGGTTACCGGCTTGGTCAGGAAGGAATTATAAAAGATAACGAACATATCGGTCAGTTGGTAGAGTCCTTCGGTTTTCTTGATTTTCTTACCCTTAGTGTAATAATACCGAATGAAGTCGCATTTGATAAGGTTGGTCAGATATTCTGAGAAATGCCCGTTGTCGGTCAGGGAGGTCAGTCTCAATAGCTCTTCCCGTGTTATGCCTTGTTTTTGAGAGGAAAGCGCACGTATGATATCCATATACGGTGCCGGATCTTTGAATAAAGAGGCAAACAACCGTTCATACTCGTTCGCCATCGTAGCATCCTTGCCGAAGAACAACCGGTCTATAGCCAAAGCAACGCTGTCCGTCGGGTTCAGCATCTCCAGATAGTAGGGGATGCCTCCTAACGCCATATATATCTGCGTTATAGCCAATCGGTCCCATTGTATGCCGCGGGAATGTAGCATCTGCTCCGTCTCGCACAGGTTGAATGGATGCAGATGCATCTCATGCGTAATCCGGTTATGCAATCCTCCGTGGTTGTCAATGATGTTTTTTATCATCCACGAGGTTGCGCTGCCGCATACAATGAGAAAGACTTGTTTATGCTGTTGCGCCCAGCTGTTCCAGAAATGCCCCAATGCTTTTACAAATCCCGCATGCGGGGTGTCAAAGCACGGTAATTCGTCAATGAAGATGACGCACCTTTCTCCCTCCCGTAATTTTGTGCTCAGTACGTCTTCCAGCAGAAAGAAGGCGTCCATCCATTTATTGGGCACACGTCCTGTGTAGCCTATAGCACGCAGTCCTTTTGTGAAAGCCGCTATCTGCTCACTCTTGTCGCCGTCTATCACGCCGGTTATATAGAACGCAAAACGGGACTCGAAAAACTGATTGACCAGGTATGTTTTACCCACTCTTCGTCTTCCATACAAAGCAATGAACTCGGCTTTTGGAGAGTCGTTGTAGGACTGTAACTCCAGCCATTCTTTTCTTCTTCCTATCATACTAATGTAGTTTTGACGCTGCAAAGATAGTACTCTTTTTTGAGTTGTGCAAATAAATCGGGCGGAATTGATACTTTTTTGCGCTATTTAGCCCGATTTATACCCGATAACGGGCGGAATTGATATTTTTTTGCGCTATTTAGCCCGATTTATACCCGATAACGGGCGGAATAGGTGTATTTTTGCTCTATTTCGCCCGACTTGCTCTCGCTACTGCTTATTCTTCTGTCCGGGATAACCGAAAGTCAAAAGTACGTCGTTAAGGAAAGCGGCTCATGATTTTAGTCTTTCGGTGATAGTCTCATCATAGATCAGCTCTTCAATGGTCTTTGCGAGTGGTTTTGTAGGTGGTTTTTTGGTGTTCATTGCGGAAGAGGATAGGCGTTGTTTTGATAGAAATTTTTGCAAAGATACAAAAATAAAAGTCAAAAGTCAAGATGTATGAAATAATTATTAACTTATGTAGGCATAACGTCTGCTTAATGTGGTCTTAATTTTGCGTTACTTTATTGATTTTGACTGCATAATTATGCAAGCATGAAGTTGATAGTTTTTGCCCTGCTTTTCAATTACGGGAAGCAGGGCAAGGGTCTTACCGTTGCACAGATACAAGAGATATATGGGAGAATATTAAAACGACAACTATATCGTTACTTAAAAGAAATGCTACTGCGTGGTTGAGTTTGAGGGCGGCAGGAACTACGCCTGTTTATATGATAAAGCAAAAGAGGCGGGTCTGCAAGTGAAGTTTGTGTTGTAGCGGCAATATTGGCGTTGACTTCGGTTGGGGAAAGAAAAGTGATAAAGTGACCAAGGACCAAGTACTAAGTGACAAGGTGACTAAGCACCAAGTGACTAAGGACCAAGTGACAAGTGACAACGTGACCAATTAGAACCGCTGACGGCCGACGGGAATTTACAGATAAAAATCTTTGGTGAGAGTGCTGTATGCTTCACTGCGTGGAGCATCTGAGTCTTGCAGGCAGAGTTCGTCAACAACGGGATGTGAGGCCTTTGCGCAGCAGGAAGTGATACCGGTGTGCTGTGCGGTTGTGGACAGACTGAAAGCGATGAGAATACGTTTGGGCTGTTTGCCGGCTCGTGTGCAGACACGGGTGAGTCGGTAGAGACGGAGGTTATGCTGTCCGGCGTTGGCGATAGCTGTCTGTTCGGCGTCAGCAGGGAGAACAAGAGACAGGATGCCTCCAATGGTGAGATAGCGTTGTGCAAACGACATTATATCGGTGAGACAGAGGCTGTCGTCGTGTCGCGCAGTGCGGCGGGCTGCATCGGGGTTAGGCAGGCTGTTGGTGAAATAAGGCGGGTTGGAAACAATAAGGTCGTAGGAGTTGATAATTGAAGATTGAAGATTGGTGATTGTTCTTTGGTCTTTTGTTCCATTGTCACTTGTTATGGGTTTCCATTCGCTGAGGGGGCAGCAGACGGCAGTGAGTCGTTTGCTCCATGGCGAGGCGGCGAAGTTAAGCGTGGCTTGATGTGCGCACTCGTTGTTGATGTCGATAGCCGTTATATGTGCGCGGGGACAGCGTTGTGCAAGCATTAGTGCTATCAGCCCGCTGCCGGTGCCTATATCAAGGAGGGTTGGTACATAGTCTTTACTCACATGCTCACTTGGCAGAGGCGTCCATGCGCCAAGTAGGACACCGTCGGTGCCTACCTTCATGGCGCAAAGGCTGTCATCTACTATGAATTGTTTGAAACGAAACACACTTTAGTGGTGGTGAAAACCTCCGAAGATACTGATGGTGAGGAATATTCCCATTCCGATGAAGACTGCCACGCTTATCAATCTTAGCCAGCGTTCTATGTGTTGCAGATTGCCGTTGATACGTCCTATGCCTGCAATGCCTCTACTGAGCAGTGTAGCGATGACAAGTACGGGCAAGGCATCGCCTAATCCGAACATGACGGGCATCAGCCAGCTCCACGAGGCGGGTTGCAGCAGCGTCAGAGGAATGAGTGTGCCGAAATACAACAAGCCGCTATAGGGGCAGAAAGCGAGAGCAAACACTGCTCCGAGCAGGAATGAAGTCAGTGGTCCGCTGATGGGCGAGAGGTTGACTTTGCGAAGACGCGAAATAAGTTTGTGTGGAGCGTGCTCGTGCGCGTGGACATGCTCGTGTGTGTGTGCGTCTTCTTGGTCGTGGTGAGCCTCATGCCTGCCGAAGACTGCTATGAGAATACCTACAACAATGAGAAACGGACCAAGGATAGGTTCGCCATAAGTCTCAAATATATTGCGCAGCGGCGTGACCTCAGAACCGAAAATGAAGAGCAGTGCCAATGCCGTATAAGAGAAGCATTTGCCTATGATATAGAACAGGCAGTTCCAAAGCAGCGAACGTTTGCGTGTGATGGTTGAGGAGAGATATGAGATAGCGGTCACATCGGAGCAGAACGGACAAGGGGATATCATTGTAAGCAGTCCGAGAACAAAAGCAGTGAGAAGCGGAAAAGCGGAATATGTGAGAATAAGGTCATCAATCATTGTCGGTTGATATATTACGATATTTGTAGTGCAAAATTAGCAAAACTTTATGATATACGCAAGTATAAACGTTTTTACTTGCGTATGTGAGAAAAAAAAAGTACTTTTGCACTGCTGAAAGCCGAATGAAAGAACATATATATAATATTATACGTTGTATTCTTTTGTTGCCCGTAGTGGCAATTATTGTGTCGTGTTCGTCGTTTGAGAAGGATGCTGCCCGTTTTCAGCAGACTCTCATTAGTGAGCAGGAGCGTGCGCTCAGTGTCACCCGTAAACTGGAGACGTTATTACACGGCAGCTCAATGGACTCGCTTCTACTGGTGACCCGCGACGCACAAGGGATATATTTTTACGTGTTTGACGCTCACAAGATGGTCTTCTGGTCAGACAATCACTTGGCTGCTTCTCACGTTTATCTCAATCGTTATGACAGGTGGGAGTTGGTGCATTTCGACAATGCTTGGTGCACCTCGCGCTGGAGCAGAGCAGAGGAGTATAACATACTGACAGTAGTGCCGATAAAGAATGATTACTCGATAGAAAACGAGTATCTTCGAAACGAGTTTGTCCGTCCGTTTAAGCTTGGTAAGGATGTGAAGCTTCTTCGCCGTCGCACAAATGAGGGGATTACTGTAAAAGACTCGGACGGCAATTATCTTTTCTCGTTATACAAGGACGATGGCAATGCCCGTGCGGACGAAACAGAGTCACAGGAGACAATACACCGCCATAGAGCGGAAAACAAAGGCAGTTTTTCATACCAAAGTATTCTTACTCCCGCTGACGAGCAGACAAAGCACGGCAGCAGGCAAATATACTTCTACATCATTTTTGCCACGCTGTTTCTTACCGTCTTGCTGGTGGTTGGTGTGTATAAGCTCTTCAAAAGCCGAGGAATACGCAACATGTCGCTTGGGCTGAAGTTTCAGTATCTGACGGTATTGCTGCTTCTTGTGGCTTTCGGGTATATCTTTTTCATGGCTCTGCATTATGTTGACAGCAGGTTTGAGGAGCGGCAGTCACAGACACTGCTGAAGAAAGCGGGGTATATACAGAAGTCGCTGCAGAACATAGCAATGTGGACGGTGGATATAGCCGACTTAGGCAGCGAGGTGAGTGTGGACCTGCGCGACTTGTGCTTCGCCTATGAGACGGATATTCAGGTGTATGACATGTCAGGTAATCTTGTGGGTACGTCGTCGCCGGCGATATTCGACGAAGGTATAATATCCCGGCATATATCTCCTGAGCCGTTCTTTACCGGTGACATACACGTGGTAAGGCAAGACCATATAGGTACGATGCCGTATCTGACCACTTATATCGAGTTTTATAACTCTAATTATTTCCAGCTCGGCTATATTGAGGTTCCGTTTTACATCACGGAGGACGAGCGTCGTCATGCTTTGGACGACTTCCTCGCCCGTCTTTTTCCTCCTTTCTTTGCGATGGTAGTGTTGGTTGTTGTTCTGGGCTTGGTTTTCAGCCGCCAGCTCACTCGTCCGTTGCAGAGTCTGACGGAAGGTATAAGTACGTTCCGTATAGGTAAGGCTAATGCTCATTTGCAGTATGACGGCGAGGATGAGATAGGTGCTTTGGTTCGCGAGTATAACCGTATGGTGGATGAGCTCTCTGTTTCCACTGAACGCCTGGCTCGCTCGGAGCGGGAGGGCGCATGGCGAACGATGGCGCGGCAGATAGCACACGAGATAAACAACCCGCTGACGCCGATGAAGCTGAATATCCAGCAGTTGCAGAGACTTAAACACAGCGGTGACCCGCGCTTTGAGGCTTTCTTTGAGAACTCGACGAAGATGCTGATTGAGCAGATTGACACCTTGTCGCATATAGCGTCCTCGTTCTCTTCGTTTGCAAAGATGCCGGAGGTTCATGCCGACAAGACCGATGTGGCAGCGGCTCTCTATTCGGTGATAACCCTCTTTCGCAGCAATCAGCAACGTGTTCCGCTGCGTTATGTGGGGGCAGACCACGGTGTTTTCGCTGTGGCTGACGGCGAGCAACTGCCACAGGTATTCACCAACCTGCTCAAGAACGCTCTGCAGGCGTTAGAGGAACAAGAGGACGGAGATATTATCGTTATCATGAAGGACATGGCAAACGAGGTGGAGATAACGGTGTCCGACAACGGACCGGGCATCGCTGAGGAGGTGAGAGAGAAGGTCTTTGTGCCGAACTTCACAACCAAATCAACAGGAACAGGACTCGGACTGGCTATATCGAAGAACATTGTGGAGGGGGCAGGCGGTACAATACGTTTTGAAACATCCGACAAAGGAACGTCGTTCTTCGTGACTTTGAAAAAATAAAACGATTTTTCTTGTGTGTTCGGGAAATAAGTAGTACTTTTGTCGTTAAATTGTTAAATCTTTAATTAATTAAATTCAAATATCATGAAAAAATTATGTCTTTTTCTTATGTCAGTCTGCCTGAGCACTGCTCTGTGGGCAGGTGGCAATGATTTGCTGTGGGACTACACAGAGGCTGCTCCTACCGGCAATCCTGACAACGGGTTGTACTATTCAAGTATTGTAAACGATGCTGCCGGTACGAAGAACGGCCTGAAAGGTGTCAAGCTCAATAGCTCCGGCTATGCTTATTTTACTAAGGCTGCAGTGGCAGGTAAGCTGAAACTGACCTTCGGTCCGCGTGACGGAGTAAAAGCGTCTTCGCTCAAAGTGGAAACATGGGAGGGTGAGGCTGCGTCAGCTACCAAACCGACTGGGTTATCACTGATTGCTAATACGGAAGAGCTCACGGAGTCCGGTACTGTGCAGATTGACTTGACTGCTGAGCAGAACAATATCTTTATTGAGCGCCTGTCGTCGGTAGAGATTGTGCTTCAGAAAGTTCAGTTTATAGAGTCGGTGCCCCGTTCCTTTGTGGACTTCGAGATGGTGATGTGCAATTTGGGAGCAGAGTATGATTTCAGCACTCTGCCTCAGGGTGTAACAGCCGGAGGCACCTTCAACAACGACCAGCACGGCTATCGTGCCTTCACGATTACCGTACCGGTTGATGGCACCGTACGTTTCACTATCGGCGACTGCCAATACGGCAACCAACCGATTCCGGTGAAGAATAGGGCCGGCAGTACAATCGCTACGCTTGCCTATCCCAAAGCAGGATGCTATGGCCAGAATACTCCGGAAAATGTATTCCAATATATCTATCTGGGCGATGCCGATACACTTACTTTCGGTCCAATCCAGTATTGCAACTACTTCAAGGCAGAAGCTGCTGAGATTACTCCTTGTGTAGTGACATATAAAGACCAGAACGGCACTGTTCTTGGCAAGTTTGACACTTATGAGGGTGCTACCCTGGCCACTATCCCCTACAACGAGACCGACCTGCCGGCAATAGGCGACGATAATGCTTTCCGCGGCTGGTTCTACCCGAACGGCAAGAAAGCCCAAGAGGGCGATGCTATCACAGGCAACACCACACTCCAAGCTAAGGTGACGCCGATAGAGACTGTCACTGTAGGCAGCGTACAGACTTACAACTTCGCGTCAAACATCTTCTATCCTGAAGACCATGAGACGGTTGAGGCTAACGGCGGCAAGTACTACAACAACCACGGCTGGTACTTCAACGCTGACGGCGATATCCGGATTCAGGTAGCCGGCAATGCTATTGTTGTTGTCACTCTGTGCCAATACTCGGAGAGCGGTGACGTCATCCTGAGCAACGGCGAGACGGAGATTGACCGCATGTCTGTCGTGAAGAACGAGACGGCAGACGGCGCTGAGTTCTCCGCTCAATATGAGGGTGAGGCTACAACGCTGACGCTTCATTGGACGGCTAAGCAGTATATCCACAAGGTGGTTGTTTATAACGTGTTGGATTTCCTCGAGAAAGATGAAGCAACGGGTTACTTTATGGTTCCCGCCGGCGATGTGGCTTCGTTCCTGCTGGCACTGGTGCAGGCAGAGAGCGGAGACAAGATATTCCTGCCTAACGGCGTGTATGACCTCGGCGAGACGGTGCTTACCACCATCAGCAAGGACAATATCTCTGTGATAGGCCAGTCGATGGAAGGCGTTATTATCAAGAACGCTCCTGATGCCATCACCGAGAGTATCGACAAGACTGCCACTCTGAAGATTAACAAGAACGTGAGCGGCACTTATCTGCAAGACCTTACTCTGCAAAACGCCCTTGACTACTATAAGAACGACAACGGACGTGCAGTGGCTCTCTGGGACCAAGGAACGAAGACGGTCTGCAAGAACGTGCGCCTGCTATCCTACCAAGATACCTATTACAGCAACCTCAGCGGTGCTCTCAAGTACTTTGAGGACTGCGAGATACACGGCACCGTTGACTATATCTGCGGTGACGGTAAGGTTTATTTTAAAAACAACCTCCTCTACTGCGAGAAGCGTAACAAGGCGGGTAGTGGCAGCGATGCGGTGACGGCTAATAACGGTCAGGCTACAGAAGGCTACGTGTTCGAGGGCTGTACGCTCATGAGCGAGTGCGCTACGGTCAGCTTGGGACGCGCTTGGAACAACACTCCTACCACCATCTTCCTTAATACGCTGGTTGACTATAGTGCCGGACAGTTCGGTTTCACGGGAAGCGGCATCACCCGTTGGACGGAGAAGCTGATGAATGCAAACGCTTGGCCGGTGTTCGGCGAGTATAATACTCATCTGGAGGACGGTACGGTGATTACTCCTGAGTCGAACATCGTTACGTTCCTTGACGAGAAGAGCAACAATGCCACTCGTGACATAGAGACCGTTCTCTCCGATGACGGAGCACAGGCGTATTCGTATGACAATTTCTTCGGCACCGCATGGGACCCGGCTGCGGAAGCAGAGCAGGTGGAACTAAGCTACAAGGTAGAGGGTGAGACACTTAGCTGGCAGCCCACCACTGCTCAGGTCTTCCTCGTAGAAACAGCTGAAGGTGCAGAAATAGTAACGGAACTTCCGGCCGTTCTTCCTGAGGGTACAACAGTGCGTGCTGCTAATGCTCACGGCGGTTTCGGTCCTGCTGCAGAAGATGAGGACGAAGTGGAGGATGCACTGGAAAACACCACAACCGACTCTCAGATTGAGAAGATGATAGAGAATGGTCAGGTGTATATCCTCAAGGACGGTGTGCGTTACACCACCCTTGGTGTTGAGGTTAAGAAATAAAATACAATGCTTCGTCATTGCATGATACGCGGGGTGGTGGAGGCCGGCTGTGATGAGGCCGGCAGAGGACCATTGGCGGGTAGCGTCTTTGCCGCTGCGGTTATTCTGCCACCACACTTCTGCTCTGACGAACTGAACGATAGCAAACAACTTACGGAGAGGCAACGTGTTGCCCTCCGTGAGTTGATTGAGAATAATGCTGTGGCATGGGCGGTGGCAGAGGTGACGGCTGCTGAGATAGACCGCATCAATATCCTCAATGCCTCTCTTCTGGCGATGCATCGGGCGCTCGACAAGCTGCCGGTGACGCCCGAACATATAATAGTGGACGGCAACCGCTGGAAACCGTACGTGCCGGAAGACGGATTATTAGAAGTGCCGGCGGACACTGTCGTCAAAGGTGATGCGAAATATATGGCGATAGCAGCGGCTTCGGTGCTTGCCAAGACATACAGAGACGACTATATGCGGCGCCTGCATGAGGAGTATCCTCTTTACGGATGGAATCACAATATGGGATACCCTACCAAAGAGCATTATGAGGCCCTAAACAAATACGGCCCAACGCCATACCACAGAATGACGTTTAATCTAAAAAAGAGCACGTTGACAGAAACGGGTAGAGACGCTCTTATTGAGCGAATATCAAACAAAGAGACGGCTAAAAATACCGTCTTTACCTGAGACGGAAACATGTAGAAGGTGGTCGTACTCAACAACGGAAAACCAACAACTTAAAAACGGAAAGCGCATGCGGGATTTTACACTTGATACATACCGTTCTTTGCTCCAAGCCTTGCAGCAGGCCGGCTACCGCTTTGTGACAATGAAGGAACTGTGGGAAATACAAAACGGCAAGCCTGAGGGAGAAGGACTATTCGGGCGCATCTGTTGCATGCGTCACGATGTGGACCTTCGTGCCGACCACTCGCTCAGAACGGCGCAGATAGAGTATGAACTCGGAGTGCAGGCCGTGTATTATTTCCGCGTTATACCCGAGTCCAATCAGCCGGATATTATCAGGGAGATTGCCGCTTTGAATCATGAGATAGGCTACCACTATGAGGATATGTCGATATGCGATGGCAATATGTCAAAGGCTTATGAGCATTTCTGCCGGCAATTGGAGTATTTCCGTATCTATTATCCTGTTAAGACTATCTGCATGCATGGTGCCCCCACTTCGAAGTACGATGGCAGAGACTTGTGGAAGAGATATGACTACAAGTCGCTCGGTGTGGTGTGTGAGCCGTATATGGACCTTGACTACTCCCGCCTTTTCTACCTGACCGACACCGGCAGACGCTGGGACGGTTTCAACGTATCGCGGCGTGATAAGATCCCGGTTTGGCAAGACCGCTGGGTGGAGAAAGGTCTGGTATTCCATTCGACGGCGGATATTATCTCCGCTTTGAGCGACCCGTCCACGTTGCTTATGCGGGAGGCCCCGGCAATACTATTTACTACCCATCCGCAGCGCTGGACCGACAACAAACGTGAGTGGTGGCAGGAATATGCGGTGCAGTCAGTGAAGAACGTAATCAAAAGAATTATTATACAATGAAACAATTTCTCAAGTACACGATGGCAACTCTATGCGGATTGCTGTTGTTTTCTATTATCAATTGCTTTATCTTCTTTGCCGTTCTTGGCAGTATAGCAGCCTTAGGAACAAGCAGTACGGTGACTAAGGCTAAGCCGCACTCGGTGTATGTGTTGGACATGCGCGGTGTGGTGGATGAGCGTAGCGACTCTGACCCGTACAAAGCTGCCTTTAATGGCGCTATGGGCAGAGAGCAGGAACCGACTTACGGACTGGACGATATAATAGCAAATATCCGCAAGGCAAAAGATAATCCTAATATCGACGGTATATGTCTGCGCGGAGGCAGCCTGCGGGCGGGTATGACAACGCTGAGCACAATACGCCGTGAACTGCTCGCTTTCAAGGAGACAGGTAAGTTTGTTATTGCCTATGCTGACAGCTACGGACAAGGCAATTATTATCTTGCTTCGTGTGCAGACAAAGTGATGATTAACCCGTCAGGCTCGCTGTCGTGGCAGGGGTTGGCGGTTTCGCTGATGTTCTACCAGCGTGTTCTTAGTAACCTTGGGGTGGAGATGCAGGTGGTAAAAGTAGGCACTTTCAAGTCTGCTGTTGAACCATTTATCAGAACCGACATGTCTGAGGCCAACAAGCTGCAATACAACACTTTCATGAGCGAGATATGGGGGCAGATGACTAAAGATGTGGCCGAGTCGAGAGGTCTGAGTTGCGAGGAGCTGAATACGCTTGCTGACCGTTATATGGGGCTGCAACCTGCTGAGGACTATGTCAGTGCAGGACTGGTTGACACATTGTGCTACACTGAAGGTGTGGACAGCCTGCTTGTCAAACTATGTGACACCGATGATGTGAACAAACTGTCGCATAACGACATGCTTGCCTTGGAGGAAAGGCCGGGCGATTATAAGAAGAACAAGATTGCCGTGCTGTATGCCGTTGGTGATATAACAGACGATGAGGGAGACGGTATTGTGGGCAAAAAGATGGTTAAGGAGATTGGCGGTCTGACGGAAGACGAGACAGTGAAGGCCGTTGTGCTGCGTGTCAACTCCCCGGGCGGCTCGGCTTACGCCAGCGAACAGATACACCATGCTTTGGCTCTGCTCAAGGAAAAGAAACCGGTCGTTGTGTCAATGAGCGACTATGCCGCGTCAGGAGGATACTATATATCTTGTGGCGCCAACTATATATTTGCCGAGCCGAGCACTCTTACCGGCTCAATCGGTATCTTCGGCTTGCTGCCTAATGTGCACGGTCTGATGGACAAGGTGGGTGTGGATGTTGACGGACTGGCCACCAACAAACACGGTTTGTTCGATAATAATATGATTTATCAGGGAATGAACGCAGAGGAACGAGCAATGATGCAGGCGGAGATCGACCGTGGTTACGACCTCTTCACGCGCCGTTGCGCGGAGGGTAGAGGCGTGCCGCAGGACTCTATAAAAGCGATTGGCGAGGGCCGCGTGTGGTCAGGTGTGCATGCGCTGCAGATCGGACTGGTGGACTCATTAGGCTCGTTGGACGATGCTGTTAGCAAAGCTGCACTGCTCGCAGGCATAGAAGACTACAAAACTGTCAGCTATCCGGAGCCGGAGGACGAACTGACACGCCTGATGAACATGTTGTCGGGAAGCACGTATGTAGAGGAGTGGATGAGCAAGCGGATAGGAGTGGAGCGCTACACAATGTTGAAACGTTTGGACAGGTTATCCAAAGATGCTTCCGTTCAAGCTCGTATGCCGTATGATATCATAATCAGATAATTTGAAGATTATTCGTTACATACTGTCGCTCATTTATGGTGTAGTGGTGTGGGTTAGAAACCTGCTCTTCGACGAGCACCTGCTGTATAGTTACTCTCCTTCGGTGCCCACTATTTGCGTAGGCAATCTGGCGGTGGGCGGCACGGGTAAGACGCCTCATGTGGAGTATATTGTCCGTCGTCTGCTGCAGGAGGGATTTAGAGTGGCAGTATTGTCGCGAGGATACAAACGTCGCACCAGTGGGTTTGTGCTCGCCGATGTCAATGCTACGGCAGATACTATTGGCGACGAGCCGCGGCAGATAGCACTGAAATTCCAAGACGTGCCGGTTGCCGTATGTGAAGACAGGGTGAGAGGAGTGAAGCGACTGATGAAGATATATCCTGATATCGATGTGGTGGTGCTGGACGATGCTTTCCAGCATAGGTATATCCGTTGCGGCTATTCGGTGCTTCTGACGCCGGCCGACAGACTATACTCGTCAGACCATCTTCTGCCGTACGGTCGTCTGCGTGAGCAGAGCCGAGGCGCAATGAGGGCGGATACAATAGTGGTAACCAAGTGTCCGGACTCTATTCAACCTATCGAGCAAAGGGTGATTGAGACTACGCTGCATCCGGCACCATTCCAAAACTTGTGTTTCTCGTGGCTTAGGTATCATAACCTTCCTCAAGAGCGTTGTTTCCTACTGACTGCTATCGCGCAACCGCAATATTTGGAAAGCAAACTCGGCGACTTGGTCTTGGACAGGCTGCTATTCCGTGACCACCACCGTTTCACCAAGCGTGATATGGCACTTGTCGAAAAACGTTTTGCCGGCGAGGCTCCAATCTGTGTTACGGAAAAAGACTATGTGCGGCTGATGGATTCGCCCTTCCTTACCGACACGCTCAGGCAACGACTGCATGTGGTCAGGATTGATGTGGATTTCAGAGGAAAAGACGTGTTTGACAGGTCTCTGATCAGATACGTAAAGGAAAATATAAATCATAAATAAACACTGTGCTTCGTAGGTTTCTTCCACCATATAAAGGTTATTTGGCGTTGAACATCTTGTTCAACCTGCTTAGTACTGTTCTCAGCCTCTTCTCCTTTGCGGCTATCATACCTGTGCTGCAGATACTCTTCGGTTTGGATGATGGCGCTGCGGGATACATGCCGGTTGTGTGGTCGTCAGGCATGGAGGCTGTTGTGGCTGCGCTGAAGAACAACCTGTATTTCTGGATAGGCGCGGAGGTCAGCGCAGGGAGAGCCGGGTATGTGTTGTTTGCTCTTGGGCTGTTTCTGGTGCTGATGACAGGACTGAAGTGCGGCTGCGCGTTCCTTGCGTCGTTCTTCATGGTGCCGATACGCACGGGAGTGCTGCGAGACCTAAGGCAACAGCTTTACGAGAAGGTGGTGGCGTTGCCGATAGGTTTTTTTACGGAGGAGCGAAAGGGGGATATAATGTCTCGCATGACGTCGGATGTGGGCGAGGTGGAGGCTTCAATAATTGCTTCGCTCGACATGCTCTTCAAGGACCCGATAATGATAATCATATATCTTGTCACCCTGTTTGTTCTTTCGTGGCAACTGACTCTGTTTGTGCTTATTTTGTTGCCCACGGCAGGTTGGCTGATAGGCAGAATAGGCAGGTCGCTAAAGCGGCAGTCAAAACGAGGACAGGAGCTGAACGCCGATATTCTGACGCAGATAGAAGAGACGCTGGGCGGACTACGTGTGGTGAAGGCTTTTGTGGCTGAGGACAAGTTGGTGGAGCGTTTTGCGCGTCTGAACAACGAGACTCGCCGCACTTTCAACCGACTGCACCGAAGGTATATGTTGGCGCACCCCGTGAGCGAATTTCTTGGTACGGCCCTCATTGCTGTTTTGCTATGGTATGGAGGCGGGCTAATCCTTGCGGACAATGCCACTATTGATGCGGCGGTGTTTATCTACTATTTGGTGATATTCTACTCCATTATCAATCCTGCCAAAGACCTGAGCAAGGCAGCCTATTCCATTCGTAAAGGCAAGGCATCGCTTGAGCGAATTGACAGAATCCTTAATGCGGATACAGGCGTGGAAAACACGGCGGATGACAACACAACGCCGGTACGTTCCGCCTCTCAAATGAGTTCGAGAGAATCTCGTCTCTCTGAGGCACCTGGTGACCATACTTCGGATGACGTATTGCTTTCGTTTAGTCATGTGTCGTTTGCCTACAAGGAGGGTGTGCCGGTGTTGAAGGATATATGTTTCGATGTCAAAAAAGGCGAGACGGTAGCGTTTGTAGGTCAGTCAGGTTCGGGCAAGACTACGCTGCTTGACCTTGTGCCGCGGTTCTATGACCCGCAAGAAGGAGCAGTGATGCTCAGAGGAACGGATGTCAGAAGAATACACACCGGTGAACTGAGGGCACAGATAGGGTATGTCAATCAAGACGCTATTCTCTTTAATGACACGGTGTTTAACAATATCGTCTTTGGTCTGCCTGCAGAGGAAATCAATCGTTCTGACGCCAATCTGACTGAGCGTGTGAGACGGGCGGCGGAGATAGCTAATGCGCTGGAGTTTATAGAAGCTATGCCTGACGGATTCGACACCATCGTCGGTGACCGCGGTTCGCGACTCTCCGGCGGGCAGCGACAACGTATATCTATCGCGCGGGCGGTGATAACCGAGCCGGAAATTCTTATCCTTGACGAGGCTACTTCGGCGCTGGATACCGAGTCGGAACAGCTGGTTCAGCAGGCTCTGGATAACCTGCTCTCCACTGACTATTGCACCAAGCTGGTTGTGGCGCACAGGCTGTCAACAGTACGTAATGCCAATCGTATTTATGTGCTGCATGAAGGAGAGATAGTGGAGACGGGTACGCATGACCAGCTGCTGGAAAAAGGAGGGTACTATGCAAAGCTGCTGAAAATGCAGCAGGCAAAGTAAATAGCAGAATACCAACACAAACAATATTAACCTTTTAAAACTTTTTGCTATGGATGTTACAACGATTATCATTATCACGGTGGTAGCACTTATTGTGCTTATTATCGCCTTGTCTTATGTTAAGACATCGCCTAATCAGGCTCTTGTCATCTCCGGTTGGCCGCGTAAGAGCCCGAAGTTCCTAATCGGTACCGGCGGCTTGCGTATTCCCGGTCTGCAAAAGGTTGACAGCCTGTATTTAGGACAGCTCTCGGTGGATATAAAGACTGACTCGTCTGTGCCTACTTCCGACTTTATTAACGTTGATGTTGATGCTGTAGCAAAGGTGCGTATTGCTCCTGAGCATATAGCGATAGCTGCGGCGAACTTCCTCGGCAAGACTCGTCAGGAGATTGCCTCTGAGATTCGTGACTCGCTGCAAGGTAACATGCGTGAGATAATCGGAACGCAGGACCTGCGCTCGCTCAACGTCGATCGTGACGGTTTCTCTAATCAGATTCAGGAGAAGGCAGCGCCGGATATGGCGAAACTCGGAATAGAAATTCTGAGCTGCAACATTCAGTCGATAACTGACAACGAGGGACTTATTCATGCTTTGGGAGCCGACAACACTTGTAAGATTACCAAGGATGCTTCCATCAACAAGGCCAATGCCGAGCGTGACGTGGCCATAGCCCGTGCAGAGGCTTCCAAGCAGGCTAATGATGCTCGTGTGGCGGCTGAGACGGAGATAGCCATACGTAACACCGAGCTTGCCGTCAAGCAGGCAGACCTTAAGAAACAGGCGGATACACAGTCCGCTATCGCAGATGCGGCGTACGAAATTCAGAGGCAAGAGCAAGCCAAGGAAATCAATATCAAGACCGTTGAGGCAGAGGCGGCACGCTCGATACGTCTGCAAGAGAGGCAGAAAGAAATCAATCGTCTGACGATAGAGGCAGAGGTGGAAAAAGCCAAGCAAGAGCAGTTGTTGCGTGAGCAGGAGATTGCTATTCAGGAGAAACGTCTCGATGCCGAGATTAACAAACAGGCAGATGCCGCTAAGTATCAGAAAGAGGTGGAGGCCGCGGCAGAATTAGAGCAGCGTAAGCGCAAGGCTGAGGCAGAACGCTATGAGGCAGAACAACAAGCGGCGGCCGTCAAAGCGCAGGCTGAGGCGGCACTCTTCGCTAAGCAACAAGAGGCAGCAGGTATAAAAGCTGTGGGTGAAGCTGAAGCAGCGGCGATAAAAGCCAAAGGTGAAGCTGAAGCGGCAGCAATGGATAAGAAAGCCGAAGCGTATAAGAAGTACAACGGTGCCGCTATTGCTGAGATGATGGTGAAGATTTTGCCGGAGATAGCCGCTAAGGTGGCTGAACCGCTAACCAGCATCAACGACGTGCATGTATATGGAACAACGGGCTCGGAAGCCGCCGGAATAAGCGGCAATGTGCCGGTTGTGATGAGGCAAACGATGGAGGTTATTAAAGAGGCTACCGGCGTGGATATGGCAAGCATAATGCAGAACAACAGTACTCTCATCGCCGGAGAAGCGAAGATTAAAAAGTAAAACAGACTACTATCTGTAAACGGTTTTGATGCCGGCTGACATACATGATATGCCGGCCGGCATATTTTATTTGTTCATTTGCTTGCGGATATGGGAAAAATTGAGTAACTTTGCGCTGCAAAGTTATTATAATGAAACTCTGGCAACGCATATTGGCTTCAATAGGCATCATACTACTATGTATGTTGCTTTGTCTTGGTATGCTTGTTGCTCTTATGCGTTCGGCTCGCGTGCAGACCGCTGCCTTGAGCGTGCTGTCTGAGCAGTTGACAAGAGGCTTGGGTGCGCGAGTGGATGTGGGGATGGTGAGCTATAAGTTTCCGAACAGACTGCTCATTGAGCATGTTCTTGTGGAAGACAGGCAGCAGGATACGCTTCTTTATGTGGACACGTTGTCCGCCAGGGCGGATATGCTGAAGCTGCTGCGGGAAGACACGCTTTGTGTAAAGCAAGTGTCGCTCATCGGAGCATATTTTAACGCATACGTCGGAACGGACTCAAACATGAACTACCGGTTCCTTGCAGACGCTTTTGCAAGTGATAAGGAGAAAAACTCCGATTTTCATATCAACCTGCAGGTGCATGATATCCGTTTGCGTCGTCTTCGTACCCGTGTGCTTGATTGGCGTGGTTCGTTGCCGGCGGCAGACCTGCATGTGCATAACATTACTCCCAAACTCTTCGATGTGGAGATAGAGCGTCTGACGGGCATGGCGTATCACTATAACACGCCTTTCGACCTGCGTTCGGTAGAGGCACATCTGATAATCAATGACACGGTGGTTACTCTGCCCAAGCTTCATGCCGTTCTACCGATGTCTGACCTTCACGTGGAGCAGTTCGTCATCAACCGAGCCGATGCTAAACGCCTATATGAATCGTTGCCGCGTGACAGTATAACACGTACGAAGATGTTGGCGAAGGTGGCTGTCAATATGCGTGTTGACGAGGCTGTATTCACCCCTGCTGATTTTCGCGCGTTCTCGCCTGCCTTGGCATCTATGCGCCAACCGTGGATTCTGAGCGCCGACGTGCAGGGACGAGTGGACTCGCTGGAAGCTCACGGGCTGAGACTGCAATATCGGTATCAAGACCTCCTGCGCGGAGATATTGTTGCCTACGGGCTGCCGGCGGCTGACTCGCTTTATATTGAGGCGCAGTGTCAGGACTTTAGTGTCAACAAGGCTGTTCTGCAGGACATTCTCTCAGGCGTCAGAGGCAAGCCCGTGATACTGCCATCGTTGGTGGGAAGACTTGGAAACATACACTACAAAGGGGCATTGGCAGGCAGAGTGGATAATCTGATACTTAAGGGCGCATTCACTACAGCGCTCGGCAGTGTGCGTACCGACGGGCATGCCGTACTGCTGTTCCCCGAAGCGGATAGCCTGCGCAAAGAGACCAATATTGACGATGTGACGGGTATTCGCTTCAACGGTAGCGTTTCTACAAAACGCTTCCATCTGGGCAAGGCTCTTGGCGTGGCTGAACTCGGAACGGTGGGACTGACAGTCAATGCCAATGGTGAGGTGGGGGAGAATAAGCCGTTTGAAGGAAAGGCGAAGGCGACAATCAATCACGCTACTTTCAGAGGATATACGTATCGCGACATCACGGTGGACGGGCTGTTTAAAGACAAGATATTCAAAGGCGAACTGAACTCTGACGACGAGAATATAAATTTCAGTTTCAACGGCGAAATCCACCTTAGTGAACAGTCTCCAAACTACAACTTTACCCTTGACCTTCGTCATTTCCGTCCGGGCCTGCTTAACCTCTCTGAAAAATACGCTGATAGCGACCTGAGGCTACGATTACAGGTGGAGTTGAGCGGCTCCGACGTGAATCATATAGGCGGTTTTGCGACTGTCAACAACCTTTGTTTCTATCATAACGGTGACTCGCTTCGCATGCGCGAGTTTGTTATGAAGAACGAGGTCGGTGCGGGCGAGTTGCCTCACCGCACGCTGCGTATCGACTCGCGTTTCCTCACTGCATCCGTAACAGGAGACTACAATCTTACTACATTAGGCAATGCCGTGATGCGACAGGCGGCGCACCATCTGCCCAGTGTGTTCCCCGAGCAAATGAGAGAAAAACTGTTGGCTGTGGAAACGGGCAACTGTCTGGAGTTCTATGTCTATGGCCGTGACCTTGACCTTGTGTCCGACATTTTGGACTTGCCTGTTGTGCTGTACGACCGTCCTACGCTAAAGGGATACTTGTACGATGACGAAAGACGCGGTCTGTCGTTGCAAGCTGTGGTGCCTGACATGGAGGCGGGCAGTCATCATATAGAGAACCTGACCTTGTCGCTTGGCGGCGGCAATCGTGCGGCAGATGAGGCACTGCTGCTCTCGCTGTTCGCTATGCATCATCATGGAGATACACCGATTGCGGAGAACTTCGGCGATATCAATCTCTATCTGTCAGCTCGTGCTACAGGCGACTCGTTGGGAGTGATACTGAATTGGCTTAATCCCGACACTGTGCACAACGCCGGCGAACTGAACCTGAGAACGGTCTTCTCACGATATGCTGACGAACCCCTGATTACAGCGCGTATCATTCCGTCTGAAATTATCCTTTCTGACTCGTTGTGGCATGTAGGCGGGGCCCAAGTATCGTATTGCGCGGCGGATACCACTATAGGTATAGATAATTTCTATTTCGGTTCAGCCTCGCAGCATATCTATGCTGACGGCGTGTTGTCAACCTCGGAGCAGGACACTATCTATGCGAAGCTTGAAAACGTTGACCTTGATTATATCCTCGGTGCACTGACCGACATACACAAGAGTTTGTACTTCGGCGGTACGGTGACGGGCTGGGCGAAGGCATACGGCATCCTGCGCAAGCCGATGTTTGAAGCAGAGGTGACGATGCTGCATGCGCATATCAACGAAGGTGAGATAGGCGATGTGTATGCCACGGCAGGTCTGGACTCGCTTAACCACGTTATTATCAAAGGCGATGTGTACGATAGCAGGCTCGAGGGCAGACATGTGGTGCATGTGGACGGCGAGGTAGGTATGCAAGGCGACTGGGGACTGATGATTTATCCTGACTCGGTGGACGTAAGTTTTGTCAACTATTGGTGCAAGGAGTTCCTGACGGACCTGACAGGCAGAGCAACCGGAGCAGTACATGTCTGGGGACGGAACGACCCTGTTACACGCAAGCCAGGTACGTGGGTCAGCCTTACTGCCAAGGCGCATAATATAGGACTGACAATACCTTACACAGGAGGAAGGTATTTTGTCAACGACTCGGTCTTTATGGATTCGCTCTCGCTTTCGTTCCCAAGTATGACACTGCATGACACTGAGGGTAACGAGTTGTTGCTTGACGGCAGGGTTTGGCATAATGGAGATTGGAAAGATATTCACTACGACATCAATGTTGATTCACACCATGCCATTGTGCTGAATATCCCCACCTCAGAGGAACAGATGTACGGCGGCAAAGTGTATGCCGACGGACAGGTGTCGATACGTGGTGATGAACGCGACTGTAACATCGTAGCTAATGCCACGACCACAGCGGGAAGCAGCTTTGTGTTCTCCGTGGCGAGCGCAAGCTCTGCTTCGGATAATAGTTTTATAGAGTTTGTTGACCACTCAGAGGAAGAAAAGACCTTGCGTCTATCGAGAAGGGCTGCAAAACTAAAGAAGCAGGCGTCAACTCAACCTGCCGGGAGGGTGAATCTGACTCTTCAGGTGGATGTGACACCAACGACTGAAGTGTCGGTGCTTTTGGATAAGCATACGGGCGACAAACTGCGTGGCAGAGGCGAGGGGAGTCTGCGTATCAATTATAGCGACCCCGGAGACGTTAGAATGTTGGGAACATTTACGTTGTTGCAGGGCACATTCGGATTTACGTTTCAGAATGTTATCCGTCGTGAGTTCCAAATTGCGGGCGGCAGCTCTGCCACGTGGACAGGTAATCCGGAAACGCCAAGCTTGGATATACACGCAACATATAAGGTGACAGCATCGTTGCGCGACCTCTTCGGTAGCGATGTCAGCTCGGTCACCAATAGAGGTAGTGTTCCGGTCAACTGTGTTCTTAGCTTGTCAGGCGTTCTGACTAACCCGATTATTCGCTTTGGCATAGAACTACCTTCGTCTGACGAGTCAGTGGCTTCGCAGGTCAAGGGGATAATCAACACCGATGAGATGCTGATGAGGCAAGTGCTCTATCTGTTGGTGTTCAACCGTTTTTATACACCTGAATACTTGCAAAACACCTCAAATGTGGGGCTGAATGAGACCTACTCATTGATATCTTCCACCGTAACCGGACAAATCAACTCGTGGCTCTCGCGCCTGACGGATATCGTTAGTGTCGGCTTTAATTTCCGTACTGACGGGCAAGGTGCCGAGTCGTCGCAGGAATACGAGGCGCAGTTTGAGATACACCCCGTTAGAGGATTGCTTATCAACGGTAATTTCGGGTATAGGTACAATGATATAAGCAACCAGCCGGTTTTTGGTAATCTTGATGTGGAGTATATGCTTACCAAGGACGGCAAACTGCGTGCCAAGGCTTATACTCATACGGTTGACAAGTATTCTCTGCGTCAGGCAAACACGGTGCAGGGCGTAGGTTTCGTCTTCAAGCATGACTTCAACTGGCCGGCACTGAAGAAGAAAAAGAAAGACAAAGAAACAAGTACGAAATAACGTCATTACGTCATCAGGACATTACGTCATTATAATCATTATTTTTTTATGTTAGTCAAGTCATTCGGAGCTGCTGTTATAGGAATTGATGCTGTGCCTATCACTATAGAGGTGGCAACACTGAACGGCGGCGATTACACTCTTGTCGGTCTGCCTGATAACGCCGTTAAGGAGAGCCGTGAGCGTGTGGCTTCCGCTATACATGTGTCGGGTTATAACATGCCCCGCAAGTCGATTGTTATCAACATGGCACCTGCTGATATCCGCAAGGAGGGTGCGGCGTACGATTTACCTATCGCTATCGGTATTCTCGCCTCCGATGAACAGGTGCCTACGTTGAGACTTGACGAATATATGATGATGGGTGAGTTGTCGCTTGACGGGTCTTTGCAAGCGGTTAAGGGGGTGTTGCCGATGGCTATTTGTGCAAAACAGGAGGGATACAAAGGAATCATAGTACCGTATGCCAACGCCGAGGAAGCCGCTGTGGTCAGCGGATTAGACGTGATTGCTGCAGTTAACCTGAGAGAAGTGGTGCTTTTCCTCGCGGGAATGCAGGAGATAGAGCCTACGGTGGTGGATATTGAGTCGGAGTTTGGCGAAAGGGCGTTTGCCGCTGATATGGATTTTGCCGATGTACGCGGTCAGCAGAACGTCAAACGCGCGTTGGAGATAGCGGCTGCGGGAGGACATAACATCATCATGGTGGGACCTCCGGGTGCCGGCAAGTCAATGATGGCTAAGCGCCTGCCATCGATTCTTCCGCCACTGACATTGGACGAAGCCTTGGAAACGACTAAAATACACTCAGTTGCAGGCTTGCTGAATCATACTAACCAAAGTGTGTCATCGTCTGCTCACCTGCGCGAGCAACGCGAATCCGGCTGCCACTTGGTGACGCAGCGTCCCTTCCGCTCACCGCACCATACTATAACTGATGTGGCGTTGATAGGAGGCGGCTCTAATCCGAGACCGGGGGAAATCTCGCTGGCGCATAATGGTGTGCTGTTTCTTGACGAACTGCCGGAATACAAGCGCACGGTGTTGGAGGTGATGCGCCAGCCGTTAGAGGATAGGCGTATATGTGTCAACAGGGCGAAGATGTCGGTGGAATATCCGGCGTCGTTCATGCTGGTAGCTGCTATGAACCCGTGTCCGTGTGGTCATTATGGTGACCCTACTCGCCAATGCACCTGTACTCCGGCACAGATACACCGTTATCTAAGTCGTATCAGCGGACCGCTGCTTGACCGTATCGACCTGCAGATAGAGATATCAGCAGTGCCGCTTACTGAATTGCAAAAACAGGAACAGAGCGAACCGTCTGCTGCTATCAGGGAGAGGGTTATGCGGGCAAGAAAACTACAAGCTGAGCGTTTCAAGGACGAGCATGGCGTGCACTGCAATGCACAGATGTCTGCGCGTATGTTGAGGAAGTTCTGTGTGCTTGGCGACAGCGAGCAACATATCCTGAATATGGCGATGGAGCGTATGGCGCTGTCGGCACGGGCATACGAGCGTATCTTGAAGGTGGCTCGAACCATTGCCGACCTCGCAGGAGAGGAACGTATCACAACTGCTCACCTGGCAGAGGCAGTGCAGTATCGCAACCTTGACCGTGATACATGGGGAGGATAAAGAGGATGAGAAGCTTAATTGAACGGCATACAGCGACACGGACCCGTGTTGCGTGACTTGTTCTTATGAGGGAATATGACCGACAGCCTGACGCCTATGCGCAGGCTGTTTGCTTTATTAGTGAGTCCGCCTAATGTGTGGTGTGCCTCAAGCGGAGTGAGCATATCCTCGTCGTTGAACGTGGCGGGATAGCTGAAGGCGGAGGGCTGACTGCTGACAGCTGACAGCTGACCGCTGATGGCCGACAGCAACCCGTAGTCGGCAAACAGAGCAATGGCAAAGGCGGTATTGCTTTGCATGCGGGCAAACAGATAGCCTATTTCGGCTGATAGTAGTACGTCGGTCCTTGTTCGCGGAATGCTTTTCCAGCGGCGAGGCGCAGACGAGAAGTACTGGTGTTCGGGCATAGAGGTGAACGGGTCAAGAAAATGCGGGTAGTCGCCGTAGGTGCTTACGTCGGCGCTTATGTCACCTGAGCTGTGAAGAGGCACTGACAAGGTGGCGCCTACCAGAAAATAAACGGGGTTGAACATTGCTCCTACTCTGAGAGGTACGCCAAGTCGATATGCCGTCAGACCGTCTCGTCTTCCGGTTATGTCATATACGAAAGTGAAGCGGTAGCCGTCTCTGTCAACCGACTCCGGCATCTCGTGATGAGCATCTGCCGTGCGGAAAACGGTGCGGCTTGCACTTAGTTCTACACCTGTTCCGATAAGAAAATGCCCTACTCGCAGGGTATAGCCGCCGGCAACGGCACCATCTATTCCCAAAGAGGTGCCTTGCTGTGTCAGAAGCGACGACTCCGCTACGGAGAGACCTATGCCGGGATAATGCCACACATCGGCACCGGCTGCTATTGCAGATGCCATAAGCAGCAGAATGATGCAGATATGTTTGTTGTTCGTCATTCCGTCATTACGTTATTCCGTTATTCCGTTATTCCGTCACTTAACTATAATTTTAACTCTTTGTCCGTCTTCTTGCTGCATTATATAACAGCCTTTTTGGGGTGTTGTGGTGGGGATGCCGAGAATGGTCCAGTATGCGGCAGGTGCTTTGTCGTATTGCGGTTTTTGCGGGTAGAATGGGCAGGTTATGAATGTCTTGCCGTCAGCGGAGCGGGTCACCTCTGCCTGATAGTAGTCGCCTTCTTCAAACTCCGTTTGAGCAAGGTGTAGGTAACTGCCGTTTTCCCCGTTGAGCAGAATGCCGTTGCGATACCAACGGAAAGCGGTAAAGAGGAGGTGATAAGGTGTATAGTCCGGCGAATAGACGGCAAGGACGTTGTTCCATTTCTGTGCAAACACTTTTTCCGGTGCATACAGCATAGTCAGTGTAGCGGCCAAGGCGCAGCTGAGCGAGTGAACAGTGTCAATGAAGGTTATTTGGATGGGGTACTCGTCGGGCAGCGATGGTACAAGAGGAACAGCAATGCTCATCTCATCGCTCAACGACAGTATGCTGTCAAAGTCGGAATAGTTGATCTGGCAAAGATGTGCTTGCCCTTCATCCCGGACAAAATCCACGTGAAAGACATTATCGCCGTCGCAGGCTTCTATATTGTTGCTTAGAAGTCGGTATCGCAACGTCGGTTGCGGAATGACAGGAGTGCTGACGGTGAGAAAAAGCGTATCATAATAGACACACCCTAACGTTGAGATAAAAGTGTCAACAAGGGTTATCTCTCCTCCTGTGTCAGGCGCGATGACAATCATATCAAGGCTGTCACGGTGATGCCAATGTATGGTGTCGCCGCTTTCTGCCGCCAAACGCTCGCCCGCAATTGAAAGGTTTTCCACATATAACTGCAAGCGTAGTATCGAATCTGCCCCATACTCTGCTGTGTGGTAGTGACGAAAGTCGGTGTAGATGCCGCCTCGTAGGAAGAGATAGACAGAGTCCTCCCACTGATATGGGGTGCCGTAGCAGACGGTGTCTTTTTGTGTAATGTCGTAGGTCTGTTGGAAATGCACAACGAAATGGCACACCGAGTCACAGCCTCTTACGCTCTGCAATGTGTCATACATTTCCACTGTTTCTGTGCCTTTGTATGTTATCCACCGGTTGCCGCATCGGACGCTATCGTTTAATGACAAGACGTGTGTCTCTTCGGTGAGTCGTGTGGGGTGGACGGTGAGTGTGAGAGTGTATATGGAGTCGGCACCAAGGTGGCTTTTATAGACCAAGGTGTCGTGATACACCCCTTCCGGCAAGTGTTTGTACCAGAGCGAGTCGTGCCATAGAGCGGAGTCGTTGTCGCAGAGGTTGAGTGTCTCGTCAAACATATAAGTAGGCGGTATCACCACTTCCACCCTGATAGGATAATCCTCCTGCGTTAGCGGACAGCCGTCGGTGCTGCTGCCGCTGACACGATAAATGCCGGCATCGGTGCTGTCAATGGCGATGTTATATACTGATGCCCCACTGTGTACCGTGCCGTCGGGAAAAGTCCAACTGACCCCCGTGAACGGAACGGAATCGAGCAGTGTGAGTCGGATAGTGTCGCCTGCCGTATAAACGGACTTGGACGACACGGGAACCATTGCTTGACTATTGTAGGCTGAGAAATAGCCGTAGGTAAAGGTGCCGCCGCCGTCGTCGATTATTGAGGCGTGAAAGGTGCCGGCAGAGTTGCTGATATGTGCTATTCCGTCGTTGGCGAACAGACCGCTTGCCACTTGTGCATATACCCAGTTAGGAGCGTCAGGAACAGCGGTAAAAGGAATAGTAACCTGCTGCCCGTTGATGCTGAAAGAGCCGGTGTTGGAAGGCGAGGTGAGAAGCATCAGAAGCTGGTTGTTGAAGCGTTTTTTTATCACCACCTCGCGCGAGCCGGTGCAGTTCAGGCGCGGCAGTACCGTACCGCCCAGCTCGCCGCCACGACCTGCCACCTGATAACAGACGAACTTATCGGAGCCGATGATATGGGTGATGGCTGTGGTTGGATTGATGACCACACTGCTTCCGCCGGCAAGCACCTGCTGTGCACCACCATTGACGGAGTAACTGATCGGACGACTCGGAAAAGTGTAAAGAATGAGCTGGTCAATAAGCCCGGTGCGGTTAGCATCACTGATAGCTATATACTCGTCTCCAGCAAGTGTTTCCGGCACAATCTGTTCACCTATCAGGTCTTGTCCGGTGTCAGCGAGTGAGTCGTCGGTGGAGTTAACCACCACGGGTTTGTCTGCCGTGACGATGGTTCCGCCAAGGTGGTTAGCGGCGGATGCGTTGATAGCACGAACGGTGTATATCTGTCCGCGCTGCAGGGTGATGGTGATGGTGGTGGAAGTGGGGTTGGTGTAGGTGGTGACAGGGGTCTGTATATTCACCTGCGTGTTATCTTCGGTAGCCAGCACCTCTATTGAGGCACATGCCCCATGGGCGTTGCCGCGCTGGCGTTGTTGCGCTACGAGGAAGAGCGTGCCAAGGGCGTTCCTGCCTTTGAGAGTGTAAATCTCGCTGTTGTTATTGACCTGCGCATAATAGGCTGTTATATGCCGGTCGGAGACGATGTTGATGCCGTAGTTGCACAAGCCGCTTTGGACTGCCCGGTTGATACCACCGGATGCTACGGCTATATCAACGGATGTATGAGGTGGCAGAGTGAACTGCATTGGGGCGAAGTAGCGCGGGTCGTTCTGACGAGTAACGGCAGGCTGGGTGATGGTGACGCGGGTGGTGTCGGTGAAAGAGGTGATACACAACTTGCCGTAGCCGTCCTGCTGACTGTTATCGTGAGCATTCACAAGATATGGAACGGCAAACCAGAAGTCAGTATCTACCTGCGCAGAGACGAGAATGGGGCAGACCAGTAATATGAGAAGAAAACTGAACCGCCTCATCGAATGATTTTTTCTGTTAATATACCACGCCGAAGAATATAGATACCCGGTGAGGTCGGTTCAGATATTTGTATGCCTGACAGGTTATAGTATATCTGCTGTGTTCCTTGCTCTTGTATTGGCATAGGCTGTTGGGTGGTGCTTGGGTAGAAGGGACAAGTGAGTGACTGTCTGCCGTCGGCTTCGGTCAGCAGAGCCTGATAGTAATCGCCGGGACGGAACGTTTCCTGCTCATAGAGCCACGAGCGCTCTTCCACATCCATCGGTTCGCCGTTGCGATACCAACGGAATGCAACGAAGTCGTAACCACCATTGTAGTCCTTGTTCATTACAAAGAGAATGTCATTCCAACGTTGTGCTATGACACCGGCGGGGTAGAGTACGCAGAAGTTCACTTGCTCTTCATGCGAGCCGCAGATATCGTGATTTGTTCTGATGGTAAGACTATAGCAACCGGCTTTCGGCGCGTCAGGCAATGGCAGGATGATAGAACCGTCTTGCAGCGAAGAAATGACAGTGTCGGTAAAACCGGCAATTTTGGCTTCAGCGGAAAAAGTAACGACGAAGGCAGCCAACTCGCCTTCGGTAACGGTGATGGGGATGTCTATCGCTTTGCTGTCGCATAGTTCACCAAGGTCGTCAAGTGCCTGCCACGTAGCGCAGTCGGTGCACTCTATTGGTGTAAGCAGTTCGAAACTGACCTCGTAACTGATGTCACCGCAGATGGGGTCTGTGGTGCTGACAGTGAGCGTATATCTGCCGGGCTCGGGTGAGGCGGTGACGGGTATCAGGAGGCTGTCTCCTATTAGCGTGAGTCCGCTGATAGAGACGAAACCTGCCGCTTCGGCTTCGGCGGAGAAACGTACGTCAAATGTCTGCACTTCGCCTGCAGTCACATCCACGGGGATAGATAGTGCGGTGAGGCTGCAGAACGAACCAAGGCTGCTGACGGTCTGCCACTCAGCGCAATCGGTACAAGCCTTGAGCGTGAGCAACTCGAAGCTGATATCGTAGCCCACCTCGCCGCAGATGCTGTCAGCTGTGAACAGCCGCAGACTATACTTGCCGGGCTCAGGCGAAACGTTAACCGGAATCCGGATGCTGTCTGCTGTAAGCGTGAGTCCGCTCATAGAGACGAAGCCTGCTGCTTCTGCCTCGGCGGAGAAGCGCACGCTAAAAGTATCAATCTCGCCGGATATGACACTCACCGGAACAACTATCTCCGTCAGGCTGCAGAACGAACCAAGGTCGGTCACCGTTTCCCATACCGGACATTCTTTGCAAGCCTCTGCCACAACGGTGATATCTTCCGTCATTTGTATCACGGGGTAGAACGTCATTGAGCGAATGGCTATGTGTTGCGTGCTGTGGCAGGCAAGGGCTACAATGCGCAGTTCGGGTTCGGCTCCGGCGTTATAATCTTCGGGATACGGCATCACCGGCACGGTGTAGTTGATGCTCAGTGTCAGTCCGCCGGTGCCGTTAGGCAGTGCTGTCAGCGGACTGATGCTGTCGCCTGCGATGAAGAGCAGTTTGGGTGCTACGCTGTTGTTCTCTGATGCGAAGAGTGTGATGCGCCAGCGGTAGGTAGCGCCGGGGATGAGGTTATTCATCTGCCTGTTCCATAGCAGTACGCTGTCACCTTCCTGCACCGGCAGGTCGGTAGTGTCGGTCCATGTGACAAGTGAAGCGCCGCGACTGCCGTGCTCCGAGCTGTAAGTGACGGACGAAGAGGGGCTGACGGTGAGGGTGCGCTCCGTGGAGTCGGCAAGGAGCACGCCGTCGGCGTACCAGCGGAATGGCTTGGTGCCAACGGCTTGCAGAGTGATGGTGTCACCGGTGCATATACGTCGCTTAGAACGGTCGCTCGTCTCGAACACGCTGACGTAGATAGAGTCCGGCAGTACGTCGCAACCCTCCTTATGAACGGCACTGACAGTGTACATACCGCCGTCGACTGACGTGAGTGGGGCTATGAAAGGCGCAGGGTCGTCAAAACCAAAGTCGCCATGAGGACCATGCCATACGATATTCTCATACCCGTCGCCGCCGGTCAGACTAAGACGGAGAGTGTCACCAACGTAGTAGATGTTCTCGCCGGAGTGGGCAAACAAGGATATGTGTCCGAAGTTGGAGAAGAAGCCGTATGAGCATGCGCCGCCGCCGTTATCGAGTATGCCGAGGTGAAAGACACCTTTGTTGTTGGTTATGTTGAACGACTGGTAGTTATACGCAAGTGTGAGGTTGGCGCATGAGCAGTATGACCAAGTGCTGTCGCCTGCCACCGGACGAAACGAAGCGGCGGGCAGTTCGTAAGGCGAATCGTTGACAATAAAACCGTCGATGTTCTCAGTACGCGTCAGTATAGTCACCTTAGCCTCTCTTTCCGACAGTGCCGGTACGTAGTTCACCTCCTGCGAGCCGGAGCAGTTGAGCGACGGGAGGATGGTGCCGCTCAGCTCGTTGCCGCCCTCGTTGGCTGTGAGGTGGAAAAGGATGAACGGAGAATTGTCGTCTGAGTAGAAGAGTGTGGCAACGATGTTGTTCAGTGGCACCTCGCGCGGGGCACCGGGAGCAATGTTCACAGAGGTGACGTTCACCCCGTCGGTGGTGTAGTTGACGGTGGTGGCTGAGTCAATGGCGTAGAGGTAAGCGTACTCGTGGTTGTTGCTGTTGTTGGCGGGCAGTATGTATCTGCTGCCAGCAAGGTCCACGGGAACTAACTGTTCGCCAATGAGGTCCTTGTCATTTCCCGTTGTGGCAGAGTCGTCAGACGTGTTGACGGCTACTGGTTTGTCGGCAGTGACAATAGTGCCGCCAAGGTGCTCGTTAGCGGGAGTGTTGGCTGTGCGTGAACGCAAGGCATAGCTCTCACCGCGGTTTAGGGTGACGGTGACGGTGCCGGGAGTGGCGTTAACGTTGGTAGCTACCGGACAGTCGATAGTAACGGTAGTGTTGTCCTCTGTTGCAACCACCTCTATCGAAGCGTATGCTCCGTCGGTGTGGTTGCAGGCGTGACGCCACTGCTGGGGTACAACGAAATGTGTGCCTAACCCGTGGGCACCCTTGAGGGCATAAACCTCAGAGTTAGGTGCAGTGGTGGCATAGTAGGCGGTGATATCGGCATCGGAGGTGATGAGAATGCCGGTGTTGTGGACTTGTCCGTCGGCGCGGGTCTCAATGTTCTGCTTATAATTGTTCTGATTGCGAAGCGAGAAGGTGAAGGTGCTGTGCGCATTGACGCGCCGGGCGGCAAGCAGTGTTCTTCCCGCTGCCGGCTGCGTGATACTGACTGTGGCGGCTTCGTCGTAGGCTACTATAACGAGGTTGATGTTGTCAGGAGTGTGGCTCGTTGTGAGGTAAGGTGCGGCGAACCAAAAACTGCGGTCAACCTGCGCATGAGTAACCACCGCTACAAGCATAAACAGTAATATATGGAAGACTCTTTTCATGAATTATGTTCATTGTCACTTAGTACTTAGTCACTTGGTACTTAGTCACTTGGTTACTTGGTCACTTGACTTGTTGTCCTAATACGTTATACACTTTCTCGTTTACAAGGATATACAGCTGTCCGTTAATGAATATCTTTTTGACAGATACGTTCCCCTCAACCTCGTTTATGCCTGTGGGTGTTCCCCATTCGTCTTCATCGTCGGGTTGTGGCATTTCGCGCCATGATGGCACCCATGCCACTTCGTCTGACCACAGTGACTCACGGTACTCGGTGCTACCCTCGGCAGGACGAGCCTTGAGGGCTACATTATAGTCGAAGTACGGCAAGATACTTTGTGCGCGGAGGATAGTGTCGCCGGAAAGAATATTGTGTGTCATTACCTGAAAGCGGTCAGCATCAGTTACGCGCACCAGATACGATGCTGCGGAGGAAACGGCGTTGAAGGTGATAACGCCCTCATCCGTCACTTCCGTGATGACGGGAGTGTCAAGACGGGGAAGGATAACGACACAAGTGGTGCCGTAGTACCATGTGAAGGGAAAGTTCAGCACCCAGCGGCTGCGCCAAGTGGTGTCGTTCTGCTGCACCTGCCACTCGACGTGGTCGTTATACGTTATCACGTCGCCTTTGAAGAACTGTCCTTTAGCCGAAGGCTTGAGACGAAGAAGCATGAGGGTATCCTGCAGAAAACCCGTCACCTTCTCGAAATAATCGTCCACCGGTTTACCGCATATAGTCATAGCAGAAGTCTTCAGTCCTTCGCCTCTCCATTTGGCCTCTGCAGCGCCGCCAAGGACAAAGCGTATATTTCCTTCCTCTGTCGTTTCTGCCGTCATCGTTACACCTCCGTCGTCTGACGACACGAACTTTGAACAGAGTGTGGAGCGGTCAATGGCAGAAACCGGCACCTCGGATGGCAGATACCATAGGTAAGCCGGCGATTCGGGAGAAGGTGTGAAATGATTGGCGGAATTGATGGCGCGGGCATAGACGGTATAGGTGTAGGTGGCAGTGGGCAGGAACGGGATGCTGTCGCCGTTATTGAGCGTTACATCCAGCATCAACAGTTCGCCGCGCCAGACGGTGATGCGGTAGCGGTCGGCACCTTCTATCTCCTCAGCAAGGTGAAAATGTTTGCCGGCATCAATGGAAAGGATTTCCGGAGCTTCCAATCCCGGACAACGTGTGCCGTAGGTGTAGCGGAAGGTGAAGTTGCCGTAGGCGTTGCTGTTGTTCGATGTGCGATACGCGACTGTGCCGCTGTATGTTATAGGTTCACCTATAGCGGGACGTTTGGTTGTGTCGCGTAAGTGCAGGGTAAACAGACTGCTGCGGTCGCCCGAATAGACGCGCTCGAAGTAGGCGTCTGCCAAGCCTTTGCCGACGGAGAACTCTGCAAGGTCAGCGCCTGACATGCCATTGGCGCGGAAGTTGGTGCCGGCGTCGCCGGAGATGCTGATGTTCACGTCGCCTAAGGAGTCGGTCTCCCAGGTGAGGTAGGCGTATGAGTTGGCGTCTTTGCCGAAGCGGGAGTTGCAAAGCTCTGAGTTTCCTACGCTAACCGGCACCGCCGTGCGTTGCCATACGACGGGGTCAGAGGCGGGCGAATCAACCTTGCCACCGGCGTGAGCGGTGACCGTAACAGTGTAACCGGCTGTGACGTAGGGCGTGAAGCCGCTAATCGCACCACCGGGTTGGATGGTCTGAGAGTGCTTGAGCACGCCGTCAAGGTAAATTTTTACTATGTAAGAGTCGGCACCCTCTACTGCTTCAAAGATTGGAACACCGGCGTCTGTCACTTCTGTCAGAACGGGCGTGGTAAGATACACGCATGTACCGCCGTAGGTGTATGAAAACGACACCGATGCCGTGTACGCATTGGTGTTCTTGGCGGTCTTCCACTCAAGGTTGGCACTCTCGCTGTAGCGGTTGAAGGTGATTTTCTTGCCAAGGACGGGCACCGAGTCGGTTCGCGGAGTGTAGATTATCTGTTTCACCCCCGCCACGTTCTTCGGCGAGCGTGTAAACCACACTTCCATCGAGTCGCCGTCGTACTTAAACCCCTTGGGGTTCATACCATTGGCACGCCATATTGTCAGTGCCTCATTGTCGTCGTAGGCTTTGATGGTGAATATCACTCGTCCCTGCTCGTCCGTCTCTGCCGTAAGATAGGCGTAAGAAGCTTCGTTTGAACCGAAACGCATCTCGCACACCTCCGATGGCACATTATCAGCAGCAGGCTCGCTGTCTTGACTATGGAGAACGAGGCTATACGACAAGAGTACAGACAATAAGAGCAGTGTTCGTTTCATGGCAGTATGGTGTTTCTTAGAAGATGATCAAACTGACCGTCTCTATCTTCGGGCGGCACGTTGTCACCGAGCGGTTGGCTCAATCTTGACAGCATTGAGAATAGTAGCACCCTCTATTGGTTTTAGTACAATAATTATACCATTTCCGCCATTTACATCAATTTTCTGGACAATATCTTTTGCCCGGTATGTTTGCAGTGTTTCTTCAGGTGAGAAAACTTGTTCGCCGTTGATTGTTATGCTCATCTTTCTGCCGTTAAACCCGGTGTCGAGCGCCTTATTGCCGAGGTTATATACCGACATCTCTTGTTCTCCCACAGTCTCTAATTCCGCCAAGCGTAGGGTTACTGTATATTGTCCGTCGGGAACGTCGGCGCGGAGCTCATTGATACCCAATCGTGCTGTTTGGTAAACAGGTTCGTCGCCCGCTGCTCCGAGGATAGTGACATCAGATGCCGGGAGTGGTCCGTGTTCGGTCTTGCGAACGTATGGAGTGCCGCCATCAATAGTGATTAGGCCGGATGTAGTGTCCGGCACCCACAGGTTGCCATTGTTGTCGGTGAAGTAGCGGTTGCTACCGAGAAGAACACATAGCGGCCATTGCTGCGGCTCGGGCATCCGGAGCGCCTCTTCCATCTTCTGCTGTGCCTGACGACGGAGAGCTTCAGTGCCTGCTATTGTTGATTGGTAGAAGTAGTATGTGGCTTTCGGGCAGCGATTGGTAGTAACCAGTCCTTTGAGATTCATGTGAGGCACGGCTCCGCCACGGCTTTCCGAGTGGAAGTCGTTGAGGTTCCACGCTGTGCCGCCGGCAACCAAGTCGGTGGACAAAAGAAACTGAAGGTAATGTTTATGATAGAGCATGGCATAGTCAACAGTGTAGTCGAACTTCAGCGGGTTGTCCGCCCTCAGCCGAACGTCGCAGTCTGCCCCATACTCGCTAATCAGCATCGGCCGGTTGCTGCTCTGGCGTCGTATTCGCTCCACTTTTGCATCGAGGTCTTCTATCGTGCCGCTGTACCAGCCCGAGTAGATGTTATGTCCTATCACATCTGCACATGTGTCAAGCCCTGCTTCGTGATACTCTCGGAAATAGTCATGAATGGCAGCGAAGGTGTACCGCTCCGGGTCGAGTTCGTGCAGATGACGGTTGAGTTGCTGTGAGAGTCGGTTGACGTTCATCACATACTCCCAGTGGCGCTGCCACATGCCTTTCTGATACTTGAAGGGCGGTCGGAGCAGCACCTCGTTCATATACCCCCACATTATAACAGACGGGTGGTTGCGGTTCTGCCAAACCATCTCCTCCTCCATCATAAGGCAGTTATTTGTGAAGGCTTCCGATTCGGTGATGGCATTAACAACGGGAATCTCTACGGAGCACAGTATGCCGAGCGAGTCCAGTAGGTGCATCACGAGCGGGTCCTGCGGGTAATGACTAACGCGGAGGAAATTGCCGCCCATGTCCTTCAACAGCTGCATGTCAAGTCTGTGCACTGAGTCGGGCACAGCCCATCCCATGCCGCTGTAACACTGGTGTCGGTTGGTGCCGATGAGCTTGAGCGGCTTGCCGTTGAGGACGAAGAGTCCCTGTTCGTCGAACGAGTAGTAACGGAGACCGATTTCCTGCTCCACCTGGTCAATCACGCGGCCGTCTTCGCCAAGCAGCCGTGTAGTGAGGGTGTAGAGAGTAGGGCTGTCAGGCGACCACAGACGCGGGTTATCTACATTGAAGGTCTGAACGTCTGAGTAATCGGCAGACCGGGGATCCTCAGGACGTGCATTGACATTATCTGCAGCTAATTGGTCATTCCCTATCTTGTCGGAAATGGCTACTCGTTTGCCGTTGAGCCGGTGCTCCACACGCATACCTTCGTTGGCGTTTGTCAGGCGTGTGGTGATGCGTACCTGAGCCGTTCGGTAGTTGACGGCCGGCGTTTCCACCGTCAAGCCGTTGGTGCCGTAGAATGTGGTGCTTATATGCGATGGTGCTGTGCGGAGAAGGTAGCAGTCGCGGTAGGGACCACCAAAAAAGGTGAAGTCGGCTGAGAGAGGAGGTATATCAGCGTTGTGTGCATTGGTAATACGCATCGTGACCGTGTTATCCTCTCCGAAACGTACAAAAGGTGTCACATCGAAAGAAAACGCTGTATATCCGCCGGCGTGATACCCGGCGTCGTTTCCGTTCACGCTGAGCCATACCTCTTGGTTGGCGCCTAACGAGACGAAGGTGACGTTACTCTCTGCCCATGAAGCAGGAATGGCAACCGTCTCTGTAAAGACGTGCTCCGTACGCTCGTAGCCCGGCACGGTGTCTGTCGCGTCATGGGCATTCCATGTCTGACGCGCAAATAGTGGCAGACGCTCACGGCAGTCGATATGTGAGGTGCAGCTCGATAAAAGAATTGCTGCACATGAAAGAATAAATAGTGTTCGCTTCATGGGGGAGATATTTTTTAGTGGTTTATGTTCGTATAATAGTAATTATAGTGCACCACTACCTGCTCCTGTGCCGGTGCCACCCGGGGTGAACTCATCTCCACCATCGTTGTTATCTGTTCCGGTACTGACGTTGAGCATGACGGACGGTGATAAGTAGCGGAAGATATCAGTTTGTGGAATGGTGTATATTCGTTTTGCAGTCATTGTGTTATTCTTTATAGTTATTAGACGTTGAGTTTGTTTTATGGCTACAGACCTTATTCTGCCTTAATGCCGAGAACGGTGTAGATAGTCCCGTTTTTGCGAATAAGAAGTTGTCCGTTTTGGAAGAACTTCTCAGCCTGAACGGGTTTTATTGTCTGTTCAAGCGAGGTGGCTATTGTTGTTTGGTCGCTACGCATCACTATTCGTGCACGTACGTTGCCGGGTAGCTGTTGTTCGAACTTGAAATATGCTCGGAACCCGCGCATTGACGAACCGTTGTTGTTCTGCAATAGGTAGTTGTTGGCGCCGAGGAAGTAATAATCGCTTGGAATCTGATAAGGTCCGTAGATACCAACCATCGTGGCGGCTGTGCCTTGACGATTTTCTATCGGTGCTGCAGCATTAACAACAACATTGCTAATTACCGGAATGACAGCGTCTTGCGATGGGCGCATCACGTATGGCATACCGGCTTCAAGGTGGTTGACGTAGTCAAACTCAAGGAAGAGCGACTCTGCTCCTTTCCAGTAAGAACCTACGAGTTTGCCAAGACGGTAGGCGTCGCCGAAAGTGGCTTTCAGTTGGCTGTCTGACATGTCAAACGGCAGACAAAGGGTGTACCAATCGGTGCCGGCAAGGAACGAGCGGTCAAGTGTGGCAACAACGGTGGCGTTGTTGAACTCGGTGATGTTCGCGCTGTTGTCGCTGTTCTCCGTGAGGTTCATAACGTAAGTACCACCCGTGCCATAAACCTCAAACTCATAGAAACTCATAAACCATTTGCTTGTACCTTCTCCGGCTCTGTTGGCTATTTTTACATAGCGGGTGAAGGGTTGCAATTCTGACAGGTCAATAGTCTGGGTCGTTCCTTCAGTAAACTTATCTCCTGTATATTCGATAATGTCAAACCAATTGCTGCCGTCAAAACTGCCAAGCAGTACAATGCCGTTGTAGTTTGGATAGTGTTGCCAGGTAATCTTGACCGACTCTAAAGTGTAAGCCTTGCCAAGGTCCACTTGCCACCAGTTGGTTTCAGGGTCTAATAGTTCTCCGTTATTCTCATAGTTACCCCACTTGGTTGTGGTATTGCCGTCCACTGCTTTCTCTGCGGTGTAATTTCCTTCGGTTCTACCTGCGAGTGCGGTCTTACCGAGTGCGAGGTTGGTGTCCTCTTCGGGCGCTGCTCCTCCTTCGGTAGTGAAGCTGACGGTCATGTAGTTGTCAGACTCGTTGCCGGCCTGGTCAATGGCATAAACCCTGATGGTGTAAGCCTTGCCCGACAACAGTCCGTCCACGGTGAAGCTGCCGTCTGTGGCAACATAGTCGCCGGTCTTGTCGCCCTTGAGCCGGTATCCCGCAATAGTGGTGTTATCTGTGGCAGAGACGCTGAGCACAACTGAGTTGGTAGTAACATCGCTGTATGTGGCGCTAACCATAACCGGCGCCTCACTATCGGCTGAGAGCTCACCATAGACGTAAATCTCACCGACTCTCAAACCATAAGTCTCATTTGCCTCTGTTGAGAAGAAACGAATATAACGTACTTCTTTATTGTTAGTCGTGTTGGTGTACCAATGGTCTTTCCTATCTCGTCCGCCGCCAGCTTGGTCGTAGCTGTATGCTGTTACCCAATTGGTTTTGTCAGAAGAGAAATCAAGATGATATTTTCTTGAAGAACTACCGCCGGTAAAGCAAACTTGTATATAATCAACATCGTATATTTTATTGAGGTCAATGATTATCCAAGCATCAAAAGTTTCTTGATTAGGGTTAGTTTGTGCACTATAACCTTGCCAATAGTTATTAGCAATTCCATCCACCACTAATGACGGGGAATTAGCAGCATAACCATCTATTGCACCTCGCGAGCCTTCTGTTTCTGCTCCTACGGAAATAAGCTGTGTGTCATCATATACAAAAATCTCAATATTGTCGCTCTTCTCGTCAGCTTGGTCTTTCTGTGCAGTGGCGGTGATGGTTACAAGACCTTTCTTTGTCGCGGTGAACACGCCGTCGGTTATCGAACCTGCATCAGCCGGACTGATGGTGTATTCGGTGGCAACATCCATCGCTGTACCTTTCTGGTTAAGGGCATTGATAGTTAAGGTAATATCTTCGCCTACTTTAGCTATATCCTGTGCCTCCACAGAGAATGAAGTTAATACATCAGGCTGATTGCAAACGGTGCCATATATATATTCTGTAAGTACGGGATTACGCCAAGCATCAGTATTATCAGTTGTTTTCCAACGATATATGCCGTTATAGGTTATTATCTCTCCGAGTGCAATGTTTTTTCCTGTTTTCTTGCGCAGTTGGTATGTAGTCGCACCTGTTGTATAGATAGCGTCAAAGAACAATGCGGCACTTACATTGCCTACTTTGAATTTATCTGCACCATCAAATGCGTTGCCTCGCCAAGAGGCTCCGTCACCGCTGATTGAGATATTGATATTGCCGTCTTCGTCTGTCTCCCATGTATAATATGCCAACCCTGTAGTATTATTGTTTGATATTATTTCTTTAGTGCAATACGTGTTTTCCGGTAAGTTTTCCTCTGCTACAGATTGGTCAGATAGAGTCCAAGTTCCTTCTGCTGCTTCAGATAAATCATCTTCAATATATGCTACAAGGGTTGTACGGAATGTACCACCTTTCTTAAACGGGCGTGTAAGTTCGTCACCTGATTCTACATCTTGTGCAAAGAGAGGTGTTGTGTCATCATCATCGTACATCGTCAGCTCATATCGTGTGGCATCGGTTACTTCATCGAACGACACCACACCAGCGTTTGATATAGCGAAATTAGTAGGAGTTGGAATGGTGCTTGCAACAGCTTCAAATGATATAGAAGAAAACCTAATCTGATTAGATGGATTAACATAGTACTCTCCTGCATTAAGAATTACTTCAACTGTTGCTGAATTAGGCGTGAAATGTGTTGTTGTTATATCTCCCTTTGTGTTTGAAAAACAAAAGTATCGGTCTGTCTTTTGTTCATTGATTCCTAAAGTAATTTTACTTTTGACCGGTATTGAAAATTTTATATAGTGTGTTCCACTTGTTGTAATTTGAACATAAGGGTAATTATCTGTCATAGGTGCATGTGCTTGACTGGTAACAAACTCAAGTCCGTCTATTGTAGAAACTGTACTGCTTAGATTGCATCGTCCTTTTCCAAAACTTAATGTATAACCCGATTCACCGCCTTGAAGAAGTGGCTCTCCCGATTCGATAATTTCTATTTGATAGATTCTAATATATTGATTGGATGTATAGAAAAATATTGTACTATTAGTGGTGTTTGTTGTTTCATATTCAACAACAGTGGCTTCTTTAGCAGTAAAGTTGTGTGAGGTTATATGAGTTTCTGTACTTTCTCCTTCTTTGACTTCACTGATATAAATATATCTATCTGTCTTGCCTCCGGGTTCATATGTATATACCTTTACTTGTGTACTTGTTGTCTTGCAATCATAACCAATTACACTATTGAAATTGCCATTTGTATTTGATAGAGTTTTATTGATATTTGCTACATAGGAAGTATAACTTGTGTTATTTATAGTTTGAGCAGCACTACTCACCGTTCCTGTATACTTCAAATCCCCTGTAAGAGTGCCGGTGGATTGGTCAATCAAACGGTAGGTAGTGTCTGCGTAAAGGCTTATGCCACTTGCTAAAGAGATGAAGGTTAGCAGTAGGGGAAGTAAGTAGCGTTTCATGGTATATTGTTTTTATGGGTTATTCAAATCAGGTGGCGGACATATCCGCGGGAAAGGTTATTCGGAAGATGGGAGTCCAAGTTTACTAGTAGCCTAGTATTCTAGTATTCTGGTTGTCTAATTAAAAAAGAAAATTCCTTTCCGCAGCCGGCGGCAGGTGCCGGCTGCGGAAAGGGTACGGTGCTTAGCGGGCAATACGTCCTGTAGCATCGTAGAGGTGACCATCAACGGAGATATACAGATGGCCGTTGATGAGGAGTTTCTGCACTTGGTGTTTGTTCTCAATGTTCTCAAAGCCTACACTTAATGCAGGGTCAGGCCAATCGTCGCACATGGTGCCATAGACATAGTTATATACGGCGCCGAGTATATAAGCGTTGTTGTTGGTGGCGGTGTACCACTGCACGTTGCCTTGATATTTGATTTCCATACCTGCTCCGATAAGTGCACCTTCTTTTTTCTGCAAGCGGAAGAGCATGGTGTGGTCTGCTCCTATGAAGTCGAAGTAGTTGGAAGCCGGTGCCAAACCAACCATGAAATTTGACGGTGTGAGAGGTGTATTAGTGCGGAACTCGGTGCCGTCGCCGCCGCTGATTTCGATATACACATCGCCGTTCGTTGAGGTGTTCCAACTCAGGTAAGCGATATCGCCCGGGTCTTCTCCAATCTGTGTTTGGCACAGCGTGCTTGGTGCAGGCGCGAAAGGAACGGCCTCAAGAACCCAGTTGAAAGCGTCCGAAGGCTCGGAGTCGGACATACCTGCGGCGCGGGAAGTAACGATAACCTGATAGGTAGTGCTTACACGCGGCACGAATCCGATAGGCTGTCCCGGTTGTATGGTAGTAGCATAAACTACGATGTCACCAATCTTAACCTGTACAGTGAAAGACTCTGCGTTGTCTGCGTTGTCAATGGTAATAACCTGCTCGTCGGAGATAGCCGTTATAACGGGTTTGCTGAGCGAATTGCAGACGGTTCCGTAGGTGTATTCGAGGTGGGTGTTCTCCTTATATCCGTTGCCTTCTATGACAGTACGCCAGCAGAGTGTGCCGTTATACTCGATAATCTGACCAAGAGGAATGGTCATACCCTGTTTGGGTGACATGCGGTATTCGGTAGCTCCGTCGGATGTCTGAAGGTTGAAGAAGTTGCTTGCCGGTACACCATTGAGGCTGAAGTTGTTTATACCAAGAGCGTCTGCCCCGCGGAAGTTGGTACCTTCTTCGCCGGTGATGGTAATGACAACATCGTCATCAACAGTCTGGAAAGTAAGGAACATGTGCCAAGGAGTAGGGTCAACACCGGCAACGTACCAGTCGCCGATGAACTCCTCGGAGCAGTATTCTGAAGTGCCTATTTCAACTTCGCGTCCGGCGAGTGTCCAGTTGTAGCCTTCCGACTCGTCAGAGTCAATAGCCCCCGGAGCCTGTGCGATAGCAGTAACAACGTAGGTGGAGGCTGCTATGGCAGGGAAGTTAATCTTGTCGCCGCTATGTACGTTCTCCTGGAAGTAGAATGGTAAGCCGTTGTAATAGATGGTAATCTTGAAGTGGTCAGCGCCGTTGCCTGTGATGGTGATGGTGCTGTCGGCGGAGATAGAAGTAATAGATGGAGTCTCGAGCCCTCCACATACTGTACCATAGGTGTAGGTGAAGTTATAAGTGTTATAAGCATCACCGTCTTGCGAAGTTACCCATTGCGTTGTTCCTGAATACTTGATTTGTTCACCCTGTGCAACGCTCATACCGTCTTTAAGACGGAGCTGATAACGTGTGCTGTTCTGCTGGTAGTTAATTTCGAACCAAACAGAAGCGGGTGCGCTGCCGACTTTGAAGTTGCCTATCCCCTTGAAGGCGTCTGCGGTACGCCAATGAGCGCCGTCGCCGCTGAGGTCGATGTTGATATTGCCGTCATTGTCGGTCTGCCAAGTCATGTAAGCTTCGCTGCCGGCTTTGTTACGTTTGATTTCGTAACCGCAATACTCACTGTTTTCCAATGTGACAGACTCATCTTCGAGTGCCCATACGACAGGCGCTGTGTAGTCGGAGAAACCGCGTTCGGTGTCGCGTGCTTTGAGTTGGATGTTGTAGTTGCCACCGGAGATCAGAGGCCTTGCTATTTTATTACCGCTTTCGATGTATCCCTCTCCGAGGGTGATGCCATTAAGTGTGATGAGGTACATATAGTCCTCGGCGTCTTCAACTGCATCAAAGGTAACCGTTCCGTCAGCAGCAACAGCCACGTTCTGCGGTGCCGGGAGAGGGTTGCTACCGCAGGTGCTGCCATAGATGTAGTCGAACTTGTACTTTGCATAGCAGTTACCGTCTTCAGAGGTCTTCCAAGTAACGTTTTGTTTGGCGTCGAAGTGAATAACAGTGCCGGCAGGAAGCGGTGTGGTTCCAATGAACTTGAGAGTCCAGACAGTAGAGTTGTTGGTGTACTGACGCTCGAAATAATCGGTTGTGCTGAGTGTTCCGTCTCCGATGGTAAAGGAGAGAAGTGTCGCTTTATCCATTCCGGTAGCATCGCGGAAGGCTGTTCCGGCGTCGCCATAGACAGTGATAACCACGTCACCTGCATCGTTGGTCTCCCAACGAAGGAAAGCTTCGTTGTTTCCGGCTTTCGTACCGAGTCGTGCAGCGCAGAGTGCGGAAGCATCGGCGTAAGCTGTTAGTGTCACTATGCTCAAGAGAGCTGTGATGAATAGTTTACTGTGTTTCATAGCTTATCGGTTTTACTGGTTTATTTATTAACAGACTATCCTTGTATATATTATAATAGACTATAACCTTTAGTTCAGCTTGAAGTAACTGAGGTTGATTGCTCCGTTTATTACATGAAAACGGATATAGTGTTTACCGGAGACGGGGAAATCGTCCACAGTGAAAGTCGTCCACGTGTTCATTGAACCGGTCTTTGGCAGTGAAACCATCTTGACGGGGTCACCGTCCACGTAGATAGCGAGTTGGGTATCAATCAGAGTTGCATATCGCAAGGAGATATTGTTTTTTGGTGATGTGGCATCGATCTGATATTCGACCCAGCGGTCCATTGCGAGGTTGTACAGCATCAGTTTGCCGCCTTCTGCATCGGTACTGTTGGTAACAGCCGGAAAGATGTTGAAGTCGGTGTACCACTGTGCCGGTATGGGGTTGGTGGCGTCAATGCATACCGACTTGTCAAGCGACGACATGCCGGCATATATCTCTCCAAGGGGCGTCAACTCAATAGGGTCTTGTTTGGTGAGCAGTTGGTTGTAGGGTTTGGAGTTAAGCGAGTTGTTGCTGCGGGGGATGAACCAGGCATAACGCTCCACCAGTTCTTCCTGTTCGAAGTAATTTATCACATCGCTCATATAACTCTTCTGTACATCCACTCCGCTGATGTCCCATGCGCAGAACTCCGTCATCCATATTGGTTTGTCGTACTTGCGGAACTTCTCGACAAAGCCTTTCACCGCCGAGCAACTGGTCATATAGCAGTGTATGGGAATGAAGTCGATGTCGTCGATGCTGATACCGGGCTGGCGGAAGAACTCGTCAAGCCATTTGACGGGGTCGGAGTAACCGGCGAGTGTGCCGTAGTTCATGGCAGGAGCTCCGAGTTTGAGGTTCAGTTCCTTGGCGAGTGCCACCACATCCGGCCACAACTCCGCCGCTTTCTGCGGAGTCATGTTAGCTTGGTCGGTGAGGTTAGGCTCGTTGAACCCTAACAGATAACCTGTGTTAGGGTGCCCCTGTACGAAGGCGCGGATGCGGTCCTTGCTATAGTTGCCGTTCCAGCACATGGGGCAGTAGTCGATGTTGTTCTGCTCCAAGAAAAGCTGCACGTTGTCAGGACCGGACGGCGTGTTACCCCAGTTGTAGTGCCAGCAGATGAAGTTGGAGAGGATAAAAGCGTCAGTCACGTTTTTTATACCGAACGACACTCCCCGCTTGTGGCTTCCTGGCATAGAGGCAACAGTCGTAGTGCCGGCAAGTGATTCGGCTTCCGGCTTATTGACTGTCGGTCCCGTGGGCTGCTGCACCGGTTCGGTGCAGCCCCACAGGAGTGAAAGCAGAGTGATAACTGACAGTGTGAAATACTTACCGGTATTCATAGTGTCGGGGTTTACGGTTAGACAGAGTTAACAGTCCTATACGGAATAGATTATTCAGATGTTTATTCAACTTCGTAGATATAGAACGCGTCGAGGTTGAGGATATTGCCCGTCTGGCCGGTAGAGCCGATGGTGAGAATGTTCAAACCTTTTCCTCCTGCGTGATTTACGTACGCCTCAAGTGAAGCGGCATAGCGGTCGAAAGCGAAGTCGATAACGTTCCACGAACCGTCATATACTATATCGAACTTGCCATTTGACTCTGCTTCGTAGTAGTCGCCTACACACCATTTGAGTCCGGTGCCGTTTGTTCCGAGTCCGAAGAGCGAGAAGTAGTGGCTGGACCCCTGTTGTGTGGACTTGATGGCCATGTGGCAGTGGTACTTGGCGGGGTTAGCTTTGATTTCGGCAACGAGTGCGTCAGCAGCGGCTTTCGACTCTTCATCGGCATCAGAGATGGAGTAACCCATTCCCGACCATCCTTTGTCGGTAACGATAGCGGAGAGGAAACCGCCGTCGGACTCGGTCTGGAAGAAGTTGCTGCCGGAAGCTGCATTGCCCCCATAGGTCTGCTCCCAGAACCAGAGGTTGCGGGTAGTGCCGTTAGGCGCGAAGCTGAAGACGATTTTCGAAGCGTTAGCATCGGCTGTCTCGCCGTCCATGATGATGGTCCAGATACGTTTGCCGTGTACCACAGGTTTCTCACCCGGAGTAACAGCGCCTTCTTGAACGACATTGATGATGCAACTCTTGTTGACGGTGCCGGCGGTGACGGTAACGATAGTGTTACCTGCTGCAACACCCGTTACAAGTCCGCTTGCATTGACAGAGGCAACGCTCGGGTCAAGAGAGGAGTAGGTAAGGGCTGTGCCGGCAGGAGTGACGTTGGCAACAATCTGCACGGTTGCACCCACCTTAACGGAATACTGAGTAGCGCCAAGCTCCAAGCTGACGGTTTCTGTCGGGGTGTTAGGATTGGAATTGTTGTTTCCTTGTTGGTTGGGGTCATCAGGGTTGTTGTTACCTTTGCAACCAAACCATGCAAGTGCTACACATGCCATGGCAAGAATCTTAAAGTTTTTCATAGTGGCTGTAGTTTTATAGTTGAACTGTTATTAGTCAATCATCATTAATAAATAATCAATCATCAATTATATCCCGGGTTTTGTGTTAGTGCGGGATTGAGCTCTATCTCTTTCTGCGGAATGGGGAATAGCTCATGTTTGCCTTCCACGAAAGTGGCGAGGTGCGAGCGGGCGGCGTCTGACTCAGTGGCTTGATATGCTTCCATGTGTGCTTTGGTGCCTCCCCAGCGCACGAGGTCGAACCAGCGGTGTCCCTCCATTGCCAGCTCCATACGGCGCTCATGGCGCAGCAGTTGCTCGGTGGTAGGACTGCTGATTGTCACGCCGTTGACGCTGATGGGGTTTGTGCCGGCGGCGGGCATGCCAACGCGCGTGCGAACCATATCTATATATTGTTTGGCAGTGGCCTCGTCACCAAGATACAGACAAGCCTCAGCGTACATTAGCAGGTTGTCGGCGTAGCGCATATATGCTCTGTTGAGCGGACCGCGTGAGGCGTGGTAGCCCCAAGGGCCGATGCCGGCTTTGCTGTCTGATGTCTCGCGATACATGCCGTACTTGTTATTAAGCATCGCTGTGCCGCAGTAGGTCTCCTCCAGCACGTTATCCATCATTGCAGGATCGGGCGTAAAAATCGCCACATCGCGCCGCGGGTCGCCTGACTCGAACTCGTTGTAGAGGTTCCATGTGGGGTGGGAGAAACCCCAGCCACCGCCAATCTGTGTGGAGCGTGAGCGCATCAGTATCTGTGAGAACGAGCCGGCTGTATAGCCGTTATGACCGCCGTTGGCATCGCCGTAATCGCCCCAAGGTACCTCCATATACTGAAGTTCGAACACTGACTCTTGGTTGTTCTCGCCTGCAAGGGAGAAGTTGAACTCATAGTCGCTGACAAGGTTGTATTCGCCGGACAGAATGATGCTGTCGCCCCATGCCTTGCTTTGGCGATACAGCTCCTGGCGGTCGAGAGACGTAAGGTGTTTGTCGTGCCAGTAAGGTGACGCCATATAAAGGTAAACCTTCTGCAGCATGCCTTGTGCCGCGCCTTTGGTGGCCCTGCCGGCATCTTTAGTGTCGTATTCCGACTTGAGCCAGAGCCGCTCCTGAGCATATTTGAGGTCGCTGATAATCTGATTGCAAACCTCCTCAACGCTGTTGCGTGGCAGCTCCCAACGCTCGGCATCGTTCTCCACCTGCAGCGTCAGAGGCACTCCGCCAAAGATGCGAAGCAAATGGAAATAATAATACGCGCGCATGAAGTGTATCTCTCCAAGGTAGCGCTGCTTGGTGCGCTCGTCCATGGTGCTGTCCGTCGTCATCGGCTCAATGTACTTGAGCGCGAGATTACAGCGGGCTATTCCCTGATATGGGGTTTTATAGTGGTCGAAGATATAACTGTTGGACGGCTCAGTCTGCCAATTTTCCATATCATAAACCTGCTCCATATCCATTGTGTTCTGGCCGCCTTTGAGGGCATCATCGCTGACCACGTCACCGATAAACCACTCAGGGAAATAGGTGGTGTTGTATTCCCAAATCATCGGAGTGTAGCAGCCGGTGACACACTGCTCGGCGGCACCGCCGCTGACGAAGAAATCTTCCAACAGCACCGTACCGGGGGCATTCTCCGTTAAGTAATCCTTGCAGGAGAAAAGGGTAAGTGGCAATGCGACTAAGTATAAACTGACAAGTGCGCTGATATGTGTGTTGCTTTTCATAGCTGTGGGGTGATTAAGTGATGTGTGTTTTTCGATGATTCGATATTTTGAGTTTTCGGAATTACGGAATTACGTAATTCGTTATTAACAATTAAAAATTGGCGTTCAGTCCGAATGTGAATGTGCGGCTCTGCGGGTAGTTGCCGTAGTCTGTTCCTCCGCCCACCTCCGGGTCGTAGCCTGAGTAGAGTGTGGCGGTGAAGAGGTTAGCAGCTGTCATGTAAACACGCAAGCGCTGCAGGTGTGCTTTTTGCATCCATTGCTTTGGGAAGGTGTAACCTATTTGCAGGTTCTTCAGGCGGAAGTAACTGCCGCTCTCAACAAACCGTGATGAACTGTAGCTGTTGGAAGGACTGCCTACAGGGTTAGGAATAGTTCCGTTGCGGTTCTCAAGATTGAGGTCCATATAGTTGATGCCGCGTGCCAACATGGCATTGAGCATCAGGTCGTTGTAGCCAACCCATACGTCAGACATCGTGGGCGATAGGGAGCAGTCGTTGCCCGCACCCTCTGTGCGGTAACGCAAAGCGTTGTAAATCTGATTGCCATATACGCCTTGGAAGAACAGCTGAATATCCACGCCGTAGAACTCTGCACCGAGATTGATACCATAGGTGAATTTAGGGAACGGGTTGCCTATATATGTCTTGTCGTCATCGTTGATAATGCCGTTGTTGTCTATATCGCGATACTTGGCGTCTCCGGCGTGTACGCCTATCTGGTCGGGTTTGTCGGCATAGTACCACTGATGAGCCAGTACCTCTGCATCCGATTGGTAAATACCTTCATACTCAAATCCCCAGAAAGAGCCGAGAGGCATACCTTCGTCGGTCTTTGTGTAGCCGCTGTAGAGTGGCGAACCGCCGTTGACCTTCAGCAGGCGGTTGCGAATGAAACTCATGTTGCCGCCGATAGTATAGCTGACGTGACCCACTTTGCGGGCATGCTCAAGGGTGAACTCAACGCCGTCGTTGCGAATGTTGCCTACGTTCTTCACCAGCGAATAACGGTTGCCCACGTGTGACGGTGCGTTGACGTAAAGCAGGGCGTCCAAGGTGGTACGGCGGAAGATGTCGATGGTGCCGCTCAGGTTGCCGTTCCAGAAGTTGAAGTCTATACCGAGGTCCCATTGTTCGTTAGTCTCCCACTTGCCGTCGATATTTGCCTGTGTCAGCACTGCTGCGCCATACGCCATCTCCTGTGCATCGTTGGGCATGCCGAGCGGGTAGCCGTAAAAGACGCTGTTCGATGAACCGATGGTGACCAGGAAGGTGCTGTTGCTCAGATTGGCATCATTGCCTACACGTCCCCAACCGAGACGCAGCTTCAGGTTGTCAAGCCACTCTTGGTCTCTGAGCCACGGCTCCTGACTCAGACGCCATGCAAGTGAGGCTGACGGGAAGAAACCCCATGGGTTCTTCTGGAAGACTGACGAGGCATCGGCGCGAAAGTTGATGGTAGCCATATAGCGGTCATCGTATGAGTAGAAGAACCGTGCCAGCGCAGACATACGACGTGTGCGGCTTACCGAGTCGCTACTCTCAGTGCGGTTCTCCGTCGTCTTGTTCAGATAACGGTTGGTCTCAACAGGGTTGAGAATATTTGCACCCGAACCACTGATGCTATAGTAGTTGTACTCTGACCACGTCTGACCTATCATGGCGGAGAAGTTATGCGCGCCAATCTTGTCGGCATAAGTGATGGTTGTCTCTTCCAACAAGCTGTATGAGCGGCTTAGAGAAGCAGAGAGGTAGTTGAGCGTAGCGCGGTCATACACTGAGTAGTCGTAGGCGTTCTTATAATTACGCGTGTGACCCATGTTCAAATCCATTGATATAGACGGGCGGATACTCAGTTGCTTGATAGGCTTGATGTCAATGTATATATCGCCCAGCAGACGCATTGGTTTGCTGCTTGGGAACGACTCGCTGACCATCGATATCGGGTTAGTAACGTTCTTGAAATTGCTGGACGCTGCGTTCTTGCCGCTGATGTCCTCGCCGTTGATATTAACGGAGCCTTCGGGATAGACAGTCGGATCCCATGGCGCCATGGCAAGAGCTGCAGAAAGGATACTGGCTCCCGGACTGGAACTGTTGTTCATTGCGCGGCGGGACGATGATGTAACGAAACTCAGATGCTCGCCTATCGTCAGCCATTTGCGCACGTTCCAATCGGCGTTGATACGCAGACTCAGACGTTTATAGTTTGAGCCGATGATTGTGCCATTCTGCTCAAAGTAGTTGGCAGACAGTGCATAATGGCCTTTGTCGCTGCCGCCGTCAACGCCGAGGTTATAGTTGTGCATAAAGGCGTTGGAGTTGAATACCTCGTCCTGCCAGTCGGTGTTCTGGTTGGCGTAGTCGAAGTTGGTGGGGAAATACGGCGAACTGCCTGTCAGCGTTGCTATATATGCGCCCAGGCCTTTATCATTATATATTTTATACGCGTCAATAGCGTCCACTCCGTCTTTCATTATAGCAATGCGCAGTTTGGTATCAACCATCTCGTTGGCTCCCATCAGCGGCAGCTTCTTCCATCGGTTCTGTATGCCCCAATAGGCATCGAACGATATGTTGGCTTTGCCTTGTGAGCCGGACTTGGTGGTTATGATAATGACGCCGTTGGCTCCTCTGCTGCCATATATGGCAGCAGAGGATGCGTCTTTCAGTATCTGCATTGATTCGATGTCCGAAGCAGAGAGGAATGATATATCGGAAGTGATGACGCCGTCCACCACGTAGAGCGGGTCGTTGCCGGCTATGGCACTGCCTATACCACGGATACGTATAGTGGCGTTGTCGCCGGGCTGACCGCTACCGTTGGTAACCGTTACGCCGGCAGCGCGACCTTGCAGAGCCGTGGTTATATTGGCGGCAGGCGTCTTCGTCAGTTCGTCGGCACTGACGGAAGCAATAGCACCCGTCAAATCCTGCTTGCGCATCTTGCCATAACCAACGGCTACTACCTCTTCCAGCATTTCGCTATCCGAGTGAAGAGTGACACGTAGCGGCTGACTCCCATTGACGCGCACTTCCTCGGTCTTATAGCCAACGTATGAGAACAAGATGATGTCACCCTTCTTGGCAGAAAGGCTGAAACGACCGTCAATGTCAGTAATGGTGCCGAGTGTGGTGCCCTTCACAACAACGTTTGCCCCAACAGCAGGCTCGCTTGAGTCATCGGTTAGTACTACACCGTTTACCTCAAGGGTCTGGGCACTGAGCGACAATGCAAAGATGGCTGCTAAAACGGATAGAATGTGTTTCATGGTAGCGGTATAATGTTTGTACAAAATTACAATTTAAAAACTTTTGCCGCAAGTCTCGCGTATGCGCGTGGAGCAAAAAAGTACGATAATAAAAGCGTTACTTTACTGATAATCAGACGAACGTTGTATGTGCGTGGAGCAAAAAAAGTACGTTAAAAGTATCTGCTAAAAGTGCGTTTTCTAAAGGTAAATTTGCGTGTTTCGTTTTATTTTAGTATTTTTGCAGTATGAAAAATCGATTAACGTTTATGCGTCGTATTCTTGTCAGTATTGTCTGTTCATTGTTTGTTGCAACGTCAGTGGCAACAGAGTTGGATTCGCTGCTTTCGGTGTATGACAACGAGGTGGCACGGTCAGAAATATACATCGGTTATAGGCTGCGAACTATGGATTCGCTGAGGCATATTGCTCCGTTTTCCGAGGAGGCTATGTTGAGTCTTGGTGAAGAGTACAGCTCCCTGCAGAGCGACTCGGCCCGCAGGTGCTTATACTCCTTGCTTGATGCTTCGGAGCCGCTACGGAGTCAGGCTATTATAGATCTTGTGTCGCTGTATTCAAAAGTGGGGTTATACCGTGATGGTATGATTGTTGCCGAACAGATGTCGGTAGTGCCGATGCATCTTAGAACGTATTATTTCGATGCGATGTTCAAGCTCTATCACGGTGCTTCTGACCAGACAACATTGCCGGCTGAAAAGCAGATGTTGCACACTATTGCGCATCAGTGGCAGGACTCGTTGCTTTGCGAGTTGAGGCAACTTACAGAAATCGAATTTTTCAGAATGCTTTACGGCTATCAGTCGGCTAATATCTCAGGTGACTATGCCTCGGCTCTGCTTTATAACGACAGCATCCTTTCTTTGCTTGATGAGGCAAGTCACGGGTATGCCATCAACGCTTACCGCAGAGCTGTTTTGTACGAAAATTTAGGCAATGTAGAGCAGCACCGTTGCTGGCTTGTGAGGGCTGCGATAACGGATGTAAGATGCGGTATCACCGACAACGGAGCATCGTGGCTGGTGGCACAAGAGTGTTATGAGAGAGGGGAAATTGAGCGGGCATATAATTATATAGACTATTCGCTCACTAATGCCTCATATTTTAATGCACCGCAGCGCTATATCCAAACTCACCCTGTCGGTCATATCATCTCCTCTTCTCGTGAACAGCAACAGAGGCAACTGTCAGGTATGATGATGGTCGTCATCGTGGTGGGCGCTTTCGCAATGTTGCTGTTGGTGATACTCTTGCTTTACTATATCAACCGCAAGCAGCGTTTGGCGCAACGTAATGCTGAAATCAGTCGCATCAACGAACAGCTGCAGGCAGCCAATCGCTCGCTTGAGGAGGCTAACCACGTCAAGGAGCAGTATATATGCCGCTACCTTGAGGTTTATAGCGACTATATACGGCGTCTGACGACGATGGCGCGTAAGGCCGGAGAGAAAGACTCTTCTGCGTTTATGGACAGGGAGATGGATAATTTCTACCGTTCATTCGACGACACGTTTCTTTCGCTGTACGGTACCTTCGTGCAGGACTTTAATGCCCTCCTGAAGGAAGAAGCACGGCTGACGCCTAAACCCGGGGAGAGAATGACAATAGAGATGAGAATATTCGCCCTTATACTGCTTGGAATAAACAGCAGTGCAAAGATTGCCGAGTTGCTGTGTTATTCGCCTAATACCATCAGCAACTATCGTGTACGTATAAAGAACAACGCACTCGGCGACCGTGATACGTTCGAAGACCGGGTGCGCCTTATCGGCAGTCATACTCAAGACCGCTGAGGCTGTGGGAAGTGCGACCGTTTCTCGTCGGTCACTTGTCATTTAGCTGCAAGAATCGAAATTTCGTAGAGAAGATAGACCGGCAGGGTGACGATAAGCAGTGTAACAGCATCGCCTGTAGGGGTGATAACCGCCGCCACTATCATGATGATGACAAAGGCGTGCTTGCGGTAGCGGCGGAGGGCAGAACGGTCAACCAACCCTATATGGGATAAGAACCAAGTCACAACCGGCAGTTCGAACATCACACCCATCATTAAAGACAATACAAGGAAAGAAGATATATACGACGACAGAGTAATCGTGTTCACCACATCGGCCTGCACCTGATAGGTGGCGAGAAAACGATACGACAGCGGGAAGATAAGAAAATAGTTAAGCAGCACTCCCGCTAAGAACAAACAACCGGCTGCTGCGACGAGAGCACCGGAGAACCGGCGTTCTTTTTCGTAGAGCGCCGGAGATACAAAGCGGTATAGCAATATGATTATATATGGCGACGCCACCACCAGTCCTGCCCAAAGCGAGGCGGAGAGGTGAGTCATAAACTGCGATGTCAGTTCGGTGGAGATAAAGTGTGAGTCAAAACTGTCCGGACAGAGAAACTGCCAACCGGTCAACTCAGCCATCCGGCATAGAGCACGGTATAGGCAGAAGTCGCTTTGAGATGGAGCAAAAAGAATACGGAAAAGAGGGTCGCGCAGCGCAAAACACACCACGAAAGCCGCTGCCCAGACAAGCAGTGCGCGCCAAAGAACACCGCGTAGCTCGTCAAGGTGTTCCCATACTGACATGTTCTTCTCGTCTTTTCCCATTTACCATTTACGTTTCTGCCAAAGTGTAGAGACGGTATTTTTTACCGTCTCTCAAAAACCGTTCCTCAATCACTCTCTTTCTTATTCTCCGTTTAGTTCTCTGTCTTATTCTTTACTTTTTTCTCTGCCTTATCACCTTTCTCTGCCTTATCTTGATTTTCTTTCTTGTCTTCGTCCGGTTCACCGGCAAGACCTTTCTTGTAGGCATTGACGCCCTGACCGATGCCGCGCATCAGTTTGGGAATCTGACTGCCGCCGAAGAGCAGAAGGATAATGGCGGCGATAATAATGATTTCAGTTGTTCCGAGCATAATTATATCAATTAGAATAGTTTATATTGAATAGAATTTCTTTTACGTGTGGAAACGATAATCGGTTGGTGGCATGCGATGCTTGCCGTCTCTCAAAACGCCTTTACTTATCCGTTTCAACTGCAAAGATACTTGATTTCCGCGAATTATGCAACAACTAATGCAGATTTTTGTGCTTTATTGATAAAATAATACATAATTGCATTATTGTTAATAGCAGACACGTACTACAACACGGCTTTAACTATTAAAAATATGTCCGTGGAAATCTGTTATATGGCATAAAATTTGTATAATGATAGCAGAGTGGTAGGTTGTCTTGAGAGGCGGGACAGAATACCATCTGACACCCCGTTTCACGTTGTTCGCGGGGACCCCGTTATCTGACACCCCGTTTCACGTTGTTCGCGGGGACCCCGTTGTCTCTACACGTGGGCGGTATAATAGCGCAGTGCTCTCACATCCAACAGCGTAGCGGTCTTAATTCATCAAAAAATCAATAATTTATTATGAGAAACTTGTTTGATATCCGTGGTAAGGTGGTTGTTCTAACCGGCGGTACGGGTGTGTTAGGGCAGTGCATAGCCCTTTATTTAGCGGAGCAGGGTGCCAAGGTTGTTGTTCTTGGTCGTCAGGAAGCTGTTGGTCATGCCCTTGAGTTCAAGCTTAACGAAGCCGGCGAAGGCTTCTTCCTCAAAACCGATGTGCTTGACGAGGCTGCTTTGGTGCAGAACAAGAACGATATTCTCGCGCGTTATGGTACGATAGATGTTCTTATCAACGCTGCCGGTGGCAATATGTCCGGTGCTACCATTGCGCCGGATAAGACTTATCTTGACTTGGATACCGCCGCTTTCAGGAACGTGGTGGACCTGAATCTATTCGGTACGGTACTCCCGACAAAAGTATTTGGCGGGGTTATGTGTGAGAAGAAAGAAGGTTGTATAGTCAACTTTTGCTCAGAGGCGGCTCTACGTCCGCTCACGCGAGTGGTAGGGTATAGTGCTGCCAAGTCGGCTATTGCAAGTTACACCAAGTTCATGGCGGCAGAGATGGCGATGAAGTACAGTCCGAGAATTCGCGTTAACGCTATTGTGCCGGGATTTATTATCACTAATCAGAACCGCACCCTTCTTACGAACGAGGACGGTTCGCTGACAGACCGTGGCAAGACCATCATCGCGCACACACCGGCAGGTCGTTTCTCTGAACCTGAGGAACTGCTTGGTACTATCCATTATCTTATCTCCGAAGCGTCGTCATTCGTCACAGGGGCACTCTCTATTGTGGATGGCGGATTTGATGCTTTCAGTATCTGAACATTGAAAGCTGAATTGATTAATGTTGAAAAACTACTGTTATGTACTTGTGTGAACAAACAATGCGTTGGTACGGTCCCTCTGATCCGGTCAGCCTTGCAGATATACGTATGTCGGGCGCTTCGGGCGTCATAACGGCACTGCACCATATACCTAACGGCGAGGTGTGGACTGTGGAAGAGATAATGTGTCGTAAGAACATGATAGAGCAGGCTGGACTCCGTTGGAGCGGAGTGGAATCGGTGCCTGTTCATGAACATATAAAAACGCAGGAGGGCGACTGGAGACGATACGTAGAGAACTACAAACATACGCTGCGCAACCTTGGCATGTGTGGTATCAAGATGGTTACTTACAACTTCATGCCGGTTCTCGACTGGACCCGTACTGACCTCAACTATGTCTTTGAAGACGGGTCACACGGGCTGATGTTCGAGAAGGCGGCGTATATGGCGTTTGACCTTTTTATACTGAAGCGCGAGGGGGCGAAGAACGACTACACACAAGAAGAAATAGCCCGCGCTGAGGCACGTTTTGACAAGATGACTGAAGAGGAGAAGAACACCCTCACACGAACGATGATAATGGGCTTGCCGGGTAGCGAAGAGTCGTTTACTTTGGAACAACTACGTGAGCAACTCCAGCGGTATAAGCATATTGATGCCAATGCGCTGCGCAGCAACCTCATTACTTTCCTGCGTGAAGTGTGTCCTGTGGCAGATGAAGCAGGCATCAGTCTTGTTATTCACCCGGACGACCCGCCTATGCCTGTTCTCGGTTTGCCGAGAGTGCTTTCGTCGGCAGAGGATTTTCAAGCGCTCATTGACGCAGTGCCCAACAAGAGTAACGGTCTTTGCCTCTGCACCGGCTCTTTCGGAGGAGCAGGCAAGCACGACTTGGTGGGGATGATGAGACGCTTTGGCGACCGAATAAATTTCGTACACCTGCGTGCTGTCAGTCAGATGCCCGACGGCGACTTCTATGAGCGCTGGACATTCGAGGGAGACCTTGACACTTACGCTTTCCTGAAAGCTATGCTCGAGGTGGAGAAACAAAGAGGCTGTTCTATCCCGCTAAGACCGGACCACGGGCATCAAATATGCGATGACCTTAGCTCCGGCAAACGCACCAATCCCGGATACACACTTCTCGGGCGTATGCGCGAGCTGGCAGAGATAAGAGGTATGGAACGTGCCATAGCTGCCGAACTATATCAGACCGCTGCACTGTGAGAAGTGAGTCCGCTACGCTGTATCTTTGTGGACTGCTCGCCGGGTAGGCGATGAGTGACTGATAAAAATAAAGTTTAAACCAAGTTCAAATAAGAGATGAAAACACGTTTGTTAATTCTTATTATTTCTCTACTGTGCCTTCCCTTGCATACTATTCATTCTGAAAATATGACATCTACCGGTATTGTCGGAAACAACGTTGATGCTGCTGCTAACACCTGTTCCTATATTAAGCCTTTCTGCTCAATGCTGCTTTATCAAGGTGGTCAACAACCCGATGACAATGGTATAGCGACATCGGAGGAGTATGTCTCCGGCAGCGGCGGTATTTATAGAATCCGTATCGGTCGCCTTACTGTTTATCTGCCGTCCGGAGCCCCTGCGGACAAACCTTTAACTACGGTGTTGGTTATTCCCGGAGGTGGTTATATGCACGTGTCAGCGGTAAACGAAGGAACCAACACTGCCGCCTTTCTTCTTAAGCAGGGCTATGCTGTGGCGGTTCTCACGTACCGGTTGCCTAATAAGCATGAGTATATTCCTATAGAGGATGCTGTCAGGGCTATGAATATCCTGCGCGATAGTGCTGCTGTATGGAACCTTGATGAGAAACATATCGGCGTGATGGGTTTCTCTGCCGGTGGACATCTGGCGGCATCATTGCTCACCAAGGCTTCCATAGGTGCTGCTCTGCCCTTGCCGAGTGGCGACGATGTAAGGCGGGCAAGACCGGACTTCGGTGTGCTGGTATATCCTGTTGTGTCAATGGACGGGACAATTACTCACCAAGGCTCGTGCAATAATCTGTTAGGTGACAATCCGACAAACGACAAACGACTCGAGTGGTCGGCTGAACGAAATGTTACATCTCAGATGCCACCCTGCTTCATTGTAGCTTGTCAGGATGATAAGACTGTGCCGGTGGAGAACTCCATCCGTCTGTACCAATCACTGACAGCGGCCGGTGTACGGGCTTCGATGATTATCGTTCCCGAAGGCGGACACGGATGGGGATTTACGCGGGATTTCCCGCAACGTAATCTTGTGGAAAAAGCGCTGACAGAATTCCTTAAAGAGCAGAGTAATGATGATTGATACAGATGAATTGACGGTTGATATTCTTATCGTCTCTCGAACTTACAACTGACAGCTGCCTGCTAACCTCTACCTATTTTCGGCTATAAATACGTTTTTTTACTTTTTTCTTGCGTATATAAATAAAAAGAATTACCTTTGCAGATGTGTTCAGTATCCCCATTTGTGGGGAGCGTGGCAAAATCTGAAATAATCTGACAAGCTCAGTTCTTTTCGGATAATATCGGATAAATTCGGATAAACCCGGATAATAAGAATAATACAATAAACAATAAAACAATACACAATTATGGCTTATCACATTTCTAACGACTGCGTTGCATGCGGTACATGCATCGACGAGTGTCCGATGGGCGCCATTTCTGAGGGCGACATCTATTCTATCAATCCTGACGAGTGCACCGAGTGCGGCACATGCGCAAGCGTTTGCCCGAGCGGCGCTATCTCACTCTGATTGGGTAGTGAAATTTCACTAAGCTTAGTATTATTTCACTAATTCGTTAGAAAAATTTTGCTAAGTTGTAAAAGAAAAAGTGGTGCGTCACAAAGGCGCACCACTTTTTTTGATATTGGTAATTTATAGCTTGGACCTCTCACCCGCAATTCATCAATCATTCAGATTGGCTGACATTTGTTTTTGAGCCAAGCTGCTTCATCCTCGTTCAGTAGCGGACAAACCTCCTCAGCCACATGCTTGTGATAGGCGTTAATCCACTCTATCTCGTCCTGCGTCATTATTGAGCGTTTCAGCAGAGTGGTGTCATAGTAGCAGAGTGTGAGAGTCTCCCATGAGAGGAAGCGGTCGCCGGTAGTTGCAGCCGGGCTTGCCGGCATCTCTTGTACAGCAACGAGGTTCTCTATGCGGATACCCCACTCGCCGGTGCGGTAGATGCCGGGCTCGTCGGAGCATATATTCCCCGGGCGTAGTACTGTCGGGTTCATGTCGGTGCGAATGTTCTGAGGGCCTTCATGGCAGCCGAGGAAATGTCCCACGCCGTGCCCTGTGCCGTGCCCGTAAGTGATGCCGGCCTGCCACATATACTGTTTGGCAAGAGCGTCCAACTGATTGCCGCGTGTGCCGAGCGGGAAACGTGAGCGGGCAAGAGCTATATGCCCTTTCATTACGTAGGTATAGTCAAGTTTAGCCTGCTCGGGTATATCGCCGCCCAGCCATACGGTGCGGGTGATATCGGTGGTACCGTCGAAGTACTGTCCGCCGGAGTCGAGGAGCAACATCCCCTCCGGCTTGACCTCTGCGCAACTTTGTGGTGTGGCGGCGTAGTGAACGATAGCCCCGTTGCCTTTGTAGCCGGCAATGGTGCCGAAGCTCTCCTCAACGAAGTGTTTGCCGCGAAGGCGGAAGGCGTGCAGTTTCTCCATTAGTGTCCACTCGGTCTGCGGCTCGCGGAAGGCGTCTTCTTCCAGCCACTTGAAGAAACGTGTCAGTGCGACAGCGTCTTGGCGCATCGCTTTTCTCTCGCCATCTAACTCCACCTCGTTCTTGCGGCTCTTCAGCACAAGAATCGGCGACTGGCGGTTAATCTTGCGGCAGTCTTGCGGCAGGGCTTCATATAGTGCTTCGTTCAGGCGTGCACCATCGTACAATACCGAGACGTGCAAGCCTTGAAGGTAGGCAAGGATTTCGTTGTAGTCGCGTAGTTCGACGCCGATGTTTTTGAAATATGCGGCGGTATCTGCTGTCACTTTCTCCGGCAGTACGAAAAGTGTGCAGCGCTCTTGCTCAAGCACTACGTATGATATGACAACGGGATTATATTCTACGTCTCTTCCTCTTATGTTGAGCAGCCAGGCTATCTCGTCCAAGGCAGATACAATCATAGCATCCGCACCGGCGTCTTTCATCTGCTTGCGTATGCGGCTCAGTTTGGAGTCGGCGTTTTCGCCCGTGTATTTATATTCATACTCGTAGAGCGGCTGAGCAGGAATAACAGGCCGTCCCATTGTCCATATACGGTCTATCAAGTCAACGCTTTTGAGTGTTATACCGTTTTCTCCGAGTCGGTCACGCAGTTCTTTGTAAGCGTTCACGCTCCACATAGCGGGATTGACGCCCACTACTGCTTGCTGTCCGCCGGCAGCTGCTGACAGCCACTCGCTTACCTGCGGGCAGTCAATATCCGACTCTCGCATCAGACCTATTCCGCTGCCGGCAAGCTCGCTGTCGGCCTGCAGGTAATAGCGACTGTCGGTCCACAGCAGCGCTTCGTCGGTAGTGACAACCACCGTGCCGCTCTCGCCGTTAAAACCGGACAACCACTGCATTTCTTCCCAGTGGGCAGGCATATATTCGCTGGCATGAGGGTCGGTTCCGGGCACGATGTATGCCCACAAACCTTCACGCCGCATCTCTTCACGTAATCTGACAATCTCTTCTTTCATATTCCTTATATGTTATCTTATTTAACGGCTTTGAACGACATGTCGAGGCACTTGAAGCTGTGTGTGAGTGCGCCGACAGAGATGAAGTCCACTCCGCAGTTGGCGTAGTCGCGAAGCGTCTTCTCTGTAATGCCGCCCGATGACTCTATCTCTATGTATCCGGGTACGGCTTTCTTCCAGTTCGGCACTTTGTCCGACCAGTCCACGTGTCCTTTGGGTGAGTGCTCGCGTATGTAACGAACTGCCTCGCGAGTGGCGGCGGGGGTGTAGTTGTCAAGCATGATGCGGTCCACTCCGCCTTCAGCAAGGGCGGCCTCTACCTCTTGTTGGTTGCGAACCTCAATCTCAATCTTCAGGTCTTTGCCTTTCTCCTTGCAGTACTCTTTGGCGCGGCGGATGGCGGCTGCCGTTCCTCCGGCGAAGTCAACGTGGTTGTCCTTGAGCAGAATCATGTCGAAGAGACCGATGCGGTGGTTATGTGCGCCGCCGATACGTACCGCCTCTTTTTCTAACATACGCAGTCCCGGAGTGGTCTTGCGTGTGTCAAGGATTGTGCAACCGGTGCCTGCTACCAAGCTCTGGTAGTAAGCTGCCATGGTGGCTATACCTGACATGCGCTGCATGATATTGAGCATTGTACGCTCCACTTGAAGCAGTGAACGTACTTTGCCATAAACGCGGAAGGCGATGTCACCTTTCTTGACATGAGTGCCGTCTTTGAGTAGCCACTCTACGCGAAGCGTAGGGTCGAAGAAGTCTATCACTTCTGCCGCAACCTCTACGCCTGCCAGGACGCCTTCGTCCTTGATGATGAGCTGCTGGCAGCCTTCGGCTTCTGCAGGGATAGAACTGAGCGAGGTGTGGTCACCATCGCCGATGTCTTCTTGAAACCATTGCGCTATGAGTGCGCGAAGGTCTTCCTTACTGATATATTCCATAGATTTATGTGTGCCTTTCTGAGGCTTTTGGTTATTCTGTTATTTGATATTTGAGGAGACGAACTCTGTTTGCTGTTTACCAAGTCTCTAATGTGCGTGTCAGGCTGTCAAACGAGCGTTTTCCTGTTTTTGCTTGTACTTCCTCTATCTGCCGGTGCACTGCAGCGTCATAGGTGTCTGCGCTGACACTACGTATCACGCCCAGGGCAATGGGTAGTTCAGAGCCGTTCTGCTCCATGTCGGTCTTCGCCTCTATGGTGTCAGGTTGACCCATAAGTGCGAGCATACGATGCAGTGTCGGATCGGAGGTGGTGGCGTCGTGAACAAGTACGCGCGGGTCGGCAGACGAAACGACGATAAGGTGAGGAATGACGGTATTGTAGTCAAGCGCAAGACCTTTGTCTTTGTTTTTGCCAAAGACCATCGGTTGCCCGTGCTCCAAGACTATAGTTCGCTCAGCACGCTCTTCACGGTCGGCAATGTAAGAGTGAGTTCCATTGTTGAAGATTACGCAGTTGACCAGACATTCCACCAGCGAGGCTCCCTTGTGCCTCTGCGCTTCAACAAGACAACGTACCGTTGTCGGCATGTCCACGTCCAGGGTGCGCGCGAAGAATGTGCCGCGGGCGCCGAAGCATAACTCTGCGGGGATAAACGGACGTTCTACAGTACCAAACGGTGAAGACTTACTCACAAAGCCTTTTGGCGATGTGGGCGAATACTGACCTTTGGTCAGACCGTAGATTCGGTTGTTGAAGAGACATATATTGATGTCTATGTTCCTGCGCAGCGAGTGGATGAAGTGGTTGCCTCCTATAGCCAGACAGTCGCCGTCGCCGGTCATCTGCCACACGGTCAGCTCAGGGTGTGATGTCTTGACGCCGGTGGCAATAGCGGCTCCGCGACCGTGTATGGTGTTAAAACCGTAAGGTGATAGGTAGTGTGGCATGCGGGATGAGCAACCAATGCCGGAAATGACTGCGGTCATGTGAGGAGGGATACCTATCTCGGCCATCGCTTTCTGCAACGCTGCAGCTATGGCATGGTCGCCACAGCCGGGACAAAAACGTACGTATTGGTCTGATTTGAAATCTTGTGCTGTCATAGTCTCATCAATTATCAATTCGTCAATCATCAATTTTCAATTCCTTAACGATTTCTTCCACTTGGAACGGTTGTCCCTCAATGCGGTTGAACTGCTTGAACTTCAGCTGCGGCATTTGTGTGCGCAGGTACGCCGCAAACTGTCCGCTATTGAGTTCGCATACCACTAAACGTTTGTATCGGCCGAGTACCTCTTGTGTATTGCGTGGCAGAGGGTTGATGTAGTTGAAGTGTACCACGTCACAGCCCAGTTCGGTGGCGGCTGCCTTCAAGTGTCCCTCTGTGCTTCCCCAGCCGATAAGCGCTAAGTCGTTGTTTGTTTTTTTGTCAGGTGACCATGCTTGTAGCAGTGGTATAGAGTCGGCTATCTGTGCCACTTTGGCGGCACGTGTGCGCACCATCTGCTCATGATTGAGCGGGTCGGTGGAGATTGTTCCTTTTTCAGCATCTCGTTCCAAGCCGATGTTGCGGTGGCAGTAACCTTCCATTCCCGGATATGCCCAGTAACGCACGCCTCGTTCGTCGCGCATGGCAGGGTTGAAGGTGGCTGACAGCTTGTCGGGAACGCTTTGTGGTCGGATCCTCGGCAAGTCTTGCATCTCCGGTATGTTCCATACTGAGGTGCCGTTGGCGAGGTAAGTGTCGGAGAGAAGGATGACCGGCGTCATGTTTTCCAATGCAATCTTCGCAGCCATATATGCGTAGTGGAAGCAGTTGGCAGGAGTAGAAGCCGCTATTACCGCCGCCGGACACTCGCCGTTGCGCCCGTAGAGAGCCTGAAGAAGGTCGGTCTGCTCGGTTTTGGTGGGCAGTCCTGTTGACGGACCGCCGCGCTGTACGTCAATCACTACAAGCGGCAGCTCAGCCATGACGGCCAACCCTATTGCCTCGCTCTTGAGCGACAGACCCGGACCAGAGGTGGATGTGACACCAAGGTCGCCTGCGAAAGATGCCCCAAGCGCTGTACATATACCGGCTATCTCGTCCTCTGCCTGAACGGTGATGACGCCGCAGTCCTTGCGGGCAGAGAGCTCGTGAAGAATGTCGGTGGCCGGAGTGATGGGGTATGAGCCGAGAAACAGCTGTTTGCCGGCTTTCTCGGCTGCCGCTATCAGTCCCCACGCCGTGGCTTTATTGCCGGCGATGGATGTGTGTCGCACCGAGGACCGGGTACTGACAGCTGATGGCTCTAAACGTATCTGATTAACCGAGAGCGCGAGATTCTGACCGTAGTTGTAGCCGTCGCTGAGAACCTTGACGTTAGGCGCTATCAAGGCCGGTTTCTTTTTGAACTTGTCTTCAAGGAACGATATGGCGTGGTCAATGGGGCGGTCAAAGAGCCAGCATACAAGACCTAAAGCAAACATGTTCTTCGAGCGAACGATGGCTTTGAGGTCGAGTCCGGAGTCATGCAGCGACTCCTTTGTCAGAGTGGTCAGCGGAACAGGCACAATCTGCACCGACTCCGGCAGCTGCAATTCAGTGAATGGATTATCGGTCGTATATTGCGCTTTCTCAAGGTCTTTGTCCGTGAACGAGTCGGTGTCGCAAATGACGATTGAGTGCTTGTTAATGTGGTTGACGTTTACCTTCAGCGCAGCTGCGTTCATTGCCACTAACACATCTGCCTTGTCGCCGGGTGTATAGACGCCTTTGCCAAGGTGTACCTGAAAACCGCTCACTCCGCCAAGAGTGCCTTGCGGAGCTCGAATCTCTGCGGGAAAATCGGGAAAGGTGGAAATCTCATCGCCTAAGATGGCAGAGAGAGAGGAAAAGAGGTTGCCGGTGAGCTGCATGCCGTCACCGCTGTCACCGACAAAGCGTACTACAACTGATTGCATTTTCTCAAAAATACTAAATTTATTCGTTCACTTACTGAACGGATTATTATCAGATTGGTATTAGGTTTTAATGAGATTGCAAAGTTACTGTTTTTTTTTGATACTTACAAGGATAACGCAATAAAAATTTTAGCGTAGTATGTAGTTGTACAGCTTTGTTTTGTTTACGTGTAGAGACGTTGATTTTTGTGTCTTGACAACCAATGCAACCGGATTGCCGTTCACCGTTTCCGTATAAGGAGCGGCGAATATTATCCACGTGTTGCCGTCGTGTGGAAGTTGCTGACAATGCGTGCCGTTATGTATTGGTAGTGGTACTCCGTCGTTTTCATACCACAAGGCAAGAGACTCAATCTCTAAGCGAAGCGACTCTTCTTCGACTCCGGCGTTGTGGGTGAAGGTGTTCCAGTCGTCCATTGTCTCGCTGAAGACAATATACGGTTCGTTAGACGAGGGACTGATATAGACGGTGTCAGTGGCAACGTGTATGCGTATTTGCATGTCCGTGAGGGGCAATACATCGGTCTTGTGACGGTAGAGTTCTATATGTCCTGTCTCTTTGTCAGATTGCAGGTCAATACGCTGTAGTGCAAATATATATTGTGAGGCGGGTTTGAGGTGTCTGAACAGCAGCTGCTTCTCTCCATGTTGCGGTTGTATCTTGCCGGAGTGATAGTAACCAACAAGGTGCATCACTATATCAAGACTATCCTGCTCGTTGTCAGGCAGCAGGTCGCACAAGTACGCTGTCGCTGAGTCGGTAGGACTGGCGGTCAGCAGCATGGTGGTTGCACCTGCAGAGTCGCAACGGACGGAGAAAAACAGCCTGTCACCTTGTTGTGGCATATCTTCTTGCGCTGACTCCGGCCGGCATGAGAGAAGGCATACTGCGGTGAGCAGAATGATAACGGTGTGTTTGAAACAGATGGGTGACATGTTGTGATACTTTGTTCCGCAAAATTACAAAACTTTTATAAATAACAATGCAAATTATTGCAAAACTCGCATAAATTATAGCATTTTGTATTGTAAAATGATTTTTTTTGAATAAAAATTTGCTTGTTTATTGAAAAATGTGTAATTTTGTCAGCGATATGTTCGTTCGATTGAACATAGTTTTGCTAATTGTAAACTTTAAATTTTATATTATTATGAAAAAATTTACTTCTTTGTTTTTCGCGTTAGCAGTGATGCTGAGCGTTAATGCTGCTCTTCCGAAGGAGATTGCAGAGGCTCGTAAGAATGCAGCAAAGATTGAGTTGGTGTCTCCTTTTACTTCTCATGTTGTTCGCAGCAAAGCAGGTAAGGCTGATGCCGCTATTCGTATGTCTGACACGCAGTTTGTCGTAAGAAAAGCAGCCGCTAAGGCTCTTGAAGAGGTGACTATTGACATTGAGACACCTATGTCATACAAGTATTCTTCTTACATTGGCGATTGGGAAATCACAGCTTCGAATGACGACTATTCAGTTGCTTTGGATATCATTAACAACGATGGCACATCGCTTGCCGGTTCTTATACAGAGGCTAATCTTTATGGTAGCAACGGACCGTCTGCAAGATATAACAACGTTACCGACAAGGCAACCGGTACAAGTTATGGTGTGACAACTGCCACTATTGATGTAACTGACGATGGCAGCAATATCGACATCGATGCGCATCTGGTATGCGAAGGCGGCCTGCAGTTTCATGTTATCATGTTCTATGCAAGACCCGTAGCAGAGAGCTTTGAAACTATCAACGCCAATATGTTCATGTTGGAAGAGGGTGAGAGCTTCATGGGTTACACCTTCTACACGACCACTATCAGTGGCGCTAATGAAGATTATGCTTTCTCGTTCGAGTATGACGACGCTATCAACACCCTCGTTGACGGCGACACTCTGTACATCGGCACAGACCTTGACGGTAGCATCACTCCTAATGGTGAGGATGAGGCAGAGGCTTACAGCGGCTATTTGGTTGTAACGGCTCTCAACGGCCAGTATCGTCTGCGTGGCGAGGTGCTCTGCTTGAACAACGTACAGTACACACTTGACCTTATCTACGTTTTGCCGGAGGCTACACGTACGGCTACTCTCACAGCTAATGTGGCATTATATAATGCGATAGCTGATTACGGTGTGTTCCAAATGTATGGTTATAACGCTGACAGTAGCAAATATGTGTCAGTTGCCATCTATGCTTCACAGATTGCCGGAACCTATGCTCTCGCTGACCTTTATAAGGAGTATGCGTATGTTATCGAGTTAGGTGCTGACACTGTTGATTTGTCGCCTATCACGGCTAACCTTACTGTAGCAGAAGCCGGTAATGGAGATGTAACGCTTAGCGGCACAATGCGTATGATGAATTCGGCTGATCCGACTGACGTGGTTGATTATACTCTCAACCTTACTTATGTAAAGCCTGTTGCTACTCGTACGATTAATGTTACAGCCGCTGCAACGTTCTACGACTACGCAAGTGAAAGCGGCGACTGGTATGTTTATGGTAACTCGGCTGACAAGTCACAGCTTGTAGCTCTTGACTTCTATTATCCTTCTACAGGTGAGGTGGCCGGCTCGTATAGCAAGAGTGATGTATATTCCCGTTATACCTACGTTGCTCTTGTCAATGGCACAGACACTGTTGCCTATGAGTATGTTGACGGTAGCTTCACTGTAGTTGTTGACGCTAACAACAACGCTACTCTTACGGGAACTTACACCGGTCAGAACTATAACGATCTTAATGATGTGGTTGACTTCAATCTGACTGTTACTTTCGAGGTTGCCAAGTCAAGTTCTTCAGCCATGCAGTACGATGCCGACGCCGGCTTCAGTAGAGGTTTTGCCGAGTATAATGTTCTTACACAATACATAGCTCAGTATGGTGTTGTGCTGGTTACAGCCGAGGACGAGAGTGCCGGTGTTGTTCTTCAGTTCAATGTAGGAACATCTGCTACCGGTCTTACTGCAGGCACTTATCCTATAGCTTCAACCGACGCTGTCGGAACGATGCACCAATGTACAGGTTACGATGCTCAGTATGGTCCGGACTATTCACATGCATACACATATAGCGGTGACTCTTATACTAACCTCTGGTACATGGTCAGCGGACAGGCTGTGGTTACCGACAACTCTATCGTTGTAAGTGCGCTCAACTCGCTTGGTCACCATATCAACGTTACTCTTGGTGCAGGTTCGGCTGTGGAGAATGTTGACGCTAATGCGGCTGTTGAGAAGTTCGTACGCAACGGTCAAGTGATTATCCGCCGCGGCAATAAGGAGTACAACACTCTTGGTGCAGAACTCTAAGCAATAGCGTTATTCTGTATAGAGATAACGTTTTAGTTATAAGAAATAACTTTTTTAAAGGAAGAGACGGTGAAAAAGACCGTCTCTTTTTTATCTCCTTGAGAGACGGTAAGCGCCACCCGCTTTGCCTACCCCAATTACCGCCTCTCAGATATTATTATACCAACGTATGGACAGCATTGTGTACTTAATTATGGTTTTTCTTGCGTATCTCAAATAATTGTAGTAATTTTGCATGTGGTTAGAACGGGATAATTGTTCCGACTGACACACTGTCTCATGTTGTCTGATAGACTTCGTTTGTGTCGGGCGTAATGAACTGAGGCGTGGTTTATGATAAAAAAAGTTCTTTTACAACTATTCTTCTCTTGTTCATTCGGGGTGCCTGAGGGCTGAGAATAAACCCGTTGAACCTGAGCAGGTAATGCTGCTAAGGAAAATGAAAAATCAGTCTTTTAATGTACAGCGTACAAGCTGCGATGTACGCCGTTTCTTAGGCAGTGCTATGTGTTTGGTAGTACTGCTTTTTTCTGTGCAATTGAGTGCGCAGACTTCCGTGTCAAACACCCTGCTTCATGATGATGCCTTTGGGGCCGCCGGTGATGCACAAGTCAGTAACCAAGACACAGCGGTGTTAACCATCTTAATGCGTCAGTTAGAGGATGTGGTGGTCACCGCTCCTGTGATGCAGACGACAGTCAGCAAGCAGGAGATGACGCACGCTGAACTCAATCGCGACAACACAGGGCAGAACCTGCCGTATCTGTTGTCGGTTACACCGGCACTTGTCGCAACCAGCGACGACGGACTTGGTGTAGGATACACTTATTTTCGTGTGCGTGGCACAGACCACACGCGTATCAACATAACTGTGAACGATGTTCCCTTGAACGACGGCGAGAGCCAAACGGTGTTCTGGGTCAATATGACGGACATAAGTTCGAGCATGAGTAGCATCAACGTACAGCGTGGTGTGGGAACGAGTACCAACGGGTCTGCTTCGTTTGGTGCGAGTCTTAATATGAGGACAGACGCTCTGCCTGCCCCTGTTTCTTCTGAACAGGATGGCTCAGAAGGTGACAGGAGTCGTCTGACTTTGGCATTCAATGGCGGTATGTACAACACTTTCCGCGAGATGGTAAATGCGCATGTAGTGCTGCCGGGCAGGTGGAAAGCCAACGCAAGGTTTTCGAAGGTCAATTCTGACGGATTCCTCTACCACTCTAATAGCGATCTGTATAGTTACTTTGGCGATTTAGGGTGGTACGGCAAGAGGACTGAGGTGGTAGCGCGAATTTTCGGAGGCAAAGAGAAGACGGCGCAAGCCTGGGAGGGTGTGGATTACAACACAGCATACGGCATCAATGGTGCAGACAGACGTTATAACCCTGCCGACTCGCTCAACTGGGACCTATACGCCCAGCAGAATGTCCAGATTGCCGTGACCCACCGTTTCACTACGCGCTGGAGCATGAACGCCACGTTACATTACACCCACGGCAAAGGCGACTATGAGCAATACAAGAAGAAGAAATATAGCTACTGGGGTCTTGATGACAGCGGCAAGACTTACGGTTTCTACCAAAAATGGTTGGAGAATCATTTTGCGGGCGCTGTGCTTTCTGCCAAGTATATATCAGAGAATGTGGATGCGCAGTTCGGAGCAGCCGCCAACGACTACATTGGTGCTCACTGGGGGATTTTGGATTATTTAGCTACTCCCTCGGCTACTGCCCTGCCTTTTCATTATGAGTATTATCGCAACAGCGCCAATAAGATAGATGCCAATACCTACGCTAAAGCCAATTGGCGTATCCTCAATCGCGCACAAGAGAAACTGAGTCTGTATGCTGACTTGCAGTATCGCTTCATACGCTATTCGATGAAGGGTATAAGTGACGACAGTATGATGGAGCTGCCGCTTTCCAAGGATTTTCACTTCTTCAACCCCAAAGCCGGCCTTACCTATCAGAACAGAGGTCACCTGTTGGCGGGGTCGTTTGCTATCGCCAATCGTGAGCCGAGTCGTGCCAATTACACGGAGAACATTTACTACGACAAGACGACGGAAAGCTACGTAGGCAAGATGCCGGAAGCCGAGCGACTGTATGACTATGAGTTGGGCTATTCATATTCACACAGACGTTTCCATGTCGGGCTTAACCTCTATTTCATGGATTATGACAATCAGCTTGTCCTTACGGGTGAATACAACGACGTGGGGCAATACAAGACGATGAACGTGAAGGACTCTTATCGTATGGGTGCAGAACTGACAGCCGGAGTGAAGATAACGGATTGGTTCAGCTGGGAAGGAAACATGGTGGTGAGCCGCAATAAGATACAGAACTACAAACAGTATATCGACCTTTACGATGACCAGGACAATTGGAATTGGGTAGGGCAGGATAGCGTTGTAGGCGAGGCAACGATAGCATTCTCGCCGACCATCACAGCGATGAGTCTTTTTACATTCGACTATGCAGGTTTTGTGGGCACTATACAGACCAACGTTGTCGGAAAACAATATCTGGATAACAGTATGGACAAGAATGCTATGCTCAGAGCATACACCACCACTAATGTGAACCTGCAATACAGTCTGCCTGTCAAATCGAGACTCGAGAAGCGGAGGAGGATAGCGGTTCCGGATGTTAAGTTGCTCTGCCAAATTAATAATATCTTCAATAGCAAATATGCCGGCAACGGTGGTGCTGAGTCCAGCCGTTTTGCCGATGGCAGCCGTTGTGTCTGGTATTATGCTCAAGCCGGAATAAACGTGCACGCGGGTTTCGTTATCACCTGGTGAGATGTGAGGCCGTCTCTGCTGTCAGCCGAACACCTCGCCGGATATGACAAAAGAACGCAAGCGTTGTTTCGCTTGCGTTCTTCCGTTGTTGTGTGTGATTGCGGCAATGTAATTGCCGCGCAATGGACGGAGAGACAATGTACACCGGGCGGTGTACAAAGGACGGTACAAACCCCGTTTGATACCTCAACTCACGTCTTTTTTGCGAGATTATCAACAAAACTGATAGGATATTTGATAAAAATGGAGTAATTTTGCACTTGACAAAACAATAACAATAATGAAAACTATCTACGAATGTTCACACGGAAAATCCATCAAATGGGTCACTTTCTATTTTCTGCTGGTGGTGTCGGCTTGTATTGTCTGGGAGGTGTGGAGCGTGTCAACTACAGGCAACTGGCTTACGGCAGTGTTAGTGATTGCTCTGTTGCTGGCGGTCTTGTTGCTGTGTTTTATGGTGTATCCTCAATATGTAATTGCCGATGAAGAGGGATTGGGTATCCACACTCTTCTTCGAACTATTCGTATTCCTTACGCTGATATTGAGCGCATCGAACGTGCGCCGGAAGATTTTATGAGCGGGATGGGTGCCATCCGTTTTTTTGGCATAGGAGGAGTACTCGGTTATATAGGACTCTTCCGCACCAAAGGTTACGGCACCTATATAGCGTATGTGACAGACCGCACTAAGGCGTTTATTATTCACCGTAAGAATGGCAGGCCGATTGCAATAAGTGTGGCTGAACCGGATGAGTTTATGCCGTATTTTCTTAAAGGCGGAGACAAATAAGCAAGACGGATATGGATATTCTTCAGGATTTTTCGACAGCACTGCTCCAGGCTCGTCATCGTAAGGGCTCTACGCAGGAACAGGTGGCATGGGAACTGGATGTGTCGCAGGCATCATATAATGCTTGGGAATGTGGACACAGGTTGTGCCCGTACAAACATATCGTTGCGTTGCTCAATTACTTTGATGACGAACTCTTTACACGCCGAGTCTTACGTATAATGCTCATGTTGCAACACAAGATGGCGGGACTTGACAAGATCGGCAAGAACGAGCTTAAGGCGTATTACAGCAAGATGATTATTCTGCTCAGCGATGAATGTGAACAGTGGTTGCGAGAGATTGAGTAGATTACGCTTGTAAAGGAAGACTCTCTATGGCAGAAAAGTTTTTGATATAATAAATAATGTGTAATTCGTTATATAAAATGAAAAAGACTCTTACATCAATGTTTTTGTTATTCTCCGTAGTCGCTGCTGCGGAGGTTATCAAAGGCACGGTGACAGACAGTCGTGGTGAGTTGATGCCTTTTGTCACGGTGTCAGTCCTTGCGCCGGATTCGTCGCTCATCACCGGTGCTATCACCGATGAGAAGGGAATCTATAGTGTTGAGGTGCCCGGTGCTGCTTCGAGCGGTGCAGCCGGTAAAAGCAGGACAAACGGCAAGGGGTATATCCTTCAGGCATCGTATGTCGGTTATCAGACCGCTTGCGGTGGACCTGACTTTGTCCTTCGTGAAGAGACGGAGAGGCTGGAAGAGGTGGAGGTTAAAGCTAAGCGTCCTCTTATTGAGCGGCAGATGGACAAACTGGTGGTTAACGTCAGTCAGTCGCCACTCGCGGCCGGCAGCAACGGCAATGATATCCTCCGACGGGCACCGGGGGTGCGTATTGACAAAGACGGGAATATAACCGTCAACGGCAAAGGGGTGGAGATTTACATCGACGGCAAGCCGTCGTACCTGAGCGGTCAGCAGCTGAAGGCTATGCTCGACGGCACTGACGGCAATACGATTGAGAAGATTGAAATCATCTCCAACCCTTCAGCCAAATACGATGCCAGCGGCCAAGGGGGTATAATCAACATCAAGCTTAAGCGCAACAAGATGCAGGGGTTGAACGGAATGCTCTCTGCCGCATACGGCGGGATGTATTTCGGCGACGTGCGACGCTGGCTGCAGATGGATATGGTGTCGCTCAACCTCAATTATCGCACAGCCAAGACCTATACCTTCGCTCAACTGACGCAGGTCTATGCGCAAAATGATATAGACTTAGAGACCGGTCGCAATGTACCGGCAACGGATGGTAAGCCGGCAATAGAGAACTACTCTATCTCAGGCTATGATGCAGGTTTTCAGTATTATATGATGAAGGTGGGCAATGATTGGTATATTGACTCTACCAACACCTTCGGTTTCATCCTTCAGGTGCCGTATATGAACATGCAGCAGGCTATTATCGACGGAAGGAACTACGCTTACACTATCCAAGGTACCGATACTATCCGCAGCACCACGTCCTCGTCGTCGCGTACACGGGCACCACAACACACGGCTAACCTCAACTTCACCCATACTTTCAGTGAGGCGTTGGAGCGTGAACTGACGGTCAATGTGGATTATAACCGCTATAGTACCCGTTCACGTAACAGCCAACTGACCGACTACGGCATGCGTTCGCTCGGACTTGGCATCAACACGCGGCAGGCAGCGGATATCTATAGTGCTAAGCTTGATTTTCAGACGAAGTTTTGGCAGACAGGCATGCTGGAGTGTGGTGTCAAGTATGCACTATCATCCACCGATAATCACATGACCACAGACTCGACGGTCAATAACTTGTCGCTGCCGCCGGCGTTCTCGGACTTTATTTACCGCGAGCATGTGGCAGCGGCATACATCACCGCCGGTAAGCAGTTTGGCGAACACTGGTCGGTTAAACTCGGCGTTAGAGGCGAATATACGTTCAGCCACGGCGACTGGAGCAGTGCCGACTCGGTGACAAACAAGTCGTACTTCAACCCCTTTCCGACTGCATACGTAGGTTATACGAGCAGCCCGCTCGGCAAGCTGAAGCAGGCGGTCAGCGTCAGTGCAAGCTACACAAGACGTATCAAGCGACCTAACTACTGGATGCTCAATCCTTTTGTTACTTATATTGATGCCTATTCCTCGCAGATGGGAAACACTGACCTTTCTCCGGAGTTTAACAATGATGTGGAGGTGCATTTCTCGTGGACGCAGTACCTCAATCTGACTTACAACTTCGCTTATACGCAGGACATGTTCGCCCGCCGCACAACTGTCATGCCTGACGGCACCGGACAAATCAAGTGGGCAAACTTCGGCACCTGCACCACCAATGGCGGCAATATCTCGCTAACCGAGTTGCCTATTGTGCCTAAGTATGTCAAAGCAGAAGATGGCAGCCGCTCGATGCAAGGGGCGTGGCTCGCACTGACGGTCAATGCCGGATGGTACTATTTCCTTAACCGCTCCTATGAAAAGCAGGCGGACGGAACACCCGTTTATCGCTTAGGCAGCCACTACGGCTATGTGGGTGGAACGCTGTCGTCCTATCTGCCCAAAGACTGGATACTTTCGCTTGACGGCAATTGGTCGTCGCCGATGACAACCGGTTACGACCGGCAAGGGAGTATGTATTACATGAGTTTCGGTGTGAGGAAGATGTATATGAAGCGCGGGCTTATTTTCAACCTCAATGTGCATGACTTGCTTCGCTCGATGTCGTTCAGCAGCGACGATATGGGACAGAAATCGGGTTACCGCAGTTGGTACAAGAATACCATCCGTCAGCAGCGTGTGATGCTCTCCGTAACGTGGATGTTCGGACAGCAGCAATATACCAAGCGCCGCAAGGTGGGTAATATGGACGAGTTAGGACGCCTCGGCGGTGGAGAAGGGGTACAGACAAACAGGTGATAAGTAAAGAGAATGTCTTCATCAATTACAACAGCGTCATTACATCTGCCAGTTTTGGCACAATCAGAGTTGCCGTTTCCGCCGTCTCGCCTTCGTGTAGCCAAATCTGGTCTATACCGGCAGCCTTGGCACCGGCGATGTCTGATGTGTAGCTGTCGCCTATCATTATTGCCTCGTCGGCACTGACGTTGTTAAGACTGAGGGCGATACGGAAAATCTCAGGCTGCGGTTTGTTGATTCCTACTTCTTCACTTATTATTGCGTATTTGAAACAAGTCTGCAGCCCTGAGTGAGCGAACTTGTAGTACTGCACTTCCTTAAAACCGTTGCTTATGATGGTGAGCGGATATTTGCTTGCAAGGTAACGCACCACACGTTCGGAGTCCGGTAAAAGACTGAAATACTTGTTGGTCAGGCTGAGGAATACATTTCCCATTTCGTGTGCCAGCTCAGTCTTGTTTCTGCCGCATAATACCTGTTTGCTATCTGCGGTAAGAGGGTGATAGAATCGTGCAAAATGCAGTTCCTCTTTTGTTACTTCTCCTCTCCCGTATTTGCCCCAAAGGTCCAAGTTGTAAGGCGTGTATGCCTCTTTGTACGCCTCAAAACTCGGATAAAGTGTATTCAAATTGTAGAGAGTGTATAGTTCCTGAAGGGCACGATGCTCGGCATGATGCCAATCACCGATGGTATCATCCCAGTCCATAAACACGGCTTTGTAGTGTTTCATCTTTAGTTAACAGTATGTGATTTTTATTGTGCAAAGTTACAAAATATTGCCGAATGGCGAAAGCATCCGGCGTTTTTTTCTTGCGTATCTCGGAAAAATGTTATACCTTTGCACGCTGCATAGTTGTGTCACTATGTATGGTACATGCGCATTAACGTGAATATAACGCCTTATGAATAATATACGAAACTTTTGCATAATAGCCCACATCGACCACGGCAAGTCCACTATCGCCGACCGCCTCTTGGAGTTCACCGCTACCGTTGACAAACGTCAGATGGAGAATCAGGTGTTAGACGATATGGAGCTGGAAAAAGAACGAGGCATCACTATCAAGAGTCACGCTATTCAGATGGTCTATCAGCCCTCAGTCGCCAGCCGTCAATTATTATCCGAGAGTCTGAAGCAGGACGCTGATGGTCCCTTCATACTCAATCTGATAGACACTCCGGGGCATGTGGATTTCTCATACGAGGTGAGCCGTTCGATAGCTGCATGCGAGGGTGCGCTACTCATCGTTGATGCTTCACAGGGAGTGCAGGCACAGACAATATCTAATCTCTATATGGCATTAGAACATGACCTTGAGATTATCCCTGTGATGAACAAATGTGACATGGAAAGCGCTATGCCTGATATGGTTGAAGATGAGATAGTGGAACTGCTCGGATGCAAACGGGAGGAGATTATTCGTGCGAGCGGCAAGACGGGCATGGGTGTAGAGGAGATTCTGAACGCCATCGTTGAGCGTGTACCGGCGCCGCAAGGCGACCCGAAAGCGCCGCTGCAGGCGTTGATCTTTGACTCGGTGTTCAACTCTTTCCGGGGAATAATAGCGTATTTCAAGATTGTCAACGGCACTATGCGTAAGGGTGACCTCGTCAAGTTCTTCAACACGGGCAAGGAGTATGATGCCGACGAGATAGGTATTCTCAAACTTGATATGCAGCCTATGAACGAACTGAGTGCCGGTAATGTAGGATATATAATATCCGGTATCAAGACAAGCACGGAGGTGAAGGTAGGCGACACCATCACACATGTTGAACGCCCGTGCGACAAGGCTATTGATGGCTTTGAGGAGGTCAAGCCGATGGTGTTTGCCGGTGTCTATCCTATTGAGGCAGAGGATTATGAGAACTTGAGGGCATCTTTGGAAAAGCTGCAGCTGAACGATGCTTCGCTCACCTTCACTCCGGAAAGCTCAGTGGCTTTGGGATTCGGTTTTCGATGCGGCTTTCTCGGACTTCTACACATGGAGATTGTACAGGAGAGGCTTGACAGAGAGTTCGATATGGATGTCATAACTACAGTTCCTAACGTTAGTTATCGCGTATTTACCAAGGACGGAGTGATGCATGAGGTGCACAACCCTGCCGGTATGCCTGACCCGACACTCATTGACCATGTGGAGGAACCCTATATTCGTGCGTCAATAATCACTACCACTAACTTCATCGGACCAATAATGACACTCTGTCTTGATAAACGGGGAGAATTGATTAAGCAGGAGTATATAAGCGGCAATCGTGTAGAGATTTATTTTGACCTTCCGCTTGGCGAGATAGTTATCGACTTCTACGATAAACTCAAGAGTATCAGCAAAGGTTACGCTTCGTTTGACTACCATCCCAACGGTTTCAGACAATCCGACCTTGTTAAGCTGGATATTTTGCTCAACGGCGAGCAGGTGGACGCGCTCTCTACACTCACACACCGCGCTAATGCTGTGGATTTCGGACGGAGGATGTGCGAGAAACTGAAGGAACTATTACCAAGGCAGCAGTTTGATATAGCTATTCAGGCTGCAATAGGGGCGAAAATTATAGCACGTGAGACTGTCAAGCAGGTGCGAAAAGACGTCCTTGCCAAGTGCTACGGAGGAGACGTCAGCCGAAAGCGAAAACTCTTGGAGAAACAGAAACGTGGCAAGAAACGCATGAAACAAATCGGCAACGTCGAGGTTCCGCAAAAAGCATTCCTTGCCGTCTTGAAATTAGACTAACAATAGCCGGCATCTTATAACGTTGGAAATTTACTCGCTGACAAACAACCGATATAGGTTGCAGCCGATGAAGTTACCGATAACAAGACACAGGTATAGCAGCAATACGCTGCCTGCGTTGGCGCTTAGGAAAGAAACGGGCGCTGTCATGTAATAGAAGGCATCAGCTATACAGTGGGGAAAACCACAATGAATGAACAAGGGAACTGCGAACAAAAGAGGTATCCAGTTCCCTATTTCTTTGCCCTTGCGTGCGAAGTTGACGGCAGTCGTCATCAGTATGCCGCAACCGATAGATAAAGTGCCGGCACGAAGAGGACCTATAGACAAGCGTGAACTTAGAACCTGCTCCGCCGTATCACATAGCGGCATAGCCGAGCAACGAGCCGCAAGAGCTACCAGAAGACAACCAAGTAGGTTGCCGACAAGGATAACCGACAACTCAAGCATATCATGACCTGTCTGAACAAATCCGGCGGTGCCTGTGAACAGTTTTAGCTTGTAACTCACCACCGTGGCAAGACCGAAGATAAACAGAATCATTCCAAGCTCTTTGCCCGCAAGAAAACCAAATCCGGCAATGCCGATACATACACCGGCAAATATGGCACTACGCAAAATATTGAACATAGCTGATAAATTTATTGTATGGTGACGCTGTCGCTTAATGGTGTATTTCCGCAAAGATACGACATTTTTCCAAATTACGCAAATAATAGTTGAATAATTTTGCGTAATTGAAAATAAAGTGTTACCTTTGTGCACAATCGATTAATATACTTTTCTTGCGTACATTATGAAAAACATCATGACAACAGCTGCGGATAACATTCGAATCCTTGCAGCCGCCTCAGTAGAAAAAGCCAAATCAGGTCACCCCGGAGGTGCTATGGGAGGCGCTGATTTTGTTAATGTCCTTTATTCCGAGTATCTTCGTTACGACCCCGATTGTCCGACGTGGGCAGGTCGTGACCGCTTTTTCTTGGACCCCGGTCACATGGCTCCGATGCTTTATGGTGTGCTGACGTTGGCGGGGTTCTTCTCGCTTGATGACCTCAAGCAGCTCCGGCAGTGGGGAAGCGTCACTCCGGGACATCCCGAACGTTCGCTCGAACGAGGCATCGAGAACACAAGCGGACCGCTCGGACAAGGACATACCTTCGCTATGGGGGCTGCTATCGCCGCAAAGTTTATGAACGACCGTTTCGGAGATATACACCAACCGAATATATACGCTTTCATCTCTGATGGAGGTGTGCAGGAGGAGATTTCACAGGGCACGGGAAGGCTCGCAGGACATCTCGGATTGGATAACCTCATTATGTTCTATGACTCTAACGACATCCAACTCTCTACGGGCTGTGAGGCTGTTACATCTGAGGATGTGGCGAAGAAGTACGAGGCTTGGAACTGGTACGTTCAGACCATCAACGGCAACGACGTTGACCAGATACGTCACGCTCTCAACCGTGCTCTTGCCGAGCATGAGCGTCCGTCGCTTATCATCGGACGAACCACCATGGGACTCGGCTGCCGCACTGCTGACGGCGAGTCGTGGGAGGGCAAGTGTTCCACACACGGGCAGCCTCTAAGCAAAGCGGGAGCTTCGTTCGAAGCTACTATAAGTAACCTCGGTGGCAATCCTCAAGAACCATTTGCTATCTTCCCGGAGGTGCAGAAACTATATGCAGCTCGCCGCGAGGCGCTGCGAGAGTATGTCAAGGAGCAACACCGCAAAGAAGCTGAGTGGAAAGCCGCTAACCCCGTCAGTGCGGCAGAGTACGAGGCGTGGTTCGGAGCTTATACTCCTTGTGTCGATTGGAGCGAAATACGGCAGAAACCTGATGCGGCTACGCGCAATGCAAGCGGAACGGTGCTTACCTACTTGGCGGAGCACGTGGGGAATATGGTCGTTTCGTCAGCCGACCTGAGCAACTCTGACAAGACCGACGGTTTCCTTAAGATGACACATGCCTTCAAGAAAGGTGACTTCTCCGGAGCGTTCCTTCAAGCCGGAGTGAGCGAACTGACGATGGCGTGCGCTATGATAGGTATGGCGCTGCACGGAGGAATCATCCCGGCATGCGGCACGTTCTTCGTCTTCTCCGATTATATGAAACCCGCAGTCAGGATGGCTGCGCTGATGGAGCTTCCTGTACGTTTCATCTGGAGCCACGATGCTTTCCGAGTAGGCGAGGATGGACCGACGCACGAGCCTGTTGAGCAGGAGGCGCAGATAAGACTGATGGAGAAACTGAAGAACCACAGTGGCAAGAACTCAATGCTTGTACTCCGTCCTGCCGATGCCGAGGAGACAACGATGGCATGGAGACTCGCGTTGGAGAACAACGCCACTCCTACCGCTCTTATTCTCTCGCGTCAGGATATACCGGCCCTGCCTTTCCATTCGCTTGACGGGTTCCGCAAGGGGGCGTATATAGTCAGTCGTGACGAGGACCCCGAGATTGTTCTCCTTGCATCCGGTTCTGAGGTGAGTACGCTGCTTGCCGGCGCAGAACTGCTACGTAAGGAAGGGCACCGACTGCAAGTCGTCAGCGTGCCCTCAGAGGGACTGTTCCGCTCTCAGACGAAGGCTTATCAGGACGAGGTTCTGCCACCGTCGCTGCCTCGTTTCGGTATGACTGCCGGCCTGCCTTGCACGCTCTCCGAGCTTGTCGGCGAACACGGACGTGTCTGGGGACTCGACTCATTCGGCTTCTCTGCTCCGTACAAGGTCCTCGACGAGAAACTCGGCTTCACCGCCGAGAATGTCTATCAGCAGGTCAAGACGATGCTGTAATAGATGGGTGCATATTCCACGGTGCACACACCATGGTAGAGACGCTCTTTTGAGCGTCTCTCGTTGTTTTTTCGAGCATTTCTTTGTTTGAGAGACTGTGAAAATACCGTCTCTCAAAACTACCAAATAACCGTTAGGCATCGCGTCACCGTTATTAGATTTAACATTTAAGCGTTGTGTCACCGTTAATAAATAGCGTCAGCGGGCGCACAGCGTAAAAATAGGGATAATGTTTGCGTAAATCGGGAAAAAGTTGTAACTTTGCAATGTTTTTTATAAAATGCCGTTTTGTGCGGTGTTATATTTATGTAATTTTTTAAAAATGTTGTGTCTTTGCGAACAAAGAACGATGAATGAACCCGTGCTTTTGCAGCGTAGCGCCAACATTAAGCTAAAAACACATTCTGACTATGAATTTTATTGAAATAATAACCAAACTTTTTGGTAACAAAGCTCAGAAGGACATGCGTGCGGTCAGGCCGTACGTGGACAAAATCAACGCTGTGTATGCCGAGTTGCAGCCGCTGTCAAACGACCGTTTGCGTGAACGGACGGAGAAACTGAAGAAGCATATAGCCGATGCGGTCGCTCCGATGAAACAGGAGATAGCACGACTGAAAGGAACTATCGAGGCGCTGCCAATAGACAAGCGTGAGGAAGTGTATAAGAAGATTGACGACCTGGAGAAGGATATCAAAAAAGAGTACGAGCGCGTGCTTGACGAGATACTGCCGGAGGCGTTCGCTATAGTGAAAGACACGGCACGCCGTTTCACGCAGAACGAGACCGTGGTGGTGACTGCCAACGACTTCGACCGAGACCTTGCCGCACGGTTCGATTTCGTCGAGATCGCCGAAGACGGTATTCACGCTATCTATCACAACCACTGGACAGCCGGCGGCAACGAGATAACTTGGAACATGGTGCATTACGATGTGCAGCTTATTGGTGGCGTGGTGCTGCATCAAGGCAAGATTGCTGAGATGGCGACAGGTGAGGGTAAGACGTTGGTGGCTACGCTACCCGTCTTCCTTAACGCACTCACACACGAGGGTGTGCATGTGGTAACAGTCAATGACTACCTTGCCAAACGTGACTCCGAGTGGAACGGACCAATCTATATGTTCCACGGCCTATCGGTGGACTGCATAGACAAGCACCGTCCTAACTCCGACGAGCGACGCAAGGCTTATCAGTGTGACATCACCTTCGGTACCAACAACGAGTTCGGCTTCGACTACCTGCGTGACAACATGGCCACTTCGCCACTTGACCTCGTGCAGCGTAAGCATAACTACGCCATCGTTGATGAGGTGGACTCTGTGCTTATTGACGATGCTCGTACGCCGCTCATTATCTCCGGTCCGGTGCCGAAAGGCGAAGACCAGATGTTCGACGAGTACAAGCATCGTGTGGAGCTGCTCGTCCGCTCGCAACAGACGCTCACAACGAAATACCTTGCCGAGGCGAAGGCGAAGATGAACTCCGAAGACAAGGCAACGCGCGAGGAGGGTGAGTTGGCGCTCTTCAGAGCATACAAGGGTATGCCTAAGTCGAAGGCACTGATAAAGTTCCTGTCTGAACCCGGCATCAAAGTGAGAATGCAGGCAACGGAGGAGTTCTACATGCAGGAGCAGAACAAGAACATGCATATCGCTACTGACCCGCTTTATTTTGTTATAGACGAGAAGAACAAACATATCGAGCTGACCGACAACGGTGCTGACGCTCTCGCCGGTCAAACTGATGACCCGTCGTTCTTCGTCTTGCCCGATGTGGGTTCGGAGATTGCCGAATTGGAAAAGCAGGACCTGACGCCGGAACAGAAGCAGGAGAAGAAAGATGAACTGCTTAACAACTATGCTGTTAAGTCAGAGCGTGTTCACACCGTCAACCAGCTGCTAAAGGCTTATACACTGTTCGAGAAAGACGTGGACTATGTTGTGCTTGACAACGAGGTGAAGATTGTTGATGAACAGACCGGCCGTATCATGGAGGGGCGTCGTTGGTCGGACGGACTGCACCAGGCCGTGGAGGCTAAGGAAAACGTGAAAGTCGAGGGCGCTACACAGACTTTTGCGACCATCACGCTGCAGAACTATTTCCGTATGTACAACAAACTCGCAGGCATGACCGGTACTGCAGAGACAGAAGCGGGAGAGTTCTGGAATATCTATAAGTTAGACGTTGTCGTCATTCCTACGAACAAACCTGTGGCACGTAAGGATCTGGATGACCGTATCTACAAGACCAAACGCGAGAAATACAACGCTGTCATTCTCGAGATAGAGAAACTCATCGGTGAGGGCAGACCTGTTCTGGTAGGTACTACATCGGTGGAGGTCAGCGAGTTGCTCTCACGTATGCTACGAATGCGAGGTATTCAGCATAACGTTCTTAACGCCAAGTTACACCAGAAAGAGGCGGAGATTGTGGCGGAAGCCGGCCGAAAGGGCGTTGTCACTATAGCCACGAACATGGCGGGTCGTGGTACGGATATCAAGCTCACGCCGGAAGTGAAGGAGGCGGGAGGACTCGCAATCATCGGTACGGAGAGACATGAGAGTCGTCGTGTGGACCGTCAGCTCAGAGGACGTTCAGGACGTCAGGGAGACCCGGGCTCGTCAGTGTTCTTCGTGTCAACGGAAGACGACCTGATGCGTCTCTTCGGTGGCGACAGAATGGCTAAACTGCTCGACCGTGCAGGTATGGAAGAGGGGGAGATGATTGAAAGCCCGATGATTTCGTCATCTATCGAAAGAGCACAGAAGAAGGTGGAGGAGAATAACTTCGGTATTCGTAAACACCTCTTGGAGTATGATGACGTGATGAACCAGCAACGTAACGTTATCTATGCTAAACGTCATCATGCGCTGATGGGTGAACGACTCGGCGTGGATATCACTAATATGGTTTACGATGCGGCAGAGTCGCTGATAGAGGATGCACGTAACTCTCAAGACTTTGAACAACTCAGAGAGGACGTCTTCAAGGTGTTTGCCATTGAGTTGCCTTTCGACGAAAGCGAGTTCCGTCGTGCGCGGCAGAACGAACTGTCTGACAAACTGGGTGAGGCGGCTATCGAGAGCTTCAAGCGGAAGATGGATAACATACGCAAGATTGCTAATCCCGTCATCAAACGTGTGTATGAGGAGAAGGCTAACCAGTTCCAGAATATCCTTATCCCGATGACCGACGGCAAGCGCGTCTATCAGGTTATCGTGCCCCTCAAAGAGGCATACGAGAACGAAGGTATGGAGGTCGTTAAGTGTTTCGAAAAACAAACACTTCTTTATATCATCGACGACGAGTGGAAAGAGCACCTTCGTCAGTTGGACGAACTCAGACACTCCGTTCAGACGGCTTCATACGAGCAGAAAGACCCGCTGCTTATCTATAAGCTTGAGTCCTTCGGACTATTCGAGCAAATGCTTAATAATCTTAATCGTCGTGCGTTGGCAATCTTAATGCGCGGACAGATTCAGACCCGTGACCCGCAAGAGGTAAGACAGGCACAGATGCCGCAACGGCAGGATATGTCGCGCTATCGTACACAAAAAGACCAGGTGATGAGCCGCACGCAGGCGCCGGAGATGGGACAGATGTCGTCAAGCGGACACTTGCAGACGGCTATGTCTGCCGCGCAAGGACAAGACACGCGTCGCCAGCAGGTAACACAGCCTATTCGCGTCGAGAAGAAAATCCGACCCAACGACCCCTGCCCATGCGGCTCAGGAAAGAAATACAAACACTGTCACGGCAAGATGACGCTGTAATTAGCATTATCACATATAGTTCCGACACAGGTAGAGACGGTATTTTTTACCGTCTCTTTTTTATTGTCTCTCAAGCAAAACACCCTACCGTTGACTAATATGGTAATAGACTTGTATTTTTTTATCTATATATCTATAATTTTTTTCACAATTTCTTGCGTAAATGAAATAAATTGTATAATTTTGTGACTGAAACAATAAAGTGGCATTATCAACATGATATGGTGGTTTATTGTTTCATTGCCATCACGCCGTAAAGGGCATTATGTCGTTTCGGGGCGTGGCAAATATAATGACATAAAAAGGCGTTTATTGAACGCTGTTTGCGACTTTCCAGAATCTTCGCAACATTCGCTAATGGTCGTAGCAGTAACAATGAATGTCCTCGGGATATGCATTTATCCTTAACTTAAACAGGC
>JAFSTO010000033.1 GCA_017450435.1 Paludibacteraceae bacterium
CGGATGAGTATATTATGAAGGTGCAGAAAAAACTCAACCTCAGACCAAGAGAAAAATTGAACTTTAATACTCCTAAGCAGTGTTTCTTTGAACATTTTTTATAACTCTGAACAAAATTGCATTTGTTGTTGGACAGTACATACATGGCAAAATGATTTCAAAAAACGAAAATCTTTCCAAAAGATTTGGCCATTTCAAAAAATAGTCGTACCTTTGCAGCAGATTTCGAACATTGAAATTATAAACGGTACAATTTGTACCATTGTATAAACTCGGCAAAAGCCTTCAGATTGTCAATAAAAGTTCGATAATCTATAAGACAGATGCACTGTCTGATAAACAGAGATAATCGATTGATTATCTCTATTTTTTTGTAAATGTCTTTGCCTACCGTAAACAAATTTCGTCTGTCGTACATCAGAACCTTGCGTAAATATGCTTAATGCTTCAATAGTAACATATAACACTCCTAAGGATGAGGTTGAGCGCATACGTGCCATCCTTTCTGCTTCGCCGGTGGTTAATCATATCAGTATCATTGATAACACCATCAATAACCGCGGATACGGAGCTGCGCATAACATTGCGTTGCAACAGTCGCTCAAAGAGGGTGTTGAATATCATCTTGTCGTCAATTCTGATATAAGTTTCGACTCTGCTATTCTTGCGGAGTTATGTGCTTATATGGACTCGCATCCCGACGTCGGACATCTCATGCCTCGAGTCACTTATCCTGACGGCTCGTTGCAATATCTTTGCAAGCTGCTTCCCACTCCCTTTGACTTGTTTGGCAGACGCTTCCTTCCGCAGCGCTTTACAGAGCGCAGTAATATGCGTTACGAACTGCGTTTCACGGGGTACAATCGCGAGATGAATGTTCCTTACCTGTCAGGCTGTTTTATGCTGCTCCGCACCGAAGCACTGCGGCAAGTGGGGCTTTTCGACGAGAGGTATTTCCTCTACCCTGAAGACGTTGATCTTACAAGGCGAATACACAGGCAGTACAAGACGATGTATTACCCTTACTGCACTATTGTCCACAACCATCGAAGAGCCTCTTATAAGAGTCTTAGAATGACCTGGGTGCACCTCATAAACATGTGCAAATACTTTAATAAATGGGGGTGGCTGTTCGACGAGGAACGACGACGATTTAATAAAGAAACAATAGAGCTCTACAAGCAATAGGCTCTTATGGGAAAAAATGCTTATTTTCCCTTGCCGTCAACAAGGACGTTGATGGTTTTCAGCATTATTTTTATATCTAATAGCAGCGACATGCTTTCCATATATACGATGTCGTAGTTCAGTCGTTGCACCATTTTTTCTATAGTATCGGTATAACCCACCTTGATCGGACCCCATGATGTCAGACCCGGACGTATCTTGTAAATCAGGCAATAGTACGGAGCCAGTTCTACTATCTTGCTAATGAAGTAGGCCCTCTCAGGTCTCGGTCCGACAATCGACATCTCTCCTTTCAAAATATTCCAAAGCTGCGGCAGTTCGTCAAGGCGATATTTCCTCAATATATGTCCCACCTGTGTCACGCGTGGGTCATCATCGGCTGTCAGTGCCGGTACATCGTGCTCGGCATTGGCAATCATTGTGCGGAATTTGAGTATGTTAAATGGTCTGCCATAATGCCCGATACGCTCTTGCTTATATATAACAGGTCCCTTACTGTCGAGTCGGATAATCACCGCAATAATGAGCATAAGCGGCGAAAGCAGAAGCATAAACACAACGGACGCAACAATGTCAAAAGCGCGTTTGATACACATAGCAGAGTCGGACATCGGCAGGTCGGTGATACATACCATCGGTTGCGTATTGAGGTCACGAAGACGTGCCGAACCCATAAGCATATCATACAAGCTTGAGGTGAACAAAATCTCCACGCCGTAGGGATACACTTTGTTGATTATATTAAACAAATTCTTTTCAGAGCCGGCTTTCGGCATCTTAATGATAACGCTTTCTGTACCTGCGGGTAGGGAGAAGTTGTTGCCATGTAAAATATCTTCCACCTGCTCTTCCGTAATAGTATATACCTTAGGCACATGGTGGTATGCTCCGAGTAGTAGGGAGGTGATTACTCTGCCTGACAATGCAAGCGAAAACTGCAAAGTAAAAAGGGTGAAAAGCGATGCGTAATAGTTGCTTATAGCATTTACCTGGTCATCAATGATAATAATGAAGAACGCTCCAAGCGATATAACTAACGAAGATAGTAAGGTCAGAAGAACATCGCGATAAATATTCCTCACGAATGGCCTCATATAGTAGCCGGAGAGGTAATAGAGAAGACAGCAGAAAAGGGGATATAGGAAGAGCGGCTTGTAGAACCCGAACATAGGTATGAGTACACTGTCAACCGAGAACAACCTGCCCTCATATACAAGCCAACGGAATGCGAGAAACGCTATCCATACCAGTAGCGCAGTCAGGTAGTCGGCAAGCAGATATGCTGACTGCCATTTCCTTCTTTTGTTCCAGCGACTCATTTTTATTATTGTGTCCTTGATTAAACGTTCATCAGGCGGTATGTCAGATATACCCCATAAACAACCAGCAACAACGCACCGGCCCAGCGTTGCACTTTACGCTCGTGATTGGTCTTCACAAATAGCCACACCAATATGCTTCCTAATGTAGCCACCCATGCGTCTAACTCTATACCATTGTAAGCCGGCAGCGGTCGGATAACAGCGCTCGTGCCGAGAATGAAGAACACATTGAAGATATTACTGCCAATCACGTTGCCAAGTGCAATGTCGCTGTTCTTCTTAAATGCGGCAACCACTGATGTCGCCAACTCCGGCAATGAAGTGCCTAATGCAACTATGGTCAGACCGATAACGGCTTCAGACACGCCCATGTCATGTGCTACTTTCACTGCGCTTTTCACCACCAGTTCGCCACCTAATACAAGGCCGGAAATTCCAAGTATGATGAAGAGAACGGATTTGCCGGTACTCATCGGCTTAACTTCGTCAGGTTGCTGTTCATCGGGATGATCCTTAGCGTGGCGGAAAGTGTTGTATAGAAAGTAAATAAACATGAGCAGTAAAATAATTCCTCCCATGCGTGATATTCCGCGACTCTCTTCACCAAAAGGCGAGGTGACCTTTACCGTTGCAAACACTATGACACCTGCAATAATGGATAGCGGAATATCAAAGTCTCGGGAACGCTTTTGTGATGCAACAGGATAAACCAGTGCTGTCATACCAAGGATTACTAACGTATTGATGATGTTACTGCCGAGCACATTGGTTATGGCAAGGTCGGTTGAACCCTCTGATATGGAAACCATGTTTACCACAAACTCAGGCATCGATGTGCCGAATGCCACCACTGTAAGACCTATGATGAGGTCTGACATGCCGAGCCGTTTGGCCAAACCGGATGCCCCCTCCACTAAGCCGTCAGCACCATACACCAGTGCTAAAATACCTATTACGAGGAAGATTACAAGTACTATTGGGTTACAAAGCCATGCGTCTAACATTTCTATTCGAATTTAGAAGAGCCGTTAATTTGCCGCTCTGTGTTTTTTTATTCTGTTCTTTGGGCGTCAACACTATTTTTTTTCGGACATATTACACATTAAACCTGAAGTGCATTATGTCTCCGTCTTTTACAAGGTAGTCTTTTCCTTCAACGGCAATTTTTCCCGCCTCACGACAAGCTGTCTCGCCACCGAGTGTTACGTAGTCATCATATTTGATAACCTCTGCGCGGATAAAACCTTTCTCGAAATCGGTGTGAATCACTCCGGCACACTGCGGTGCCTTCATGCCTTCGCGGAATGTCCATGCTCTCACCTCGTCTGAGCCTGCTGTAAGGAATGTGCGCAGACTGAGCAGGTGGTAGGCGGCCTTAACCAAACGGTTGACCCCGGACTCTTCAAGTCCCAGTTCCTCAAGAAACATTTGTCTCTCTTCGTAGGTGTCCAATTCGGCTATCTCTGCTTCTGTCTGTGCTGCCACAACTAATACCTCTGCGCCTTCTTCAGCCACGGCTTGACGTACTTGTTCTACGTAGGCATTGCCGCTCACGGCGCTGTTCTCGTCAACGTTGCATACATATAGGACCGGTTTGTCGGTCAGCAGAAATAAATCATGCCGGGCCTGCTCTTCTTCCTGGTTCTCAGGCTGAACAGTGCGGGCTGACTTGCCTTGAGATAACGCTTCTCTGTAACGCAAACATAGGTCAAGAGCCGCCTTGGCTTGTTTGTCACCGCCTATGCGCACTTGTTTCTCAATCTTTTGTATCCTGCTTTCCACAGTCTCGAGGTCTTTCAGCTGTAGCTCTGCATCTATCACTTCCTTGTCGCGCACGGGGTTTACACTGCCGTCAACGTGAACCACGTTGGGGTCGTCAAAGCAACGGAGGACATGGATGATGGCGTCCGTCTCACGGATATTGGCAAGAAACTTGTTTCCTAAACCCTCGCCTTTTGACGCTCCTTTCACTAATCCCGCAATATCCACAATCTCCATCGTGGCAGGAATAACGCCACGAGCAGGTTTACATAGTTCACCGAGAACGTTCAATCGTTCGTCGGGAACAGTGATAACTCCCGTGTTGGGTTCTATGGTACAAAAGGGGAAATTCGCAGATTGTGCTTTGGCATTGCTTAAGCAATTGAATAGTGTTGATTTGCCAACGTTAGGCAGACCAACGATACCGCATTGTAGAGACATTGTTTATGTCGAATTTTATGATTATTAACTTACCTGAGACCACAACACAACGCGCACAAGGCCTGCTTGTGCGATAGTTGCTGTTGTTTGCGACTGCAAAGATAGTAAATTTTTGTGGATTTTGCAAGTGTATAGTTGTTTTTCGAGATATACGGCACAAATTTTGATTATGTATAGTCGATGATACCGGCAGAAACAGTAGATAGAATTTATTCCGTAGCCAAAATTGAGGAGGTTGTTGGCGAGTATGTGTCGCTTAAGCGACGGGGTGTTAACTTCGTCGGGTTGTGTCCGTTCCCGGGGCATAATGAGAAGACTCCTTCGTTTACCGTCAATCCCGCCAGAAATATATGTAAGTGTTTTGGCTGCGGACGTGGTGGTAATGCCGTTAATTTCGTGATGGAGATGGAGCAATGCTCCTATCCTGATGCTCTTCGGAAGATTGCGAAGAAATATAACATTGAGATAGAGGAGCGCGAACTGACGGCAGAGGAGCAGCAGAGGCAGGACGACAGAGAATCTATGTTCGTTGTCAACGAATGGGCAAACAGCTGGTTCCAACGCCAGCTTTGGGAAACGGAAGAAGGACAAACAGTTGCTTTGGCATATTTCCGTGAGCGGGGACTGCGCGACGAGACAATACACCGTTTTCAGTTGGGATTCTCTCCCGAATACGGCAACAAGATGACCGAAGATGCAAAGAAAGAGGGCTTTAAGGAACAGTATCTCTGTAATAACCCGGACACCCGTATAGGCACCGGCATCTGCGGCAGAGCCGGAGGTGAAGACGGTAAGCCCGTGCGTATTTATGACAGGTATCACGGACGAGTGATTTTTCCTATTCATACTGTGTCGGGCAAGACGGTCGGTTTTGCAGGACGTATAATGGTTAAGAAGGACAACGTTGGAAAGTACGTCAATTCGCCGGAATCCGTCATCTATTCCAAGACCCGCGAGTTATACGGACTGTTTCTTGCCAAGCAGGCTATTATCAAACAGCAGAAGTGCTATCTTGTGGAAGGGCAGATGGATGTCATCTCAATGTCTCAAGCAGGTATTGAGAACGTGGTTTGCTCCGGAGGCACAGCTCTTACGCGCGAACAGATACGTAGTATTCACAAGTTTACCGACAATGTTACTATCCTCTATGACGGCGATGCCGCCGGTGTTCATGCTGCGCTCAGAGGTATAGATATGTTTCTTGACGAGGGAATGTATATCAAAGTGATGCTCTTCCCTGACGGCGACGATCCTGACTCGTTTGCACGCAAACATACGTCAGACGAGTTCGTGCAGTATATCAATATTCATGAGGAGGATTTTATTCACTACAAGACCCGTACACTCCTTGCCGATGCCGGTAGCGATGCGGGCAGACGAAGCGAAGCGATACAGAGTATATTTGAATCGGTAGCGTCTGTAAAAAACAAGGTGGCACGTGATATTTACACTCGTGACGCAGCCGACTTGTGCGGCATAGCGGAACAAACGGTAAGGGTGGAGATTGCTGGCATTCGTAGCCGTATGACTAAGCAATGGTGGGATGAAAAGAACAAAAACGGTGTGGCAGGCAATCAACAGACGGGCAGCAACAGGCAGATTGGTAGTAGCGGTGTGCAGATGACGGTCGCAAACACAGGACAGGCGGCAGAAAGTATTGTTAGCAGGAATATGCGCCATGTGATGAGCTTGATTATTACAATGGGCATGGATAACTTGGAGTTCGACGCCGGCGGCGGAATGCCGATGTATGTGACGGCAGGGGCGTATATACAGCAGTATATTACCGCTACACGGATTCCTATCACCGAACCGTTGTATAACAGGATTTTAGAAGAGTTTAATGCTCATTGTGGTGAGGAGAACTTCAATACCGAGCATTTCTTTCTCAACCATCATAATCCGGAGCTGTCTGCGCTTGCCGCTGATATAGTGTCGTCAGAGGAAGTTCCTGAGAAAAACGAACAGACGCAACATGTGATTAACTCTGAGGTGCTTAATGCTTTATACGATTTGCACTTCAGTGTTGTGACGGAGCGTCTTAGCACTTATCCGGCTATGATAAAAGCGGCTACTGACGGAAATGAGGTCGCGCGATTGCTGGCGGAACAGCAACAGCTGAACGAACTCAGAAGGCAGATTGCTGATATGAGACATAGAATAAATTGACTTGTTATGCTTTTTGAAGATATTATATACGGTCCTATTCATTCACGTCGCTTAGGCTTGTCGTTAGGCGTAAACTTGATGCCGCGTCACGGCAAATTGTGTACTTTTGATTGCATCTATTGTGAGTGCGGCTTTAACGGAAATCAAATGGCGGAACGTTTGTGTACGGTAGAAGAGTTGAGTGAGGCGCTTGAAGGCAAGTTGAAACAGATGTCGGCTGACGGAGTGAAGCCGGATGTGATAACATTTTCCGGCAATGGCGAACCTACACTGCATCCTGATTTCGAAGCTATAATCACTGAAACATGTCGTTTGCGGGATATGTATTGTCCGTCGGCTAAGGTGTCTGTCCTAAGCAATTCTACACAACTCTTCAGGGCGGATGTACTGCGAGCCTTGATGATGGCGGATAACAGGATACTTAAACTTGACTCTGCGGTTACCGGGACGATGCGTCTTATCGACCAACCTGTCAATACGGAACTGACAGCCGGGCGCCTCATTGAGCTTCTCGGTCAGTTGAATGGTGATTTTACGTTGCAGACCTGTTTCCTGAGAGGGGATGTGTTTTTCGCTAATCCGGCACGCAAAGGTGAGTATATCTTAGGCCACGTTGACAACACCACAATTGCTGAACTTTCAGCATGGTATGACGCAGTGGAGAAACTCCATCCTAAAGAGATAATGATGTACGTGATTGACCGAAAGACACCGGTCGAAACGTTGGAAAAGATATCCGCGGAAGAGATGCAGACGATAGCCGCGCCGCTTATTGAAAAAGGCTTTAATGTGCAGGTTACGGCGTAGAGTGCAGCATGGAAAGATACTCTTGTTCCGGCTGGCCCGGAGTAGGCAGAAGCGTGAGGCATAAGGCCCCACGCTTTGCTTTATCAAGCAGTCCGAGTACCGCATAATCCATTATTGACGAGTAGCCGCTACGTGAGATGACAACAGATGCCGAGCATAATGCCTCACTCAGTTCCTTGTCGCTTATATAGGGTACAAGGATTATGTTATCACGACGTACCCGCATGTTCGGGCGACCGGGCAAACCACGGACAATCAGTACTTGTTCCTGTCTGCCATGCCACTCGTTCATTATCTTCTCTTCTAATAACGTTCGTTGTGGTTCGGGACCGCTCAGCACTGCCACTACCTCAGGCCTGTTTGTGCTCCATTGCCCGTTTTCTTTGCAGGATGGTGAGTCTGAGAAACGAGACAGAGGACCAATGTACGTCGTGTTTAATGGTTTATTTGCGGGGTGTGACAACTCGCCTGCTAACCATGGTTTATCAGCGTTATCCGGAACCCAACACTCGCTGTAGTGTTTGATAATGCGGGCGTGAAGACGTTCAGCAAGCGGCTCAAGAAATGACAGACTATGAGGAAGGCGGATATGCAACTGATGAGTGATATAAACGCACTTTACCTTGCTACTGTAAAGACCAAAGCGGTTATCGGAAATGATAAGATCAAAATGTTCGGTCTTGAGAAGACGTTTAAGTGTTTTATAATCTGCGATTGAAGAGAACAACAGCTCCGGCATTGCACGCATTATCGCCCATATCTGAGAGCGTCCTTTGCTATACTTGATATCAAGTGGCGCAAGACGACAATACGGAAGGTTGGGAAAATGCTTTTTAAGCAACGCCAGCGACTCGCCGTCACCGCCCAATACAACATCGTCACCCGCACGCAGGTGGCGAGTGATGAGAGGTATGCAGCGGGCAGCGTGCCCCAGACCCCAGTTAAGTGGCGCAATAAGTACTCGCAATGGCGTTAATGATTGGCGGGTGTTACATTATAAGCACCTTGATAGCGGTGTGTTTCTTGTCCTCTGTGTTTGCCGGACTATTCCCGAATATCCGATACACTCCGGGGGTTACTCTCTTACCGTTAGGCATTCGCATGTTCCATACTAACATTCCGCCTTCTGACTTGCCTGTATAGACAAGCTCGCCGGCAGCATTGGTGATGCGCACCTCGGTATCTGCCACCAAACCGCTGATGGTGAGCAGACCATCGAAGTTCGGTCTGACAGGGTTGGGAAAAGCGTAGGCGGTGGAGAAGTCTTCCTTCGGCTCGTTGGCATCACTACGGAAAGAAATCAGACCCTCGTCCGTGCCGAAGAATACTTCACCGGTGACCGGGTTGATGCTTATTGAGATGACATTGTTGGACGGCAACGGAGAGTTGGTTTTGGTGAAGTGATATACGGTGCGTATATCGTTGTCGCTGCTGTTGATATCCATTAGAAAAGCTCCTGATGCTGCGGTGCCGAACCACAGGCGTCCTCCGCCGTCAACGGCAATGGCGTTAATCTGTTCCGTGCCGAGCATATAGTCACCCAGGCTGCTGCCGTCGGTGCGGTTGATGATGTGTCTGATGCAGCGGTTGGAGGTGAAGAAATCGGTGGAGGCGGATATCATCAAAGGACCGGTGTTGGTGCCTATCCAGATGTTGCCATCCCTGTCTTGCGTGATGCAGCGCACTTGCTCTACGGTAAGGCTGCGGCTGTCGCTATAGGCAAAAGTGGTGCGGAAGACTGAGCGGTCGTCTGTCGGGTCAAACGGCGTCCCGTTGTCGTTTACCAGTCCCACACCGGCTGAGGCGCGGGATGAAACAATCCATTTGTATGATTCCCTTGTGTTGTCAATCAGCACATCTCCGGGCGTCTCTAATACGAGTGGTGTGGCTGCGTTATTCACCTTCAGCTGACCCCATCTGCCGCTTGGTGAAATAACGTGCAGGCAGTTGTTGTTATTGGCGTTGAGAAACCATATATTTCCTTCGCTGTCGAAGCTAACGCCATCCACACGTGTATATGCTATATTGCCGTGAGTAGAGGATGTGGCAAGGGGTGAGTTACCGTAGAGGTAATAGCGCTTCAGATGTCCGTCTTTCCATTCATGCAAACCGAAGCCGAAAGCCGAGATATACCAATGAGTGGGATCCAATGGGTCAATAGCAAGACGGGTGTAGTCGGTTATTGTTCTGCCGGCTTCTTCGCGAATCTGTTTTTGAGGGATATTGGTCCATTCGCCATTCTGATAAATCATCACTGATGCCTCTTTCTTGTTCTGTGTTGTCCATCTGCCCCCCGGTACCATGTATAGTTGGTCGTCGTGGAAAGTTATCCTATACGGGCTGTTGGTCTCAGGTCCGTTGGGTTTGAACGCGGTGCGTGTGCCGCCACATTGCCGCACTATCCCTTCTGTATCAGAGGCACTATAGGTGCAGTTGTTGACGGACACTTGCTTTTGTAGGTGCGAACGGAAGGATAGGTCGGGGCGTGAAGAGAGCTCTTGGCTATGCCAGTTGTGCGGGTCAACAAGGTTGGCTGCGGTGGATGCAATGTACACTGTGCTACCGCTGCAGGCATAGATACTGTCACCTTTTAGCATGATATATTGGAGAGATATGTCGCCCTCTCCGTCCGGCATATACCATTCGGCAATTTCCTCTTTTTGCATATTCAGAACAAGCACTCCGAAGTCGGTGGCAAGGAAGGCGTAGTTGCCTTCAAACACTACATCGTTGAGCAGTTTGTTTTTGCCGCTGAGTGCCTTGCGTTGCAGGTCGGTGATATTGCCGACACTTGCGTTGTTGCGAATGATGTCGAAGTTGCCGTCTTTGTAAGCTACGAGCAGTCTTCCTTTGCCGTCTGCGGCTATATGACCGATGTTTGCAGCGCTCAAACCGTTAAGTGCGTTTACCTGCTCCAGTGTCTCATCGCTGATGTTAAGGCGAAAGAGCGAATTGTCAGCCAGACCGTAGATGCTTTGTCCGGTACTTGCCACTTCGCTCACTCTGCCGTAGGAAAAATGGAATGTCCAGCCGTTCATCATACCTGAATAATCATCGGAATCCAGTGTGTGACTGTCATCGCTGAGCCCTGTCTCCGCTCCGTTTTCGTCATATTCAACGATGCCGGCGCTGGTGCCAATCATTGCTTTGCCGGTGCCGGAGATGGCGATGGAGAGGATGCAGTTGTCAAGTAGCGGACTGTTTGAGGTGGTGAAATGTTCCTCTATTGTCTGTCGGTCTGACGACAATATATACAACCCTAACTGCTTGGTGCCAATCCATAGCCTGTTTTTCCTGTCGGTGCGAAGACAACTGACCTCATAGCCGTCAAGGAAAAACTCCGTGGGCTTGGCAAAGTCCTGAAGTCTGTTCAGTTGCGGCATTGCGTTGAGGTCGCTGATAGGATTGATATAGAACAGTCCTTCCATAGTGGCAAGCCACAGTACACCGTCAGCGTCGTATGTCAGTTGATAGACTCGCTGCGGAGTGAATGGTGTTGTGCCGTCAAGCAGCATTATGTTGTGAAAGACGCTAATGTCATCATCGTGGTTGTTTAGCGTTCCTTTGTGGTCAAGAAACCCGACTCCTGTTTCAGCCCGTACTCCGGGGAAGGCTATTCTGTTGTCGTTCAGAGGGTCGATAACCGGTTCGCCCGGCGTCTCTAATACGATGTTGCTTCCATCGGTGGTGTAGAGCGGGAAACCAATCCATTGTGAGTCATTTAGGACATGTAGTGTTCCGTTGCTTATCCATAGCCGGTGTTGCTTGTCCAGTACTCCGCCGTCTGTACGGGTGTATTGTGCCGGACGATGGTCAACAGCGGTGTATAGCTCCGGCGTGTTGCCATTGTGCCAATGGTGAAGCACGTTGCTACCCTGCATCTCTAATACTCCGCACCCGTAGCTGGTGAGGTAGTAATGATCAGGGTCAATGGTGTCTGCGCATACCGACATCAGGTCGAGAATTTCTGTTTGCGTCTGGCTGTTGATTTGGCCGGGTAATATGTTGCTCCATAGACCGTTGCGGTAGGTCATTATGTATGGTGCTCTCTTGTATTGAGTCGTCCATCTGCCGCCTTGCACCACAAACAGCTTGTCGCCGTAGTAATACATTCTGTATGGCACGTTTAGGCTCGGACTGTTGTTCCTGTATGTTTTTTGCAGAGCTTCTCCTGTCCGTGCTATGCCATCACTATTGTTGGCAAACCAATATTCGGCGTTTGTGGCGTCGTAGGCTGCCGCGGCTATGTCCTTGAGTGCGGTGCTGATGGCGGTCTGACGGCTGATGTAGAAGTCGAACAGACCTTGTGTGCGGTCGGTAACAAGCAGATGTCCGTCGCTGTTTGTGAGATGTGTAACAGCGGACAGGTCGGTGCTGACAGCTGTCGGTGTGGCACTGCTGCCGACAATGCTGTAAATCTTGCCACCGCTGATGAAGTTGACTCCGCCGGCTGTTGCAACGCAGTCTTTGGCATCGCCGTGGGGAGGAGTAATCCTCTCCCATTGCCTATAGTCAACGATATTGTCGTTCAGTGGGCTGCGGTAAACAAGCGAGTCAGAGCAGGCGTACAGGTAACCGTTGCTTACGCATATCGACTTGACACTCACCTCCGCCGCTTCTTCTCCTATGTAGTATGTGTCAACAAACGAACCATCATCGGTGTTGTATGTCAGAATACCGAACGACATACCAAGGTATAGTGTGGCTCCGTCAGCATAGCAGCATTGTACTGCCTTGCTATTGGTCATGTCTTTAATGTAAAGGTCGGGAATAGTGCGAACGCCGTGTGAGGACATGATGTCAAGGTAGCCGTTCTGGTGGAAGACGAGCAGGGCGTTGTGCTCTTTGTCATAATGGAGCCGGGTGACGGGAGTGGTGCTTAATCCGTCTTGAAGACTATAGTTGTGACGACGCTCGCTCTGTTTGTTGATACTGTAGAAGTTGCCGCCGGACAAGAGATATACTTCGGTGTCGGAGATTACTATCTGCTCCACTGCGTTGTATGCTATATGTGAGCGCCATGCCGCGCTGAATAAACTAAATGATAACATACAAAACAGACAAAGCATAGCCGTTCGTTTGTGCATCGTATGGTTGGTTGTATGAGATGATAACATGATTCGTAGTATAATATTCGTACAAAGATAGATAAAAATATCCGTTCTGCAAAGAAAAATCAAAAAAATAAGCGTTAATCTTGCGTACTTTGTGAAAATGTATTACCTTTGCATAATTCTATTTTGGTAATTGATACTTATTATTTTTTTGCTTAAATGATAATAGATTTTCCGAATATGCCCGTAGAGGTGTTGCCGTGTTTCAAAGGTGGCGAGAAAGAGCTTTCTTTGCAGAGTTTTGATGACGGTAAGAACAAGATTATGCACGGTATTCTTATTCCGGGTGCGTCAATAGGCTTGCATCGTCATGACACTGACAGTGAGATATTGTTTGTGTTGTCAGGTCAAGGAACGTTGTTGGACGATGGCAAGACCTGCCATATCGTTCATGGACAATGTGCATATTGCCCGTCAGGACACGAACATTCGCTAATCAATACAACTGAAGATACTGACCTTGAATATTACGCTGTTGTAGCAAGATGAACGAGTTTTTAGAAAAAGAGGAGCAGATAGTCAGTTTGCTGAAGACAGTGTACGACCCGGAAATACCGGTCAATGTATATGACCTTGGTCTGATTTATGGTATCGATTTGCGCGATGACGGCAGTCTGCATATCGAAATGACGCTAACTGCCCCCAATTGTCCGGCGGCTGACTTTATAGTAGAGGATGTCAGGCAGAAGATGCTTCAAGTGGACGGCGTCAAGAGTGTGGATGTCGAGATTGTATTTGAGCCGGAGTGGACGAAGGATATGATGTCAGAGGAGGCTAAAGTGGAGTTGGGCTTTGCATGATTTACTTCGTGAGCGATGCACATATTGGTTCTCTTGCTATGGGCGATAATATCGGTCATCAGCAGCGTTTTGTCGCTTTGCTGAAAGATATGATGCGCGATGCAGAGGCAATATATCTGGTGGGTGACATCTTTGATTTCTGGTACGAGTATCTATGGAGCAATGAAGCTCATTTCCGGCAGTTTTCCCTGGTATTAGATGCTTTGCGTGAGGCGGCAGAATGTTGTGAGGTTCATTATTTCATTGGTAATCATGATATATGGACCTTCGGTTGGCTGGAGCGCCGCACGGGGGTGCGTATTCATAGAGCACCGGAGGTCGTAACGCTGTATGGTAAGCGTTGTTACATAGCGCATGGCGATGGGCTGGTGCCGAGGGATATGATGAAAAGGTACCCTAAAGAGGTGAGACGTAAGATTAAACGTTTCATGATGTTACGCCGCTTCTTCCATAACCCCGTGCCGCAATTCTTGTTCAGTCTCGTTCCGCCGACATGGGGGGATAAGTTCGGATACGCTTGGGCAAGGAAAAGCAGGGAGAAGGAACTGTGCAATCCTTGTGGATACAAAGGGGAAAATAACGAGGAGCTGGTCCTTTATGCCAAGGAGCATGAGCAGAGCGAACATTGTGACTATTACATCTTCGGACATCGTCATATTGAGCTTGATTTGGAACTGGCAACAAGGGCAAGAGTGGTGATTCTCGGCGACTTCTTCCGACAGTTCACTTATGCTCGAATGGAGAAAGGCAACTTGACACTTGAATACGATGAACGGTGAACAAGAGACCGGCATTGAGTAAAGTGTAACCGCGTAAATTAAAGAATCGTTTTATCTAAACACAAGATAAATAAATGTTAAACACAAGAGAACAGCAACTTCAGGCATTTGGTCGTCTGCTTGACGTAATGGACGAGTTGCGCGAGAAATGTCCGTGGGACAGAAAGCAGACTTTTGAGTCGCTGCGCGAGAATACGGTAGAGGAGACCTACGAACTGGCTTCGGCTATCACTCGTTGCGATATGGCGGAGATACGCAAGGAGCTTGGAGATGTGCTGCTACATGTGGTATTCTATGCCAAGATGGGTAGCGAACAGGGTTCTTTCGACATAGCTGATGTGTGCAACAGCCTGTGCGACAAACTCATATTCCGTCACCCGCATGTGTATGGGGCTAAGGAAGCGGCAAAGTACGGTAATATGGATATTCCGAATGCGGAAAATATGACACCTGATGAGGTGAAGGTATTATGGGAGCAGGTAAAGCAGAAGGAAAAAGGCGGCAACAAAACCATCTTATCCGGAGTGCCGCATGCTCTGCCTTCGCTCATCAAGGCCTATCGCATACAAGAAAAAGCCGCTAACTCGGGTTTTGATTGGGAGAAAAAAGAGGAAGTGTGGGACAAGGTGAAAGAAGAGGTTGCAGAACTGGAAACGGAACTGAGGCAGGACGACAATCGTGAGCGGCAAGAGGAGGAACTCGGAGATGTGATATTTTCGCTTGTCAATGCCGCACGGCTGTACGGACTAAAGCCGGATAGCGCGCTGGAGAAGACCAATGCCAAGTTCATCAAACGTTTCGGATATATTGAGCAGAAAGCAAAAGAAAAGGGCATATCGCTTAGTGACATGTCCTTAAATGAGATGGAAGCACTTTGGCAAGAGGCTAAACACCGGTGATTATGTTGCCGGCATTGCTTTGCGCGTTGCGGTCTTTTATTTGATATATAGGTAAATGTGTTCTTCTACACTGTTCTCCACTTTCTTTGCGTCTGATGTCACCCCTAAAGTCAGGCGGCAGTCACTGCTTCGCAGCGGTACAATAGTTAGCGGAATGCCGGCAAGGTTATACCCCTCGTGGTAATTGAGATGCAAGGTGTGGATGTTAGAGGTGGAGAGAAGTGCCTTCTGATAATCAGCGGGAATCTCTCCTGTGAGCGACACCTTGGTGCTATCCCAATCAACGGTGGTAGAGACAAGGAAGTTGGCAAAACTTTGGTAGGCAATCGTAACACGGATGGTGTCACCTACATTGACAGAATCCAAAAAATACGAGTTGTCATTGCTATTGTAGTGCAGAGCAAGGGTGTCTTTCTTTGCGATAGTGTCGCCCTCCGCCCATGTGTAGCGTACGAATTGAGTGGTGCTCACGCGAGGCACGAAATCACTATAACTATCCAAACAACTGCTCAGGCAGAGGCTGATACAAACTGCAATAAGGGGAAATAAACGTTTCATTGGAAAATTGTGAAGAGAAGTGCGGCATATAGGACTCGAACCTACACGACTTGCGTCACCAGATCCTAAGTCTGGCGCGGCTACCAATTACGCCAATGCCGCAAGCACTTTGTTTCAAAAGCGGTGCAAAATTACTAAAAATAACTGAAAGCACCAAATTAAATCGTAAAAAAGAATATAATGCATAGTGAAATACAATATTATACATACCCGTCAGGTCTAAGGTTGGTGTATCGGTATGTGTCGTCTCCTGTGACCTATGTCGGTGTCAGTGTAGGAGCAGGTACTCGCGATGAAGGAAAAGGGGAGGAAGGATTGGCACACTACATCGAGCATGGAGTGTTTAAGGGTACCGTGCGGTTCAGTGCACGCCGGTTGGTTGACGGCATAGAGAACGTGGGAGGCGAGATGAATGCCTACACAACGAAAGAAGACACTACATACTATGCCGCAGTACCGACTGCTTACACAAGGCGGGTATTGGATATCCTCTCGGATATGCTGACGGCTCCGCTCTTTCCTGACGATGAGATGCAGAAGGAGAAGCAGGTTATTTATGACGAGATAGAGAGTTATAATGACTCGCCTTCTGAACTTATATATGACGACTATGAATCGCTTCTGTTCGCCGGTCACCCGCTTTCTAACAGAGTGTTAGGCACCCGCCGGACGGTAAGTCGCTTTAGCCGCGACATTGCGCTGGGTTTTATCAGAAAACATTACACCGCCGACAATATGGTAGTGTTCGCCGAGACAAGCAAGCGTTTTGACGATATGTGTGGTCTGGTAGGTGATATCCTGGAACCGCGTGTTCACCGTGGTGTGAGCGAGGTGGTCCGTCAGGTTCCGGCAACAGCCACTGAGCATGAGGCGGTGTGGCGCAAGCACACGCATCAGGCACATGTGATGATGGGAGGAAGAGCTTGTTATGTAGGTCACCCCGACAGACTGACAACGGCGCTGTTGATGAATATCCTTGGCGGAGGAGCCATGAGTAGCCGGCTTAATAATGAGCTGCGTGAGCGGCACGGCTTGGTCTATACCGTTGATGCCGCCTTTCAGCCTATGACAGACTGCGGCTATTGGTCGGTGTATTTTGCCACAGAGCCGGACAGCGTTGAGCGTTGCATAGAGCTTACCATGCATGAGTTGCAGCGCCTTATGGAAGAACCGATGTCTGTGGCGGCTCTCAGAAAAGCCATAAGGCAATGCTCCGGTCAACTGCTTATAGCGGACGGGAATAGGGAAAACCGGGCACTGGCAATGGCGAAAGCAGTGCTGACTCTCGGAGAGGCTACTACATCAAGGCAGACGGTGGCTAAACTGAAAACGATAACAAGCGCGGATATACAAAGAGTGGCAAGAGAGATTTTTGTTGATATGTACGTCCTGAAATATAAATAACTGCGATATGAAACAATTTTCCACGTTATTATGTATGTTGCTTTTGTCCTTGCCGCTGCTGGCAGACAAGCATGTGTCAGGTGTTGTCCTTGACGAGCGTCAGGAGCCGGTGATAGGTGCTTCGGTACAGGTAACCGGCACCGCTATCGGTACTATAACGGACTTTGACGGTCTGTTCTCCTTGACCATACCGGACGATGCGGCGACTGTTACTATCTCCTATGTCGGCATGCAGACTATTGAACTGCCTATTTCTGCCACGATGAAGGTTATTCTTCGTGAGAACAGTGAAGTAATCCAAGAGGTTGTGGTCACCGGTTATGGTAATGTGCCTAAGGGCTCTTTTGCCGGAGCTACGCAGGCTGTAAGTGTTGATGCAATAGAGAAGAAGATGCCGTCAGACATAACCAAAGCCCTGACGGGAGAGGTGGCCGGTATGCAGGTTGTTACTCCCTCAGGTCAGCCGGGACAAGAAGCGGAAATCCGTATTCGCGGTATCGGCTCTGTCAACGGTTCAACGGCGGCTCTATGTATTGTGGACGGCATACCGTATGATAGAGGTATGGCTGACATCAACCCGTCTGATATAGCGTCTATCACTGTCCTTAAGGACGCAACGGCTACATCACTATACGGCTCACGGGGTGCCAACGGCGTCATATTGATTACTACAAAGAAAGGTGCAAAGGGCGTCGGTAACCAAATCAACATTGATGTGCGCTATGGTGCAAACATGCATATCCTTCCTACATACGACGTCATCACTTCGCCTGAAGAGTACGTCGAATTGGCGTGGATGGGTATATATAACACCAACCCTGCAGTCAATCCTGTGCTGCGGCAGACCTCTACCAATGAGGCGCTGTTCTCTAACAAAGGCATACCGGTAGCATATAACTTATGGTCAGCACCCGGAAACAGCCTGATTGACCCTTGGGGAAAGTTTGACACTTCAATTCCTCGCAAGGCCGACTACCAAAACCTCGCTTCATGGCGCGATGCGGTATTTCGCGTGGGTCAGAAAGCGGAAGCGGAGTTTAAAATCTCCGGCGGGTCGGAGAATATCACATACTACACCTCTTTCGCTTATCTAAAGGACGAGGGCTACTACATCGGTTCAGGCTACGACCGTTTCTCTGTTCGTTCCAATATCGAGTATCAGGCACGTCCGTGGCTCAGGGGAAGTCTGAACGTGGCGTATTCCTATTCCGACCAGAACTCCGCCGGTCAGGACGCTTCTTATAACAACGGTTTCACTTTTGTCAATGGTATTCCGCCACTTTATCCGGTGTACTTGTATAACCCGGACGGCACGGTGAGGATTGATCCTATGACCGGCGGCTACGCATACGACTATGGTATGGCTGAGGGCTCCGGCAGGCCTTTTGGTACGGGTAACAACCCCGCCGGTTCGTTGCAGTATGACCGTGACAACCGTCAGCGTAATCAGGTGACGGCAAACACGATGCTTGAAGCTAAACTATATGACGGACTCACATTCACGCTGAATGTAGGTGTGCAATATATGTCAGACGCCCACTCGCAGTTTTCCAATGCTTACTTCGGTGAGTCAGAAGGTATAGGCAGAACACGCAAACAACAGGTTAACTATCTGAACTTCACTGCTAACCAGCTGATTGAGTACAACAAGACTTTCCTCGAAGACCACTCTATCCGTCTTCTTGCCGGCCATGAGACTCACTTCACTCGCGATTCCTATCTCGCCGGTGCTAAAAACCACGTGGCTGCCATGCAGGGACCTGCTACGCTTGAGTTCGGCAATGCTGTGCAGATGGTTTCGCTCAACTCATATACGGGTTTTACAACCATTGAGTCGTATCTTGCCACAGTGTCATACGTCTATAACGAGCGTTATGGCATCAGTGCCAACTACCGTGCTGACGGCTCCTCGAAGTTCGCCAAGGGACACCGCTGGGGACACTTTGGTTCAGTGGGAGCCTTCTGGAACTTCACCAACGAGCCTTTCCTTGAAAAAGTGAAGTGGCTTAGAAACGGCAAGCTCCACGCTTCATGGGGTGTACAGGGTAACCAGGACGCTATAGCCGCTAACTTGTTCTATGACCAATATACGTTGCAGAACCTTGATGGTGAGGTGGCATACGCTTGGGAGTACAAGGGCAACCCTAACCTCACGTGGGAACACTCTTCGCAGTTTGACGTTGGCGTGGATGCCGACTTGACCAAGTATTTGTCGCTATCGGTGGACTATTTCTACAAACTCACCGACCACATGCTCTTTCCGCGTTATGTAGAGCCTTCAAAAGGTTATACCTACACCTACACTAACTCCGGCAAGATGAGCAACCAAGGTGTGGAGTTGCAGCTTAATATTCATGCTGTCAAGACAGACAATATCAGTCTGGACATACGGTGGAACGGTGCACATTATGCCAACAAGGTTCTGGAACTGCCTGAGGGAATGACCGATGACACTTGGCTGATGGGCAACCTCGCAGTGGGGCACAGCATGGAAGAGTACCACATGCGCACCTATTGCGGCGTGGAAGCCGAGACCGGTCTTGCCACCTACCTCGGCTACTACGATGCTTCGCTTGGAGAATTTGGTTTTACTCCGGCAGCCAATCTGCGTGACATGAATAAGACGGGCGACAACTATATTAGCAATGTATATGACTATAGGATGAGTCACCCGGATGCTGATATTCAAACTTATGTGATGAAAGGCTCATGGCCTGCTGCTATTGCCGGTACCGACTTCATCGGCAAGTCGCCTTCTCCTGCATTAGCGGGTGGCTTCGGGTTTGATTTCTCTGCATACGGAGTATCGCTTTCTGTGTCTTGTTCATACGGTTTGGGTGGATACGGTTATGATAATATCTATCGTGCCTTGATGCAATCAGGACAGGCGGGCAAGTACAACTGGCACGTTGATATGCGGGGTGCATGGAACGACCTGATGACACCCGACGAGAAAGCCGCTATAGCTGCACTTGGCACGAAGGGTGTGCCGAGACTATCTAACGGAGCATACTCCGACCGTAACGCTGCCGCGTATTCAACACGATTCCTTACTTCTAACACTTTTTTGTCGCTTAATAATGTCAGGCTTGGTTACACTTTGCCTAATTCCGCTTTGGAGAAGATGAGGCTGAGCAGCCTATCGTTTTATGTGTCAGCCGACAATCTGGCATTGGCATCCGCACGTAAGGGATATAACCCTCTTGGCAGTTTCGACGGCTCATCCAACCCATACCAGTACACGCCGCTCTCATCGGTGGTCGGAGGCATAAGTCTGCAGTTCTAATATGCGCGGAAAGATGTTTACTCAACGCAACAAAATACTAATCATAAACAAGAATGATACGGCTATGAAATCACTGCTTCAAAATATAAAACGGACATCGTCATTGTTTCTCGTGACATTGCTCATTATCTCTTGTTCCGAATCGTACCTTGACCGTGAGACCTATGGCGATAAAGATGCTATACGTCAGGACCAGTTCGATAACCTTGACAACCGCCTTGACGGAACAATGCGAGGCATATATGCTAAGATGTATGAGTATGGTGGGTCGCATGAGACGTTTGGCAAGAGGTCAATAGATATGTATGGAGATATATGTGCCGGTGATATGGCGCTTACAGCTTATAACTTCGGGCAGTTCTACAGCGACGAGTCATTGCAGACCAACACTGATCGTGCCGGATATATATGGAATCTGATGTATTCTATGCTCCATAATACCAACGACCTTATTCGTAGTATCCGTTCTAACACTGTGCTGATGAACAGGTTGGCTGTAGCAACCATCGACTCTGTTGACACTTACTCATCAGAGGATATAAAGGTAATACATTACCTTGCACAAGCGTATGCCATGCGGGCGTATGCTCACCAAACATTGCTCACGTGGTTCTGCCCGCCTACACAGGACATATTGCATCACCCGGTTTATAACTATACATGGGATAATTATCCTACTTTTCCAATTCATACAGAGGAGAATATCGATGAGTCAGTAGGTTATGTCAGTCTTCGTGCGGCGTACAATATCATTGAGTCTGACCTGAAAAACTCAATCCGTATTTTCACTCTCATAGATGGAAAGGTAGCGCGTTCATCGAAGATAACGGTTGATATCAATGTGTGCCGGGCTCTGTTGGCGTGGTCGTATCTGAACAAGGCCGACAGCAAAGCAGACCCGTCTTCTGCAGATTATAAGGACTCATACACAGAAGCCCTGAAATATGCGGAGCAGGTAATCAACAGCGGTGCTTATAGCATCATACCGCAGAACCGTGTACTTCATAACGGCTTCAATGATATCAATAACGACTCGTGGATGTGGGGACAGGATGTGACATCGGAATCAACTACCAACCTTGCCACGTTCTTCGGTCAGGTGGATATACACACCTACTCGTATGCTTGGGCAGGCGACACCAAGGCCATTGACCGTCAACTTTATAGTGAGATACCTTCGTGGGATATACGTCGCTTGTGGTTCCGTGCTGACACCCCGGATGATGTGTTTGCTCTCTGTCCGGACGGCAAATACTTCTCACAGAAGAACGAATACTCTACCAAGTCTGAGGACGTCGATCGCGAGTGGTTGTCAGACAACGTGTGGCTGCGAATAGAGGCCGTCTATCTGATGGCTGCGGAGGCAGCTTGCAGGCTCGGAAATAACGCTCTGGCTGTGCAGTATCTAACCGCCATTACCGACCTGCGAGTGAATAGTAGCGGCCTTGCCGCTGCTGCCGATTATGCCACTTGGAAAAGTGCACTCAGCGCTGATGCTCTGTTAGATGCTATAAAGCTGAATTGGCGCGTGGAACTATGGGGCGAGGGATATGCATGGCAGACATTCCGACGACTGTCCACATTCGTAGTGAGAGGCTCTAACCATGCTTTTAGGCCGGGTGAGACAATCGACAAGTCGTCAAACCCCGGCTCAGCTATAGCCGACGACTACTTCTGCCTCGTTATCCCACCTGACGAGATTCAATATAACCCTAATTTGTAATTGCATGTTCATTCGAAAATCATATATAACACAACTATGAATACTACTTGTTCACCATTTACCACCACTCTCCGGTTTGTTTTTAGTACATTGTTTTTTTCAGTATTGCTCTTAGTGCAGTCGTCTTGTGGCGGCAATAATCCCAAGCCAGCCGGTTCATTACAGATGTCGTTTACAGAGCTTACCCTCTCTCCTGACGAGTCAGTGCGTCTGTATTGCCGTGCAGGAAAGGATGAGAAGTTGCCGCAACTGACTTGGACATCGTCCGACCCGTCGGTTGCCACGGTTGACAATATAGGCTACGTGACGGCAGTAGCAGCCGGTAGGACGGTCATTACCGCTTCGGCAGGCGAGTTGAAAGCCACGTGCGATGTGTTCGTCGAGTCGTCATATCTGGCTACTCTTACCTTTCCGTTTGCTACTATGATTGGTGAGCCGGACACCGCTTTCTTCGGCGGAGGTGTGAAAGAGGCAATGATGGGAGGAAAGAAAATTTATGTGTATCTCTCCTTGGCACACTTGATGCTGTTCTCCGATGGTCTGACGCTCAACGAGGACTCTGAGATTGAGGGTGCGCTGACGCAAGGTGCTGTGGTATCGCTGTATGTGCCGATGCTCTTCGGACCGCGTAATCTGAACGACGGCAAGGTGTATGGCTCGATTTTCAATAATGAGATTACTATAGGAAAGGATAAGTCGCTTAGTACGCAGTATTATGCTCAGGCCGGTGCTATTGATGAGAAGGCTTACACAGCAGCTATAGAGGCGTATGGACGGGCTGCCAACTCAGGCAGTCAGGACGCTATGTTCGACGCTCTTGACGGTGCTGTGGCTGCTATCAGCGGAGCGCAACTTTCGCTGGCTGTTTATCACTCGCGGGAAGAAGGTTACCGTAGCGACGGTTATGTAATAAACAACCTGCCGGAGGCGCTGGTGACCGCCGGCTCATTCACCCTGCTTGAAAATAAACAAAGTCCGCAGAACTACAAGGTACAGGGGCTTCAGCTGACCGTCAAACCGCTGAATAAGTCAGTAGGCTATTACTACGGCGCTGCACTAAACTACGACCCCTTAGCAGGTTATTTCCTCGCGGATAAGGATATGCATTACCTTGACGAAGTGACTATTAAGAACTGATGACTAATAAGCCGCATAGAAGAGAAACGCTGCGGGGGCTATGTGCCCTTGCAGCGTTGATTTTGTTAGTGGCGGCGGGGCTTTTTATACTAAACAGGCGTGATACAGCAGCTGTCGAACATGCTTGTAGGCGCGAGGAGTATGCGCGTAGAAAGGATAGTATAGAGCAGGCTTTGTCGGCAAGAGAGGAGCAGAGAAAGCAATGGGCATTAGACAAAGCCGAGCGGCAGCGCAAGAGAGAGAAATATCTTCGTGATAAAGAGGAGCGCGAGCGTAAGCGTCGTGCGGAGGACACCATAACGGTGGTGCTGCATCCGTTCGACCCTAACACCGCCGACAGCTCGGAGTTGGTGCATCTCGGTCTGCGGCCGTGGATGGCACGCTCGGTCTGTCGCTACCGTGGGGCGGGAGGACAATTCCGAAAAGCAGAGCAGTTTCGTAAGGTATATGGCATGACAGACAGCCTGTATGCGGCATTGAAGCCGTATATCGTTATCCACTCTGACTCTGTAGTTACGGACAGTCTGCCGCTGCTATATATGCAACAACGAAAGGTGGATACTGTTTTGCAGCTTAACACTACCGATACCGCCGAACTGCAACTGATTCGCGGCATTGGCAGATACACGGCAAAGGAGATTATCCGCTATCGTGAGCGTCTGGGGGGATATGTGTCCGTTGAGCAGATTAGGGAAATACCACGTTTGCGAAACATCGACTCGCTATTGCCGCATCTTGCGACAGATACACTCGTCATTCGACCCGTTTATGTCAATTCGCAGAGCGTGGACAGACTGTCACGCCACCCGTATCTCTCGTTTGAACAGGCGAAGGGTATATACATGTTCCGACGTCGTCACGGCAAACTTCAATCCACTGACGACCTTCTGCAAATAAAAGACGGCAGGGATATTCTCTTTAACGAGAACGACCTCCGCCGTCTTGCTCCGTATCTTAGTTTTGAAGATGGTTGGTAAGATAACCTATTTATCTTTTTTCTTTAAAGAACTCCTGCATCAGTGCTCTGCATTCGTCTTCCAGCACTCCTGTTGTTACACTGCATTTAGGATGCAGGGCTCTTGGTGCGAATATGTTGTAACCGCGTTTCTCGTCAGCGGCGCCATACACTACCCGTTTTACTTGTGCCCAACCTATAGCGCCTGCGCACATCACGCATGGCTCGATAGTGACGTATAGTGTGCAGTCACTGAGATACTTGCCGCCTATTGTCTGTGTGGCAGCTGTCAGTGCCTGCATCTCGGCATGTGCTGTTACGTCTTGCAGAGTCTCGGTGAGGTTGTGCCCTCTGCCGATAATTTGTCCGCCGGACACGATAACGCAACCGATAGGCACCTCGTCGCGCCTCAAGGCTTCGCTTGCCTCATGCAAGGCTATGCGCATATATCTTTCGTCGTCGGTCATCTTAGTCAGCAGTCCACCTCACGCTTTCTATCAGGTGACGAAGGTCGTCGTCAAGAAAATTTACAACAGGGGCTAAGGAATCCTGGTTGGGAATACAGTTGAAATATACCGAACCTCTAAAGAAATGTCGTGTGCTGTCGGTCAGGTAAAATTGCTGCGGTGAGGCTGTGTTGCCCCTTAGTTCGTAATAAACGCCATATACTTTGTTCTGCTCGTCGGCAAAACCTTGTTCCGGTATGGATGAGGCCTTGCCGGAATGCTTGAACACGAACTCCTGTGCGTCGTCGCTCAGTTGGCGCAGGTTATGGTTAACGGGTTTGTAGTTGCAGTATATAACAGCGTTGAGGGTGGGGTACTTGATATCAAACCATGTGGGGTCGTCATGTTGCACGATACTTGCCGATGTGCTGATATCAAACACAATGGGAACATCCGTAGGCTGCACCTGACGGTAAGTGTGTTCGGGCAAGTCGATACGGCAGTATCCGTAAGGCTTGGGCACATACCGCTGTTTGCAACCGACAAAGAGTGTTGCAAACGCTATCGTGGCAAGTATCAGGCCTGTTCGCGTGCCATGCGATAAAAGCCGGGTATATGTTACGCTACGATGTCTCAATCTGTTTTAGCATTAAATCTTCATCACGTCCGCCTTGTCAATCTGTTGTTTGGCATACTCGCGGGTTATGTGAAGCTCTTTTATGTGATTTGACGGAGCGTCGAACATCACGTCAGTCATTATTGTCTCACATAGTCCTCGCAGTCCGCGTGCTCCGAGTTTGTACTCCATAGCCACGTCCACTATGTAGTCTAACGCCTCGTCGTCAAACACCAGTTGCACGCCGTCCATTGCCAAGAGGCGTGTGTATTGTTTGACGAGAGCGTTCTTTGGCTCGGTGAGTATGCGCTTCAGGGCAGCCTTGTCTAACGGCTCCAAGTGAGTAAGCACAGGCAGACGTCCTACTATCTCGGGAATAAGTCCGAAAGACTTCAAGTCCTGCGGGGCTATATACTGCAGCAGGTTGTTCTTATCGAGCTTGCGTGCATGGTCTTGCGCTGCAAAGCCGATGGTCTGTGTGTTCATTCGATTGGCAATATGGCGCTCTATACCATCGAAAGCACCACCGCAGATAAAGAGAATGTTCTCCGTGTTTATTTTCACGAACTCCTGTTCGGGATGTTTGCGTCCGCCCTTTGGCGGAACGTTAACGATGCTGCCCTCCAGCAGTTTGAGCAGTGCTTGTTGCACACCCTCTCCGCTCACGTCACGAGTGATGGATGGGTTGTCGCTCTTGCGGGCAATCTTGTCAATCTCGTCAATAAAGACGATACCGCGCTCTGCTTGTGCCACATCGTAGTCGCATGCCTGCAGCAGACGGGTCAGCGTTGACTCCACATCTTCGCCCACGTAGCCGGCTTCGGTCAGAACCGTGGCATCAACAATGGTAAACGGCACGGACAGCAGTTTGGCAATGGTGCGGGCAAGGAGAGTCTTGCCGGTGCCGGTGCGACCAACAAGAATGATGTTCGACTTCTCTATCTCAACATCGTCTTTCTCTTTGTTCTCTTTCGAAGCAAGACGCTTGTAGTGGTTATAAACGGCAACGGAAAGGAAACGCTTGGCTGCGTCCTGACCGATGACGTACAAATCAAGAAAAGCCTTTATCTCATGTGGCTTAGGCACCTTTGTGAGGTCGGTAGCGGGGTTCTTTCTAACAACGATGTCGGATATCATGTCGCGTGCCGCCATCACGCAATCGGGGCAGATGAACGCACCGTTCTCACCCTGAATAAGATATGGGTTAGGTCTGCCGCAGAAGCTGCACTTGGGTTCGCCTTTTTTCATCGTTTGCTATAAACAGTGTCAATCATTCCGTATTCTTTAGCCTCTGCTGCCGTCATCCAGTGGTCGCGGTCGGAGTCTTGTGCAATACGCTCAAAAGGATTATGTGAGTGGTCGGCAATAATCTGATAAAGTTCGTTCTTGAGTTTCTTTATCTCGTTGACGGTTATCTCCATGTCGCTTGCCTGACCTTGTGCTCCGCCCATAGGCTGGTGAATCATCACGCGTGAATGTGGCAATGCCGCACGTTTGCCCTCTTTGCCTGCTACAAGCAGCACTGCGCCCATAGAGGCTGCCATGCCTGTGCAGATGGTGGATACATCGGCCTTGACATATTGCATGATGTCGTATATGCCGAGACCGGCATACACCGACCCGCCGGGGGTGTTCAGGTAGATGTATATGTCGCGGTCGTTATCCACAGAGTCCAGATACAGCATCTGTGCCTCAATGACGTTGGCGGTATAGTCGTTAACCTCGGTGCCGAGGAAGATGATGCGGTCCATCATAAGGCGTGAGAACACGTCCATCTGTGTTACATTGAGCTGACGCTCTTCAAGGATGGAGGGAGATATGTATCCGCCTCCCTGCATCATTACGTTGCCGTAGGCGGCATTCATGGCGTGCTCCACGTGCATGGAGTTCATACCAAGATGCTTGGTTGCATAGTTGATAAAATCGTTCATAGTGTTGTGTGTATTTTTAAGAAGTTTTGAGAAGTCTTCTACGCAATAGATGACTTGGAAACTTCGGATTTTACTTTATGTTCATTCTGCCGTCCACTTTGGCAGTTACCGTTTGTTGGCGGCGTACGTATTCTATATATAGGTCGCGTATTTTCTTGCCGGTGAGTGTTTTGTCTTCGAACATCGTTAGTGCTGTCAGTCCGTCGGCTCCGCCGGAGAGGTAGTCGCTGGTGGCAACCTTGTAGTACGCCTCAGGCACTATCTCTTTCCCGTTCAGTGTTACATGTGTGAGCAGTCCGTCTTTGCCTTCCACGCGAAAACCTGCAGAAACGCCTTGTCCGCCTTGCTCCACGCAGTTCTGTGCCAGCATCAGCAGTTTGTCGCCGGTCATCGTGAGAATAACCAGTTCGTTATCAAACGGCATAAGTTCGAACACATGCCGGAAGGTAATGGGGCCTGCCTGCCAGGCGCATCGCAGACCGCCGCAGTTGACAACAGCGAGGTCAATAGTCTCACCCGTCTCCGACTCTGCCATCGCAAGCAGGGCGTCGGTCGCCCAGTTAAGCAACGGCGACTCAGGCTTGGCGGCAATCATAGGCTCCGGAGCATTGCCGAGAGGAATACATAGTTGCGACTCTAATTCATCGTGCACAGGTGCTATGATATTCAGATATGAGGTGTCCTGAATGGCATTGAGTGTTGAGTCAACGGCAAGCAGCTCTGTGCTGACAGAACTAACGTGCATGGGCTGACGGGTGCAGCAGATGAAGAAAAGCGCTATAGGCGCAAGAAAAAGCAGAAAACGTTTCATGACACTATAGTATAATAAAAAAAACGAGCCATCATAATGATTGCTCGTTTAGCGCTCCCTCTAGGACTTGAACCTAGGACCCCCTGATTAACAGTCAGATGCTCTAACCGACTGAGCTAAGGAAGCAGTGGTTTTGGCAGGTAGTGCCGCAACAAGCAATGCCCTCATTTCAAAACCGACTGCAAAGGTAGTGCTTTTTTTTGAACTGACAAAGAAAAATGATAAAAAAAGTAAAAAAAAATGATTTTAGCAGTCAAAATATAGTTGACAGATGAGAAATCGTACGTAATATGAGTAATTTTTTGTAATTTTGTAGAGTTGTTTTACATCGCAGGCATCGTTGTCCTGCGAGTTTATTTTTCAACTGCCAATCTCTGTTTTTTTCGTATGAAAAAGGTACTTGGTCTGGGTAATGCTCTTACCGACATCCTGATGCAGGTGTCGGACGCTGATATCAAAGCTCTCGGCGTTAGCAAAGGTAGCATGAACCATATCACTCTTGAACAGTCGTTCGACATTCAACACCATTTCTCTTCTACTCGCAAATCTATGATTGCGGGTGGTTCAGCTTCTAACACTATCAACGCTATAGCTTCGCTTGGCGGTCAGGCAGCTTTTATCGGTAAGCTTGGGCACGACGAGATAGGCGAGTTCTTCAGGCAGGACACGCTGCGCAACGGTGTACGTCCGTTGTTTCTGAACTCTGAGCTGCCGTCGGGACACTGCACCGTGCTTATCACGCCGGACGGCGAACGCACCTTTTGTACATATCTCGGAGCGTCAGGGGATATAAGAGAGGAGAACATAACGCCGGATATGTTTTTAGGTTTCGACATCTTCCACATCGAGGGATACCTTGTTCAGAATCACGCTCTCATAGAAAAAGCCGTCAGGCAGGCGAAAGAGATGGGACTGCAGGTGTCTTTTGACATGTCTTCGTTTAATGTTATTAACGAGAATAAGGAGTTTATTGACTCGCTTGTAAGGCAGTATGTGGACATTGTTTTTGCCAACGAGGACGAGGCCTTGGCATATACTAATTTGGCGCCTGAGCCGGCGTTAGATATGCTGGCTGATATATGTGACACCGCTGTAGTGAAGATAGGTAAGCGCGGTTCGCTGGTTAGGCATGGAGCGGAGAAATACCTGGTGCCGGCTATCTGTACCAATTGTGTGGACTCGACCGGTGCCGGCGACTACTATGCTGCCGGTTTCCTTTTCGGTCTCGCATGCAACCTCGACCTGCATAGTTGCGCCGAGATAGGTACACTGACGGCCGGACGTGTGTGCGAAGTAGTGGGGGCTAAACTATCTGACGATACGTGGACAGAAGTACGCGGACTGGTGGCACTGATACAGTCTGAGGAGAGGTGGTGAGACTTATTTTGATATCTGAGAACTTCCGATAACCTCTGAGGTTCTCATCCTGTAAACAATAAATCGAGGTGTCCGTTCGGGCACCTCGATTTTGTTGTTGGTATAAGAAAACAAGCCACCTTTATTTAACCTTAATAGGTTTGGCTTCAGCTGCGAGTTCGTTGTCGATAAGAATACGGCCGCAATACTCGCATGGGATGATTTTCTTGCGCAGACGAATATCCAATTGTCTTTGTGCCGGAATCTTGTTGTGGCAGCCTCCGCATGCGTCGCGGTCAACAGTAACGACAGCCAAGCCGTTGCGGGCGTTGCGGCGGATACGTTTGAAGGCGGAAAGCAGACGCTCGTCGATGTTATTCTCAATCTTGCCGGCTCGCAGAAGAAGGGTCTCGGTCTGCTCTTTGGTCTCAAGCAGGATATCGTTCAACTCCGAGCGTTTCTGGTTGAGGTCGATGGTCTTCTCCTCAATGTCGGAAACAGTCTTTTTCTTATCCTCGGTGCGTGTCTCAAGCAGCGCGGTGAACTCTTTGATACGTTTTTGAGCGAGCTCTATCTCTAACTGCTGGAACTCAATCTCTTTCGACAGGTTATCATACTCGCGGTTGTTGCGCACGTTATCCTGCTGTTCTTTGTAGCGGTTGATGGCTACGTTGGCGTTCTCTGTCTTGACGCGCATCTCTGACAGCTTGGTCTCGCACTCTTTGATGTCATTCTCGATGTTGGTGAGACGGGTCTTCAGACCTTCTACTATATCTGCCATGTCTTTCACCTCCTGAGGCAACTCGCCTTGAAGGACACGCAACTCGTCGATCTTGCTGTCAACCTGTTGCAGTTCGTAAAGAGCTTTCAGCTTGTCTTCCACTGTCAGCTCGGTCGGGTCAATTTTCTTTGCCATAGTTGTTTATATTTTTATTATTATTTTGAATTTAATTTTAATAAGTAATATTTTCGGTTAATTTTCCACCCGCTTTGCCTCCCAAATGACCGTCTCTACCGGTGTTGGTCGCGTTTTATCCTTTATACCACAATGTGGGGCTCAGGTCGCTTTTGGCATCGATGATGTTGAGCGGCGTGTGGCTGAGCAGTCGGCGGAAGACGTCTTTCGTAAACTGTTCGCTCTCGAAGTGCCCGATGTCGAAGAGTGGTATTGTGCCGAGTGTATCCACGAAATCGTGATGCCGTATGTCTGCCGATACGAAAGCGTCGGCATGTTGCTCAATAGCATCGCTGACGAACTCCGCCCCTGAGCCGCCTACTAATGCTATACGCCTGAGAAGACGGTCGGTGGGGTTGCTGTATCTGATACACTCTTGTCTGAAGGTAGTGGAGAGCAGTTGTAGAAGTCCTTGCAGAGTCATTGCTTGTGGTAAGTCACCGATGACGCCTAAGCCGGTGGCTGCACCTGCGGGAGATAGGATAGAGTAATGCTCTATGCCCAGCCGTTTGGCCATCTCTCCGCTCACTCCGTCGGGCTGTACGTCCATGGCCGTGTGAGACGAGTATATGGCTATGCCGTGGCGTATGGCCTGCTCGGCTATACGCTGCTGCGGCGTCATGCCGCTGATGGTCTTCAAACCATGGAACAATAAAGGATGGTGGGAAATGACGAGCTGCGCCTTACAATGCTGCGCCTCCTCAATAACACACTCTATAACGTCGGTGCAGAGTAGCACCGTCGTTACGTCAGCGTCTGTGTGACCAATCTGTAGCCCCGAGTTGTCCCACGACTCTTGTAGGGGCAGTGGAGCTGCAGACTCGATAATATTGATTATCTCCTGTAAGAGCAAATGTCTTTTGTTGAATGAGGTGATGAGCACCGCTCATCTCTGTCCCTCATTACTCCTCTGCTTTCTCTTCTTCCGGCTTGAAGGTGGTGAAACCGGCTGCAGTGAGGATGTTGTACCATTGTGCCAACTTGCGGATGTCGGAAGGATAAACGCGCTCGCGGTCATAGTCCGGCAATACTTTGCTAAACCACTCGCCAAGAGCTTTATTGTCGGCTTTCTTTATATCCCAAGTCAGGGCTTTGCCGCCCTCTAACTTGTAGGCCGCCTCTAATACCTCCCATAGTTTGGCATCTTCGCCGTTGGTGAACATTGATATGTCTGCCAAACTGACGATGCGGTCGCGAGCATAGGTCGGGCAACGTTTGCCGTCAGTGAGTGACTCGATGATAAGCATGTTGTTTCCCCTGTTCACGAGGCGGTATAGTCCGGGCTTGCCCGATACGGATAGTATGTCTTTTAGCATAGTGGTCTTTTGTTTTCTAAACTTTTATCGGATTTATACGTGAATATTCACAAATCGACATGCAAAATTAGTGCTTTTTTCTCAATTATGCAAGAAACAGGCGCGAATAGTGCAGTGAAACAACGTTTTTTCTTGCATAACCCGATTTTTTGTAGTAATTTTGCAGGCTTGTTTGTGCAATCCGTCTCATCCATGGACGACGAAATAGTTCGTCTCATCCGCGAGGACAGAAAACTGACATCAGTGCTTCCTAAATCAAACGTCAATATTAAGAACAAACGTGCATACTTCGACTACGAGGTACTGCAGCGTTATACTGCCGGCATACAGCTTTTCGGTACGGAGATTAAGTCTATCCGTGAGAGCAGAGCTTCACTGGCGGACACCTATTGCAGTTTCGAGGGTAGGGAGCTATGGGTGAGAGGTATGCATATAGCCACTTACGCTTTCGGTTCGTATAACAACCACGACGTGCGGCGCAACAGAAAACTGCTGCTGACCAAGCGCGAACTGAGAAAACTGCAGAATGCTGTGAAAGATACGGGAAAGACCATCATTCCGCTTTCGCTGTTTATCAACGAAAAAGGACTGGCAAAGTTGGAGATTGGTCTGTGTCAGGGCAAGCATAACTATGACAAACGACAGTCGCTGCGCGAGAAAGATGACAAGCGTGAGTTGGACAGGGCGATGAAGATATAAGGCTAAGCCTGTTAGCGGTTAACTATGCGGGCGTATGCCTGTCGTCGGAAGGTGAAAATAAATTTAGAAACAATTATACAATGAAAGCATTACTAATGATTCTTGATGGCTGGGGTATTGGTGACAAGACCAAGTCTGATGCCATCTATTCCACGCCGACCCCTAACTGGGACGCGCTCTTGAAGAAGTACCCTCACTCGCAGCTTCTTGCCTGTGGTGAGAACGTTGGTCTGCCCGACGGACAGATGGGAAACTCTGAGGTGGGACACCTGAATATCGGCGCCGGACGTGTCGTTTATCAGGATTTGGTGAAGATTAACATCGCTTGTCGTGAGAACACCATCAAGCAGAACAAAGAGATTATAGCGGCATACGAGCATGCCCGTCAGACGGGAAAGAAAGTGCATATCATGGGCTTGACCTCTACCGGTGGCGTTCATTCGTCGCTGGAGCACTTGTTCAAACTTGTGGAGATTTCCGCCGACTACGGCGTCAGCAGCCGCACTTTTGTCCATTGTTTCATGGACGGTCGCGACACCGACCCGCGCAGTGGTATCACATATATTGCCGACCTGCAGAAAGAGTGCGATAAATACGGCGCACATATAGCCTCCATCATCGGCCGTTTCTACGCTATGGACCGCGACAAACGTTGGGAGCGTATAAAAATCGCATACGACCAACTTGTCTTGGGCGAGGGTCGTAAAGAGACGGATATGGTGGCAGCGGTGCAAGGTTGCTATGACCGCCACACGGAGGAGCATAAGGACACTGACGAGTTCATGGAGCCTTTGGTAAACAGCACCTGCGACGGACGTATAGAGGAGGGCGACACCGTCATCTTCTTCAACTACCGCAACGACCGTGCAAAGGAGATAACCATAGCGCTGACACAACAGGACATGCCGGAGCAGGGAATGCACACTATCCCCGGACTGCACTACTGCTGCATGACGCCATACGACTCTTCTTTCACCGGACTGCATATACTCTTCCCAAAGGAGAATGTGGAGAACACCCTCGGCGAGACTGTTTCCAAACTCGGCATGAAACAGCTGCGTATTGCAGAGACGGAGAAGTTCGCGCACGTCACGTTCTTCTTTAACGGTGGTAGGGAGGCTGAGTACGAGGGTGAGGACCGTATTCTTATCCCATCGCCTAAGGTGCCTACCTACGACATGAAACCGGAGATGTCGGCACCGGAGGTGACAGAGGCACTGGTGGCTGCTATCAAGACGCAGAAATACGACTATATAACCCTTAACTTCGCCAACGGCGATATGGTTGGTCATACGGGTGTCTATCCTGCCATACAAGAGGCGGTGCGTACTATCGACAGATGTGTGCAACAGGTGTTGGATGCCGCTCTCGCTAACGGTTATGAGACGCTGATCATCGCCGACCACGGCAACTGCGACTACGCTATCAACCCCGACGGCACACCAAACACCGCCCACTCGCTCAACCCCGTGCCGTTCGTCTATGTGTCGAAAGACCACATCGACGCGAAGGTTAGCGATGGCCGCCTCGCTGACGTGGCTCCTTCGCTCTGCCATATACTCGGCATACACCAGCCCGAAGAGATGACAGGCCACTGTCTCATCAAGGATTGATTTTCCGTTTTTTTGTCTTTTCTACGAATTAAACGGATTTATTTACGGCATACGGTAGAGACGGTCGGGAAGACCGCCTCTCTTTTTTGTTTGTCAACGAATTGAACGGATATTTATCTACGAATTGAACGGATTGGGCAAATATTTTTTTAGGGGGGATAATTCGTTCATTCGTTAACCGTTCAACCGTTCATCCGTTCAATCGTTCATTCGTTAACCGTTCATTCGTTAACCGTTCATTCGTTAATCGTTCATTCGTTAATCGTTCATTCGTTAATCGTTCATTCGTTAATCGTTCATTCGTTAATCGTTCATTCGTTAATCGTTCATTCGTTAATCGTTCATTCGTTAATCGTTCATTCGTTAATCGTTCATTCGTTCACTGTTCTTTATTTTACATCGGGCGCGGAAAGTGCAAAAAAAATACGATTTCCGCGCCCGATGTGTGGTGATTGGGCGCGGAAAGTGTAAAAAAAATACGATTTCCGCGCCCAATGTGTTGCGTATATTAGAAATGTTGACCAGACACAGACGCGTTATGGTATCATGCCGACGTTTATCACCACATACGGTCTAACCCCCAACGGTTACGCAAATAACATATTGAATAACGTCACCATGGATGATTTGTTTCAATAAATCCCGTGGCGGACAGACATACGTTTTGGTATATGGTAGAGACGGGGTCCCTGTCTGCCGACAGGCAGGTTCGACCGTCTCTCATTGTTTATCTACGAATTAAACGGATTGGACGGATATTTATCTACGAATTGAACGGATTGGACGGATATTTATCTACGAATTAAACGGATTGAACGGATATTTATCTACGAATTGAACGGATTGGGCAAATATTTTTTTAGGGGGACCGTTCACTCGTTCATCCGTTCTTCATCCGTTCAAACTTCATTCGTTCATTCGTATGAGTGTATAAATATGTAAATTATGCATAAAATGGGGGATGGTGAAAATTGGGGGCTTTTTTATGTAAAAAAATAGCTCTTTATGCAAAAAAAATCGGGCAAAATATTGCGTATTCCAAATATTTGGAGTACCTTTGCAATGCAAAATTGCGTATTTTATGTACCAAAGATAGGGAAACACCTTAATTTAGTACCTCAATATCTTTTATTTTAGGTAGGCGGGCGTGTGATTAGGCGGATAGACCTTAATTGGTATGTGGAAGGGTGATTTTGTAAGAGTACCACGTCGAGGGACTTATGTCGTTTGGACGTGGGGCGGTCGGTCGGAGGACCGGCAGACATAGGAAAGGCGTTTACTGACGCTTTGCGCGACTATCCAAAAACTTCGCAACTTTTTGTTACCGGACGTGCAGAGAACATGTAGATGTCCTCGGGATATGTATATATCCTGAATGTGTGTGTATGTATTGTACCCATACATCAGGCTTTGCATATTCGGCGTGGACTTCGATTGTTTTTCTACTGGTAACGGGGAATGCGAAGCCCTTGGATAGCGTGAAGAGCAACTGACTCCACGCTTTTTTTGTGTCGGTGCAAGTGAATGATAAATACGTTTGCAGCGCGTTGTCGCTGCGGTAAACCACTATGACACAAATGAAAAATCTTTTACATTTTACATTAGTTTTTTATCTGTTTTTCGCGGCAGGTGTGTTGTTGTGTTGCAATGCAAACGCCACCAATCGTTATGTCGTTGTCGGCAGCGTGTCGGGCACGTCGGGCGAAACACCTACGTCCGTGAAGGTGAGCACCGAGTCGTTCGCTGCGGCTGAGGCGTTAGGGAGCGACTCGTATGCCTCTTTGACTGCGGCACTTGCCGGTTTTGCTGTCGGGGATGTAGTGCTTGTCAAGGCGGGCACTTATTACATTACAGAACAGTTGGTGCCTAAAAATAGCACCAAGATGTACGGCGGTTTCAAGGATAACAGCGCCACACTTACCACCCGTCTTACCGACGGCAACCTCACGGGCCGTTACGACTTCGCTGCCGCTACTATAATCGACGGAGGCGGTGTGACACGCTGTCTGTCTAATAATGGTACGCAAGGTGAAACCACAGTTGATCAGATGGTGATAGACGGATTCACATTTCAGAACGGTAAAGGTCCTAATAACAGCAGCGGCGGAGGTGTGAGGATAGAGTATAAGACCAAGCTTGTGCGATGCAAGGTGATAAATAATGTCACTAAATATTGGTATGGTGGCGGTGTTTATACTACTGCAGCAAATAGTAGCAATGAAAACGCGAAGCTTTATTACCCCACTATTGATAGTTGCCTTGTGTCTCACAATAGTGTGGCTCCGGAAACTTCAAATACGCTTCTTGCCGGAGGAGGTATTTATGCTCGCAATAAGAGCGTTATTAACAATACGGATATTGTTGATAACCGTATTGAATATTCCGCAAAAATAAACGGTACTCTTTCTATACATGGCGGTGGTGTTTGCCTTACCGGAACCACCCAATATTTCACCTGTTTTTTGCATGAAATGGATAATTGCAATATCTCAGGTAACTATATCAGTGCGTCAAATGCGACGACGGAAACCGGAACTACTTGCACAGCCGGTGCATACGGAGGCGGAATAAGTTCGTATGCTGGCCGTTCGGGTATTACAATACGTAACTCTGTTGTGCAAGACAATACTGTTACTGCCTATGCCGATACACGTGAAGCTCTGTTCGAAAATGCTACTCTCACAGTAGCCGGTGAGGGTGGTGGCATCTTCTTGAATTCTATGGCATATACCGACAAAGGGTGGGCTTATACATTAGAGAATGTGCAGGTGTTGGATAATACTTGTAACACATCTTATAGCAGGCTTTCCGGCAATCGAACAGTAAATCGATACGGAGGCGGTGTTTATTGTGGGTCCGGTCTGACAATGACCGGTTGCGAAGTGTCCGGCAACCGTTTGGTTGGTAATACTAGGAGTGCTGGTGGAGGATTGTATGTTACCGTTCAGAAGGCCAACCGTAATATCAACATCTCCAATTCTTCGTTTTGCAACAATAGTCTTGAACTTTCAGGAACGAGCCAAGGCGGCGGACTATATGTGTCTAACAGTTACGGCTCAACGGTACTGACCAATCTGACGGTTGAGAACAACTCTATATCCAGCACAACCGCTTACAATCACAATAGTACAAGTGTTGCCGGCGGAGGGTTGTACTGCACAATTCTTGATACCGTTCCGGCAGTTCAGGTTATCGGCGGTTCCTATAGCGGCAATACTATAACAGGCAGCACTTCTACTTCAGTTGTCGGCGGAGGCATCTGCTCATTGAAGGATATAATCTTGAAAAATGTAAAGATTCAGCGTAACCGTCTTGTGGGATATTACATGGACGGTGCAGGCTTTTACCATACCGGTTCAGTCGCCACGTTGGATGACTGCGTGATAGGCGGTGATACGTATGCGGATGGCAACTCAGCCGGTGGCTCTAATGTCTATGGTGCCGGTATAATGGTGTATCTTGGACAAATTGAGATGTCAAACACCAAGGTGCGTTTTAATCACGGCACGAGCACCGCTTCTTCTTATGGCGGCGGTATGTATGTCTTGCCTAATTCAGTCTCTTACTGCGACTCCAAGCTGACGGACTGCGTCATCTCCGACAATGCGCTTTACACCGGCTATCAGGCTACCGGCGGCGGAATGCGTATCACCGGATATAAACTTACGCTGAAAAACACCGTGTTCGAGCGTGACACTCTGTCTGCCGTGGCAGAGTGCTACGGCGGCGGGTTGTATGCAACAGGCAGTGTTACCGCTGATAATTGCGATTTCAATGCCAATGTGCTGGTGAAAGGTACAGAAACACGAGGGGCTGGCGTGTATAGCGGTACAACCAGAGTAGTGGTGAAGGATATTCCGTATTACTTCAACGAACAGACCTACACGAACTGCAGGATTAAAGATAACAGAATGGAAAACAACTTTTCGAGAGTTCGCAGTGGTGGCGGTATGTGTTTGATTTCAAACAAGATGTACTCTGAGTCTGTCACGTCAAGGATATCCGTATTAGATTCAGAAATAGCCGGTAATAAAATCCTGACCACAACTAAAAAGGTGTATAGCTTTGGCGGCGGAATATGTGCCTTGGCATATTATCCATTTTCGTTTAATCCCGCATATACCGATTCCATATCCTATATCAATGTGGAGCGGTGTATGTTCAGGGACAATGAAATCTCCGCCTATTCTTCCTCTTATTCTTTCGGCTCTGCGTTTAGCATGATGAATAACATTGTTGCTGCGAACGGTCCGGTATATACATTCAACAACAACCTTGTGTTTAACAATTCGGGTGCTAATTACGCCGTGTACATATCTCCCAAATCGGTGTGCAACAACACCCTCTTTAATAACAAGGTTTTTGACAAGAGCGCCACTACCGGATATATGTATCTATACGCATATAAGCCGGGTACTGCTCCATGGGCATCGAGCATAGTGGCAAACAATATCGTCTGGGGCCCGACAGGGGCGTCTATTGGCGGTAATGCGGGACAGACAAATCTGCCGGTGAAGAATAACTACGTAACGGGTACCCTGCCGAATGCTGCCGTGTTTGCCGTCTCCGGCAATATCAATACTTCGGTAACGGCTGCTGCTGCTTTCCGCTCCACCGATATGTCAGAATATCATTACGATGACGAGGAGGAGCTCCTTGTCCCCGCGCCAGGCAGTCCGTTCGTGGGTGCGGGTTACGATGACACGGGTGTGACGGACAGCTATTTCGGCGATGTCCGCCCCAAGCACGGCACGCCGGCTCATTATGATATAGGCGCCCTGCCTTATATGCCAGGTGCCATGCTTACGGTCAAAACCAATAACGCCTACGGCAATGTCGATGTCAGGAACAAGGCGAACACTTCACTCGGTACGGCGACATACGGCAGTGACTATGAGGAGGATATAAGTCCTATCAAGAGCCGTACGCTAACCGCCTCTATCGGCAACCCGAACGACGGTTATTACTTCTGGGGCTGGGATGACGGCAAGACCGACAACCCGCGTCGTATATCGTTCACGGTAGAATCAGAATACACCGCATTGTTCAAGCCTGTATGTGATACGGTGGTGGTGTCGTACAAGGATACCGTTGCTGACGGCAGTTACGCTTCCGTTGATGTGAAGGTCAAAGGAACGGAGACTGTCCGCCATACCTTCGACTTCAGCGCAAGCGAGGTACGCGATGCCTACAAAACGAAAACCGGAGCTGATTATCCTTCTGACGGTGTGTTCCGCTTCACCGGCAGCATGGGTTATGTGGCGCCCGTGTATGTGATGAAAGAGACTACGATAGAGAACAGCCTGGGTGTTGACAGCATTGCCCGTGTGGCGTTGTGTGTCGCTCCCGCATACCACTGCGACGAGACGAAAAGCCCAAAAGATACAGTCTATAATGCAGTGTATGACTACCACGGAGTAAAGAACAACGGCAGCTGGACGGATTTAGACGGCGAGAACAAGAAAGATTGGGATATCTCCGCAACGCTTCCGTCGTCGCTCGGTGCGGACAGCACCTATACCTCCACTGTCGTTCTGAAGATGGATGAGTCCGGCGACGAGGCTATGTATATCATATCATGGAGCCGTGATTTGCTCAAGCGTACCGTCAGTCTCCGTCTTTCGCTGTGGGGTCAGGACCTTAACGCCGCGGACGGATACGGATACGGAGCCAAGTTCTACCTCAACGGCTCAGAGGAGATAACGGAGTTTACTGACAACAAAGACAGGACAGTGACCCTTCTTATCCCGGAGTCGGAGATAACGGCAGGTCAGAAGATGCTGAAGATAACCCTTCGTGATGCCGGCACAGACGGTATGCCTGTACGGTCGGTACGGTACTACGATGTACCTGTAATGTTTCCGCGTGCTACGTCAGACAAGGTCGCTTTGTCAGCCGATGTGGATATGTGGGTGTATGGTTCCACTAGCGTTACAGTTGATAGAACGGTCAGAAATGTGTATATAAATGGAAGCGCGACATTGTCTGTAACTACCAACAGTACCCTGACCGTGAACGGCTCGCTGTACATCCGTTGCGGTGTTGACGGAAGCGCGGGCACAGTTAAAGTGGCGAGCGGTTCGAAAATAGCCTTGCCCACGACGGCGGGTGCCGTCAAGCTTGTCCGTATAGTGAATAACAAGCAGTGGTATATGATGTCGCTTCCGTTCGACTGTGACTTTGCGGATATACGCAAGTCACCTGAGGTAAGCGGCAATACGTTGCCAACCAACCAAGACACTTATGGCAGCAAGAAAGGTCCGGAGCTGCTGATAAAGCAGTACAGCGCTGTGCGTCGTGCCGAGACCTATCAGACAGAGGAAGACGCCAAAGCCCACAACAGATGGTGGTGGGCAGGTACAAGGGAGAATCCCGGACCGCACTCACATATATGGGACACGGTGGCAACGACGGCTACTATTCCGGCGTGCCACGGGTTCGAGATAACGACCAACACCCCGTATTACAGGGAGATAATCTTCTCCTCGAAGGCGTTGACGAACGGTCGTATGCAGTATCAATCCGGTACATCCATCCCCGTCAAGTATTACAACGACGACCAGCAGACGTGGAATATCCACCACGGGTGGAACCTGATAGGTCTGCCTTCGTTCCAAGCTAAACCGGCTTTGAACACCATCTCGCTTGATGATGCAAGCGACCCGGAGAAGAACAACTGGGGAGTGTATGTGTTCGATGCCACGAACCGTGTCTGGAACGACTACGACGGCCATACTATATCGATGTCTCCGTTCCAAGCATATTTAGTGCAGATACGCGACGATGATGAGACTGACGGCGCTAACCACAGCATCATCCTCAACGGCGCAGGTGGCAACTATGCGAAGACCGTGCTGTCGGCCCCTCAGGCTACTCGCACCGCGCAGACCGAACCTCTGACGTTCTCGCTCTTGCTGGGAGAGGATACGTTATATGACCGCACCACATTCCATATCCACGACAAATATTCGACCGACTACGAGATAGGTTACGACCGCCTGAAGCTTCTCTCGGGCGATGCTTTGGCACCGCAGTTCTTCTCCCTTGCTCCGAAGGGTGAGATGTCGCACAACGCTCTGCCTGTCGAGGCAGCGGGGCAACCCATACAGCTCGGCTTCACATTACCTGAGCCGGGCAACAGCACCATCACGTTGTTTGGAATAAAAGACACCGAGGCTGATGCAATATGGCTGCACGACCGTCAGGAGAACGTAACGGTCAACCTTTTTGACGGTCCTTACGAGTTCTATAGTTCTGTGACGTCGGACTACACACGTTTCACCCTGAATGTTCAGCCTCTTAACTCTCCCGACGACTACCAGCACTCGGGCGAGGCGACGGGAGTGGACGAGCCGCAGGGCACATCGCTCTCCGCGCTCAGCAGCAAAGCAGACGGCGTATATGACGTGCTCGGTCGTAAGGTGGCTGAGTTGTCTGCCCTGTCTGCCGACAGGCAGGCGACAGACCTGCTCCCGACGGGTGTATATGTCATCGTGAAGAACGGTGAGGCAAGGAAGGAGGTGATACGATGAACCGCTCATTATATATATGGTGTGCCGTAGTGGCAGTGTGTGCCGTAGCTCTTGCCGGAGCGCGTATGTGGTTCGACAAGGGTGCGGAAGACGAACAGTATATTGTCAAGGCAGGTAGTATTAACACGGTGGCGCACTCTCCCATCACGGGCGGTTATCCTACCGTAGTGTTTCATCAGCCATCGGTGAGCGCGGGTCAGTCGTCCGGCAGTTATCGTCTGCCTGTAACGAGCGGCCGACAGGTGTCGCCGTTCGCAGCGAGCGATGCCCGTCCGGCAACTACGTACCGTCCCGGCAGGTTGCACGTGCAGTCGATGGCGATATCGGGTCAGCAGCCGGTGGAGTCGGGTCAGAGCGTGAGGAGTTACGTGAGTGGCGGCGGTACCGGCGGTAATGTGTCTGTTAGCAGTAACGGCAGTTCTTCGGGCATAGCATCGGGTATGTATGCCGCCACCTCGTCGGCAATAGTGGCGTTCAACGGCACCTTGGCATCGGCATACACCGTGCCTTTTGCCGCCTCCACGGTAGGCGGGGGCACCACGACGTCGGAGCCGGCGGGCAGGACGAAACGTTTAGTCATCGGTGACGACGACGATGACGACATCGCCGACAGCAGTACGGAGATCCCTGTCAGCGATGACGACCACCTGTACCCGTTAGGTAAGGTGCCGGCAGTGTTTATACTCATGCTCGTAACAGGTTATGCTATAGTGAGAAGGAAAAGATTGCGTCGCAACGAAAATTGATGAGCTGTTTTTTTGAAGTACCAAGGGACTAAGTGACGTCTCTACTCTTAAACTAAACAGGGTCGGAATTGCAGATACTACTCTTAGACTAAACAGGGTTGGAATTGCAGATACTACTATACAGACGGCAGACGGCGGCAGGTTATTATTCTCTTTTTCATTTTTCTTGGACAAGGTAATAGCAAGCGCCTTGTATTAGATAACCTGCCGCCGGGCTGTTTTTTCCGCGTTTTCTGGGTTGCCGGAGTATAATCGCCAAAACCAAATGTCTCCATTTTTCAAAATTGCCACGCACCTAAAACACAAGTCTTGTCAGGAAAATTCCAAAAAACAGGTGTCGCCATGCACCATATACACCCACGAGGCACCACATTGGTAGAGACGCTCTTTTCGAGCGCCTCTTTTTGTATGTCGCCGCTTCTAAGAAACGATGATTGTTTTGAGCGACGGTAAACAATACTGTCTCTCAATCGTTTTCGCCAACGTATCCCGACCTTGTTTCGCCCACGTGTAGAGACGGTATTTTTTTACCGTCTCTCAAATTGTTTTCGCCAACGTATCCCGACCTTGTTTCGCCCACGTGTAGAGACGGTATTTTTTACCGTCTCTCAATATATTTCGATTACCATTTCCTATCATTCTTCCAATTACCGTCTCTACCTGTGTCGGTCGTGTTCTATGTTTACGTATAGAGGCTGCCTAACTATTGTTTTTGTTAGACAGCCTCTACTTGTTTAGTTCAATCTATTGGTTTAGGAGCCTATGGCAGGTCATCTTCGCCAATGTCTTCACCCGGTTCATAGTTAACTCCGGGACTATTGTTGGTCATGACGTTGCTACTTAGAAATGCCATTTCTTCAGAGCAAGGGATTATATACAGTTTCTTTTTCATTGTTTTATAGGTGTTTTTAGATTTTATAGTCTCTCTATATTTTTTAGATGTTCTATATTTTTTAGATTTTCTTATTTAACAATTATCAGTTTCTTCCCGTTGAGGATATATACGCCGTTCTGTTGCGGTTCAGCCACTCTGCGTCCGAGCACATCGTAGCACCCTTCTTTGGCACTTAGTCCTTGGTCGCTTGGTCCTTGGTTATATCTTTCCTCCACGTTGTCCAACGCAGTAGCTTGGTTAGCAGCGGTGTTGTTGAGAGCGACGCGTTTGCGTGGTGCCGGAGCGGCTCCTCCACCCGGGTTCTCAAAGGCATTGTAGCATGCTTCCTTGGTGCTGTAGCATGGCACGGCGGCACCTTTATTGCCATAGATGTCGAAGTAACCTCGGTGCTTGCCCACCTTGCAGTTGTTGCCGCAGAGCCGGATGGTGTTATCCGATACGATGAAGTATCCGGTCATTGCCTCAGGTTCCGAACCGTCGCGGTTGATGCCGTCAAATGAACCGTAGAAGCCGTTGTAGGAGACAGGTTCGGCTACGGCATTGCCAATCTCTATCACACTGAATGTTGCGTTTTCAAGTACGTAGATATATGGTTTGCCTGCTTCAAGGTAACTAACCTCTGAGAAGAGGAGCATAGTAGGATGCCCCGTTGTGCCTAAACCACCTGCCAAAGCGTAGAAGGTAGCACCCTCGAAGTGTGCAATTTCTTTCTCCGGACAATATGTACCAATCTCGCCAAAGCGCATCTCATCAATACTTGTCATCAGGTTGCGGTTGTCTTCTGCATAGACAGAAGCAATATCCTCTTTCGCCGTGAAGACGATTTGGTAGATGCGAAGGTCTGCGCCTTCTTCATCAGAGACTTGAATACCGTCGAGCATTACTATTCCGGTTTCAACATAGGCTTCGTATGTCACCTTGCCGGAAGCAGATGTAGAAGAGATTGTTGAATCATATTTACCGTTAATGCGAATTGTACGTGCTGCATTTCCTCCGGTGTTGGAGAAGGTGACTTTAACAATACCCTCCTTAATAACGTTCATTGATATGCTTCGGCCTTGGAAATATTTACCATCTCTCAATGGGTAACGTCCCGTGCACTGCAGTGCCTGTGAATTGAAGGTCTCATCATTTACGATTCCGTCATTGTTTGCCAATAAGAACGATTGTGATGTTCCGAGGTCAACATTTATTCCTGCCTTGCTCCAATCCCATGTTGTTGAGCCGGTGACAGTAACTTGTGCGAGCACTGGACGAACCTCTGCCTTCAGTACTTGCGAAGCGTTGCCGCAGTCGCCTGTTACAACAACCTTGTAGTACTGCGTCTCTTCGGTGATAGTCACTGCGTAGGTGGCTGCATCATTAGCAGGGCTGACAGCCACAGGGTTATTACCTGCTTCGTTGTCGCAAGTGTACCACGCGTAGTGCAGTGTACCACGACCTTCGGCGGTGACGGAGAGTGTCTTCTCTGCGCCTACTGCCCCCATCACGTTCTCATAGGCGGTGATGACTGTGCCTGCATAGGTGGTTACCGTCACGGCGTCAGACTTCTTGCTGTTGTCGCTGAAGCCTTCGCGCTGGTTGGTTGCAATTACGTAGTAGCGACCATCAGCATTCGGAGTATAGGTTGCATTCGTTGCACCTTCGATTGCTTCATCGCTGTCCGCGTTGTACCACTGATAGGTCACCGTACCGCCGTCGCTCACAGTAGCCGTGCCGTTAAGTGCGACATACGGGTCACCTGCGCAGATGTCGCTGTTTGCCAATGCACCGCTGAACGCCGGCTGCTCGCACTTGGGTGCGGAGAAAGCGATCTTATTAATCTTAACCGTGTTTCCGGAACCATTGATATACCAATCGCCTGCTGCAAGAGAGAACTCTCCATCACCGGTTGATTCATACATCTGTGCATTAGCATCGGTCGAACACTCGCTTCCAATATAATATTTCTTATTATCGGAATATACATTAACAGTCATCGGCGCATCCAAATGGAACTTGATATAATGCGTTCCAAGAGTAGTCAACTGAACGTTGCTTGCAGAATTAATCTTCGACTCTGCCGACAGATAATACTCAATTCCATCAATTGTACGTTTAGCATTTGCCGCTACGTTCTGACGTTTCTTGGAATAATCAAACACATAGCCGTTTTGACCGCCTTGCAGAAGGTCGTCGCCGCTCTCTACTGCTACTATCTGGCAGAAATACAACTTGGTACTTTCAACACCAAAGATAACTTCGGCATTGGTAGAAAGCGTCATATCGTAACTTACCAACTGTGAACCTTGATCTACAGAAACAGTCTCAGAAGCTACAGTAGAACCCTCTTCCATTTTGTAGATATAAATCTTTTTTGCGGAAGAGTCAGTATTGCGCATATAGAACCAGAACTTGATATTTTTCTTTGCAGGTGCATAGTAAATACCCTTTGCCTGATTTCCTTCTGTCTCACCACTGAAACTTGTATGAGTGCTACCCATTTGCACATACTTGGTATAATTGATACTTTCTACTGTATATTCACCGGACTTCAGTTGATCCGCTTTAACACGGAACTTACCTGTCAATGCTCCGGCCTCTACGAGCTTGATACCATCAATCTCAGTCGGCTCAGTTACAACGACATTGAAATCAACGGTCTTAGCGTTGTAGCCGGGTACAGCTGCCTGTGATGCAGTGATAATTGCAGTACCGACGGCAGTAGCGGTTAATTTCTTACCGTCAAGAGTTGCACCGGTTGTGCCTACGTCCTTCACGCTATAGGTAATTGCACCCGTGCTGTTGGAAGCAGTAATCAGAGTACTCAGATCCAATGCAGCTGCACCGACCATGTATGCACCCTCCTTGTATGTCAATGTCGGGTCAACCGGATCTACATGCAGAACCCATTGTGCGGTAAACGTCGTTGCCGTAGCGGTCATTTCGTAGTCATCGCCCGGTTGGTATGTTTTTGAATCTACGTTACAAAGCCATCCTGTGAAATCGTAACCGTCTTTCTCCAATACTGTAGCCGCTGCGAGAGTAATCTTCTCACCTGCTGCCTCATCCGCTTGGGTTGGCATCGTCTCACCACTCTTGACAGCACCGTCGCCTGCAGCATAAGTTACAGCATAGACCTGAGCAAAACGTACTTCGTAGTAACGAAGATATTTAGCAGCGTTGTCACTTACTTGCACGCCCTTAATAAGCACATCTCCCGCACTTATTGCAAACGACTCTGTGCATTTGTCTGCATCTTTGTTGTTAGAAGAACTCAATGAGCCTTTAACGCCATTAACATTAACCGTACGTGCAGCATTTCCACCGGTATTGGAATAGGTAACAAAAACTTTACCCGGAATGGTGGTTTTGAACTTCAATTCATCACCCTGTGCATATTTTCCGTCACGATACATATGCTCCAATTTACCGGCGATAGCACGTGCATTGAAGCCTTCATCCCATGTTACGTCTGCATTAGCCAGAATTATCATCTGCGCCTTATCAACAACGGTTCCGACAGCAGCACTGGCTGCTCCGTCCCAATTCCACGTCGTTGCTGTGCTAATCGGAGTCAAATCCTCAATTCCTGCCGTTGAACTATAGGTCAAAGGAATAATCAGTTTGGTACTCTCGTCATAGTAAACAACCAAGTTCACGTTAGCCGAAGCCACATCCTCCAGCGACTTATAAGTAACTGTTACCTTTTGGTCGGTAATCGCACCTGCGGTCGGGGTAACAGATGTCGGACTAACCGTCATGCCTGCTACTGCGCTCGCCAGCGAAATCGTTACATTGGTAGTACCTAAATTTACACCACTGAAAGTAAAGCTTTTGGTATCCGTTGCAATCTTGGTTGAGGTCAAAGTTAAACCGGTAGCTACTGTCTCTAACGACGGACCTGCCGGCTTGGCCAATGTCACAGTGTATGCTTGTGAGTTAATCGTTGTACTTGCAGACCAATTGGTTGTGTTTTCGCTTGCTTCAACATCTATTTCCTCGCTTGTTACATCGTCATCCCAACCCCCGGAATAGGAGACTGTTGTGCGTTTTACAAATGTAATAGTAGGAGCTGTTGCATAAGTGGTAGTAATAGCCAAAGACTTGTTTGTCTTTAATGTAGCTAAATCAGTAGAGGCAATAGCTGTGCCGTTAACTTTCACATTGGTCAACTCCTCAACCGTTCCTGTAACAGTCTTCTTAGCCGTCAAAGTAACCAAAGCATTGCGCCAATAAAGACCGCCAGAGCTTGCAGAAACACCCAAGAACTTAATTTTGAACGATGCCGGGTATGTAGCAACCGGAGCGTTAAACTCTTTCTTGCCTTCAGCATATGCAGCCAAATCTTCCCAGTTAGAACCTCCATCCCAAGAGATTTGTCCTCCGGCAGGCTCTTCTAACTTACCATACGTACAAATGCTCTTGATACCAAAGTTAGCGCTATAAGCTGCCTTAACAGTAAATGTCAAGATACACTCTGTATTATCGGCAGCCGCACGTCCCATTCCGGTAAAGCCTTCATATGCGATATCGGTATATTGCGCTGCCGGAGCATCTGCATTCGGATTAGCAATACAACCGGTATAGCTTGCGTTTTTCTTCCAAACATACGTATCGCTCAGCTCATTATCCAAAACAGTAACTGTTGCCTCTTTGCTGATTGCTGCATAAGTGCCTGTAACGGCTGCTTGGCTTGCTACAACTACATAACTACCTGCTACAGTCGCTGTAAAAGCACCGGCAGAGGTGATACTTGCATTTGTGGTTGTCTCTTTCAAAGCGTATGTTACTGCACCTGTACTGTTAGATGTAAACTTAGCAGCCATATTAAGAGCACTTGCCCCGATAATATATGTACCACCTGTAAAGGTAGCAGTCGGATCCGGAACATCTTCTACCCATTGGGCAGTAAGCGTTACATCCGAAGTACCCATCGTGTAAGTATCGCCTGCCTCATAATCGTCATTTCCGTCATTCCATGCTGAGAATTTCGTTCCGGTCGGAGGAGTTACTCCACCCGGCATAGCCGCAACGGTAAATGTACCGCCTTCCGCTACATCAGCCTGCGTCGGAGCTACACCAGTTCCGCCATTAAGGTCATAAGTTACAGTGTGTTTGGTAAGGGATTCTGTAATTACAAACACCTTACTTAATCCACTAAGTGTAGTTCCTGCTGCATTCTTCAATGTAATAGTCTTGGTATCTGTACCTGCTGTCCATGTGCCACCATCGCAAGTGCCGCCACCTGCATCTACACTAAATGTGGCGCGGCAGTTATTATCAAAGAAAGCTATATACTTGATATTGTTTTCAGAAGTAAATGTAATTGTTTTGTTACTACCAAGGGAGATATTCGAACCGCTAACACTACCTCCGGAAGAGGTAGGCGTGGTCAATGAGACTGCTGATGTTACTGCAATATTATTTACCTTAGAAGTAAATGAATATTTACCGCTTGACAAAGAGAAACCAGAAAGAGTTTCAATGTTATTTTCGGAACTTGCTACAGTAATAGAGATAGTACCTAGTTTTCCTGCACCTCCAGTCCCTGCAGTCATCTTGAAAGATACGCTCGAGGTTGTTCCGCCCGAATATGTCCAAACTGCATCGGTTGCATTATTGGTCAATGTTCCATCACCTGATGTATTCTCAAGAGTCACTAATTTATTTGATGATCCTTTATTTGCATCGGTAAAAGAGACTCCCTTAATATAGAGACTTGAATGAGTTGTAGCAATTGTAAAATAACCGTTCTGATTTTTGTCACTCGTTTGAATCTGACCACTGCTGATTTTTAACTTATCTCCAGAGGGCGAATTAATTGTCACTTTTGCAAGGCTCGTGTAAATATAAGACCCTGTTATTGGATTTATCGTAAAATCTTCTCCCCACACATTTCCGAGCCCTAAAACGAAAGTGAGCAGCATGCAGGCTGCGTACTTCCATACTTGGTTCATACGCAGGCTACCGGCGAGGGTTTTTCCCTGTGGTGTTGTTGCGTTGATTATAGAATTGGTAATTGCGACGGAGGCACGACGTTGCTTGTCGTGTTCTGTCGTAAGAGATTGCGGATAGGTTGTAAATCGGGATTTGTTGGTTTGAACTTGCGAATTACCCCCCCCTGAGTTATGAAGGCACTTCGCGGTTCCATTCGTTAAAAAGTTAGTGTGTGTCATAGTATTGTGTGTTTTGTTGTTATTTGCAAGGTATTGAGTTACAATGTCTGAAAGTGTTAATCCGGTTTCAAGGTGAGATTTCGGTTTGTCTTGTTCTAAAATAGGATTTATTTCCATGCATATATGCACAAAAAAGCGGTAAGTCCGATATTGGATTTACCGCTTTGAAAGTTTTATGGAATGAGGTTGTTCTTTCGTGTTACAAAAGTGTTACAGCCACTTTCTTTCCCATTCCGGCAAATATCATGAAGATGGAAGAGAGAGAAACGTTACTATTTCCGCGTTCTATACGGGATATTGTTTCTGCGCGTGTACCGACTTGTTCCGCTAACTCTTTCTGTGTTAGTCCGGCACGGAGTCGTTGTTCTCTCAACAATTCGCCTATGCAGAATGCCTCAGCATCTGCCTCAAACTGTTCGCGCTTGTTAGTGCCGCGTTTCCCATACTCGGTATCTAATAATTGGTCGAAATCAGTACACTGCATCAGTTGTTGCTTTTGTGAATCCATTATTGTACCTCCTTTTCGCTAAAATATTCTTGTTTTAATCTTTCTGCACGCGCTATTTGATCTGCGGGAGTTTTCTGGCTTTTTTTCTGAAAGCCTTGGAAAAGTACCACTAAATTGCCCTTGTCGAAACAGCAGAATATGCGATAGATATTGCCGGTCATCTCCACACGGATTTCAAATAAACCGTCAACCGTTTCTATGGGTCTAAAGAACTTCTGTGGTATGTGTTCTTGCGTTTCCACAAACTTGAGAACCTGATTTATTTTTCTTCTTACGTCAGCAGTCTGTGCCACGTAGAACTCAAGGAAATATTGTTTGTGGAATATAATCTTTCTTGGAACAGGCATATATCGCAATGTTTTTCGCTGCGAAAGTACAACAATTTTCCGAAATATGCAAGTGTTTCTACTTTTTTCTGCAAAATTCATTTGTCTTTGCGGTAAATCCAATATGTCAAAGACCCCTGCCATCTTCCATTTGGTCATGTGTAGAGACGGTAATTGGGGATGATAAGGTGCGTGGCGCTTACCGTCTCTCGAAAGTACCATTTGGTCGTGTCCATTGGACAATAATGGATGATAGCCTTCGGTTTATAGTCTCGAAGCCGGACTGATGATAATCTGTTTGTAAATGCAAACAGAAAAGAACGTACAACGTGTTGTACTTGTAATATTAGGATGTAAATTACGGAAAAAGTCGCAGGAAATTCTGCGAAGAAGGACGACACTATAATTAGCTGTATTCGTCCGGGTGCAACACGTTTTATAAATTTTAGCAAACAATAAGCTTTTGGGGTAGCGACGCTTCGCTACAAGCTGAGGGATAGAGAGTCGTTCGGCATACTTAGTCGTTAGTTATGCCGCTCTACATTTTTTCACGCTGCAAAATTACTGCTTTTGGCGGTAATATTGGAGTATAAAATGACGGAATATGTGGAAAAATTGACGGAGTGCACGATTTTGTTTTTATTGGTTATTTTAAGAGACGGTAAGCGCCACCCTTTTATTGCCACCCCAATTACCGTTTCTACCATTGTCGGTAGCATTTTGGATTGTTCAGATTATTTGGATTCTTCGGATTACTCAGATTGTTCGGACTAATTTTTTTCTCTCGGCCTCTTCAGCCTCTCATCGTCCCCTCATTAATAAAAAAATGCAGTCATTGCAAAAAAAATCGGGCAAAAACTTGCGTATATCAAATAATTGTAGTAATTTTGCAGTCCGGAATTATGGGCTTATTGCGCCCGTTTGTGCCGAATAGTTTGAGTAAGAAAGACTTAGCTCCAAAAAAACGTGAGCCGGGATGGGCCGCGGAATTTGGGGTGGAGCAGTTTGCGGCTCAAGAATGAAGGGTTTTGAAAGTGGAAGGCTGAAAGTGGAAAGAGGAGAGTGGAAAGTGGAAGGTGGAAAGTGAAAACAAAGATAGCCGACAGCCGAGTGCTGACGGCCGAAAATAAACAATAATTATTAACAAACTAAACAAAGGAAATGCCTACAATTCAACAATTGGTTAGGAAAGGAAGAATTGAGCTTGAGGACAAGTCTAAGTCTCCCGCTTTGGACAGCTGCCCGCAGCGTCGCGGCGTATGCGTTCGTGTGTACACAACAACCCCTAAAAAGCCTAACTCGGCTATGCGTAAGGTGGCACGTGTGCGCTTGACCAATCAGAAGGAGGTTAATGCCTACATCCCCGGTGAGGGTCACAACCTGCAGGAGCACTCGATCGTAATGGTTCGTGGTGGTCGTGTGAAAGACCTTCCGGGTGTACGTTATCACATCGTACGCGGTACGCTTGATACCGCAGGTGTTGCCAACCGTCTGCAGCGTCGTTCCAAATACGGAGCTAAACGTCCTAAGGCTAAGAAAGCCTAACTGACCAAACGCGGGTCATGCGCCCGCACTGATGATTAACTAAATGGGGTGAAGGTTGAGTACTCCCCGATGAGGAGGAAGATGCCCGAACAACCAAACAGTCGGGAGTGAGAAATCTGGAAGTTGATATCTGACGGCTGAAAAGCTAAATGATGACTACTAAAAATGACAGTCTGTAGTCAACAACTCACCACTCACGACGAAACTAAAAAAACACATTAACAACAATGAGAAAAGCTAAACCAAAGAAACGTGTGATCCTGCCGGATCCAGTGTTCGGAGAAGTGATGGTGGCAAAATTTGTTAACCACCTGATGCTTGACGGAAAGAAAAACACCGCTTACTCGGTGTTCTATTCCGCTTTGGAGACTGTTGGCCAGAAGATGGCAGCTGCCGAAAAGCCGGCGCTGGACATCTGGAAACAGGCTCTTGACAATATCACTCCGCTTGTGGAGGTTAAGAGCCGCCGTATAGGCGGTGCTACTTTCCAGGTGCCTATGGAGATTCGTGCCGACCGTAAACAGTCGATAGCGATGAAGAACATGATTAACTTCGCACGCAAGCGCGGCGGTCACTCCATGGCAGAGAAACTGGCAGCAGAGATCATGGATGCTTTCAATAACCAAGGTGGTGCCTTCAAACGTAAGGAGGATATGCACCGCATGGCTGAGGCAAACCGCGCTTTCGCACATTTCCGTTTTTAAGGATTAATAAAATAGGTATTAGTTATTTAAGAAAATGGCAAAGCACGATTTACATTTCAATCGCAACATCGGCATCATGGCTCACATTGATGCCGGTAAGACCACTACATCAGAGCGTATCCTTTTCTACACCGGCTTGACACACAAGATCGGCGAGGTGCACGATGGTGCTGCTACCATGGACTGGATGGAGCAGGAGCAGGAGCGTGGTATAACCATCACCTCTGCTGCTACCACCGCCTATTGGAACTATGAGGGGCAGAAGTACAAGTTCAACCTTATTGACACTCCGGGGCACGTCGATTTCACTGCTGAGGTGGAGCGCTCGCTCCGTATTCTGGACGGTGCTGTGGCAACGTTCTGCGCCGTTGGCGGCGTAGAGCCGCAGTCGGAGACCGTTTGGCGTCAGGCTGACAAGTATAGCGTACCTCGTATATGCTATGTTAACAAGATGGACCGCTCCGGCGCAAACTTCTTCGAAGTGGTGACCCAGATCCGCACCGTACTTGGTGCTAACCCCTGCCCGATACAGATTCCTGTAGGCGCAGAGGAGACATTCAAGGGCGTGGTTGACCTTGTTAAGATGAAAGCTATCCTTTGGCATGATGAGACACAAGGCGCAGAATACTCTGTTGAGGATATTCCTGCTGACCTCGTGGCTGAGGCTGAGGAGTGGCGGGACAAGATGCTCGAGACTTGTGCTGAGCTTGACGATACGCTGATGGAGAAATACTTCAGCGACCCGTCAACCATCACCGAGGCAGAGATCAAAGCTGCTCTGCGCAAGGGAACACTCTCGATGCAAATCTTCCCGGTTATCTGCGGTTCTTCGTTCAAGAACAAAGGTGTGCAGACTATGCTTGACGCCGTATGCGCTTACCTGCCCTCGCCGCTCGATATTCCTGAGATTCACGGTACTGACCCGCGTTATGAGAACGAGGAGGTCGTTCGTCACCCTGCTGACGAGGAGCCTCTGACTGCTCTCGCATTCAAGATTGCTACCGATCCGTACGTAGGTCGTCTCTGCTATTTCCGCGTATATAGCGGTAAACTGGAGGCCGGTTCGTATATCTACAACCCGCGCTCGGGTAAAAAAGAGCGTATCTCGCGTATCTTCCAGATGCACTCCAACCACCAGAACCCTGTTGACTTCATCGCCGCAGGTGATATAGGTGCGGGTGTGGGCTTCAAGGATATCCGCACAGGTGACACGCTCTGCTCAGAAGAGCATCCTATCGTTCTGGAGTCAATCGACTTCCCCGATCCCGTTATCTCTATCTCTGTTGAGCCTAAGTCTCAGGCTGACCTTGCCAAGCTTGACAATGGTCTGGCTAAGTTGGCGGAGGAAGACCCGACGTTCACTGTTCGCACCGACGAGCAGAGCGGTCAGACAATCATCTCCGGTATGGGTGAGCTTCACCTTGAGATTATTATCGACCGTCTGAGACGTGAGTTCAAGGTGGAGTGTAACCAAGGTCGTCCTCAGGTGGCTTATCGTGAGGCTATCACTCAGCCTGTTGAGCTTCGTGAGGTTTATAAGAAACAGTCAGGTGGTCGTGGTAAGTTCGCCGATATCATCGTTCGCGTTGAGCCGGCTGCTGACGAGGATCCTGCAGGTCTGACCTTCGTTGACGTTGTCAAGGGCGGTAATGTGCCTAAGGAGTTTATCCCGTCGGTACAGAAAGGTTTCGAGGCAGCTATGAAGAATGGTGTACTCGCCGGCTTCCCTGTTGACAAACTCAAGGTTACTCTCCAGGACGGTTCGTTCCACCCTGTTGACTCTGACCAGCTCTCGTTTGAGATTTGCGCACAGATGGCGTTCAAGAACGCTTGTGCTAAAGCTAAACCTGTGCTGATGGAGCCTATCATGAAGGTGGAGGTTGTTACTCCTGAGGAGTCGATGGGTGACGTCATCGGTGACCTGAACAAACGTCGTGGTCAGGTGGAGGGTATGGAGACCAGCCGTACCGGCGGACGTATCGTCAAGGCCAAGGTGCCATTGAGCGAGATGTTCGGCTATGTGTCGGCTCTGCGTACCATCACTTCAGGACGCGCAACAAGTTCGATGGAGTTCTCGCACTACGCTGAGGTAAGCTCGGCTATCGCTAAGGCGGTGCTCACTGAAGTGGGCGGTCGTGTGGACTTGATATAATGTAAAATAATCAGTTATCGGCCGGAAGCTGTCAGCTCGTAAGAGTTGACAGCTGAGGGCTGACGGCTGAAAAAAAACAACGCTGAGGCTGATGGCGGAGTGCCGGTAGCCGGAGGCATACATAAAGTAATAAACAACTGCTGTTTGTGGCGAGGGGGTCGAGCGAATGACTCTTTGGCTACATCCCACAAGCGGCGCTAAACAAAACAAAACAATGAGTCAAAAAATCAGAATCAAACTGAAAAGCTACGACCACAATCTGGTTGACAAGTCAGCAGAGAAGATTGTTCGTACAGTGAAGGCTACAGGGGCTGTTGTTTCAGGTCCTATTCCATTGCCTACACACAAGCGTATCTTCACCGTTAACCGCTCTACCTTCGTTAATAAGAAGAGCCGTGAGCAGTTCGAACTATCCAGCTACAAGCGTCTTATCGACATCTACAGCTCCAACTCGAAGACTGTTGAGGCTCTGATGAAACTGGAGCTTGCCAGCGGTGTGGAAGTAGAAATCAAGGTTTGATAAAGTCCGATAATATAGCAAATTAGAAAACTACCAAAATAGTCAACTAACAAACTATTCCACCGGACTTCGGAAAACAAAACAACAAACAAGAGAGTGCTGCCCTGAGACCTAAACTCTTGGTAGCCGACTCGAAAGATTAACTAATCATTAACAAAACATTTGAAATGCCAGGATTAATTGGAAAAAAGATCGGAATGACTTCGGTCTTCGGCGCAGACGGAAAAAACACTCCCTGCACCGTTATTGAATGTGGTCCTTGCGTTGTAACGCAGATTAAGACTGTTGAGAAAGACGGTTATTCTGCCCTGCAGCTTGGTTTCCTTCCCAAGACTGAGAAGCACACCAACAAAGCAGAGGCAGGTCATTTCAAGGCAGCAGGCGTTCAACCGATGACCCACTTGGTTGAGTTCAGTGGTTTTGACGAGGAGCATAAGCTCGGCGACACTATTACTGTTGAACTCTTCAAGGAGAACACTTTTGTTGACGTCGTTGGAACGTCAAAGGGTAAGGGTTTCCAGGGTGTCGTTAAGCGTCACGGCTTCGGCGGCGTCGGTCAGAGCACACACGGTCAGGACGACCGTCTGCGCGCACCGGGTTCAGTTGGTGCATGCTCCTATCCTTCACGTGTCTTCCCCGGCTTGCGTATGGCAGGTCACATGGGCGCTGAGCGCGTGACTACACAGAATCTTCAAGTACTGAAAGTTATCCCTGAGTACAACCTCATCATGGTGAAGGGTAGTGTACCGGGTTGTAAAAATTCAATTGTTTGCATCAATAAGTAATTATGGAACTGTCAATTCTTAACATCAAAGGTGAGGATACCGGCAAGAAAGCCGTCCTCAACGATGCCGTCTTCGGCATTGAGCCCAATGACCACGCCATTTACTTGGATGTAAAACAGTTTATGGCTAACAACCGTCAGGGTACACACAAGGCAAAACAACGTTCAGAGATTGCCGGTTCAACCCGCAAACTCGGTCGTCAGAAAGGCGGCGGCGGCGCTCGTCCGGGCGATATCAAGTCTCCGGTTCGCGTAGGCGGCGGCCGTATCTTCGGTCCCGTTCCTCGCAGCTACAGCTTCAAGCTGAACAAGAAACTGAAGCAGCTTGCTCGCCGCTCAGCTCTCTCGCTCCGCGCTAAGCAGGAGCAGATAATCGTGCTGGACGCAGTGAAACTTGATGCACCTAAGACCAAGTCTTTCGTAGCAATAGAGAACGCACTGAAGATTGCCGGCAAGAAAGTGCTCTTCGTAATGCCTGAGTTCAATGAGAACCTTTTCCTCTCTGCGCGTAACATAGAGAAGGCTAAGGTTATCAATGTAAACGAACTCAACACTTACGCTATCATGAACTCGAATGTTGTCGTCCTCCTGCCGGAGTCGATAGCTGCTATAGAGAATACGTTAAACGCTTAAAAATGGTCTGAATTATGGCAATTATTATTAAACCAATCGTAACCGAAAAGATGACCGGTTTGGGCGAGAAACTCAATCGCTATGGCTTTCGGGTAGAAAGAACTGCCAACAAACTTGAAATCAAGAAGGCAGTTGAGGAAATGTATAATGTAACGGTAGTGGATGTCAATACACTCATCGTGGCTCCTAAGCTGAAGAAGCGCTACACTAAGTCCGGTGTTATTTCCGGCAAGTCGGCTTCTTACAAGAAAGCTATCGTGACCGTTGCAGAAGGTGAAACAATCGATTTTTATAGCAATATCTAAAAATGGCTGTACGTAAATTAAAACCCACTACACCTGGGCAAAGACACAAGATTATAGGTGCGTTCGACACAATTACCGCGAGCGCCCCTGAGAAGTCCCTTGTGTTTGGCGGCAAGAAGACGGGTGGTCGTAACAACACAGGTAAGATGACCATGCGTTATATCGGCGGCGGACACAAAAGGAAATTCAGAGTAATTGATTTCAAGCGCAACAAAGATGGTGTACCCGCAACTGTGAAGACTATCGAGTATGATCCGAACCGCTCGGCTCGCATCGCTCTGCTCTTCTATGCTGACGGTGAGAAGCGCTATATTCTTGCACCTAATGGACTGCAAGTAGGTCAACAGGTTATTTCCGGAGCAGACGTTGCTCCAGAGGTAGGTAATGCTCTGCCAATGGCTGCTATGCCGTTGGGTACTCTTATTCACAACATCGAGCTTCGCCCGGGTCAGGGTGCCGCTCTCGTTCGCTCGGCAGGCGTGTTTGCACAGCTCACTTCCCGTGAGGACAAGTATGCTATCATCAAACTGCCTTCAGGCGAGCTTCGCAAGGTGCTTGCTGCATGCAAGGCTACTGTGGGTGTTGTGGGCAACAGCGACCACGCTCTTGAGAAGTCAGGTAAGGCAGGCCGCTCACGCTGGTTGGGCAGACGTCCGCACAACCGTGGTGTAACCATGAACCCTGTCGATCACCCGATGGGTGGTGGTGAGGGCCGTCAGTCAGGTGGTCACCCACGTTCACGTAAGGGCTTGCTCGCTAAGGGCTACAAGACTCGTGCTCCAAAGAAGCAGAGCAACAAGCTCATAATCGAAAGACGTAAAAAATAACCTACTAAATTAAGGAATTAACTATGAGTCGTTCATTAAAAAAAGGACCGTACATCGAGCTGAAACTCGAGAAGAAAGTGCTCGACATGAATGAGAGCGGCAAAAAAGCTGTCATCAAGACATGGTCGCGTGCATCGATGATTTCACCTGATTTTGTAGGTCACACTATCGCAGTTCACAATGGAAACAAGTTTATCCCTGTGTACGTTACGGAGAACATGGTCGGTCACAAACTCGGTGAGTTTGCTCCTACCCGTATCTTCCGCGGTCACTCGGGTAACCGCAAGTAATCCATTGTACAATTCATTTCATTAACAACATTAAAGAAAGAACACAACAATGGGTGCTAGAAAACATAACTCAGCCGAAGCAAGAAAAGAGAACAAAAAGACTCTTTACTTCGCCAAACTCATGAATTGCCCGTCTTCTCCGCGCAAGATGCGCCTGGTGGCAGACATGATTCGCGGCAAGGAGGTAAACTTGGCTCTTGGCGCACTGAAGTTCTCTACCAAAGAGGCTTCTCGCAAACTTTACACCCTTCTCAAGTCTGCTATCTCCAACTGGGAGCAGAAGACCGGCAAGAAAGCCGATGAGGAGGTACTGTATGTAACAGAGATTTTCGTTGACGGAGCCGGTTCGCTCAAGCGTCTTCGTCCTGCTCCGCAGGGCCGCGGCTACAGAATCCGCAAACGTTCAAATCACGTTACTGTATTTGTTGACACTAAAGTTGAAGTTACTAACGAACAAAACTAACTAAGATGGGACAGAAAATCAATCCAATCAGTAACCGCCTTGGTATAATCCGCGGTTGGGACTCCAACTGGTTCGGCGGTAAAAGCTACGGAGATACTATCCTCGAAGATAGCAAGATCAGAGAGTATTTGAACGCCCGTCTTGCAGAAGCCAGTATTTCTCGTATAGTAATAGAAAGAACTCTTAAACTTGTAACTGTTACTGTCTGCACTGCTCGCCCCGGTTTCATTATCGGCAAGGGTGGACAAGAGGTTGACAAACTGAAAGAGGAACTGAAGAAAATCACCAAACAGGATGTCCAGATTAACATCTTCGAAGTGAAGAAACCTGAGCTTGACGCCGTTATCGTAGGTCAGAAGATTGCTCGCCAGCTGGAGGGTAAGATTGCCTATCGTCGCGCAGTTAAGCAGGCTATTGCTTCAACGATGCGTATGGGCGCTGAGGGTATCAAGGTGCAGGTAAGCGGCCGTCTCAACGGTGCTGAAATGGCTCGTAAGGAGATGTACAAAGAAGGTCGTACCCCGCTGCATACTCTTCGCGCAGACATCGACTACTGCCAGGCTACTGCCGTTACCAAGGTAGGTGCTATCGGCGTGAAAGTGTGGATTTGCCGCGGTGAGGTTTACGGCAAACGTGACCTCGCTCCCAACTTCGCACAGAAACCCGAGAACTTCCGTGGCGGCGAGCGCAAAGCCGGCGGTGAGAAAAGAGGCTTACGTCGCAACCGCAAGTAAGCTGAGTGTTTAACCTTTTTTAGAAGACTAAGTAATTATGTTACAACCAAAGAAAACTAAATTCCGTCGCCAGCAAAAAGGCCGCATCAAAGGTAATGCGCAGCGCGGCTGTGAATTGGCTTTCGGTGATTTCGGCATCAAGTCTCTCGGGACTGTATGGCTCACCGGTCGCCAAATCGAGGCTGCCCGTGTGGCGGTAACAAGACATATGCAACGTCAGGGACATGTGTGGATTCGCGTCTTCCCCGACAAGCCTATAACCAAGAAACCGTTGGATGTTCGTATGGGTAAAGGTAAAGGTAATCCTGAAGGATTCGTAGTACCTTTGGCACCAGGCAGAATCATCTTCGAAATTGACGGTGTACCTTTTGAGGTAGCTAAGGAAGCTCTCCGATTGGCAGCACAGAAACTCCCAATCACAACTAAATTTGTAGTACGTCGCGATTATGATGCGACCCAAAATGTTTAATGGTTATGAAAGCAAATGAAGTAAGAGAAATGACAACTGCAGACCTGCAGGAACGTCTGGCAGCAGAGAAAGCACACCTCGTGCAGATGAAGCTGCAACACGCTATTTCGCCGCTCGACAACCCGTTGCAGATAAGGGACGTACGTCGTGACATCGCACGTATCGCTACGGAACTGCGTAAAAGAGAATTAACCAAGTAAAAACGGATTGTCTCATGGAAAGAAATTTAAGAAAAGAAAGAGTGGGAGTTGTTACCAGCAACAAGATGGACAAGACCATCACCGTTGCCGTCAAGTGGAAAGAGAAACACCCCATGTATGGCAAGTTTGTCAATAAGACAAAGAAATATCACGTTCACGACGAGGAGAACACCTGTGGCATCGGCGATACCGTACGTATTATGGAGACCCGCCCCACAAGCAAAACTAAACGCTGGCGTTTGACTCAAATTATTGAAAGGGCTAAGTAATGATACAGAATGAATCACGTCTGGTTGTTGCAGACAACAGTGGTGCGAAAGAAGCACTCTGCATCCATGTGCTTGGCGGCACGGGCAAGCGTTATGCCAGCCTTGGCGACACAATCGTAGTAGCCGTTAAGTCGGTTATTCCTTCTTCTGATATGAAGAACGGCACCGTCAGCAAGGCTATTGTGGTACGTGTGAAGAAGGAAGTACGCCGCGCTGACGGCTCATATATCCGCTTCGACGATAACGCATGTGTGCTCATCAATAATGCCGGTGAGCTTCGCGGAAGCCGTATCTTCGGACCGGTGGCTCGTGAGCTCCGCGCTACGAACATGAAGATTATTTCTCTGGCACCTGAAGTGCTCTAAACTATTCACTCTTTAAAAACAAAAGCTATGGCTAAGTTACATATCAAAAAAGGTGATACCGTTTACGTTAACGCAGGTGGCAGCAAGGGTCAGACCGGCAAGGTGCTGAAGGTGCTTGTTGACGAGAAGCGTGCTATCGTGGAAGGTGTCAACTTGGTTTCAAAAAGTCAGAAACCTAACGCTAAGAACCCTCAAGGGGGTATTGTAAAACAGGAGGCTCCGATTCATATCTCCAACCTCAATCCTGTAGAGGACGGCAAACCCGTTCGCGTAGGACGAGTGCTGAAAGACGGTAAGTTGGTGCGTGTCTCCAAGAAAACCGGTAAAGAGATTTAATTATGAATACAGCAAGTTTGAAGCAGGATTACAAGGAGCGTATCGTTCCTGTCCTGATGAAAGAGTTTGGCTACACTACAGTAATGCAGTGCCCCAAACTTGAGAAAATTGTCCTCAATCAAGGATTGGGTATCGCTGTAGCCGACAAGAAGATTATCGAGGTAGCAGTGGCCGAGATGACCGCCATCACCGGTCAGAAGGCTGTGCAGACCGTGAGCAAGAAGGATATTGCGAACTTCCATGTTCGTAAGAAAATGCCTATCGGCGTGCGTGTCACCCTTCGTGGCGAGCGTATGTACGAGTTCCTCGAGCGTCTCGTCCGCGTGGCTCTGCCCCGTATCCGTGACTTCAAGGGTATAGAGAACAAGCTCGATGGCCGCGGCAACTACACGCTCGGTATCCAGGAGCAGATTATCTTCCCTGAAATCAATATTGATAACATCACCAAGCTGCTTGGTATGAATATCACTTTTGTTACAACAGCGAAGACCGACAAGGAAGGCTATGCTCTTCTTCGCGAATTTGGTTTACCGTTTAAAAAGTAAGAGACTATGGCAAAGGAATCAATGAAAGCCCGTGAGGTAAAGCGTGCTAAACTGGTTGCTAAATACGCAGCCAAGCGTGCACAGCTGCTCAAAGACGGCGATTATGAAGGACTTCAGAGCCTGCCTAAGAATGCTTCTCCTGTTCGTCTGCACAACCGTTGCAAGATCACCGGTCGTCCGAAAGGATATATGCGTCAGTTCGGTCTGAGCCGTATCCAGTTCAGAGAGATGGCAAGCCAGGGACTCATCCCGGGCGTAAAAAAGGCAAGCTGGTAATATGCGAAAATGCGGGTTTTGGCGGAAAAATTCTGCCAAAACCCGACATTTTGTCGTTTTACGTTATGTTTTAGGGTATTTGGCACGACTTTTGCCCTAAAATAGTTGTATGGGAAAATTGTGCAAAAATGGCATGTGACGTGTCATTTTGGCACATTCTTCGTGTGAGAAAAAGGTTGGCTGTATAGAGACAGCGCCTCAATATATAATAAATATTGTCCCGACAGGCGGGATCAATTTAACAACATTATGACAGATCCAATCGCAGATTATCTGACTCGGCTCAGAAATGCAATCAAAGCCGGCCACCGTGTAGTGGAAGTTCCGGCTTCGAATCTGAAGAAAGAGATCACGCGAATCTTGTTTGAGAAAGGCTATATTCTCTCATACAAGTTCGTGGAGGATGGCCCTCAAGGCACAATTAAGATTGCCTTGAAGTATGATCCGGTTAACAAAGTTAACGCCATCAAGTCTTTAACCCGCGTATCAACCCCGGGCCTTCGTCGCTACGTAGGCTACAGGGAGATGCCCCGTGTGCTGAACGGCCTCGGTATAGCCATCCTTTCCACTTCGAAGGGTGTGATGACCGGTAGAGAGGCTGTGGAGCAAAAGCTCGGCGGCGAAGTTATTTGCTACGTTTATTAATAATAGGAGGATTACAGTATGTCAAGAATCGGTAAATTACCAGTTGCTATTCCGGCAGGTGTAACCGTCACTGTTGATGCAGAGAACGTAGTTACGGTAAAAGGTCCTAAGGGAACCTTGTCACAGGCAGTTAATCCCGTTATCACCGTTAAGGTTGAGGGTGCTGTATGCCACGTTATTCGTCCTAACGACGAGAAAGAGAATCGCGCAATGCACGGCTTGTACCGCGCCCTTATCCACAACATGGTTGTCGGTGTAAGCGAGGGCTACAAGAAAGTGCTTGAGCTTGTAGGTGTAGGTTACCGTGTGGAGAACCAGGGCAATCTGTTGCAGTTGGCACTCGGTTATACTCACCCTATATACCTGATGCTTCCTCCTGAGGTGAAGGTTGAAACCAAGTCAGAGCGTAACCAGAACCCGCTTATTATGCTGGAGTCTGCTGACAAGCAGCTTATCGGTCAGATTTGCGCAAAGATTCGCTCTTTCCGTAAGCCTGAGCCTTATAAGGGTAAAGGTATTAAGTTCCAAGGTGAAGTTATTCGTCGTAAAGCTGGCAAGTCTGCTGGTAAGTAATAAGAAAGGAATTAAGTTATGAATCAGAAAATAGAAAGAAGACTTAAGATTAAGGCAAAGATTCGTACCCGTGTAGAGGGAACGGCAGAGCGCCCACGTCTGAGTGTGTTCCGTTCTAATAGCCAGATTTACGCTCAGATAATCAATGACGAAGAGGGCAAGACTCTTGCAGCTGCATCTTCGTTGGCTATCAAGGACAAGCTCACCAAGACAGAAAAAGCCGCTCTGGTAGGTAAGGCTATTGCAGAGGCTGCAAAGAAGGCAGGTGTAGAGGCTGTTGTGTTTGACCGCAACGGTTATCTCTATCACGGTCGTGTTAAACAATTGGCGGACGCTGCACGTGAAGCAGGTCTGAACTTCTAATAAACAAGGTAACAGAAATGAATCGAGTTAAAACCACAAATGACCTTGAGCTCCAGGAGCGTCTGGTCGCAGTAAACAGGGTAACTAAGGTTACCAAGGGTGGTCGTACGTTCACGTTTGCCGCCATTGTAGTAGTTGGTAACGGAAACGGTATAGTAGGTTGGGGTCTTGGTAAGGCCGGTGAGGTGACTGCAGCTATCTCCAAAGGAACAGAGGCTGCGAAGAAGAACCTCATTCAGGTGCCTGTCAAGAACGGTACTATTCCTCACGAGCAGGCTGCTAAGTTCGGCGGTGCGCGTGTATATCTGCAGCCTGCATCTCACGGTACCGGTGTTAAGGCCGGCGGCGCTATGCGTGCAGTGCTTGAGTCGGTAGGTGTACGCGACGTGTTGGCAAAGTCGAAGGGCTCGTCCAACCCGCACAACCTCGTTAAGGCTACCATCGCCGCTCTCGGCGAGCTCCGTGATGCGCAGACTATTGCGCAGAACAGAGGTGTGTCACTCTCTACTGTGTTTAACGGATAATGTGTAACGAATTAAATAAATCAGAAGTTATGGCAACAATTAAGATTCAGAAAGTTCGTAGCACAATCAAATGTTCTCAGAACCAGAAGCGTGTTATGGAGGCTCTTGGTTTGAGAAAGATGAACCATGTGGTAGAGCATGAGGCTACACCCGCCATCCTCGGTATGGTGGACAAGGTAAAACACCTTGTAAAGGTAATAGATTAAAACAAACCGGACAGTCGTGCGTGTAGGTCAGGCCGAGTATGACTGTCGAAAAAACAAATTGAAACAATGGAATTACATAATTTAACTCCCGCAGCCGGCTCCACTCATTCTGCAAAGCGTATCGGTCGTGGTGCAGGTTCAGGCAGAGGAGGCACTTCAACACGTGGTCACAAGGGCGCTAAGTCACGCTCGGGTTACTCGAAGAAGATTGGTTTTGAGGGTGGTCAGATGCCTATCCAGCGCCGTCTTCCGAAGTTCGGCTTCAAGAACATCAACCATGTTGAGTATAAGGCAATCAACCTCTCTACTCTTCAGGCATTGGCAGAGGCTAAGAAGCTTGAGAAGATTGGTTTGAAGGAGCTTGTTGAGGCAGGTTTTGTTAACAAGAGCGCTCTTGTCAAGATTCTTGGTAATGGCACTCTTTCAGCCAAACTCACTGTTGAGGCTCATGCGTTCTCCAAGGCAGCAGAGGCTGCTATCACCGCTGCCGGCGGCGAGGTTGTAAAACTTTAATTTTCGTTGGTCATTCGGGCTGCTTTTTAGCGGTTCGAATGACGGAATTTCAGTACAGTTATGAAATTTTTTGAAACAATAAAGAATATCTGGAAGATTGAGGATCTTCGCAACCGTCTGTTGATAACGATGTTGTTCGTCCTTATCTACCGTTTCGGTTCGTTTGTCGTTCTTCCCGGTATTGATCCTACAGCATTGTCTGCACTGCATGCTCAGACCAGTGAGGGTTTGATGGCTCTGCTTGATATGTTTGCCGGTGGTGCATTCTCCAACGCTTCTATTTTTGCGTTGGGTATCATGCCTTATATCTCGGCATCTATTATCATACAGCTGCTTTCCATCGCTGTGCCTTACTTCCAGAAGATGCAGCAGGATGGTGAGTCGGGTCGTCAGAAGATGAATCAGATCACCCGTGCTTTGACCGTTGCAATTCTTATTATTCAGGGTCCGAGCTACCTCGTTAACCTCTCTGTACAGATGGCAGCCGTTGGCGCTCCTATTCAAATTGGTTGGAACTGGTTCACCATCTCTTCCACCATCATTCTTTGCGCCGGTTCGATGTTCGTAATGTGGCTGGGCGAGCGTATTACTGACCGCGGTGTGGGTAACGGTATATCTTTCATCATTCTGATAGGTATCATCGCCCGTTTCCCCGGTGCTATCATCCAAGAGTTCTCGTCTCGCTTGAACGAGGGTGGTGGTCTGATGTTGCTCGTTGCCGAGTTCATCGTTCTGATGCTTGTGTTCGCAGCAGCTATTGCTTTGGTGCAGGGCACTCGCAAGATTCCCGTACAGTATGCTAAGCGTATGATTGGTAACCGTCAGTACGGCGGCGTTCGTCAGTATCTGCCTTTGAAGGTGAATGCTGCAAACGTGATGCCTATCATCTTCGCACAGGCTATTATGTTTATTCCTATCATGATTGCCGGTTTCACCACTGACGGCTCAGGTGCTTTCGTGCGTGCTTTCTCCGACAATAACGGATTCTGGTACAACCTCGTCTTTTTCTTGCTGATTATAGCGTTCACGTATTTCTATACAGCTATCATCATCAATCCTCAGCAGATGGCTGAGTCGCTGAAGCAGAACAACGGGTTCATTCCCGGTGTTAAGCCGGGCAAGAAGACAGCAGAGTATATTGACACAATCATGTCACGTATCACTCTGCCCGGTAGTATCTTCCTTGGCATAATAGCCATTCTGCCTGCTTTTGCACGCTTGTTCGGTGTGTCAATGTCGTTTGCGCAGTTCTTTGGAGGTACTTCACTGTTGATTATGGTGGGTGTTATACTTGACACTCTTCAGCAGATAGAAAGTCATCTGTTAATGCGTCACTATGACGGCTTCTTTGAGGACGGTTTCCGTATCAAGGGTCGTACAGGTGCAATGGCATATTAATAAGTGTCGTTTGGGTTTATACAGACGTTTGGAGGATGATTTTTCTTAAGACAGATGAGGAGGTAGAACTGCTCAGACAGAGTAACCGCCTGCTTGCAATGACTTTGGCAGAAGTTGCCAAAGTCATTGCGCCGGGTGTTACAACCAAGCAGTTGGACAAGATAGCATACGAGTATATCAAGGATAATGGCGGTGAGCCGTCATGCCTTGGTTTCGAAGGATACCCTGCAACATTATGTACATCGGTCAACGAGCAGGTGGTACATGGTATCCCGTCGGATAAGGTGGTGCTGCGTGAGGGCGATATAGTGTCGGTGGATACTTGTGTCGGTCTTAACGGGTTTATTGCCGACTCGGCATACACTTTTCCCGTAGGAGATGTTTCTCCTGAGGTGATGCGTCTTCTGAAGACGACTAAAGAGTGTTTGTATCTCGGTATAGGCCAGGCAGTGGTCGGCAAACGCGTGGGAGATATAGGATTCACTATCCAGCAGCATGCGGAGCATGCCGGTTACTCAGTGACGCGTGAGTTTGTCGGACACGGCATAGGGCGCGGGATGCACGAAGACCCTGAGGTGCCTAACTACGGACGGCGCGGCAACGGCGTGGTGCTAAAGAGCGGTATGGTGATTGCTATTGAGCCGATGATTCACCTCGGCAGGAAAAACATCATCATAGAAGATGACGGTTGGACGGCTCGTACCGCTGACCGTAAGCAAGCGGCACATTACGAGTTGTCGGTATGCGTGAGGCAGGGAAAAGCGGATATTTTGTCCACTTTCGAACCTATTCAAGAAGTACTCAAAGAACGTTTTATATAACCAAACAAACAGCTGCAAATATGGCAAAGCAAGATTCAATCGAAGTGGATGGCACGATAACCGAGGCGTTGTCAAACGCAATGTTCCGTGTCACACTTGAAAGCGGACATGTCATCATCGCTCATATCTCAGGTAAGATGCGTATGCATTATATAAAGATTCTGCCGGGAGATAAGGTGCGTGTGGAGATGAGTCCGTATGATTTAACCAAGGGAAGAATATCATTCCGTTACAAATAAAACTTTACTCTCATGAAAGTAAAAGCTTCAATTAAGCGTCGTGACGACGATTGCAAGATTGTACGTCGCAAAGGACGTCTTTATGTTATTAACAAAAAGAACCCTAAGATGAAGATGCGTCAAGGATAAGCGCTCTTTATTAGGTAAGATTAACAAATTTATCCAATAGTAAACAAATATGGCTATAAGAATTGTCGGTGTAGATTTACCCCAAAACAAGATTGGGGAAGTCGGTTTGACTTACATCTACGGAATAGGTCGCAGTAGTGCAAAGAAGATCCTTGCCGAGGCAGGCGTTGACCCAAGCATCAAAGTGCAGGATTGGACAGACGACCAAGCAGCAAAAATCCGTGAGATCATCGGTGCTAACTACAAGGTTGAGGGTGATCTTCGTTCGGAGGTGCAACTCAATATCAAACGTTTGATGGATATCGGTTGTTACCGTGGTGTTCGTCACCGTCTCGGTCTTCCTGTTCGTGGTCAGTCCACGAAGAACAACGCTCGTACACGTAAGGGCAAAAAGAAAACTGTTGCAAACAAGAAGAAAGCAACGAAGTAACAACCAACCGGTGTTGATGTCCGTTTTTCGCAGTGCTGCATAGCTCTAATCAAACGGAATGATTGCGCAGCATGACGAGCCGAGGCATAACACTAAATAAATTCATTAAACAATTATGGCAAAGAAAACAGTTGCAACAAAGAAACGTGTTGTGAAGGTTGAGGGTGTAGGTCAGCTGCACGTACAATCATCGTTCAACAATGTTATCGTTACGGTTGCTAATGCGGATGGTCAGGTTATTTCGTGGTCTTCTGCAGGTAAGATGAGCTTCCGTGGCTCAAAGAAAAATACTCCATACGCAGCTCAGATGGCAGCACAGGACTGCTGCAAGACAGCATTTGATCTGGGCTTGAGAAAGGTGAAAGCATACGTTAAAGGTCCGGGTAACGGTCGTGAGTCGGCTATCCGCGCTTGTGTAGCAGCAGGTATTGACGTTATCGAAATCGTTGATGTAACGCCAATGCCGCACAACGGATGTCGTCCTCCTAAAAGACGTCGTGTATAAGTTAACGTGAAGTAAAACAATGTACGAGTGACGAATGAACGCTGCAAGAAAGACTTGTTTATAAAAGCTTTTGCAAGGCAACAGACACAATGTGTAATATTATACCAAGCGGTTGCTTAGCAGGCAGTGTCCCGTCAATCGACAAATCGTAAATTTTAATAATTATGGCAAGATATATAGGACCCAAATCACGTATTTCCCGTCGTTTTGGAGAGGCTATTTTCGGTCCGGATAAGGTTCTTAACAAACGCAATTATGCTCCCGGACAGCATGGCGTGAACCGCAGAAAGAAAAACTCTGAGTATGGTACTCAGCTTGCAGAGAAGCAGAAGGCTAAATACACTTACGGTGTGTTGGAGCGTCAGTTCCGTCTCTTGTTTGCTCAGGCACAGCGTGCTAAAGGTATTACCGGTGAGATTCTGCTCCAGCTTCTGGAGTCGCGTCTTGACAACGTAGTATATCGTCTTGGTATCGCTCCTACCCGTGCAGCAGCCCGCCAGATGGTAAGCCACAAGCACATCGTTGTTGACGGCAAGGTGGTGAACATCCCGTCGTTCCAAGTTAAGCCGGGAATGATTGTAGGTGTTCGCGAGAAAGCTAAGTCGCTTGAGGTGATTGCTGCTTCGCTCGAAGGTTTTAACCACGGCAAGTATAGCTGGATTGAGTGGGACGGCACACAGATGGCAGGTAAGTTCCTCAATGTTCCTGTTAGGGAGGATATTCCGGAGAACATCAAGGAGCAGCTTATCGTCGAATTGTATTCCAAGTAATTTTAACTATTTGCATTACTGCTGTCTGTTGTTATGTAGGTGGCAGATGTAAATACAGTCAATAAAACCATTATGGCAGTATTAAATTTTATCAAACCTGACAAGGTTATCATGTTGGATTCATCGGAGACGAGCGGCAAGTTCGAGTTTCGTCCGTTGGAGCCGGGTTATGGTATCACGGTGGGTAACGCTATCCGCCGCGTGCTGTTAGCATCTCTTGAGGGCTATGCTATTTGCTCTATCAAGATCAGCGGTGTTGAGCACGAGTTCGCCACTATCCCCGGGTCAATCGATGATGTGACCAACATCATTCTTAACCTTAAGCAGGTCCGCTTCCGCAAGATTGAGGGAATGGAAGACGATACAGAGACGGTTACCGTCCCCGTGTCGAACATGACCTCTCTCACGGCAGGAGAATTGGGCAAGTACCTCTCAGTTTTCGAGGTGCTTAATCCCGAGTTGCAAATAGCCGAATTGGATTCGTCCGCAAAGTTTGACCTGACCGTCACCATTAACAAGGGTCGTGGTTATGTTCCGGCAGACGAAAACCGCAATGCTCAGGACGAGATAGGCGTGCTTGCTATCGACTCGATTTATACTCCTATCCGCAATGTTCAGTACGCTATCGAACCGTATCGTGTAGAGCAGCGTACCGACTATGAGAAGCTCACTCTTAACATCGAGACTGACGGCTCCATTACTCCGAAAGAAGCGCTCAAGGAAGCTGCGAAGATTCTAATCTTCCACTTCATGCTCTTCTCCGATGAGAAGATTATCATTGAGGAGCAGGAGACAGCAACCAACACTGCTCTTGACGAGGAGATTCTGAAGATGCGTCAGTTGCTCAACTCACGTCTGACGGATATGGACCTTTCTGTTCGTGCTCTCAACTGCCTCAAGTCGGCAGAGGTGGACACGCTCGGTCAGCTTGTCAAGTACCACAGAGCAGACCTGCTCAAGTTCCGTAACTTCGGTAAGAAGTCTCTCACCGAGCTTGACGAACTGCTTGAGAAGAACGGTCTGGCGTTCGGTATGGATATAAGTAAATACAAACTTTAAGTAATATGCCGACAAGAAGTTGCATATTGCAGTAAATTTTCAAGATTAAAATGAGACACAATAAGAAATTCAATCATCTGAGCCGTACGTCAGAGCACCGCGCTGCAATGCTTTCCAACATGGCATGCTCACTTATCATGCACAAGCGCATCAGCACCACCACGGCTAAGGCTAAGGCTCTGCGTATGTATGTTGAGCCATTGCTGACCAAGGCAAAAGAAGACACCACAGCTAACCGCCGTCTGGTGTTTGCCAAACTGAAGCAAAAAGAGGTAGTAACAGAGCTCTTCCAGAATGTAAGTGAGAAGATTGCTAATCGTCCGGGCGGTTATACCCGTATTCTTCGTACCGGTTTCCGTCTTGGTGACGCTGCAGAGATGTGTATCATCGAGCTCGTTGATTACAATGAGAACATGCTGAAGGATGCAAAGAAAGCCGCAAAGAAGACTACCCGTCGTGCTGGCAAGAAAGCTGCTCCGAAGGCAGAAGAGGCAGCCGCTCCCGCCGAGGAGGCTCCGAAGGCTGAGTAACAGACACAAAGCGACAAAAGGAAGAGAGCGTCACCGGCTCTCTTCCTGATAATTAAGCAGAGGCGTTATCCGTCTTTGCTTTTTTTGAATAAAAAGCGGCGGGTGCTTGCGTAAATGGAATAATTGTTGTAACTTTGCAAGCGATACAAATAGAAAATGCAATGACAACACCTGTTTTTGTGAGATATGATAGTCCTGCCGAGCGTCGTGATGCCTTTATGCACATGGTCGGTATGCGTCAGCAATGGGAAGAGCATGTGAAAGAATTGGTGGAGAGACGTAAACAACATGCTTGAGTTATCTGCTGAACGGATAAATATTCACGCACCTTATAAAGTGGAGCGTGTGGAAGCCAATACTTTTCTTTTCACAACGAAAAGTGGTGTAGTGTATTATGTGGGGTTCTCGCATGACTTTTCTTTCATGGAAGAGAATCTGTATCAATTCTTCATTACAAATGTGGAGCATAAACATGCACCTGCAGATAGTGCTATTTATGAAACAATAAAGGTCGTAATAGAAGAGTTTTTTGAGCAGGGACAAAATGTAATATTGTATATATGTGATTCTATGGACAATCGTCAGGCTATGCGTGACAGATTGTTCCGTATATGGTTTAATACCTGTTTTGAGAATAAGAACATAACCTTGTATAATGAGCAGATAGAGATAGATGATATATGGTATTTTGCCGGCATAATGCTACGCAAGGACAATCCTTCACATAACCGTATTATTGGTCAGTTCCATGATTTTGTTCAGGATATCCCAAATAAGTGGGAACTCCTGTAGGGACAATTAATTATAATGACATTCTTTCGATTTATAGACAGATTTTAATTTGTCAACTCTTCGGGCGCTGCCCGACTAAAAACTCCTCGCGGTGCAGCGGCATCGCACATACATATCGATATAAAAGCGTTATAAGCTGACCTTGAGTTTTGAAATCTCGACACTTTCAAAGCTTTTTAGTGATTCAAGCAAAGCCTATCAACGCCCTCGTTAACAGCGTGGGCTTTTGTGTGCAATTTGAATCACTAAGGTAGTCGAGAACCTCAAAACTCAAATGAAGCTATCCAAAAGTTTCACGCTATTTTTATGTCGGTATATTGTCTTATAAATAGCTTTATAGTTTGGGGAAATTATATATTTAACAGATAAAACATCTTAACCATGAGAAAGCAATTCTTTTTCATCGTCACGGCATTATTTGCCTGCAATGTATCGGTTGATGCCACGCTTGTTTGGAACGGCACTTCTGCGCTATGGACAAGCGGTGACGGAACACAGGCGTCTCCTTTCCTATTGGAGAAGCCGGAGCATTTGTCGCAGTTGTCGAAAAATGTGTCCAATGGTACGAACTATGAGGGTAAGTGGTTTCGCATGACTGAGGATTTTGATATGGATGGCACATCGTCACGCGTTATCACACCTATCGGCAAAGACGATACACACGCCTTTAAAGGGCATTTCGACGGGAATGGTCATTCGATAAGTAATGTTCTTTTGAACTGCATGAGTACTCAGTATTGTGCTATGTTCGGTTATGTGGATGGGGCGACAATAGAGAATCTAAAGGTGGAGAATGTGTCGTATTTTACCGGCTCTTCAACATTAACTTATTCAGCAATCTTGTCTGCCCATGCCAAGGGTGGAACGTTTAGTAATATCACCACAGATGGTAATATGACTATCAATGACGGCGTGTATTGCGGAGCTTTGGTTGGATATGTTGAAAACGGTGCGTCTATCCGGCAATGTGTCAACTTGGCAGATATCGCTCTTAATGCGACTAACCAAAATGCTGCGTTAGGCGGTATTGTTGGTTACAATAAAGAAGGGGCAACTTTGTTTATGACTGAAACGGTAAACGAAGGTACCCTTGCATTGAATGTCGTTTCTTCAGACAATTCCAAATCAGACGAATCCGCCGTAGGGGGCTTGCTGGGTATGACATCGTTGGCTATACAGATAGAAAAGTCATTTAGTAAAGGCGCTATTAGTGCGGATATCAAGCATAATCACAACGGATATTTTACCATAACAACAGGTTCGTCTAATTATTCAACCAGTAGAAGGAGTACAACCGGCAGGATAGGTACGACACATGTCTTTTATTATAATTCCATAATCAGCGCCGGAGGTCTGGTAGGTAAAATCATTGACGGTGCCGCAGCTTCTGCTGCAATGAGTATGGTACAATGCAGCAACTCAGGAGATATTGTCGTCACCAATACAGGTACATACACTCATGTGACGACCAATGCCGGAGGGTTGTTGGGTAGCAGTTATGCCGTAAGTTCTGCCGCTAACAACATTCTCTCATGTTATTCCAAGTGTAATATTACAGTACCCTCTTCAACAGCCGTTCAAAACAATGCTCCTAAGCGAAAGATATCAACTATTCCAAGTCTCAGTTTCCCCGGTGTTATATCGGGAACTATCCCAGTAGGAACCGGCACAGGTGGCAGCACGGGCGGCAGTTTGAACACCACAACTGTTTATTATCATTACGCCGCAGGAGTGTTGGGAGACAAGGTTGCTACATTTAACCTTAAAGTACAAAACTGTTATTATGCGGGACTTCTTACAGGACAGAAAGTTGATGGTTTGAGTGTGGATGTTATCAATGATTATTCCAACAACTACTATCTTGATGCCTGTGGAGCAGAGAATGCCAGTGCTTACGGTGCCGCACTGGCAGAGGAGCAGATGAAGTCTAATGCGCTTCCAATGGTACTCAACAATGACGGAGACGACATTTTCGTCAAGGACGACTATAATGTCAATGGAGGGTACCCGATTTTTGCATATCAGTTGCCTCAGCAGCATACTCTCACTCTGCTCGCTGATGCTGCTGAGGGCTCTGTGACCGGTGGCGGCGAGTATGACAATGATGTATCTGCCACTATCACCGCCACGCCTAAAACCGGTTACCGTTTCGTCCGTTGGTCAGATGGTAATACTGACAACCCTCGGACGTTGACATTGACCAATGACCTTACCCTGACAGCGGAGTTTGAAGCTATAAAGTACATGATAACCGCGATTTCTTCAGACGAGTTGAAGGGTACGGTAAGCGGGAGCGGAGAGTATGCTTATATGTCAGAAACAGAAATCTCTGCCACACCTGCCGAAGGCTACATATTCAAGCAATGGTCAGACGGCAACACCGACAATCCGCGCACTATAACTCTGACACAAGACACCACTTTGATAGCAGAGTTTGATGCGGCTTCTCCCACTCAATATACTCTAACATTGTCGGTAAATGATTCTGATATGGGTATGGTGTCTGGCGTGGCAGGTACTTACGATGATGGCACTGAAGTTACAATTACCGCTATGCCGAAAGACTTGTATCTGTTTCGCCGTTGGTCGGATGGTGTTACTGATAATCCGCGAGTCTTGAATATGGATAATGATATTTCACTCATAGCCATATTCACTCCGGTGGGCAGCAGCATAAACGAACACAGCAGCGGAATAGGTTCGTTCAGTGTAAGCTCTTCGAAAAAAGTCACGTTCTCTCCCGGCAATGTACAATATCAGGCAAGTTCCGGCACATGGCGTTTTGCTGAGCATCAATGGGATTATGTCGGTAATGGAAACTATGGTACAGTATATCAAGACGATGTGAAGAGCCAAAATAGTCAGGTTGGTAGTAACTACAGCGGCTGGATTGATTATTTTGGTTGGGGAACAGGTAATGCTCCGACAAAAGTAAGATCAAATTATAAGGATTACCTATCGTTCACAGATTGGGGAACAAATGCAATCAGCAATGGTGGTAATAAGGCAGGTATGTGGTACACATTATCTAAGGACGAATGGTCATATCTGTTGCATGGTCGCGATAATTATGACAAACTTTTTGGTTTGGGAACTGTTGCAGGTGTGAATGGTATAATCATATTACCTGATGATTGGAGCAAACCACAGGGTTTATCCTTTAGTCCGAGTGTGGCGGATGGTTTGTCGTGGAACGAGTCTTACTATATCCAGAATGGCGTCAATCATTATTCCGACAACACATATACGGTAACTCAGTGGGAGAAGATGGAGGCTTCAGGTGCGGTGTTCCTGCCTGCTTCAGGTTCGCGTAGTGGGTATGTTGAGACAGACGGTAGCTATTGGACATCTACGCAGGATGGTACGACAACTGCACATGCTCTCTACTTCTATGCATCTTATGTCAATTCCCAACGTGGTCTGTATGCTCTCTATTATGGTTTTTCTGTTCGGTTGGTACGGACTCTTCCGAACAACCCGACATTTACAATAACCTTTTCCAATGATGATGGAACCGTGCTGCAAAGCAGTCCGGTTAGATATGGCGTAGTACCTTCATACAACGGCTCTACTCCGACCAAACCATCTACAGCGCAATATACCTATACATTCAATGGTTGGAACAAAGATATTGTATCTGTTACAAGCGATGCAACTTACACTGCGACATATAGCAGAACCAAGAATAAATACACGGTTGTATTTTATGATGCAGATGGTGTTGCTATGTTAGGACAACAAGAGGTGGAGTATGGCAGTTCTGCAACCGCTCCTGATGTGGTGATACCCGAGTGCCGTTCGCTTTCATGGGATAAAGACTTTTCTAATGTTACAGAAGATTTAATAGTTAAAGTTGTATGGCAATATATTCCGATGGCTTCAGGCTATTGCGGTGCGGAAGGCGACAACCTCACTTGGGAACTCTCCTGTGACAGTGTGCTGACAATCAGCGGCACCGGAGCAATGAGCAATTATAGCGAAGATGGTGGACCTTGGAGGGATTATAAGCGAAATATAAGATATGTTATATTAGATGACGGCATTACAACTATAGGAGCTAATGCTTTTTATATGTGTGGAGTCCGCTCAATTCAATTACCTAATACTTTGACTTATATAGGTGGTTGGGCGCTGGCAAGTACCGGACTTACTTCTGTGGAAATTCCTAATGGTGTAACAGAGATAGGAAGTGATGCCTTTAGAGCTACACCGTTGACTTCTATTTTTATACCGAGCACTGTAAAAGATATTGGATTTCAGGTCTTTAATGGTTGTAGCAGTTTGACACGCATAGTGGTTGATCCGAATAATACAGTGTACGATAGTAGAAATGATTGTAATGCGATAATTGTCAGTAGATCAAATACATTGTTATATGGTTGTTTGAATACTGTTATACCCGCTGATGTGACACGTATTGGTGATGATGCGTTTGCTTCAAGAAAAAAACTTACAAGCATTACTATCCCTGACGGCGTGGTAAGTATAGCCGAAAATGCGTTCTATTATTGTACGGACTTAAAGTCAATTGTATTGCCGGCTTCTGTAGAGAAAATAGAGAGAGATGCATTTAGCGGTTGTTCTTCAATGGAAAGAGTGGAGTTTAGAAGTGCAACGCCTCCGGTATTTAATATTACAACAGCTTTGGGTGTTGCAAAAACGAGTGGTTGTTTCTTTCGTAATCCGTGTGATTTTTATGTTCCTTGCGGAACGAAAGATGCATATATTGCCGCATTGAATAAAGGTGTTAGAGAAGAGTATCTTGTTGACTCATCTCGTGTGATTGAACTCAGTTCGCCACTCTCTTACACTTTCTCTTCAACAGACGAGACAAAGGGAATGGTAAGTGTGACAGAAGAGATGGTCGCATGTGACAGTATCGTGGTCGTGTTGCATGCCGAGGCAAAGCCGGGATATATGTTTACAAGATGGAATAACGGACGTGAGGAGCAGGACATGAGAATAACCATTACCAAGCAGGACTACGACGGCTATCATTTCGAGGCCTTTTTCTACGATAGTATAGGTTTTACTAATCTTCCGATAATCAGTGCTACACCATATACTGCCACTGTGGCTGCAACAACTAACCTAACCGATATGACAGCTGATTGGAGTAATTATTCGCTTGCCGGATTTGAGGTGAGGTATGAAAACGGTAATGGTGTCGGAGGAGGATTTATCTTGCCTTGTGATGTAAAAGACGGGAATATGCAGGCAACATTGGATTTGCATCATGCTTTTGCCAAGGATGCTCTTGGGCAGTATCCGTTTGACGAGGTTTATTATCGTCCGTATTACACTTCACCTTCCTATTATGTTAATGTGAATCACCCTATATGGAACGAACATATAGGCGGTGAATGGATCGAGATAACCAAGTGGGAACGCGATTATATATGCAGTTTAATCGAACCTGTTTTCATTGATGTTGACCTCTGCGAGGGTGAGACGTTCAATGTCGGCGGTAACGGACTGACGCCATTGGATGGTGGAGTAGGTGAAACATCAATTACGCGCACCTACCAATCAAGACTTGGCTGCGACTCTGTTGTAACATATCGTGTACATTATCACCCTAAGTACGCTGTCACCTTGTATGACACTATCTGCTCGGTTGATAATTACGTCTTTGGTGGCAGACAATTGACCGAACCCGGCAGTTATACTGATTCACTTACCTCTATATGGGGTTGCGACAGCATCGTAACCCTTGTTCTTAAGGTCAACGAATTAAACGAATTACGTGAAACGGCAACCGTGTGTGCAACAGAACTGCCTTACCTCTGGCGTGGTGAGAGTATCAAAGAGGGTGGTACATATACTGTAACCGAGGACTGCAACGTTTACACCCTTGTTCTTAAGGTCAACGAATTAAACGAATTACGCGAAACGGCAACCGTGTGCGCAACAGAACTGCCTTACCTGTGGCGTGGTGAGAGTATCAAAGAGGGTGGTACATATACTGTAACCGAGGACTGCAACGTTTACACTCTTGTTCTTAAGGTCAACGAATTAAACGAATTACGCGAAACGGCAACCGTGTGCGCAACTGAACTGCCTTACCTGTGGCGTGGTGAGAGTATCAAAGAGAGTGGTACATATACTGTAACCGAGGATTGCAACGTTTACACTCTTGTTCTGACGGTAGATGAATGCGAGCCGGTGGAGACGGGACACTGGGAGACTTTCAGAAGAGCTGTGGTGCCGCGTGAACAAGGGACGATATGTCTGCCGTACGACGTGTCTGAAGACGGCATCTTCGGCGCTGATGTTTACCGTATATCAGGTTTTTCCAATGCTAAAAAGAATTATGTGCTGTATGAACCTGTACACTCAATGCAGGCCGGGTACGCGTACATCTTCGAGGTTCTGCCCGGCGTACACGAGATAGCGTTCATGTATTATGCAGACGGTAATCCTTCGCCTGCCGTGACGGCATCACAGGGCAACCCATTGCAAGGATTTATAGGCGAGACACCGAACGAAAGGCTGGATCTGGAAATAGGAGTATATTTCCTGTACAACAAACAATGGCGTCTAATTGACTATCCTGGCTATTATATCTTAAGCAACCGTGCCTACCTCATTCTTGAGTATGTCACTCCTTATGGTCAGGTTCCTTCGTCTGTAGCAGCCCGTAGTCGTGTTGTAAGTCTGTTTGACACGACAGAGCAAACTGATTGGACAGGCGCCTCCGACGATTATAGTACGCCGACGGATGTTGAGCAGAATGCATCACAGACGGCTCTACCGAAGAAAGTGCTTATAGATGGACATCTGTATGTGTTGATGCCTGATGGTACATTGTACTCTGTCACTGGCCAGAAAACAAACAGATAAATCAAATACAATAAATTAACAAATAAAAAAAATCAGAAAACTATGAACAAAAAACTTTATTCGAAACCCTATGCAGAAGAGTTGCAACTGAATGTGTCCACTATTCTTATGGTGAGTGGTGGTGGCGTCGGTGGTGGAATGGGTGGAGGCGGTGGCATCGGAGGCGGTGTGCCCGTCAAGCGTCCGGGAAACCCGTTCCCGACACACAAATGACAAATGGTTATGTATTACCAAATCGGACATTGCTGACCGGCAATGTCCGATTTGGTTGTTAGGTGGCTATGTGATTCCATACGTTGGAGGAGCAATGTATATAAATATGTCATCGCAATTTGGATTGATACCCGATGCTGCTATCGTTTTGCAGAAAAGTGTCTTTTAGGCTTATGGGGCAAATTAACTAAGTGTCTTTTGCAGGCTAAATAAGGAATTGATACGCTTATGTTAATCCTTGTACTTTTCCCAAAATCTTAAAAAAAACACCACTTTCGGTGGAAAAAACTGTATTTTCTTGCATTTTTCCCAGCCTGCAAAATGACACTTACGCCTTGAGTAAAATGGTTTAGTGGTACTTAACTACCACAATATAAAACTATTATTAAAATTTAATGAACTATGGGTGTTGAACTACATAAATGATGGCGACATTTCTGCCGCCACCGTTTTTCTGAAGCTACGAATAAGCTGTTATGCATTAAACATATCAACTAATGCCTGATAGGTTTCTATGTCTTTCTTGCCCCTGATGAAGCGTACAATTGCGCTTGTCTTTTCTTATTCCGAATGGCTTGTCTGCACTGCTTTAAACCGCATTGGCAAGCAATGAATTTCTATTCTTCGCTTTTCCGCACGCTTTCCTCCTGAATGTATGCCTCTATCTGAGGACGAAGAACCGGAAGGTCGTTGTTGATTACATGCCATACTTTATGGGGAGTAATAGCATAGTAACCATGTACCAGCACATGCCTCATGTTCTCAATAACCTCCCACTCCGTCTCCGGATGTTTCGCTCTAAATTCCTTGGTTAGTTTGTACGTTGCCTCGCCAATGATTTCTACTTGCTTAACAAAGCCATAGAAAATAATAGTGTCCTTCTCAGCTTGTTCTGGTGAGTAACGTTTACTGCCAGCAATCAATGCATCTATAGCTGTTAGAATATGAACCAAACGCTCTTTATCTCTAATTTGCTCTCTCATAAATCTTTATTTTATCGTGATCTACACTTTTTCGTGCAAATGGTTTAAGACATGCGTCTTCAACCAAGTCAACACGGCGGTTTATACGTTTCCCAAGATTGACCATCATTCTACTGATATCCATCAGTGACAGGCTGTCACTATCTGTATAGGTAACAAGCAAATCTATATCGCTCTCCGGAGTCTCTTCACCACGCGAACACGAGCCGAACAAGTATGCTCGTTCAACAGGCTGCGTCGCAAGATACGCTTGTATCTCAGGGATTAATTTTTGGACTTCCGCGCTTGGCATAGTATTTATACTTTCATTTTGCGACTGCAAAGATACTTTTTTTTCCCTGAATATGCAAGCATATGCGAAATTTTCTGCATTTTTTATATCAATACTTCGTTAAAATGTGAGCTAAATATAGTATCTGTTTATTGTCAGATTGATACCTGATGTGGCTATCAGTTTTGCAGAAAAGTGCGTTTTGGTTTTCGTGTTTGAAATAAAAGTGTTAACTTTGCGCAGAAATGAAAACACGTATATCTTTTATAGTCTTTGCTTTCTTCCTCCTCTTTGTCGGTTGCGGCAGCAGACCGGCCGGTTCTCAGGGTGTGGAGGCAGTGTATGACTGCTCCGTGCTTGACTCGATAGTCATGTCGTCGGTGGCGAACGGAGACGTGCCGGGCGCTGTGTTGTGCGTCAGTACGCCTAAGGGGTGTTATGCCAAGGCATACGGTTGGCGAGGAGTGTTCGGCAGACGTGAAGAAATGCCTGATAGTGCTGTAGAGACGGCTTTGTTCGACCTCGCATCATTATCCAAACCTGTCGGGGTGGGGATGGCGGTGCTACGGCTTGTAGAAGAAGGGCGGATATGCTTGTCGGACAAGGTAAGCCGCTATCTGCCGGCGTATGAGGGCGAGGCTACCATCACCGACTTGCTCACCCACACATCGGGGCTGCCGGCTTATGCGCAGTGGAAAAAAGTGTCAGGGAGTAATAGTCCTAATATGCTTATCAATGATGTTGAGCGTCAGGCAAGGCGTCAGGCGATGGAAGACTATGTGTGCCACTGCACAAGGCTGTCTGTACCGGCTTCCGCATCTGGCAGCAACTCATGTGACAGTTGTTGGAAGGAGGGCGTTTATCGCTACTCGTGTCTGAACTTTATTACGCTGCAATACGTGGTGGAGGCGGTGACAGGCATGCCGCTCGATGACTATACAAGACGGTATGTGTTCGAACCGCTTGGAATGATGAATACAAGATATATGCGTGTTAGTGATGAATGGAATAGCGAAGAATCTCAATTTGTTCTTAAGCCGCAGGTTTCTCAAGATGTAGTTGTTGTACCTACGGAGGCGGTGCCGGTGTCGGAAGTGTCTTCGTCGTGGTTGCAGACTCAGGGTTCTGACCTCTTTCTGTTGCACGACTCGGTGTGTCTCTGCGGCGTGGTGCATGACCCTTTGGCTCGCGAGATGAATAGCGGCGCAAGCGGCAATGCCGGAGTCTTCTCCACCGCGGCAGACCTGTTGGCTTTGGGCGAATGGATGGTTGGCAGACGGCATGTAGCCGATACTGTGATGACGGACGTGCAACAGCACGGACTGTTCTTTGTCGTGCCTGAGGAATATGAGTCCTTCTGTCGCTCGCTCGGCTGGGGAGTATGGACGCCGGATGACTCGTCTTGCACTCAGCAACCTTGTCCATCAGACGCTCTTGCTATAATATACCATACCGGCTATACCGGCACGTATATGCTGGTGGACAAGAACAGGCAGCTTGTGCTTGTGCTGCTTACCAATCGTGTCCATCCTCACGATGGCGGAGCCATAGGTAGAATGAGAAAAGAACTGACGAATGAGGTGCTGAGAAGTTAAGTATTCAGCAGTTAGACGTTTTTAAGACCAATAAGGGAAATAATTTATAATCAACTATACAATGAAAAAGACTTTGTTATTATGCATTATGGCAGTGTTGTTGGCGTTGTGTGGCACCTTGCATGCTCAGACCGAACAGTTCAAAGGCTGGTCTCCGTTGACTCTCAAGACCGGTGATGTACCTGCCGGATTTACGTTCAAACCCATGGTTGATAAGAAATCAGGGGCATGGCTTCTGTTGTCATTGACAGGTAGCACTGACGTAATAGTCAAGCTCAAGTGTATGCGCGGTAATCGTCCCCGGGCTGATGATCATGTGGCAAGGGTGGTGTATATAACCAATGGCGAGAAGTATCGCATAGAGAAAATACCCGAAGGCATTTATTACATTGAAGTAGCGTATGGAAATCTGTACTATAAGAATAAGAAACATAAGAAAATGTGCAGGTTTATGGAGGATAATTACTTCGTCAGGCTGCGCGAGGTGCTTGACTTCAATGTGCAGAAAGAGATGCTGGATGACGGTAGAACAAAGGTGGTGACGCCGCGCTATGAACTCGACCTCAAGCTGAATGTAACTAATCATCAGTTGGATGATGAGGGTTCGCGCATTGTGGAGAATACCAAAATATCTGAGGACGAGTTTTATAAATGATAGTTTTTCTGCTCATAAGCAAAACCTTGCGATAAAGTTCTTTTTATTTGCAAGAAGGTGTATTTCATATTTCAGACACTTCTACAAGTACATGTTTGTAGAGGTGTCTGTTTGTTTTTATTGTTTTCTATTCTCATTAGATTGTTATTAGCAGAAAAATGCAGTTTTTTTAAAAAAAGTTCGTGTAGAGTTTGTGAATGTGGTTTTTTTATATTATCTTTGCGATTGGAATGTTAGTTAGATATGTTTTTCTGTCTGTCTATCTATCTTTCCATCTGTCTATCTATCTA
>JAFSTO010000034.1 GCA_017450435.1 Paludibacteraceae bacterium
CAATTGCCATTGAGACGGCACAAAACATTAGGCTATTAGATATTTTAGAGATAGAAGTGAGTGAAGCTTGTGGCGGAGGATGCCAAGGAGAGAATGTTTACTTTAAGAGTCTGAAGATTATCTCACATCTCAAATGCGACAGCGAGCACATCTTGCCACTGTGTTCTAAAGAAATCGTAGTGCTACATTCGCCACGAACTTATCTAACCGAAAGCGAATATCAGCGTGGTAATCATTCGTTGATGCTTATACGACCGGAAAGAACCTCCATATTTGCAGAAAACAAACAAACAGACGATGGACAGCAGAAACGAAAATACTATGCAAAGTTTGTTTATTGTGGTATAGAATACAAATTACCTATCACCGCTCCTGAATATCTTAGTAGAATGGAGTCTTATTCTCCTATTGCTTTAACGGGTGAGTTTCCTGCCGGGACATTTTATTTTACTATATCCATGGCAGCTGAGCCGTGGAATGGCGTGCACCATAAATTGTTAGCCGGAATCATTGATATGCGGTTAGCGCCAAAAACCGACCAACGAGATGACGCTGCATATCAATCCGAAGCTTATCGTCTTGCGGAGGAGTTTTCTCTGCGAACGAACCGTTGCCTGTTTATCACGGGTAAGGCAGGGACAGGGAAAACTACGTTTTTGAAGAGACTGCGGGAGGTGTCGCCTAAGAACATAGCGGTGGTGGCACCTACCGGCGTGGCTGCCATCAATGCCGGCGGAATGACTATCCACTCGTTCTTCCAATTGCCAATTCGTACACTTCTTCCAACTCCGCAATCGAACCGACAGATATTCGCCGAGCAACGTCTGACGCAGCGCAAACGGCAGATGCTCTACCACCTTGAGATGCTTGTGATAGACGAGATAAGTATGGTGCGCGCTGATGTGTTGGACGCTATTGATGCCGTGCTCCGTCATTATCGTTACCGCCGCGATGTGCCTTTCGGCGGCGTGCAGGTGGTAATGATAGGTGACTTGATGCAGTTGCAACCTGTGGTCAACGGCGATGAGTAAGATGTGTTGGAAAGGTATTATGAGGGACCGTACTTCTTCCAAAGCAAAGTGATGCAAGAAGTTAAACCTGTCTATATAGAGCTTGACCATGTGTTCCGGCAGCAGAATGCAGATTTTGTCAGAATACTCAATGAGGTGAGGGAGAACAGATTATCTGCGGAGAGTCGGGCTATGTTGGCAGCGAGGTATGTGCCGAATTATGGGAACAAAGACCGCTACGCTGAAGGAGTAAGGAGCAAAGACACTTTTGACGATGACTTTCATATCACACTGACGACGCACAACCAGCAGGCGGATGACTTGAATCATAGGCGTTTGGCTGAACTTGATGGTCGAGAATATACTTTTAAGGCAGAGGTCAAGAAGAACTTCCCTGAAAGTAGTTATCCGACAGAGGAGACACTGACGCTGAAAGAGGGGGCGCGCGTGATGTTCATTCGCAACGACGACCAGAAGCCGCGGCGGTTCTACAATGGCAAGTTAGGTATTGTCGCCAAAATTGGCGACAACGCAATCATAATCAGTTGCGACGACGGCGAGATAGAAGTGGAGCCGATGACGTGGGAGAACATACACTACAAAGAAAATGCACAGTCGGGCAAGATAGAGGAGGAACTGCTCGGCACATTCAAGCAATATCCGCTACGCTTGGCGTGGGCGATAACGATACACAAGAGTCAGGGACTGACATTTGACAAAGTGATTATAGACGCAGC
>JAFSTO010000035.1 GCA_017450435.1 Paludibacteraceae bacterium
CAATAGTTATATCGTTAAATATCAATAAAATAACAACTATTCTGGCGGTCTTTTAGCGAAGTAGTAATAGTATCCTTTAATGTGGCCGTTCGCGACATTCGCCAGCCCACAAATAATCTTTTTTGATGCGTTTGCCGTGAAAAAATGCGCAAAAATTTGGTAGAATCAAAAAAAAGTAGTACCTTTGCAGTCGCTTTTGTGAGTAAGGCGTTTCACTGATACAAAGCGCGGTCCATTCGTCTATCGGTTAGGACGAGAGATTTTCATTCTCTAAAGAGCAGTTCGACTCTGCTATGGACTACACGGGTGATTATTTTTCAGGCAGCTAAGCGCTGCCGTTATTATCTCAATAGAAAATAAATGATAAGACGAGTATCGAGAATACTCATAAAGTAAAACAAAACAAAAACACAAAGACAAGATGGCAAACCATAAATCATCTTTGAAACGTATTCGCCAGACGGAGAAGAAGAATCTTCACAATCGTTATTATGCTAAAACAATGCGCAACTTTGTGCGCGATTTGCGTAAGACTACCGACAAGGCTGAGGCAACAGCGATGCTGCCGAAGGCAAGCAAGTTGCTTGATAAGCTGGCTAAGCGTAATATCATTCACAAGAACAAAGCTGCTAACCTTAAGTCGAAGTTGGCACGCTATGTCAACAAACTCGCTTAAGGCGATAGAAAGAATAAGACATTTTTAGTGCGATTTTGATGTTTTTTATTTGGGTTATGAAATCAGGGTGTTCGAGAGGACACCTTGATTTTTTTGCTTATCAAAGAGTGGCTGTCTAACAAGTTTTGTTAGGCAGTTTTTTTATGTATACGATCGGCGAATGGTTGTCTGTAAGAAATTGTGAATGGTACTCGTATTCTGATAATAAAAAAGGGCTGTCTGACATTTTTTTTGTTAGACAGCCTCTCTTTTTTGAGTGGGAATATGTAAACCTTTATCTTATCTTCGTTTTATTGTGTTTGCATTAGTGTACTTGCCAAAGATAAGCGATGGTAAGCGAGAGGTTCATGTTGTTGGATGATGAGAAATACTCCATCTTACTGGTAGAAAAATTGCTTCCGAGCGAGTAGTTAAAGCGTGCTTCAAGTTGATAAGTACCGGCCTTGGCTGTTCTGTAATAGAACCCTAATCCGGCTGCCAGTCCCCAGTCAAAGCGGTTCTCTGTAGGTACATACTGATGGTACGTGCCGCTACTCTTGCCGCTTGTCCATGCTGAGGAGTAGGCGGTGGGAATCTCTTTCTGGCTTTCGTGAACAAGGTAGCCTATCTGCGGACCGAGGTTGAAAAATCCGCGTGCGCGTTTACCAAAGTACAGGTGCATCAGTAGCGGCAGTTCGATGTAGTCCAGCCGGCGTCTGTAGCCGTAGCCGGTAGCGGACGAATACTCCTGCCAGCCTCGTTGCATATAGTTGAGCTCCACCTGCAGTCCGCACACCTTGTGACCTATATACCTGAATACTGCTCCGGCAGTAGGGGCAAGATAGCAGTGTAGCGGGGATTGCGACACCGTTGGGGAGAACATTACCATTGAGGCTAATGCACCGCCTTGTGCACCTACGTACATCTCTTCCCGCAGCAGTTTAGGTTGTGCAGCTACGGATAGGCAAAGTACAGTGAGGAATAATATGCTTTGGAGTTTCAGTTTCATCCGCTTCTCTTGCAAGCAGTGTGATACATTAAGGTTCTTTATCTGTTCTCAACACATTGACTGCCGCGTTGATACGTCCTCCTTGTTCGCTGACTCGACGGAACATAACGTCTGATTGTATGCCTTTGATTCTTGCGGACATACATTCTTCGGTCAGTTGTTCGTTTGGCTGGCGTGTACATTGTTGCAACTGCATAATGAGTGCGCGCGTAAGGTCATAGCCAAGCAGGTCAAAACGTGGTAGGGTGGACGATATGTCGTGAGCAAAGTAGTGGTGATGAAGAGTCTCGAAATGACCTTTGATAGCCGGCTCCATAGCATGGAACACACCGGTGTAGATAATAGGTAATTCAATCTTTTCGCTCTGCCAGGAATAATGTCCGTACAGCGTTATCCGGTAGGAAGCGGCAAACTGGAGTAACTTCGGCATCAGAACTTGAATGGAGGAGTATTTCTCGCTGTTGAAGACGATAATATTCTCGCGTTCTTTAGAGAGTGAGAGACCAAGCGAATCATTGAGTATATCTTTGATGGAGGTGTTTGTTATCTCAAAGACAGTGTCAGACAAGGCTTGGTGAACAGCTTTGACACTCTGTGGTATGTCTTTGTCATTAGCGTCAACCAGCACAAATCTTATATCTTCGCGTCTCTTGGCAAGAGTATCTACCAAAACTTGTGCGCTCATCTCAGGGCTTGGGTTGAACTGCATTACCGTCGGTGTGTGTTCTATGCCGTTCACTTTCTGCGTGAAGGGCACGAGAAGCTGTATCTTGTTCTGCTTTGCGAAAAGTGTTGCGTAGCTGACCTGCGCAGGGTAGGCAGGACCGATGATGGCGTCCATCATCTGCAGTTCGCCTCTGCCGAGAACCTGTTGGACGGCAAGGTCTGACTTTTGAACGTCGTAGGTGTATATCTCAAACCGTTGACCTTGTTGTTGGGCTTCGTAAATGGCGATAAGAGCACCCTCGTAGAAGTCAATAAAGCGGTCGATATTGGCGTCTCTCTTTGGGGCATCGGTCATGAACGGCAACATAAAAGCAAGGCGAATAGGCAGTGCGGAGATGACAATGGAGTCGGTGGCGGAATTTTCCGAGTTTTCGAATTTCTCGGAATTTTCGGAATTTTCGGAGATTTCGGAGATTTCGGAGATTTCGGAATTTTCGGAATAATCAGAGTTATCGGAAATCTCGGCTTTGGCTGTTGTTTCTGTTTGCTCGGATATTGTTGCAGGTTGAGCCGCAGGGGCTTCTACTGTCTTTTTCTTGATAAGAAGAGTGGCGCCTATCTCCATTCGTTTGACGGTCTGGGGATTCAGTCGTTCAATATCCTTCTGGCTAACGCCGTAACGTCGGCTTAGGCCATAGAGTGTTTCTTTGGGTTCAAGAGTATGAATCACGTATTGTGACGAGTCGAATGGTTCAACCGCCGGAATATATATAGTCTGGCCAAGTTTTAATCCTTCGTTTTTCAGAGTGGGGTTTAAGCTAAGTATATCTTCCTGTGACACGCCGAAGTTCTTACTGATTCGATACAGACCTTCTGATTTTTTTACCTGATATTTGTAAACAATCTTACCGTTGATGGTGTCACGACAGAGACTGTCGGTCGTATTGGCCGATACGGTGACGCTGACAAGCAGTAGTACTGCTGCTGAGAGTATTTTTGTTATATTCTTCATCGTAGCAAAAGTTTCTTGTTGTTGGTTCCGGCGTTCAGAATAGCTTAAATTTCTATTAAATTGATATATTATTTAGCGAGTTCTAAAGTGGCGAGAATTAGTGGACCTATACCTTTAGGGTCGTCGTTTCGTTGTGGTTCGCTTATGTAGTAGTTATAGCTGCCATCCCGTTGCTGTTTGCCGCCTAATCCTGCCACTGAGCAGCAGTGTGTGAGTGATAAGGTGCCGTCTTCGTTATTGATGAGCAGGTGTTTTTCAATGCCTTTGAAGATTCGTTCTGCTTCGGCCTTGTACTCTTTAGGTAGGTATCCTTTGTTCGCTGCTTTGGCAAAGGTGTAGCAGAAGATAGCGGAGCATGTGGCTTCCTGGTAGTTGCCTTCTGCCTGAGGCATGTCAAGTACTTGGAACCATAGACCGGTGTCAGGGTCTTGATAGCGTAGTATATTAGCTGCAGAGCGATTAAGCATGCTTTTGATGGATGAGAATGCCGGGTGTTCGGCAGGTATGAAGTCCAGTGCGTCAGCCATTGCCATCATGTACCATCCCATAGAGCGTCCCCAAAAATGCGGTGAGCAGCCGGTCACACTATCTGCCCAAATCTGTTCGCGTGCCTCATCCCAGCCATGGTAGTTGAGGCCGCTCAGGCTGTCGTAGGTGTGGCGGTCTATGGTTTCAAACTGCAGTTGTATATCTGTGTATGCATCATGCAAACCGTGTGCCGAAGCGTATTCAGCATAGAACGGTTCTGCCATATAGAGACCGTCAAGCCACATCTGATGGGGGTATATCTTTTTGTGCCAAAAGCCGCCTTCTGTCGTGCGTGGATGGCTTAGTAACTGCTGATACAATGTATCAATAGCAGCAGCAAAGCGGGGCTCCGGACAAAGATTTTGTAACATGAAGAGAAACGGACCACCATTCACTTTGTCGATGTTGTAGTCTGATTTTTTGTACGTCTTGATGGTGCCGTCTTCGTTGATAAAGTAGTCGGCGAAGTCATAAACGTATCTCAGATAAGCGCTGTCGCCCGTTGCTATATAGGTGGCAAGAACGGCCTTGGCAACAAGCCCCTGTGTATAGTCCCATTTCGGTTTTTTTACACCGTCAGCCATCCATAATTGAGGATCGTGGGTAAGCTGACTATTGCTCAATTTGACAGCGTAGGACTTGTAATCTAGTGCTGTATTGGTTTTATGACTGCATGCTGTAAGAAACAAAAAAATACAAATGCTTAGAATAGTGATGTGGACGTGTTTCATACCTAAATTATTTATTTTTGGGGTTTGTTATACTTGGTTTTGCGTGTTATGTTTACTGCTAATCCTATTATTATCAAGAGCAGTATAGGTGTAACGCATGTGGCAGTCTGTATCAAATGTCGGCTTTGGTGTGCTTTTCTGTCGTTGATAAGACGCAGGGTGTAGTCTTTCTGCCGCAGGTTGATTACTCCTGTATTGTCGGTAAGGTATAGTAGAGCATTAGTAAGAAAATCCTTATTGGCGAACTGCATGCCTGTATATCTGTCGTAGCCAAGCGGTAGTGGTTGTCCTTGTTGCCACTCGTTGCGGGCAAGAGAACCGCAGGCAATAACTATTTGTCGTGTATTCTTGGAGGTTAAGTGTTTTTTTACGGGTATGGTACCTTCCGGTGCCATGCGATGTTGAAAGAGAGAAGGGAAGGAACCCTCGGCAAGTACGGCTACGGGGATGTATGCGTGGGTGAATAGTTGTTCGTCTTCTTCCAGTAGTGAGAGATCAACTTCCGCCGGTGCGGTGATGGCACGTGAGGCGGAGGATGTGGCAAGCAGTACCTCTTTTCTTAGTCCGTCATCGCCGCCCACCATCTCTATGCCGGAGCAGAACATGGCGCTGACACTGCCGAGATTATAGCCGATAGGAGACTGTTGTGAGGTGAGAAGCAGTGGCGCATAATACCACGGCATGGGTTGAAAATTCGGTTGTGAGGGGTCGTTACTCACATCCACGGGTATTGGCAGACACTGCTTGTCCTGCAGCAGAGTAGGAGTGATGCGCACGCCGTAGCGGAAGAGCAGGTCTTGAAGGTTAAGGTCTTTTTGAATAACGGGGGTGAAGCCGTCGGTAGAGAGAATGTCTTCCGAGAATTGTACGCCATCAATCAGCCACATTACTCTGCCGCCCTGCATCACGTATTGGTCAATCTGGTATTTATCGGCCTCTGTAAATGGTTGTTGAGGGGAAGCAATGATGAGGGCATCGTAGGGGAATATGTCCTGTGCATTGCCGGTCAATGTGCCGCGATCAACCCGGTAATAACGTGCCAGATTAAGCGACAAGTCATACACCTCGCGTTCTGACAGTTCGCCATGCCCTTCTATGAAGGCTATCTTGCGGTTTTCATTTTGTGACAGTTGTTGCAATGCTTCGGCAAAGGCGAACTCTAATTGCTCAATGGATATATTGATATTCTCCTCGCCGGATAGTCCTCTGTTGTTTCTCAGCAGTGGCACTACCGCTTCTTTGCTACCGGTTCTTACCACGGCGTACGGATACACTTGTGTCTGCACTGTTTTGCCTTGTTGTCGGCGCTCGTGAATGACAATAGGGGAGAGTGTGGTAATCACTCCTTTGTCCTCTTTTTGCGGAGCTGCTGTGCTGAAGGAGACGGTGCCGTAACGGCCAAGTTCATCAAGTAACTCTTCTGTTGCGTTAGCAAGTCTCAAGAACGAAGGGTTCAGACTGCCGGCAAGCAATATCCTAACCTCTACAGGAGTTTCAATACTCTTGACCAATGTCTTCGTCGCTTCGGAGAGACTATATCTGCGGTCTTCCGTAAGGTCTAACCTCACTGACCAACGACTGACGACAACCATCGTTGCCGTCAGTGTCAGCAGTATGAGTATGTACGTTTTTAGGCGCACGATTGAGATATTTGAAAGTCGTTTGAATGACGTTTAAACGCCTTTCAAACGACCTTTGAATGATGACTTATTCTATACCGAGTTCCTTCAAAGCTTCGTGGTTAAGAACAACAATGTGTTTCTTTTTCAGTTCGTCAATCCACTTCTTCTCAAGGTAATCCTGGTATGCCGTAACGACGGCGTTACGTTCGTCAGAATATTCTTCGGGGTTTTTCAGCACCTTGCCTGACAGGAAGACGTAGGGATATTCCTCAGAAGGATTCCACTCGCCAAGTTTCCATTGCAGCTTATCCACAGCCTTGTGCTCGCCTTGTGCCCACAGACCGCGTTCTGTTCGAACATATACTATTGAGTCGATATTTACACGGTTTTTGATGTAGCTGTCAATAGAGTCTTTGTTGGCAGAGCGCAATATAGCCTTGGCGGCTTTCATTGAGTTCTTGTCTTTGCAATACACGACGCGACCTTTGAAGTGGGGTTTGTCCCATGTGTATTCTTTCTTGTGCTGCTTGAAAAACGCTGTCAAACCAACGGTATCCACTGCAGCTTTGTCCCACACTTCGGAAAGTGATATATCGAAGAGCAGAATGCCGTCGTGATACTCTTTCATCAGGTTTCTAAGTTCGATGTACTTGTTCTCCAGATTCGCGTTTTCTGTTGCGAGCACTTCTGCATCAGGTACCGTGTCGCTTAGTCCGTATTCCTTGCGTATTTTCTCCACGAAAGCTTTTTCCACCTCTCTATAACGCTCGTCTCTGCGCACTTTTTGTTTGAGGTCCTTGTATCGTGCCTCATAGTTGTCAATGCCTTTTCTGCCGAGGTTCTGCACTATGTGCCAGCCATATCTGCTTCTGAAAGGCTTGGATATAGCTCCTGAGTCAAGAGCGAAAGCGGCGTCTTCAAACGGTTTGACCATCATGCCTCTTGCGAACCATCCCAGTTCGCCGCCACGCATAGCCGACCCTTTGTCGTCGGAGAGCAGACGGGCACTTTCCGCAAAGTCTGCACCTGAGATAAGTGTCTGATAGATACTGTCTATCTGCTGTTTGGCGGCTCGGTCAAGCTCTACGCTGTCGCGTGGAACCATCTTCATTATATGGCGGGCATTAACCTCTTCATGCGCTCTTTCCTCCTCAACGAGGGCTATATGGAATCCGTATTGTGTGCGAAATACTTCCGTAACGCTTCCTACGGGTGTCTCATATACAGCTTTCTCAAAGGGCCATACGTAGCGCAGAGGTACTATCCAACCCAGTTCGCCGTTGTTGTCTCCGACCGATGGGTCGGTGCTCATCTCGCGTGCTACAGCGAAGAAGTCTTCCGGCTTGCCTTGGATGGTTTTCTTGCCTTTTTTGACCGGTATTCCCTCAGTGACACGTTTGCGTGCCAACTGTATCCTCTGTAAGGCATCTGCTTCAAGCGAATCATTGGCGTTCATCGGGCACTCAATTGCTATATGTGCTGCGCGACGATCACGACTTATATGGTTATAGGTGAGACGAATCATCTCATCCTCTGCTACACTGTCCTGCATATAGCGGGGAATAGCCTGACGACGGTAGGACGCCAACTCTTTAGTGAAGCTTTCGACAGTGTCCAAGCCGCGGTCCTCTGCCTCTTTCACTTTCAGCTTGAAGTTTACAAAGAGGTCGAGATACTCCTGCAGAGTCTTCTGCTCTACATTCGTTTCAGCATTGTTTTTGTTATAGATATACAGAAATTCCGAAACCATCACAGGTTCGTCATCAATAGTGAGCAGGACCTTATCGTTCTGCGCGAAGGTTGGCACCGCCATGAGCAGTGCCAGCGCTGAAATATAAAAGATGCGTTTCATAAGTCTTTCGTTTTCTGCTTACATTTGTTTTATACCACTCCGGAGAATCCCATGAATGCCATAGCGAGTAGTCCTGCGGTGAGTAGTGCTATCGGTGTGCCTTCCATTGCCTTTGGCACTTTGCTCATTGCCAACTGTTCGCGAATACCTGCGAAGAGTACGAGTGCGAGAGCAAAGCCGACGGCTGTTGCAAAGGCGTAAACGGTGCCTTGTAGCAAACCGCCTTCGGCGCCAGGTACTTTGCTGATCCATGTGCCGTCAGCTACGAGGATTGCTACACCAAGAATACAGCAGTTGGTGGTGATAAGAGGCAGGAACACGCCGAGAGCCTGATACAGAGACGGACTGATCTTCTTCAACACAATCTCTATCATCTGAACGAGGGCGGCAATAACCAGAATAAAAACTATTGTCTGCAGAAAACCAAGACCGTAGCGGTTGAGCAACAACTGCAGCAGATAGGTAATGATGGTTGCTATTGTAAGAACGAAGGTAACTGCTGCACCCATGCCGAGAGCAGTGTCGATTTTCTTACTTACACCCAAGAACGGGCATATACCGAGGAACTGAGAAAAGACGATATTATTAACGAATATCGCACTTATTATTATAAGAAAGTAAACCATAACTGTATTTACGATTTAGTCAATTACTGTTCTAATTATTTGCGCAGTTTATTTACCACTGCCATCAGGTACGCCAAAGCTATGAACGCTCCGGGTGCAAGAACGAAGATAAGCATGCCGTAGTTGTCGGGGTAGAGATGTACGCCGAAGCATGCACCTGAGCCGAGCAATTCTCTTACAGCTCCGAGCACCGTCAGTGCGCAGGTGAAGCCGAGTCCCATGCCAAGTCCGTCTAATGCCGACAGACCTACGCCGTTTTTGGCAGCGAATGCCTCTGCGCGACCAAGTACTATACAGTTAACCACGATAAGGGGAATAAACAGTCCGAGAGTCTCATATATTGCCGGCAGGTACGCCTGCATAAGAAGTTGCACCATCGTCACGAAAGAGGCGATGACAACGATATATGCGGGAATATGCACTTTGTCGGGAATGAGATTACGAAGGAGCGAGATGACGATGTTGGAGCACACAAGCACAAACATCGTAGCCAGGCCCATTGACATGCCGTTGATGGCTGAAGTGGTGGTGGCAAGCGTAGGACACATGCCCAACACCAACACAAAAGTAGGGTTCTCGCGAAGGAGACCATTGGTGAATGTACTTAGTGATTTATTCATGACTTTCTTCTTTTACGGGTTTTACATTTTCCGGGTTCTGACTCTTGTCAGCAGCGTCAGCCCACTCTTGTGCTTCTGCCTTTTCTGTTATTGCCGTTGCTGATGATGCGGCATCCACCTTGTTGTTGGCGGCAATGGCAGCATCGTATGCTTTTTGCACGGCTTTGAGAAAAGCGCGTGAGGAAATGGTAGCAGCGGTAATAGCATCCACCTCGCCACCGTCTTTGCTCACCTCAAACTTAGTGGTGGCAGGACTCTTGCCTATGATGTTCTGATGCTCTTTATCTGCGTTTTTGAACCATTCTGTCATGTGGTCGCCAAGGCCCGGTGTCTCTTGGTGCTCTAAGACCTCATAGCCGGCAATATTGCCTTCGGCATCGAAGCCTACCATTACTTTAAACTTTCCGCCGAAGCCGTTTTCTTCCGTTTGCACGGCTGAACCGACGAGTTGACCATCCTTGCTCGCGGAATAAATGATGATGCCGTCTCCGGCTACAGGTTCAGCAATCTCCATCCCGTCTATTACCGGCAGAACAGACAAGATTGCTTTCTGCTGTTTTTCCGCTTTTTGTTTGTCTATAGGCTCTTTGGTCAGCGTGTATAAGCCACCCAGCAGAGCCGCTGCTGCTAACGCTACTATCGTCAGCGACAATGCCATATTTCGTAGGTTTGATTCAAGTCTTTTCATGTTGTCAAGCTTTCTTTTTCTCACCAAACCGTTTGGGTCTGATGTACATGTTCAACAATGTTGTAACGGCATTCATTATCAGTATTGCGAATGACATACCTTCGGGATACGCGCCCCATGTACGGATAATAACGACAATCAAACCGATACCGATGCCGTAGATTATCTGTCCCCATGGTGTCATAGGAGAGGTGACGTAGTCTGTTGCCATAAATATAGCTCCGAGCATCAAACCGCCTGTCAGCAGGTGATATTGCGGTGCTGCGGCGCCGGGGATAGTCAGGAATAGAATACCGGAGAATATAGCTACCGTGCAGAGTATGCTTACCGGTATATGCCATGTTATAGTCTTGGTGCACAACAGGTATATTCCTCCGATGAGTAGTGCAATAGCGCTGACCTCACCGAATGAGCCGCCGAGATAACCTACTGCCATGTCCCATAGTGTCGGCAGGTCGTTGAGCAGACTGCTGTCGCCGGCTTTGATAGCGTTCTTCATAATGGCAAGAGGCGTAGCACCGGTCTCTGCATCAACAAAAGGCATAGCGCTGCTGAACCCTAACGGGCGAGGCCATGTGGTCATTTGTACAGGGAAAGAGATAAGCAGGAACACACGTCCTACTAAGGCTGGGTTAAACGGGTTTTGCCCCAAACCACCGTACGACATCTTACCTACACCGATTGCTACTAAAGCACCAATAACCACTATCCACAGCGGCAGGTTGCTGGGCAGGTTGAAGGCAAGCAACAAACCTGTCAGTACGGCAGAGCAGTCGCCTATGGTAGGCTCCTCTTTCATAATGAACTTGGCAATCAGCCACTCAAAAAGCAGACACGATGCCACTGATGTTGCGCTCACTATCAGCACACCCCAACCGAATGCCACTACCGATACTATGAAAGCGGGCAGAAGGGCGATGATGACGTTGAGCATGTTGCGGCGGACACTATCACCGGAGTGAACATGCGGGGCCGCTGATACAATTAACTGTTTCATATTGATTTGTGTTGTTTATTCTATTTATGGGGTTTAGCAGTAGAACTCACTTGTTGTTCTTCTATTAGACTTTAGTTGTTTCTTAGCGAGCGATACATTTGTTGCCGACTTCGCTCAATCACTTGTTGCAGTGTGTAGTCTTCTTCCGACAATGCGGCTTTGATGAAACCCATCTCCTGAGCTTTATCAGCAGGGAAGGTGAAGTACGTACACTCACATGTGGTGAGCACTTTTCCTTCTGCATCCATCAGTTCACCTGCTACCACTGCAACACGGTGCTTTTCTGTCAGCAGCCTTGCGCGGAGCAGTAACGGACCGCCGGTGGTGCTCACGGTTTGTTTGTATTTGAGTTCAAACCGCGCTGTTACGCCACTGGTCTGCAGTTTCTTGAACACAACCCAACCGCATACTTCGTCTAACAATGTGGCCTGTACGCCGCCGTGCAGCGTGTTCAGCCATGACTGATGATTCTGGGTCGGAGTCCACGCCGAGACGATATCGCCATTCAGGTTGTTCTCGTCTTCCTCATAAAAACGCATGTGTGCTCCTATAGGGTTGGTGGGGCAACAACCGTAGCAGTTATAACCGTCGGTGTGAGTCCAAGGATTGATAATCTCTCGCATAAGAGTTATTCTGTTTAGCTATAGGTATGATTATCACTTGGCAGCTGCTCTTGCGCGGATGTTTGCGCCTACAGTGGCTTTACCTACGCGGATATAGTCCAGCAGCGGTCGTGCACTCGGGCAGGTAAACTGGCAGCAACCGCAGTCAATGCAGTCCATCACGTTGTGTGTTTCCATATCGTCCCAACGCTGATAAGCAGACAGTTTGGAGAGGAGATATGGCTCCAGTCCCATCGGGCAGGCACTGACGCATTTGCCGCAACGAATACAGTTCTCCGGTTTCTTGCGCAGTGACTCGCTCTCCGGCAGGAGAAGCATGCCGCTCACACGCTTGTTGGCGGGCATGTCAATGTTATTCATCGCGCGTCCCATCATCGGACCACCGCCGATAATCTTGCCTGTCGTCTCGGGTACTCCGCCGGCAACAGTCATAACGTCGCTAAGAGGTGTACCGAAGCGGACGAGGTAGTTACCCGGGTTCTTCACCTCTTTGCCGGTCACGGTCATTACACGTGAGATGAGCGGTTTGTTCTTCTGCACAGCTTCATACACGGCGTAGATGGTAGCTACGTTATCTACCACAGCGCCCACTTCTATCGGCAGTGCACCAGACGGCACTTGGCGACGAATACAAGCATCAATAAGCTGTTTTTCACCGCCTTGAGGATAGCGTAGGTTGAGCGGCTCTACACTCACACCTAATGTGTGAGAGGCTAACTTCTGCATGTGTTCGATGGCGTCGGGTTTGTTCTTCTCTATTCCGATTACTGCTTTGCTTATTCCCAATGCTTTCATCAGTATCTGAATGCCTATCATTATCTCTTCTCCGTGTTCAAGCATCAGTTGGTGGTCGCATGTCAAGTATGGTTCACATTCCACACCGTTGACAACGAGCACTTCTGCTGTCTTGCCGGGAGGCGGCATCAGCTTAACATGGGTAGGGAAGCAAGCGCCTCCTAAACCGACAATGCCGGCTGCTTTGATTTTCTCTATAATCTCTTTTGCTTCTAATTTGCAGATATTGTTGATGGTTGGTGTCCTGTCAATCTCAGGAAGCCACTCATCGCCCTCAACGTCAATGAAGATGGCCGGCATGGTCATGCCCCATGCGTCTTTAATGGCGTCAATCTTCTGAACCTTGCCGCTTACCGGTGAGTGGATGTTGGCACTTACGAATCCGCCTGCTTCGGCTATGAGCTGCCCTACCTTAACTTCATCGCCTTTTTGTACAATGGGTTTGGAAGGAGCACCGATATGTTGTACCAAAGGTATAACTGCTTTTTGTGGCAGCGGTACCTCGGTTATCTGCTTGTGAGCGGAATATGTCTTATTATCATGCGGGTGAACGCCGCCTATACGAAATGTTTTCATTGTTTGGGTTCCTCCTTTTTAGCGGGTTCAACATTGCTTTCTACTTTTGTTACTGCTTCTGCCTTCTGAGACTCCTGTTTTGGAGCCTCAGCCTTAGGGGCTGCTTCGACGGGCTTCGGTGCCGGCTTCGGCGGGAAGTTCAGTTCGTGTATTGCTCCCGTAGGACATGCGCTGACGCACTTGCGGCACATACGGCACTTGTTGAAGTCAATATATGCAACATTATTCTCTACGGTGATGGCTTCAAACTGACATTCTTTTTGGCACTTGCCGCAGCCGATACATGCGTTCAAGCAGTTCTTGCGAGCAACGGCCCCCTTGTCTTTATTGACACAATCAACCCATATACGCCGGCTCTTCGGACCTTTCTTTCTCAGTTCGATGATGTGTCTTGGGCAAGCCTTGACGCAAGCTCCGCACGACGTACATTTCTCTTCGTCCACCTCGGGCAGTCCTGTCTGCGGGTTGATGTTGATAGCACCGAACTGGCAAGCTTTAACACAGTCGCCGCAACCGAGGCAACCGAAGGCACAACCTGTCTCACCCACATAAAGAGCGTTTACAACTCGGCATGATTGTGTTCCGTCGTACCGTGAGGTGCGAGGACGTGCCTCACACGTGCCGTTGCAACGTACAACAGCCACCATCGGGTCACTGGCTGCAGGAGCAAGACCTAAGATGTCACCCACTTTCTTCATTGTCTCCTGACCACCAACAGGGCACAACAGCCCGTCCAGTGTGTCAGCTTTACAGCATGCTTCTGCCAAGGCACGGCAACCTGCAAAACCGCAACCGCCGCAGTTGGCACCGGGCAGAACCTCCTGCACCAAATCAATGCGAGGATCTTCTTCCACTTTAAACTTCTGAGCTATGACGTATAGCAGCACTGCAGCCAGCAATGCCGTACACCCCAACACAGTAAGCGAAATCCAAATAATGTTCATTGTTTTATTGTTTTATTGTTTTATTGCTTCAAACCTATATTGTGCTTTGATTTTGTCTCTAAGTAGGTATATCAGTGTATAATAAGGCAGGATTGCGACTATAGCGCATAATCCTGCCCATGCCTCGGGTACTTCGCAGTATATTAACACGGAAAGTACCAGCATTGTAATAATAAAAGGGATAATAAACGCCAGTAGAACAGCTCTCCAACCTAAGCGTTTACTGACGCAGACCAGCACTTTGTCTCCCTGTTGAATGGTCCCCTCCGGAGCTGTGGCGTCAACATACTTCACAGCTGTTTCCGCTGCTGTACACGCACTACGAGCAGAGCAGCCGCCACACGCCGCCCCTTGAATAATACGCACGCGCACGTCGCTGCCGGCAACGTGCTCCGCTATTCCCTCGTGACTAATCTGCTCCATCAGTGTGCGCAATGATTTGCAAAATTACTAATTATTTCCGATACTCGCAAGAAAAATCATTTCTAATTTAACATCACTTACATTCTCACTCGTCTTATGTAGAGCACTGCTCCTATTGCGAGGAAGATGAAGTTTGGCAGCCAAACCGACATGAACGGCGTCATTACACCGGATACCGAGAATGTGGTGCTGACTGTGGAGAAAAGTATGTATAATGCAGATAGCGTTATTCCTATTCCGAGGTTCTTTCCCATACCGCCTCTTACTTTCTTGGATGATAGTGTAACGGCAAGCAATGTCATGATAAATGCTCCGAGCGGTGATGCCCAGCGTTTATGATATTCGGTTTCAAAAGCTTGTGTATTGCCGGCTCCACGCTCGCGTTGTGTGCGAATGAACGCCCTTAGCTCAGGGTTAGTCATCTCTTGTGCCTGCTCGGCAGTGATAAACAGTTCGTCAGGATGAATGGCTATAATGGTGTCCAACCTCGGACCTTTGTCAATCGTTTCTACCAGTCCGTCAAAGCGTCGGCGGGTGTACTGCTCAAGGTGCCAGCAGTAGGCAGAGTCATACTTGATACGGTCGGCTGTGATACGTTCTTGTAAGACTTTACCGTCGAAATGCTCAAGCGAGGCGCGATAGCCCGTGTTGGTGCGCCGCTGAAACGTCTCTATATACACCACTGTACCGGGCTCTACCTGCATCTGGATGTTTCTCGCGTTCTCAGTGGTGAACTTCTGAATATATTGGTCTTGAAAACGCAACATCTTACCTGTGGCTGGGGGAATAACGTAGCCGCCAAGTACAAAGAACAATACAAACAGAAACACGGCAGACAGAAAGTATGGCAACATCAGTCGCCGGAAAGAAATGCCGGACGCCATCATGGCGATAATTTCGGAGTTACCTGCCAGCTTTGAGGTGAAGAAAATTACGGAAATAAAAATAAAGAGCGACGAGAACATGTTCATGTAATATGGGATAAAGGGTAGGTAATAGTCTAATATTATCTCCCTTAGCGGCGCCTGATTTTCGAAGAACTCGTCTATTTTCTCCGTCAGGTCAAAAACGATGGCTATTGACAAGATGAGTACAATCGAGAAGAAGAACGTCCCGAGAAATTTGCCCATTATATATCTGTCAATTCTCTTCACAGCCTTTGCATCAGTTGTGGTGTCACTCTGTCCTTCCACTGTTTGAAGTCGCCGGCTTGTATGTGTAGGCGTGCTTGTCTTACAAGCTCAAGGTAGAATGTGAGGTTGTGTATTGAAAGAATCTGCAGGCCGAGCATCTCGCCGGCGTGAATAAGATGTCTGACATAGGCGCGTGAATAAAGGTGGTCAACACCGGCGGTGCCGTTCGGGGCAAGTTCGCTGAAGTCGTCCTCCCATTTTTTGTTGCGCATGTTCATCACACCTTGCCATGTGAAAATCTGTCCGTTACGACCATTGCGTGTGGGCATTACACAGTCAAACATATCCACGCCGCGCTCTATGCTGTTGAGTATGTTCCATGGTGTGCCTACGCCCATGAGGTAACGTGGTTTGGTTCGAGGCAGAATATCGTTCACCACATCAATCATCTCATACATCTTTTCCTCAGGTTCGCCTACTGCTAATCCGCCTATAGCATATCCGTCTCTGTCGAGGTCGGTAAGTCGTTTAGCGGCTTCCTGTCTTAGGTCTGTATATACGCAGCCTTGTACAATGGGAAAGAGGTGTTGTGTGTAGCCGTATAGTCCTTCGGTGCTGTCGAAGGCGCTGATGCAGCGGTCAAGCCAACGGTGTGTACGTTCCATCGACTCTTTGGCGTAGCGGTAGTCGGCATTGCCGGGTGTACATTCGTCGAAAGCCATAACGATATCGGCACCGATCTCTCGTTCCGTCTGCATCACGTTCTCCGGCGTGAAGAACAGTTTGCGTCCGTCAATATGTGATGAGAAGTGTACGCCTTCTTCGCGCATCTTCCTTAAACCGGTCAGAGAGAATACCTGAAAACCGCCGGAGTCGGTAAGGATAGGTCGTGTCCAACCTTCGAACTTGTGAAGTCCTCCGGCTTTCTGAAGAATAGCAGTGCCTGGACGGAGAAACAAGTGGTAAGTGTTGCCGAGTATGATTTGCGCCTTAACCTCGTCTTCCAGTTCGCGGCGGTGAACACCTTTCACAGAACCGTCTGTACCGACAGGCATGAAAATTGGCGTTTCTATATCGCCGTGGTCGGTGTGAATAATACCGGCACGTGCTGAAGAATATGTGTCAGTATGTTGTAATTCAAAAAACATTGTTACTGTTTCTCGTCCAACTTGTTATTTATGGGAAATATCACTTTTGGAACGAAGGTCTGCGCCTCTTCCGGTGTGATGATAGCGTATGCTATTATTATTACCATGTCACCTTTGTGAATGAGGTGTGCTGCGGCTCCGTTCATACATATACATCCTGAGCCTCGTTCACCTTCTATCACGTAAGTCTCCAGGCGGGCGCCATTGGTATTGTCAACAACCTGCACCTTCTCGCCGTTGTAAATGCCGCTGGCGTCCATCAGGTCGCGGTCAATGGTGATACTACCTACATAATCAAGGTTGGCATCGGTTACCGTTACACGGTGAATCTTGGATTTGAGAACTTGTATATACATAATTATGCAATCTTTGCTTTTTTATGGTTGTGTACCCCAAAAACATACATCGGGTTTCCTGCGAACAACGTGAAATTGGGTGTCATACATCGTGGCCTCCGCTCACCCTGTTTAGCCCAAGTGTAGAGACAACAGTTCCCCCCACTCAAATTCTCACTCCACGTACAACGATAATCCGATTTTGGGGACAATCACGCTGATTTTTATTTCGGACTGCAAAATTACTGCTTTTTTTCGATTTATGCAAACTTATCCCTATTTTTGTTTGATTACTCAAGTTTACTACTTATAGAGCCTAAAAAGATAATTTCAGGTAATCTTGGACGAGAAATATAGAAGAAGTGGTTTTGTTCGTTAAAATTGTTTGATTATTGAACAAAAAAACAGTATATGCGTATCTTTGTAAAAAGATTTTGAGCACTATGCAGACCACATACAGCGGTTTTGAGTTCACGTTTGAGGTGCAGATAGAGGGTACGTATAACGGTTTTGCCTTCCGACTATTCATCAAAGCGACAGGGATATCTCTTTATTCCATAATAGTCGGTTTGTTGGTTTCACCCTTTGTTTATCTCCGGTTTGTAACCTGCTTTTCGTGTTTTGACGAGAAAAATGCTAAATACTTTGGTATTCGGCGTTTTTTTTTGTAATTTTGCACAAAATAAACAAAAAAAGATAAATTTAATTAAATATGAATTACGCAATTCGTTATTACAGTAAGTTCGGACACTCTGAGCAGATGGCTCAGGTTGTCGGAGAAACGCTGGGCGTGAAGCCTGAGAGTGTGGAAACACCATTGACAGAAGACGTTGATATACTCTTTATCGGTGCAGGATTGTTTCTTGCTAAGGTGAATGGACGGGTTAAGGAGTTTGCACGTACTCTTGACACGAAAAAAGTGAAGAAGGTAGTGTGCTTCGGTTCATGCGCCCTAAGCGACTCACCGGTACCGCAGATTCGTCAGATATTTGAGGAACAAGGGTTCAATGTCGCCGTTGACTCATTCACGTGCAGAGGTGCTATGGGACCTTGGCATGCCGGACATCCTGATGAGGAGGATTTCGCAGCACTACGGGTGTTTACTAAGAAAATGGTAGAAAACTGATAAGTTATGTGCGATGTGCTGTTGCTTTTTACACTTTGTAAATTCGAAGCACATTAAGCGTATCTATATTATTATTCTCTGTGCGCTATGCGTAATCATTAACATAGCGTATGCTGAGACCCTTGTGACGCATAATGATATGTAAAGCACGACCGTGGCAAGCAGATGAGCCGCTACCGGTTCTTCAGCTACAACACCTCCGAGCCGCTGCTCATGACCGAGGAGGAGAGAGGAATATTTGTCGATTGTCTGGAGCATCTGCGGGCATCCTTCGTACATGGTACATCGTCCCTTGGTACATCAAACGACTTGTCGCTTGTCGCTTCCTGGCTCTCGCTTATTCTCGAATACTGTCTGCGGTTCTACAGCCGCCAGTTCAAGATGCAGAGTACCGGCGAGAAGGGATTGTTACACCGCTTGGAGACGGTCTTGGAGAACTACTACGCCCGCGGTCTCCAGACGGAGAAAGGGCTGCCGACCGTCAGTTACTGCGCCTCGCAATTGTGCCTCTCCGCCGGCTATTTCGGCGATTTGGTGCGCGAAGCGACAGGCAATACAGCCATCGGTTTCATCCATGAGTTTGTCATCCGCCGCGCCAACGAACTGCTCCGTGCCGGCAACAGTATCTCCTCCACGGCGTACGACCTCGGCTTCCAGGCCCCGTCCCATTTCTCCCGCGTATATAAAAAGGTCACCGGCATTCCCCCGTCCGAGTATAAGTAAAAGACCCCAGCCTGCTCGATGTAAAACAGGCTGGGATTCCGAGAGAGCGAAGTTATTGGGGATAGAGAAAGCAAAAGGGGACTGAAAAATCCGGAGATACTGGACCGCTGCGCTAATCCGGAAGGATTATGAATGGGAGGCGGCTTATATTAGAACTATTTATGTATAACCAGACATATCAAAGGAATAATATTGATTAGAACGGCTAATAGCAACAACTTTAACGGCGAGAGAAGATGAAACCATGCAACGGAGAATATAATAGCACCGACGACTATAAGCGAAATATATAATATTCTCCTATAGAATGTTGAGTGTGTGCGCACAAGCAGAATGATTATTCCAATAAGAGCAATAAGCATATAAACAAGTGCATTGGCAATATGTATAGATAAACAAAGCCATGTTGGATGCAAGACTCCTTTGTGTAGAAGATACTTACTTAATCCGCTTGATAATTGATTAGCGCGATATCTTAACCAATTAGAGTATTCCCCGCTGTCATATAAAGAACGGAATGTGTATAGTTCTACTTTTTTGTTATTATTGCACAAATCAAGTAGATTCTCCAATTGCAGCCATGCAGTGGAATCCGGCAAGTCATAAGCATGAAACATCACTACACAGATTGCACTCTTTCCGTTGCATTTCAATATACTTTCTTTAGCGGCATTCCAGATACCTTTTTGTTTCATTAAGTGTCCCAGTGTTTCGGGATAGTATTGAATAGAACCCTTGCACGGAACGTTTTGAAACATATCAGCCGAAAGTATATGAAGCCCGTTGGATCCCATGTTTTCTGGAAAAGAAGCATTTGGCGCGTTATAGGGAGGAATAAAGGTATTTATTGGTTTATCAAAGTGTTGGCTCAGAATTAGCAGCCCTTTTTTGAACCGTCGGTTTGTTTCGTCTGACGAAAGCCCTCCGAACTCTCCTTGTTTGTTAATATCTTCGTGCGTTAATCCGTGTAATGCAATCTCAAAGGTTGGCGCATTTAGCAGTTCCCAATAGGAAGAATCATTTATTTCGTAAGGAATTTCACCCCTTGAACAAGGAATGGTCGCAATAGACAAAGGAACTCCTTTGTCCATAAATAATTGCAGCACTCGGTTATGTACTGAATCATACTGAATAGTTGGATCGTCAAGACGAAATACCACTTTTACTGCGTTTGCTGATAACACAAACGAAAACACTGCGCAAAGCGCAAGAAAATGTTTTTTACTCATCCGAAGTTTACTAATTAGCGCAAGGCTACTAAACTTCGGATACAAAAAGTGAGTATTTCTATTCGCATTCGCGGAAGCCTCGGATGAAAACCGCATCTAACCATAGAAATACTCACACCTATTTGGAGTGTGCTCTATATGGTTAGAATGCTGGCCTTTCCTAAGCCTGCAAATGGAATATTATCCGATTATTCAAAATAGTTTCCGAGGCTTTTTTGAATGCGAATAATAGCATTGCCATTTATAATATGTTATAGCGCAACGCTTTGCGCTTGTCTTTCTCCTGTTTAGCGTCTTAGAGATGGACGTGTATTTTATTTCCGCCTGTTGTCTTTATGCCATAGGCGGGGTTTGTTATTATTTTTTCTTATAGCCTAATTCTATTAGTAGTTCATCGGCAAGGTACTCGTCGCTGAAACAGTGCATGTCCGCTACGCCGTTGCTGATGAGGTCGTATGTGGTGGAATCATAGAACTTGCCTAATGCCTCTTCATACGAAAGGCCTGCTTGCTCCGCAAAGAGTTTCACAATGCGGGCATATTTCATTTGCAATATGGTTGGATTAGCCTGCATGATTAGAGTCTTTGGGATGATTTGAAATGAAGATATTTATCCAGCACGGCTTGCGAGGTGATGCAGATTTGGTGGTTCGGTTTTTTCTCCCGCAGTTCGCCCAATGCCTGTTCACGTGTATAAATGCCGGAGAAATAAAGATCTATCGTATCAAAGACTTGGTCATCAGCTATACCGCCTTCGATAATATCAAATTGCTCATGCGGCAGACCTTTCCGGCAAGCAGTGATGAAATCCAGCCACTCGCCATCATAAGCGGAAAAGACCTTGCGCGTGCACTCCGGACATTCTTCATCAAACTGATAGATGTTCATAATGGCTTTCTGCCCGCGTCTGATAAAACGTTCGCCATATCGCTCAGCCTGCGCACGTAGAGGTGTTAGGTAGAACACGATGCCGAAATCAAGCCGAGGGCGTGAGTGTTCCAAATCCGGATAAGGGATTTCCGTATATGAGGTGTGATAGAGAATCATAACTTGACTCCTTTCTGTTGCATGAGGGACACTAAATCATCCACGATGTATTCTTTTGAGAATGAGTGCAGCACATCGTAACACGGTACAATATAACCGTCTATCATACCTGCATTCTGCATGGCATGGTACACATCCTTTGCGCTTTTGTTCAGATACGAAGCTACGTTATTGACGCAAAAGATAGTAAAATTCAGTATCTTGAAGTCCATATACTAACTCTTTGCAACTTTCGGGTGCAAAGATAGTGATTTTTGGAGAGATATGCAAGTTTATTTGCAAAAAAATCGAACAGAAAGGCATCGTTTTTGCCCCTTCCCCGAAAACAGGCAAGCCTTTCCTCAATTCAGATAATTGTATGTCGGAAAAAAGCAGTACCTTTGTCGTCGGAATTGGAAACCAACAGTAACAACACTAAAAACGTACACTTATGGCAAACATCATTTTAGGCACATGGTCATGGGGCGCCGGCATGTTCGGCGGCGACAGCGTGTTCGGTTCGCACACCGACGAGCATATTCTGCAACCTGTTTTTGACGCAGCGACGGAGGCGGGTCTGCGCACATGGGACACCGCAACGGCATACGCCATGGGCGAGTCGGAGCGCATCCTCGGGTCGTTCATCGCCGGCAAGAAACGCGAGGACTACATCATCTCCACCAAGTTCACGCCGCAACTGGCGCAGATGTACGACGACTCGGTGGAGAAGATGGCGGAGGCGTCCATGGAGCGCATGGGCATCGGTTATATCGACATCTACTGGGTCCACAACTCCGCCGACGTGGAGCGCTGGACACCGGGGCTGATTCCGCTGCTGCGGTCGGGCAAAGTGCGCCGTGTGGGTGTCAGCAACCACGATCTTGCGCAACTCAAACGCGCCAACGAGATACTCGCCGAAGCAGGCTTCCGTGTCTCCGCCGTGCAGAACCATTTCTCGCTCCTCTACACGAACTCCGAGCGCGACGGCATCCTTGACTACTGCAAGCAGAACGGCATCGAGTTCTGGGGTTACATGGTCTTGGAGCAAGGTGCGCTGTCGGGCAAGTACAACACTGCTAATCCGCTGCCTGCGGACAGCGACCGCGGACGCAAATACAACCCTGTTCTGCCGCAACTTCATGCACTCACGGACGAACTGACCACTATCGGCAAGCGCTATGGCCTCTCCTGTTCGAAGACGGCTATCGCGTGGGCGATGACCAAGGGTGTGCAACCCATCATCGGTGCCACCAAACCTCACCACGTGACCGAAGCGGCGCAAGTGGGCGGCACCCGTCTGACGCCCTCCGAGGTCGCATCACTGGAACGCCTCGCCGCTGCCACCGGTATCGACACCCGCGGCGGCTGGGAAGGCCAAGCCTAAAGACAAGTGCAACGGATAAATGTACAATGAACGAAGGAGTATTTATGAAACGTATTCTCTTTTTTCTTGCGGCGGTG
>JAFSTO010000036.1 GCA_017450435.1 Paludibacteraceae bacterium
CCATCTCTTTTGGTTTCATTGCAGCCAATCAGTCCTCCTACGCCGGAATTGCCCGCAAGGTTAGTTACATTGCCCGACATACAGCAATAACGTATTGTTCCGTAGTTCTTCCCGCAAATGCCGCCTAACGAGGCAGCATAGATGCTGTAATGATTACTCTTGACATCGGCACTCACCCAGCAGTCCCATATCTCGCCGTCGTTTTCACCGGCAATACCGCCGACTAATCGTGCGTTGCCCACATTGATATTGCCGTCCACGTGCACGTGTTCCACCTTGCCGCTGGAATGGATATGGGCAAACAGTCCCTGATAGTTGCTGCTGAGGTTAGGGTCATCAATCACGATGCGAATGGTGTGCCCGTTACCGTTGAACGTGCCTCTGTAGGCATTCCACATCGGAACCCAGTTCTTGACGCTCATGTCGAGGTCGTCTTCCACGCGGTAGTTGAGTTGATAGAAATACTTGTCGCCGTCATAGCCCGAACCTTCTGCCCAGTGGTCGCGGATGTAAGCCAATTCGGCTGCCGTATTAATGACTGCCGCAGAACCGTCCCAAGCCGGTTTCGATGTTGAAAAGCCGTCCCAACGGTCGGCAAACACTCCCTGCACCATTACGCATAGCAGGGCTAAAAGGAAGAAAATCTTACGTTTCATATTCTGATTATTGTCTTTAATAGCTGTTAATCTTGCCAATGTGATTGCAAAGATACGCATATTTTTTGAAATAATAAAAAAAAACACCCATCTTATAAGATTTTGCCGTTTAAATCGTATTACATCTACCATTCTACCATTTCATAAGAATAAGCATAAACCAACGGATTACTCTCGAAGAAGCCGCGTTTGTTCAGGCTGTCAATTAACCCCTTGTAAGCAAGGTATGGAGTATAGTAATAGTACGTTACACCTTTCATTAAATCACGAACGCCAAAGTGGTTAATGCCAACCGGTACATGAGTAATGCCTTCCTTCAAGCAGTCTTCATCAGAGATACCAGCTAAACCCTCTACTCTTAAGCCGGTTATCTTGATACGGCGTGGCATGTCTTCGGCTCTGACATACATCTTATTGTCCCAGCCCTTATGCTTTCTTATCTCCTCTTTCACAATGAAAGGTAATCCAAGGCGCTCAATAAGGCTCTCAATCTCTTCCACTAATTGGCTGTACCTCTGCGCCACGGCAACTATCTCGCCGACCTTATACGGAGCATGTTCGAGGATGTATCGCTCATAGGCTCTATCATCGTCTATGTGGTGGCTCTGATAGACAAAAGCATCCTTCTTAATCTTGTCCGGCACAATTCTACGTGTCATGGTCTTGCTACCATCGAACGAGGCTTGCTGCAAGCCATAACGTTCATTGAACATAATTTTTTTCATAATAGTTGTTTGTTTTGGCGTGTCATGCAATGAGTGTATTGCCGCTACAACACAAACTTCACTTGCAAACCCGCCTCTTTTGCTTTTTCATATAAACAGGCGTAGTTCCTGCCGCCCTCAAACTCAACCACGCAGTAGCCTTTCTTGTTATACACCCCGAATCGGTCGTACATCTCCGCAGGAGTGAGCAACTCCACACCCGGAACAACAGGCTTTACAGCGGGCTTTTTCATTTTCTCATTGTAATAAGCGCGACTTTCTGCGAGCAGTCGCAAGAAGTTTTCCTCTTGCAAGATATAA
>JAFSTO010000037.1 GCA_017450435.1 Paludibacteraceae bacterium
AGTCATACGTGCTCCAGGCCATTCGGCGTTTGTCACAGCAGTTTCTCCTTCGCCGCTCCAAGCATAAGCAGCGACAGCGGCACCGTCGGCATTCCACCAAGCCTGTGCCACCTTGCAATAAATCTTGGTATCAGCAGCGTGAATAGCGCCGATGCAAAGAATCATTGCCGTCATCAAAGAGAATAATTTCTTCATGATACGATAATTTTAGTTAATAATGTTAGTTAGATATGGTTGTTTTAACCAATATGGCTTAAATTGGCGACAAATATACTACTTTTTTTTCGAACGTGCAAGAAAAAAATGCATTTTTGCTTCATTTTGTTTATTTTTGCGCGTTTTTGCGCGTATGTTGCGCGTATGTTACGCGTATGTTGCGCGTATGTGCGTATAAATAATTATAAAGAGTAGTCAACCATTGAAGACAATTATCAACCATTATAGAAGACAAAGAGAGTGTGCCAAAATTTTGACACACCCTCTTTGTTCATCCGCCAAACTTGGCGGATGCTATTTGTAGCGGACGGTAATTAGCGGATAACTGCGCCGTTCATGTTGTAACGTACACCATTCTTCTCAATAACTACTGTGCCGTTCTGGAAGAATTTAACAGCCTTCTTGCTACCAAACACATTCTCAAATCCTTCACCTACGAGGGTAGTAACCCGGTAGAGTGTATTGTTGTAGCAGAGGAGGTCAGCGGTAACGAGTACGCGTCCGTCTGCGCCTTCTTCGATAGTAATGTCAGCAGAGAAAATAGACTGCTCGACGCCCTGAGCATCATACAAACCAGTACCTATATACTGATAATCGAAATGATAGTCAGTATAGTGTCCGAAGATGCCTTCTTGGGCTTCATCCACAATCCAGAGCGCGAACTGGACATAAGCACCGTCAGCAGCCTCACCGCCTACAGCGAACAGGTCATAGTCGAGGTATGTTTCATCAACCTGCCATTCCGGGATGGAGATATTGACCGTATTCTCTACAACCGGATCTTTATAAGTCAGGTTGAAGATGTAGTTGTTGCCATCCTCTCCGACAAGCTCACCGGTAAGGGTAACAACGCCATCCTCGGCAACAGCAATAGTGATGGAACCATCCGTAAATCCGATTTCATTTTCTGTTTCCAGAATCTCGATGGAAGTATATTCCGGATCCAAGTCACCGATGGTATATGTGCCGGGAGCAGAAGCGATTTCTCCAGCGTTGGAGAAAGAGAAATAATATGATTCGTTCTCACCCATCATCTGCCACCATCCGGAAGTAGCGGTAGCATCGTTCCACATCAGTGATCCCGGGTTGGTCAGTGAGTTGAGGGTGATTTCAACGTCCTCACCCGGTTCAACGGCAGCTTTCTTGACAGAAACGAAGATAGCGTTCTTCACCTGCGGAGCATCGTTAAATTCGCTGTAAATAGCGAGAACGGTCAGAGTGTCACCTTCCGCAACGCCGAGGCTCTCGAATTGTTTGCTTTCACCAGCGGCGGTAAGCAGACCATAGACGTACACAGAGATTTCTGCATTGTTCAGCTCAACGAGGTCGAAGTTACCATAAGTAGCATTCTTGATGTTGGCAACGATACCTGTCAGGACGCAGGTGTCCTTGGTGTTCTTAAGTTCGAGGAACTCAGCGATAGTCTTTTCACCAAGGTTCTTGGCAGGATCCACGGGGATTACTTCACCCTTCTCGAGAATCTCTACGGTGCAGCCGGCAGCGAACTCAGGAGTGGTGTTATATTTGGTCAGTTTACCGGTAACAGCCACTTTGTCACCTACGGCAGGAGCGTTAGCCTCGTCGTCAACGGCGCATTTGTAAGCC
>JAFSTO010000038.1 GCA_017450435.1 Paludibacteraceae bacterium
AGCCTTTCCCGTTTTTTTTGTCATCTTGCATTGCTGTCGGACTTTTTTCGTCTCTCTGTCAGTCCTGTTCCGGTACCCTCCACAGGACTGACAGAGAGATTCTTCGTTACTAAAAAATTGCGTTTCTAAATGGAAACTATAGTACATCAAATCCACATCTCACCTATTCATGGTGGTATGGCTCGCCGTGTAGTATCGTCATTGCGCGATAGAGCTGTTCCAAAGCAATGAGCCTGACCATCTGATGTGAGAAAGTCAGTTTGGATAAAGAGAGTTTGGCGTTGCTTCTTGTGTACACCTCTTCCGAAAAACCGTAAGGTCCACCTATAACAAACACAATCGGCACTCCGAGCGACGACATCTTCGCATTAAGCCACTCTGCCAGTTCCAGCGAACGCACCTCCTTGCCGTGTTCGTCAAAGAGAACAACATAAGCATTCTGAGGTATTGCTTTCATAATCAGCGTCCCCTCTGCCTGCTTCTGTTGCGGCTCACTCATACTCTTTGTGTTCTTCAGCTCAGGAATAACCTGCATTTCGAAACTAAGATAATGCCCCAAACGCTTTTCATAATCTGCCATCAAGGCTGCTATACGAGCGTCTGATGTTCGTCCCACTAATAATAATGTAACCTTCATATTCGTGTGCAAAGATAATAAAAATTATTGAAATCAGCCTGCCACACAGCTTAATATATTGTTATTACATGCGAAAAATGCCGTTACAGACAGTTTTTTGTATTTTTTTACGATTTTCCTTTGTCAGGTCGGAAAAAAGTAGTAACTTTGCACGCTTTTTCGGGTGTAGAGTCTGCCGCCCCCGATAAATGCCCAGGTGGCGGAATAGGTAGACGCGCTGGTCTCAAACACCAGTGCCGCGAGGCATGCCGGTTCGAGCCCGGCCCTGGGTACAAACAAAATTTAACAACTAAAAAGAATCGGATATTGAATATCGTAATTAAGTATTTGATATCGAAAAATTCTACAGAATCAGGAAAAGGAGGTGTAAACGCATGATTGTAGTACCGGTAAAAGAAGGTGAGAACATCGAGCGCGCGTTGAAGAAATTCAAACGTAAATTCGAAAAAACAGGTGCTTTAAAAGAGCTCCGTCGTCGCCAGCAGTTCCAGGCACCAAGCGAAAAGAAACGCTTGAAGATGGAGCATGCTATCTACGTGCAGCAGCTTCGCGCACAAGAAGAAATCTAAATAAAGTAAATACCACTCGCCACACGGCTGAGTGGTATTTTATATATAAAAGCTGAAACACGATGCTGCAAACGGTAGCATCAATTGACGAAACAAAACAAAAAAAAACATGAACATTGTAACAAAAAAAATTGCCCTACCTGACGGTCGTGAGATCACGTTGGAGACCGGCAAACTTGCCAAACAGGCCGATGGAGCTGTTATGGCAACCATCGGCAACACTATGGTACTGGCCACAGTGTGTTCAGCCAAGAACGCCGTACCGGGTACGGACTTTATGCCATTGACCGTTGAGTACAAAGAGAAATTCTCAGCCAACGGCCGTTTCCCCGGTGGTTTCACACGTCGCGAGGGTCGCGCCTCTGACTACGAGATTCTTATCGCTCGTCTTATTGACCGCGCTCTACGTCCTCTCTTCCCTGCCAATTATCACGCTGAGACGTTCGTTAACGTGACCATGTACAGCGCTGACGGCATTGACATGCCGGAGTCTATCGCAGGTCTGGCGGCCTCGGCTGCACTCATGTGCTCCGACATTCCGTTCGAAGGCCCGATCTCCGAGGTTAGAGTAGCACGCGTAGGCGGACAGTTCGTCATCAACCCGACCTTCGAGCAGTGTGAGCACGCCGACATCGAGCTGATGGTGGCTGCTACAGAAGACAACATTATGATGGTGGAGGGTGAGATGAAAGAGGTGAGCGAAGCAGAGATGCTTGAGGCTATCCGTGTGGCTCACGAAGCCATCAAACCGCAGTGTGCAGCACAGCTGGAGATGATGAAAGAATACGGCAAGACCGAAAAACGCGAGTACTGCCACGAGGTTAACGACGACGAACTCAAGCAGGCAGTTCACGACGCTTGCTATGCCGATGCTTACAAGCAGGCTGTCAGTGCCGACACAGACAAACATCACCGCGAGGAGATGTTCACCGCTATCTGCGAAAACTTCAAAGAGTCATACGATATTGCCGCCAAAGCAGAACAGCTTGGCGTAAGCGAGGACGAGGTAGCTGCACTCATCGACCGTTATTACCACGACGTAGAGAAAGAAGCTATGCGTCGCGCTGTGCTCGACGAGGGCAAGCGTCTTGACGGACGTAAGACAACCGAAATTCGTCCTATCTGGTGCGAAGTATCACCGCTACCGGGACCTCACGGAAGCAGTATCTTCACACGTGGCGAGACCCAATCGCTTTCAACAGTCACACTCGGTACCAAGCGTGACGAGAAACAGATTGACGAGCCGCTTATCCAATCATACGAGAAGTTCCTCCTGCATTATAACTTCCCGCCCTTCTCCACCGGCGAGGCTAAGGCTCAACGCGGTGTAGGACGTCGCGAGATAGGTCACGGCAACCTCGCATGCCGAGCCTTGAAGACAATGGTGCCTGACGACTTCCCTTATACCGTTCGTGTCGTAAGTGATATCCTTGAGTCTAACGGCTCCAGCTCGATGGCAACCGTATGCGCCGGCACTCTCGCACTCATGGACGCCGGTGTGCCTATCAAACGCCCCGTCAGCGGTATAGCAATGGGACTTATCTCTGAGAACAAAGGCAAGAACTACGCTATCCTTTCGGATATCCTCGGCGACGAAGACCACCTCGGTGATATGGACTTCAAGACTACAGGTACAGTCAATGGTCTGACAGCTTGCCAGATGGATATCAAAGTTGACGGACTGAGCTACGAGATTTTGGAGAACGCTCTTGCGCAGGCACACGAAGGCAGAATGTACATTCTTAACAAGATGCTTGAGGTGATGCCTGAACCTCGTGCCGACCTCAAACCGCACGCTCCGCGTATCATCAGTTTTATGGTGCCGAAGGAGTTTATCGGTGCTATCATCGGCCCCGGCGGCAAAATCATCCAAGCTATTCAGAATGAGACCGGTGCCGTTGTTTCTATTGACGAGGTGGAAGAAGGCGGCTTAGTAGAAGTAGCTTCCAGCAACAAAGCAAGTATCGACAGCGCTGTGGCTAAAATCAAAGCTATCGTTGCACTGCCGGAGGTAGGAGAGGTGTACGAAGCTACCGTCAAATCCATCATGCCTTATGGTTGCTTCGTTGAGTTCATGCCGGGTAAAGAAGGTCTGCTTCACATCTCGGAAATCGATTGGAAGCGTTATGAAGACATGGAGGAGACCGGCTTGAAGGAGGGTGACAAGATTAACATCAAGCTCCTTGAGATTGACGAGAAGACCGGCAAGTTCCGTCTCTCCGCCCGTGCTCTCAAAGAGAAACCCGCCGACTATCAGGAACCTGAGCGCCGTCCGCGTCCTGAACGCGGCGACCGCGGGCCAAAACCTGAGCGCAGCGAGCACCGTCCACGTCGTACAGACTTCGATAATGACCGTTCACCACGCGAACCAAGACGCAGATAACAAACAGGTTTAACAATAAATGCGAAAAGAGGATGCCCGTTTCCCGGACACCCTCTTTTCTTTTTTGACACGGGCACCTTTTGTTCTTTATGAGAATATAAAAATCATCCGTTATAAGCCCCCGCGAACAACGTACCGCCCAGAGGTAGAGACAATGGAGCCACCCACAAAAAACCGCCCCGATTATCATCTCTACACTTTGGCAATACACTCAATACTTCAAAATAAATAAAGAGATGGTCGTGCAGACCATCCCTTTATTTACTTAGCGCAAACGCGGAGACTTGCGCCACTACGTGTCTAAGCACGTCTATGTTATGTTAGAAGTCCAGATCCAGCGGTGCAAAGAGTTTCGCAGCATTAAGCTTGGTAACTTTGCAGCCGAGCTTGGACTCAATAGCCTTGAGATCGATCTTCTTCGGGTCACCCATCAGAATAACAGTAACAGGCTTACCCTGAATATTCTCCTTATAGAACTTCTCAATATCAGCAAACGTGAGTGCATCGATAGCAGCGGCATTGACCTTAGCGGGGTCGTCGGTGTAGCCCAGACGCTGCCAGTACTCATAAGTAGCTGCCTTAGAGCGCATCGACGGTTTAGCCGTCTGTGCAGCCTGCTTGAGAGCCGCCTTGAGAGCAACGATATTGGTCGAGTCGGCCGGCATGTCGCTGAGAATGTCCATATAGACGGAGATTGCGTCATTAACCTTGTCGCTCTGAGTGCCTACATATCCAATGAAGTAGCAGTCCTTGCCGGGCAGTACCGGAGTCGCGTCAACACCGTAAGCCGAATATGCCATTGAACGTTTAACACGAATCTCATTCAGGATAATTCCCGTAAAGCCACCTGACATATATTGATTGAAAGCGTCAGATGCCACATCCGAAGAGATGTCATACGGACGACCGTTGATGTAGAAATACAGGTCAGCTTGCTGAACGTTGCTGTTAGGCAAGAACAACACTGTCGGTTTGTCATATTTCTGACGGTCCTTTACGAACGGCGAGTTAGACGGTTTCATACCTTCTGTCAGCGGCAGGTTAGCTACCAGTTGCTCCTGAGGCAGTGTTCCGCAATAGTACACATCCAGTGCGTATTCGCGTGCCTGAGCAATGAGCGACTGCACCTTCGGTAATCCGAGTTGCCAGATATCAATAAACGGCACCTCATCTATGTACGAAGATTTCTTGCCGTACATAGCGTACTGCATAAGAGCTGATTTCTGAACGGCAGTCCGCTTCTGACGAATAAGGCGTGAGATAAACACACCACCCTTCACTGCATCAAGCTGCTTCTGCTCCAAATAAGGCATCAGGAGCTGACGAGTAACCAGGTTCATGATTTTAGCCATGTTGCCGTCCTCACCTGTTATACTGATGTAGAAATAAGACTCATTGCATCCGTAAGACACATTCGCTCCCAGCTCCGCCATCTGTTGCTTGAAATCCTTACCTTCGGTAGCCGGAGCACCCATTATACCTGCATTCTCCATGAGAGCAGCAGCGTAAGGCAGCAGCGGCATCTCGTGCTCGCCCACTCCATAGCGTAATGTCAGAGTGAAGATATCGTTCTTCGTGTTCGGAGTATAGCGCAGTGTTACGTTCTCACCCAGAGAGCTGACCTTCACGTCATTGAAATCATTGAAGGTCTGTTTCAGCGTACCCTTTGGCAGTTTCTGAAACATCTCCGCATACTCGGTCTTTGCGTTCTTCACCGGGTCCAACGGTTTGATATTCGGCTTCGGAAGCGGCTTAGCCTTCATATTCTTTGTGTCCTCATCAAAAGAGATAGTCATGTGGTCGGCATCGAAATATTTCTTTGCCACGCGGGCAATCTCCTCTTTGGTTAGCGCCTGAATCTTCTCGTTAGCCGTAAAGATATCCTCTATCGGTTTAGCGTATGTGAAAGCATCCACCAGTGCTCCCATCTTGTTAGAAGGAGACTCATAGAACGCCTTATAGCTCTGCGCGTACATGTGTTTTACGTTTGCAATCAGGTCGTCGGAAATCTCTCCACGTTTGATTTTGTCTATCTCTCTCATGATGATAGCCTCAGTAGCCTTGTCGGACTCGTACATACGCTGGTTTGCGTCGTAGTAAGGCACAGCCATCACGAGCACACGTCCGTCGTTACGGCGAGTATCAGAGAAGGCATACGCCTGACTCACATCACCCTTGGTGTTCACTTGGTCCAAGAGACCGGTCTGACCGTTATAGAGCAGGCTGCAAACAAACTCCAAAGCATCCTGGTCAGGGTCACCCTCCTTAACTCCCTGATAAACCCACGCCACTTGCGGATTGTAGCCTAAGTTGTAGTGTTTCTTGCCTGTGAGCTGAACCTGCGGGTAGCTCGGACGAGCGGGCAGTTCCTTAGCTTTCAGTCGGCCGAAGGTCTCTGCAATCATAGGTTTGGTGCTCTCGCTGTCGAAATCACCAACGATAATCAGCGCCATGTTGTTAGCCACATACCAAGTGTTGTAGAACTCTATCAGACGGCTGAGACGCGGGTTCTTCAGGTGCTCCGGCAGACCAATAACGTCACGCTCATAAGGAGAGCCTTTGTATATATCCTCCATCAGTTTCTTCTGCGCCTGAGACGACGGCTCATTGGCGTACATGTTGTATTCCTCAAACACATTCTCCAACTCGGCTTGGAAAGTACGGAAAACAGGGTCAATCAGACGGTCGGAGAAGATAGTAAGCCAACGGTACATCTCAGCAGCCGGGAAAGTGTTGTGGTACGCCGTGAGGTCGAAAGAGGTGTAAGCGTTCACCCCCTCGGCACCGATAAGGTCAAGCATGTTGAAGAAGTCTTCCGTGGACGAAATCTTCGCCTCACGCATCGAGCACTCGTTGATAGCCGTTGCCAGACGCTCACGTTCTTTCGGATCGGTGGCATCACTATACTCGTCGTAAAGCGCGATGATAGAGTCGTATATCGGCTTCTCTTTTTCCCAGTCAAGCGCACCGATACGCTGTGTTCCTTTGAAGAGCATGTGCTCAAGATAGTGAGCCAAACCCGTATATTCGGCAGGCTCGTCCACCGCACCCGCACGAACAACAACGTAGCCCTCTACGTCCGGTTGATCGTGGTCTTCCCACAAGATAACGGTCAGACCGTTATCCAACTTGTACTCCTGAAGTTCCGTCGGAAGAGCAGCACATAAGGCTGTCATCGAAAAAAGAACAAGAAGAGATGTTAAAATCTTTTTCATAATTATACAAATTTAAGTTATTATTCATGTATTCCGTAGTCCTTGCGCCGACGATTTGGCATAAAAGTGCAAGTACTGTGCCAAACCGAAAAAGCGCTACTAACATAAAATCGCACAAAGTTACAACATTTTTCGCACATACACAATATTTATAGCACGATTTCAATCTTATATGCACTTATTAAATGATTTTTCTGTTGTATATCTCGCAAAATAGTAGTACCTTTGTACACAAAAACATACACAACACACAACTATGCGAAAAATTTATCTTCTTTTACTCTTCGTTATCCTAACCGTAATGTCAGAAGCCGCTATCAGTTTCCGCAAGAGCGGCGGCTGGCATGAGTCAGCCTACGCCGAATGGTCGCCCCTGAGCGGTTATACCGACTATCACGCCTACGTTCGTCCTGCCGGTGGGGCATATACGAAGCTTGACCGGCAGCTTATTCGCGACTACGGTTCATACCTTAGAACCGACGCCTTAGGTTTGACCGCAGGTAACTACCAACTGAAAATAGTGCCCGTTGCAGGAGGGGAGGAAATAGAAAGCGAAGCCTCTGAGACCCCGATTCTCAACGTATCAGCCCACGACCGTAACGGCTTTGCACATTTCGGCAGAACGGAAGGGGTAGGAGCATACAACAACGACGGCACACTCAAAACGGGAGTCAAAATACTATACGTTCATGCCGGCAACGCTGCCACAATAGAAAGTGATGTAGTGACAACCAACAAAGGCGGAACAACACACTGCGTAGGACTGCAACATATCCTTTCCGCGTATGAAAAAGGACAGGACACCACACCTCTCTGCATCCGACTTCTCGGCACAATCGAAGCTAACCAAATAGACTCGTTCGGCAGTAAAGAGGAAGGCTTGCAAATCAAGGGCAGGAAAGCCGACAGCGAGCTCAACTTCACCATCGAGGGAGTGGGCAATGACGCCGTCATTAGAGGGTTCGGCATTTTAGTACGCAACGCCGCAAGCGTTGAGCTAAGGAACTTCGCCGTAATGACTGCTATGGATGATGCCATCTCGCTTGACACCAAGAACAGCCATATATGGGTGCATCATATAGACGGATTCTACGGCGGACCCGGTAGTGACAAAGACCAGGTAAAAGGTGACGGGACCATTGATGTCAAGTCTGACTCCAAATACGTGACCGTCAGCTACAACCATTTCTGGGACACAGGCAAGTCGTCGATGTGCGGAATGAAAAGCGAAACAGGTCCCAACTACATTACCTACCACCACAACTGGTTCGACCACTCTGACTCACGCCACCCGCGCATCCGCACGATGAGCGTACATATATATAATAACTATTTCGACGGCAACTCCAAGTACTGTGTAGGCGTCACAACCGGTGCCAGCGCGTTTGTGGAGAACAATTATTTCCGCAACTGCCCCAAGCCGATGCTTATCTCTATGCAGGGCACCGACACCAAGAACGGCAGCGCACCGAATGACGGAACCTTCTCAAAAGAGAACGGAGGAATCATCAAAGCCTTCAACAACATTTTCAACGGCTCCAAGACACTCGTCTATTACAACGCTTCCACCGCTCCCGTTCACTTCGATGCCTATCTTGCCGACACACGCGACGAACAAGTTCCCGCAGATGTAACAGCTAATCAAGGCGGAAGCACTTATAATAACTTCGACACCGCCACTGAACTCATGCCGGTCATCACACCCGACGACCCTAACGATGTTCCCTCTATCGTAACAGGCGACCTTGGAGCCGGACGAATGGAGCACGGTGACATCAGCTTCTCCTTCACCAATGCCGACGACGGTAGCTACGCCATCAACAACGCTCTGGCAGCTCTCGTCACAGGATACACACCGGCGCTGAAAGGAATACTCGGAGAAAACGGCTATACACCTTCCGCTATCACCTACCTAACGGCTTCAGAAGACATACTTCACCACAACGGCACAACAATAAGCAACCCTAAGCAACTCACAGTACGTATCTACACCGCAAACGGTGTATGCGTGGGCAGCACTGACAAATCACTTATTGACATCAGCCACTTGCCCAACGGCACATACATCGCCACAACACAAGAGGGAAGAGGAATAAAACTGACCAAGTGACCAACCTTGTTTCGCCCAAGGGTAGAGACGGTGTTTTTTACCGTCACTCAAAGAAAGAGAGACGCTCGAAAAGAGCGTCTCTACCGGAATCGGTTATTAGTTTTCTCACCGTCTTTCAAAATCAACAATCCGCCCGCGAGATACAGCTCTTATTTTGATTTTTTTGATTTCTCTTGGATATATCAGAAAATCTTGTTAACTTTGCAAAATAATTGAAGATGACCACTCTTAGTGTCAATATAAACAAAATAGCCACGCTTCGTAATGCCCGCGGTGGCAACGTACCTGACGTGGTAGCTTTTGCGCTTGCTTGCGAGACCTTCGGAGCCGACGGCATAACCGTCCACCCAAGGCCGGACGAGAGGCACATACGCCGCAGCGATGTGTACGCCATAAAAAAAGCCATCAACGTTGAGTTCAATATCGAAGGCTACCCTACCCCTGAGTTCGTCAAGCTGGTTTGCGACGTTCACCCTGCACAAGTGACACTGGTGCCTGATGCGCCGGAACAACTGACATCCAACCACGGATGGGACACGGTGAAGAACAGACAACAGCTCACCGACCTCGTGGCACTCTTCCATGCTGAGCGCATACGCGTCTCACTATTCGTCGATCCCGTGCAGGAGATGGTCACAGGTGCAAAAAAAACCGGTGCCGATCGAGTGGAGTTATATACCGGACCATACGCCGAAATCTTCGGAAAAGCCCCTCAGGAGGCTATCAAGATGTACACTGCAGCTGCTGAACAAGCACACGCTTTGTCTCTCGGACTCAACGCAGGACATGACCTCACACTGCAAAACCTCACACCACTAATCAACGCTTTCCCGTGGATAGACGAGGTCTCTATCGGACACCAACTCATAGCTGACGCACTATATCTCGGAATAGAAGAGACTATCAGACAATATAAAAAATGTCTCTATCGTTAAACAGAAAAATCATTCATCTCTAATAATATGTTACTACAAATTGACACACTCTACAACGCAGCCGAGGTGGCTGCCGAGGTCGTAGAACAAGAACCTATCAATCTTTGGACGATGGCGCAATACGGCGGCTGGATAATGATTGTTCTTGCCGTTCTGCTCATCATTGCCATCTGGATTTTCATCGAACGTCTCGTCGTTTTGCACAAAGCACAGAAAGAAGACAAGTCGTTTATGGACAGAATCAAAGACTATATCCACGACGGAAAGATTGACTCAGCCCTCAACCTCTGCCAACAGACCAACACCCCCTCGTCACGTATGGTAGAGAAAGGCATTACACGTATCGGCAGACCTATGTCGGACGTCATGGTTGCTATTGAGAACGTGGGAAACCTCGAGGTGTCCACACTTGAGAAGAACCTCGTCATTCTCGCCACTGTAGCATCCGGTGCGCCTATGATCGGCTTTCTCGGTACAGTAATCGGTATGGTCAACGTCTTCTACAACATGGCAGGCTCCAACTCCGGAGTCATTGAGCTTTCTGCTTTGTCTGAAGGTATGTATCAGGCGATGGTTACTACCGTCGGAGGTCTGATTGTGGGCATTCTATGTATCTTTGCATATAACTTCCTCGTTTCAAGAGTGGATACCGTTGTTCGCCAACTTGAAGCACGCACCATGGACTTCCTTGACCTGCTTAACGAACCCGCTTAAAGATACAATCAGCTACTCATACAACGCTCTTCCCATAACAGCCGGCTGACGCAGCTACGGGAAAAATCATCAATCACGCTTAAAACACGATATGGCACTAAAACGCAGAAATAAAGTCGAGGCAACATTCTCTATGTCATCAATGACTGACCTCATTTTCCTGCTTCTCATCTTCTTCGTGATGGCAAGCACGATGTCGGCACCCAACGACATAAAAATCAATCTGCCTCAAGCACGTGCTAAGACCAACACACGACAAGTGGTCGCTAAGGTGTTTATCGACAACCTCGGCAACTACTCCGTCGCGCTCGGTAAGCAAAAAGCTGCACCTATTGAAGCCGACGCACTCGAAGCTTATTTGGCAGGAGTACAAGCACAAGACTCAACGATGTATATCGCACTGCATGCCGACGAGGATATCGCCTACAAAGAAGTGGTACACGTGCTCGACATCGCCAACCAGAACCACATGAAACTGGTTATCGCTACCAAGAAATGAAACAAGAGTCAAAAATAAAAGCTACGATAGGCACCATCATCATCACGGTGCTGCTGTTCCTGCTGCTTTGGTTCGTCTATCTCGACAATCCTTATGTTCCCGAGGAGGAAGGCATAGAGGTTGCATTCGGAGATGCTACGGAAGGTAGCGGACAGGTTGAGCCTATTCCCGACGAGGTTCCCTCGCCACCGCCCGCACCTGCTGCCACTCCACAACAACCCGCTCCCCCCTCAGCTAACGACCTGATGACACAGGAGGACGAAGAGGCACTCGCTCTGCAACGTGAACAGGAAAAGAAACGCAAACAGCAAGAACTGGCAGAAGCTGCTGAACGCGAACGACAGAAACAAGAACAAGCAAAGCTTGAAGCTGAACGACGCCGGCAGGAACTGGCGGCTGAGGAGGCAAGAAAAAAAGCTGAAGCAGAAGCCGCTGCCGCCGCAGCAGCTAAGGCAGCTGAAGAACAAGCGAAAAAAGACAAAGCCGCACAACTGGGCTCGCTATTTGGCAATCCCAATAACGGTGCAGGCTCAGGCGATACACAAGGAGACACTAAAAAAGGCAATCCTGCCGCCTCGGGAGGAGGCGCCGGCTCAGGCACATCAGGAGGACACGGCTGGAGTCTCAAAGGTCGTGACCTAAGGGGAAAACTCGCAACGCCTAACTACAACTCAAAGGCCGAAGGAAAAGTTGTGGTACAGATACGAGTAGATAAATTCGGCAAAGTCATTTCCGCAACGCAAGGACAAGGCACCGACATCTCCGACCCCGTACTCATCAACGCCGCTATCAACGCCGCTAAACAAGCCACCTTCTCCGAAGGAGACGGCGATGTCATAGGATCAATAACTTATATCTTCAAACTCAAATAAGATGCATTACCTCTTCCTCTCCAACGGCTTCGAAGAAATAGAAGCACTCACCACCGTTGACCTCATGCGTCGCGCCGGACTCAACGTTACTACTGTTTCCTGCGAAAAGAACTTACAAGTACCCGGCTCACATGACATCTGTGTCATCGCCGACCAACTGTTCTCCGAATGTCACTTCGACGATGCAGAGATGCTTATCCTACCCGGAGGCTCCAGACGACTCGGAGAGTTCCCTGAGCTTTGCAACCTGCTCAAGAAACATAATGCCGAAGGAAAAGACATAGCTGCCATTTGCGCTGCTCCTTCTGTACTCGCAGACCTCGGTATATTAGACGGCAAACAAGCCACCTGCTATCCCGGATTTGAACACTACCTCGGCAACAGCTATGTCGGAGGACTCGTCGTCGAATCTAAGAATATCATCACAGCCAAAGGACCGGGCCTGAGCGCCGACTTCGCCTTCTGCATCATCGAACATCTCGCCGGCCAAGAAACAGCCGACGAGGTCTATGACAAAGCACAATACTGAAAGCCGAGATAAGTACGAAGAACCGATGTACGATGTACAAAGGATTTGAAGTACCACGGAACAACGTGCCGCCCAAGTGTAGAGACAACGGGGTCCCCGCGAACAACGTGAAGCGGGGTGTCAGATGGTATTAACCGTCTCTCAAACAAAGACACAAAAAAACGCGGAATACTTTCGTATTCAGCGTTTTTTATGCCAATGTCACCCCCCTGTATCAAACCGCATGCTTATTCGGGTGCCGTGGCCGTCAGGACGCGCTCTCACTCCCCATCACTAACAAAACGAATAACAGAGCGGCTGTTGTCTAACTGAACAGTACCAAATCGACGAAAAACCGACTGACCAAGCAACAACGGGGCATTCTGGTTACGAACAACCGAAGCCTTAATATTATGAAGTACTATATCCCCCACTCGTACCTCACGAAGATTGACAATAGTGCCCTCATGTATATTGCCGTCAGCTGTTACGTAGTTTTGTTTACCCATAAAATCAGCATCAGTCAGATAACCGTTTTTTAACATATAATCGGCCTCAACACACGAGAGTGTCACATCGGCAGCACCTGTATCAAACACGAAATAAAATGGCAGTCCGTTGACGGCACACTTAACCTGACACACTCCACCCTGCCGCGTAAACGGAATCTCTGTAGCTCCCGCCACATTCTCCGCTTTCAACATCGTCCTTTCAAGTCGTTCAATCTCCTTGAGCCGCAAACTGTCGCCGTAGGATAATAAGGTAATAAAATCGTTATCATCCGCAAGAAAACGCAAACGATGATGAGAACGGAACAACGCTGTGGAACGTGACCATGTGTCAAATGCTCTTCTAATCCATTTGAGTGTTCCCTGCTTATCACGCATCGCAGCATATATCAGAGCTAATTCCACTTCATAATGTTTGGCAGTATTATGTGACTGTGCCACCGAATCAGCAAAAGCTGTCACTTTTTCGCGTTCCCCCAAAAGAGCATATACATATACCATTTCATCTTCGCCCACAGTGTTCTTGTATGCCAAGGCATCATTCAGGTCTTTCAGTGCATCGCTTTCTTTGCCCGCAATACGAAGTATCTCTGCCCTATTAAAGAGACTTGTCACTATTTCATCTTCAGGAGACAGCATAACAGCCGTATCCATATAATGAAGCGCCTCATCTAAATCAATATTGATAAGCGAACGAGCACACATACGATAATATTCGTTATTGTCAGGCTCGAGCGATATTGCTCTCTTATACGACAAAACAGCCTCTTCATCTTTCCCTACAGTATGCTGCAATACGCCTATGCTATTGTAAACGGATGCGACAAGCGAGTCGGCTTCCAACACCTTTAAATAGCACTGCTGTGCCTCCTGAAACATATCAAGCTGCTGATAACATGTAGCCTTATAAATATTCAATTCCGGTCGTTCTTGAAGCTCGTATGCTTTCTCAAGATAGTACAGACATGTGACAAAATCGGCAGTTTGGAAAAAATACAACGCCGCTGTGTTGTTGACATCAAAGTCATTAGGCGCTTTCTCCACTTCATTTATCACCGCTGCCGTCATCAGTTCAGGACAAAGTCCGACAAGTGTATCGCCCATAATTTCATATCCCTTCTCTAAAAACATTGCCCGCACCATCTCCTTAGCAGCAAGAGGAAGATTATGTTCGTCCAATGCTATTTTTGATAGAACAATATGCGACTTGATATTCTCATCATCGGACAAATATATAGCCATATTACAATCAGTCTTTGCCTCTTTTATCTGTCCAAGATGATATTCGCAATCAGCCAACTCGGCATAAACAAAAGCCATAGCCGGATTATTCTTCAATAGCTTCTTATACTCCGCAGCCGCCGGTTGCCATTCCCCCATTGTTGCACAAACATCGGCGTATGACGCAATTACAGTATTGTTGTCAGGTTTGATACTAAGCGATTTCCTGTAAGCTTCCTTTGAGGCGGGATAGTCAGCTATCTTGTAGTACACATCACCTCGTATTGCATGAACAAACGCCACCCACCATGTATCATTTTTCTTCAGCGAGGCAAGCGCATTATCTGCAGCTTCCAATGCTTCCGCAAACCTGCCATAAGCGGCTTTGGAGTAGATTTCAGCCATAACTGCCCAGCAATATCCGTCTTTTTTATTATCCTCAACACCTTGCCTACAATAATTCAAACAAGTCTCGTAATCTTCCTGCCCGTACGCCTCTTCGGCACGCTGAAAATAATACGACATTTTACCCGCTGCTGACGCAGCAAGGCCTAAACAGGCCAACGGAATAATTAAAAATATTCTTTTCATAATCTAAAGGTTTTTATAAATCAGCAACAAGTTTGCGAAGCAAGATTTTCTCTTCTTCAGCCTTCTCTTTATATTTATTTACCAACGCATTAAACTCCGGCAACGCACGCAGATTGTCAAGGTCTGAATCCCATACTATATGATAAAAATTCCTGAATCCATATTCGAACGCAGCCTCCAACTCCCGTAGCGCCTCCGACGACCGGCCTGCCATTGCATACACACAGGCTGCATTATATCTCTCGCTTGGTCGGCTCTTCGATTTCTGCAGCCTCTGTTCAACAGCCTCTGTTGCTTTGTCATACTCTCCCAGTTCTAACAAAGCTTCCGCAGTCAGTTCTCCGTTATCAACCATCATTGCACGTTTACCTTCTTCAAAAACCTTTTCTGCCCCTACTGTATCTCCGCTAAGACGAAGAACACGCCCGATGCGAAACCACAAATCATGGTTTTCAGGCTTGTAAATCAAATACCGGAAATAGTCATCTACAGCATGCCGATAATCGTGCATATATTCGTAAACTCTCCCTCGCAGCATCAGACAGGTAGCCACATCCTTATCCTTCTGGGCAAGTTGCATACATTTATCAGCAGATTTCAACGCATCGTCATAACGATCCATGTCGTGGTACAACTGAATAAGCTCAATGTAAACCGGTACATTGGCAGAGTCGGTTTTCAGAATTTCCAGCAGCAGGCGTTCCCCCTCCTCCGGTGATGCCAGATAATTGATGTACAGACTGCTGAGGCTTTCCTTTGCACTATTATTTTCTTCAATAGCCAAAGCCTTATGTAACATTAATGCTGTGTTGATATAATCATTACGCGAACGATAAATGTCAGACATCACATAAAGCCATGTGGTCTGCTGTTTATCTCTTTCCCAAACTGCTTGTAATGTATCAAGAACCATAGGTCCGGGTACGCTATCAGCCATGTCTTCTATCAGCTGCAATACAGATGAGGTTATATGTAGATTAGCAGACCTGACAGCTTCGTTAAGAGATTCCTCATATCGCCCCAATCCAAAAAGCGCCTTGGCTCTGCTTCCCCTAACCAGATGCTCATTCTCGTCTTCCTTTTCCAAACGAGCATACGCTTTGTCGGCAAGGTTCAGCGCATCCATATATCTACGCATTCCGGTTTTTGCATCAGACATGATTACATATCCGATAAGCGACTTCGGATATAGTTTAGCAAACTTCTCCCCTTCGGCAAACATATCATCATATCTTCCGTTTTTGTAGTATATCCACGCACGGCCGGTATATGTGCCTTTAAAGTATTTTGATATTTCCGCACAACGGTCATACATAGAAAGAGCCCGAACGGTATCACCGCCTGCAAGATAGACCTCCGCCATCATCTCTGCCACACCTGCCGTCATGTTGGGTTCTGTCTTTCCAAGATAACGTATAGCATCATTGCCAAACCTGAGCACAGCGGAGTTGTACCCAAGTTCATTGCATATTGATGCTAAAAATAGATACGCATAACCATTCGTCGGATTTTCCTTGGTCTCCTTAACGAGAAATTTAAGCGCATCTTGCTCATTACCGCTTTGAGCCGCATCAAGAGCACGCTTGATGTTGTAGGACGACTGGTTGTTCTGCGCGGTCAGGGCACCACACACACCAATCAACAAAATAATCAGAAGTTTTTTCATTGTAAAATGATATTTATATAAAATAAAATGACTATTAACTTCAGTTCTTTTCTTTTTTAGCCATCAATTCTACACGTTTATCTCTTTCATTGATACGTGGTACACCTAACAAATACAAATCTTTCATACTCAAAATAACCGGACTATCTTGTTTCTTTAAATTATAAAGTCGGACACCACGTAGCACAACCCCATTCCCCATACCAATCTCACGGGAAACGACTATTCTGTTATCAACAATATCATCAGTCCCGATATAATTGTTTTTTAGCATAAAAAGCGTCTCTACTTCAGATACAGTGCTAATAGTAGCAGCCGTATCAAGCTCTATCTTAACTGCCAGCCCATTGACAGTTCCGTTGATTTCCATCTTTCCCCTGCTTCGCGTAAACGGAAATGAAGCCACTACTTCATAGTCAGAGTCCGTGCCGATGGTCTCATGACGCAAGCCATGAAGCACCGGAGCCATTGTACTGTCGCCCCTAACAAGAGATTCCTCAATATACAATAATGCCGACGAACTATCACCATCCATAATAGACAGTTGTGCAAGACCCAACAATGACGCTGTGTTACTCTTGTCCGTCTTAACAACAGTCTTCAAGCTCACACGTACAGCACCGTTTGACAGACTGTCGATATAATGTATCAATGGTTGTTCGTTCGGTAAACAGCCGGCAACGACAGCCTTAGCACAATAACGTGCTGCCAGCGACAACTGACCTGTCGCCTGCAATAAATTCGCCTTATGGACTAACAAACACGGTACGTCACCTAAAGCTAAGGAATAATCCAGTTCTTTTATAGCTGCCACAGTATCCCCGTCCGCAAAATACGCTTCAATAAGTTGACATCTCAAATCCATATTCCCCGGCTGGCGACGCACAGCCTTCTCAAGGACGGCACACGTGGCAGGTTGCCTGGTATTTCCTGCCACAACAATACATGATAACAGATTGACAGCAATAAACAAAATCAAAATCTTCTTCATAATGCAAAGTTACAACTTTTCCATCATTCACACAAATTTTTCTATCATTCACACAACATTTTTCTATCATTCACACAACATTTTCTAACACTATGAGATGTGAGACTGCTATAGTTGCGAGAAGTGAGAGCTCTGCACGTCACTTGGTACTTGGTCACCTTGTCACTTAGCGTCAGCGGGCCTGACAAAAAAACGCCGGATACTTTCGTGTTTGGCGATTTTTTTGTAACTTTGCAACTGTCACTCATCAACCTCAAATCATGAAACGACTGATTTTCTTTTTTCTCCTCTTTCCCGCCTGGCTCTATGCCGCACAACGTGTCACTCTCAATCAGCTCCAACAAGGCGGTTGGAAACAGCTTAATGGACAGGAGGTTATCATCACCACTCCGCTTATCGTCTGCGCCACCTACTACGACTCTATCACTCTCGCACCCGAACGACTTTACTGCCCGGAAGAAAGAGCCGAAGGATTACACAACGGCGACTCAACCGCCTACTACCAACACGCAGCCTACAACGACAGCCTACGCATCAAGCTGCAGTGTCCGAGGCAATACAACCTCAACCTTGGCGCCACCATCATGAACCTCAAAGCACGAGTTACAGGAGTGAGACAACTGCAAACCGGCAAGACACCACACTTCCGCAACTACCGACCTAACACAAAACTACCTGACCTCAACGGAGCGCAGATAATTGTCTGCGCCGCAAACATACAAAACTATTTCGTGCACCTCGGCGGTTATGCTACACGACGCGTTACCGAAGGACAACACGCACTGCAAACACTCAAAGTGGCAACCGCACTTCACCACATCAACGCACACCTTTATGCCCTGTGCGAACTGGAGAAAGGCGAAGCAGCCCCCGCCGAACTGACCAACAAGATGAACGAACTGGCACACAACGACATCTACGACTACGTGCGAACCGGAGTACTCGACGGCGACACCATAGCTGTGGCCTTCATCTACGACAAACGTGTCCTGCAACCATTCGGGCCCCTCAAACGCGCTTACACCGGCAAACAAAATATCTACAGAGAACGTTTCCTACTACAAGGATTCCAACAGACAAACACCGGCGAACGATTCGTCGTTTCACTCAATCACCTCAGAAGCAAACGCGGTAATCCGGACGTGTCTGCACGCAAAAGAAACGACAACGTCAACGCTATCCTTCAGAGCATCGCCGATGCCTACGCCGACAGCACATACTCCGACCCCGACATTCTGCTACTCGGTGACTACAACAGCTACACGCACGAACTGCCTATACAAACCATAATACAAGCCGGATACAAAGACATCCTGATGAGAGAAGACAGCCTCGGATATTCCTATTCCTACAAAGGAGAATGCGGATACCTCGACCGCGTGTTCGCCTCACCAACAATGGCTGAACAAATTACCACCGCACACCCGCTACACTGGAACACTGACGTGTACTACTCTGCCGCATATACCTCCAAATACAACTTCAAGAACCGACAAATACCAAACGAAAGTCCGCGCAAACTCCGCAAAATACTATCACACAACGCCAAACGCAACATTCCTTTCAGATACGCCGACCATGACCCCATAATCGTCGGATTAAAACTCAAATAACGCAATTTGAATTGTACACTTTACCATATAACGACTCTTAAAACGCTTTTTTTGCTAAATTTGCAAACTGCATATTGCAAATATCATTTTTTTTAACTAACTTTGCACCCGTATATTCTTCCTAACCATCTTCCGTTATGTTAGACTCCTTTTTCCAAACACATAAGTATCTCATTGAGCATATCAATGCACCGGTCAGACGCCGGCTCATGGACGAGATTGATTGGAACGACAGGCTTATAGCAATCAAAGGCTCACGAGGTGTCGGGAAAACAACCTTCCTTCTACAATATGCACAAGAGAAGTTCGGATTGGCACGAACATGCTTGTATATCAACTTCAACAACCTCTATTTCACAGACCACTCCTTCCTTGATTTCGTTGAGGTCTTTGTCAAAGAAGGGGGACGGACACTACTGCTTGACCAAATGTTCAAATACCCCGATTGGTCAAAGGAGCTACGCGAGTGCTACTACCTCTACCCTAACCTGCACATCGTCTTTTCAGCCAGCCCCGTCATGAGACTTACTGAGGAAAACCCCGACCTGAACGGACTCGTCAAGATGTATAACCTCAGAGGTTTCTCATTCCGAGAATATCTCAACATGCAAGCCGGCACATCCTTCCCTGCCTACTCACTCGATGAGATTCTGTCTAACCACCAGGAACTGACAAGACTAATCTGTGAAAAGGTACACCCGCTCTGGTATTTTCAGGACTACCTACACTATGGTTTCTACCCGTTCTATCTCGAGAACAGACACTACGTCGAAAATCTGCTCAAGACTATTAACATGATGCTTGAGGTCGATATCTTGATGATACGAATGATTGACGTGGCTTATCTAACAAAGATAAAACAGTTACTGCACATCATTCTTACTGAGGCACCATGCTCACTCAACGTCAGTGCATTGTCGGAACATATAAACATGAGCCGAGCCACAACAATGAACTACATCAAGTACCTCAAAGACGCACGATTACTGAACCTACTATACCTCGAGGGAAAACAATGGCCCGCCAAACCTAACAAAGTATATATACAAAATCCCAACATAGCCTGCGCCGTCAGCGAACGAAAAGTGTCAGGACAACACCTTGCCGAAACATTCTTCTACAACGCACTACACGGCAATCATAAGATTAACGCCACAGAACGAAACGCACTCTTCGTTATCGACGGCAAACACTACTTTGACGTCTTCGACAAACAACCGGCCAAACCGACAATCAGGCTTACCGCCGTCGGAAACACCGAACAAACAGGACAACCTAACCAAATTCCACTTTGGCTATTCGGCTTCCTCTACTAATTGAACCAACTAAAACAATCATAAACAATAATTAACTTACTTTTTATGGCTACAGAAAAGAAATTCATGACCATGGATGGTAACGCTGCTGCTGCGCATATCGCGTATATGTTCACAGAGGTGGCTGCTATCTATCCTATCACTCCGTCGTCACCGATGGCGGAGAATGTTGACGAGTGGGCTGCTCAAGGCCGCAAGAACATGTTCGGCGAGACAGTGCTCGTTCAG